>JBPBQJ010000095.1:0-25615 GCA_050954765.1 Janthinobacterium lividum | reverse complement strand
GGGCGCCCCAATAGGCGTCGGCGGGCACTTGCACCTGGCCCATGGTATCTTTTTCGGTGCGGAACTGGCTCATTTGAACGATGTAGGAGTGGGAAAACTGCCGCTGGCAACGCTGGCAAAAGTACGTCGGCTAGCCGGCCTAGCGCCCGGCCAGGCAGCCACCGGCCGCCGTAGCCCGTACACCTACCCAATCCACTTTGTTTTTCCTATGAACCAGCCCACGCCCACGCCCGACCCACACACCGAGCCACCCGTACCCACCGAGGGCAACGGCGTGCCCGACTACAGCCACCTCGAAATCCACACCGAGTCGGACCTGCCTACCCCCGACAAAGCCGGCGGCAGCGCCACCGAGCCCGAGAGCGGCGGCGGCTACAGCGGCTAGCCTTTTCTGCGGCAAAACCGCTTTTAATCGTCCGTCATGCTGACGAAGGAAGCATCTCACCCGTCTCGTTGGATGAAGCGGGCGAGATGCTTCCTTCCTCAGCATGGCGGACGTTATTTTTTGCTTCTCTGGCTGCGTAGTAGCTTGGCAGTCCGGCACGAATGTGCGTGCCGCATTCGTCCTGCCTCATGTCCTTTTCTACCCTAGCCCGCGCTGCGGCGGGCCTGCTGCTGGCTGCCGCCGTAGCCGGCTGCCAGTCCAATGCCAGCACCTCGGCCACTGCCGCCGCCACTGGCGCTAGCCTCACCACCTACTTCCCGGCGCCCGAGGCGGGCGTGAAAACGGGCGGCATTCAGGTTATTCCAATAACGACGCCCAAGGGTAAGTTCAACGTCTGGACCAAGCGCTTCGGCAACAACCCCAAAATCAAGGTGCTACTGCTCAATGGCGGGCCGGGTGCCACGCACGAGTATTTTGAGTGCATGGAAAGCTTTTTGCCGCAGGAAGGCATCGAGTTTATCTACTACGACCAGCTCGGGTGCGGCAACTCCGACAACCCGCGCGATACCAGCATGTGGAGCCTGCCGCGCTACGTGGAGGAAGTAGAGCAGGTGCGCCAGGCGCTTAAGCTCGATAGAAGCAACTTCTACCTGCTGGGCCACAGCTGGGGCGGCATCTTGGCCGCCGAGTACGCCTTCAAATACCAGCAAAACCTCAAGGGCCTCATCATTAGCAATATGATGATGAGTTGCCCCGCCTACGGCAAGTATGCTGACGAGGTGCTAGCCAAGCAATTGAAGCCCGAGGTGCTGAAGGAAATCCGCCAGATTGAGGCCAAGAAAGACTTTAACAACCCGCGTTACATGGGCCTGCTCGAACCTAATTTCTACGCCCAGCACCTGTGCCGCATCGTGCCCAACCCCGAGCCCGTGACCCGCGCCATGAGCAAAATCAATCAATCGCTCTACGTGACCATGCAGGGGCCCAGCGAGTTTGGCATCTCGGGCAAGCTCACCACCTGGGACCGCACCAAGGACCTGCCCCAGCTCACGGTGCCGGTGCTCAGCATCGGGGGCAAGTACGACACGATGGACCCCATCCACATGGCCTGGATTGCCACTCAGGTGAAGCAGGGCGCCTCGCTCATCTGCCCCCAGGGCAGCCACATGGCTATGTACGACGACCAGCAGACCTACATGACCGGCTTCGTCAAGTTCCTGAAAACGGTGGACGACGGCTCCTTCAAAGCCGGCACCAAGCTGTAGCCGCTACTTTGTAGAGCTCGCTACTCAAACGCCACGGGCACCTCCACGACCTGCGCCGCCCGCCGCCCGGCCGTGATGCCGGGCACCCAGGTCGGGCCTTCTTGCAGCAGGCGCACGGCCTCGGCGTCGTAGTCGGGGCGCAACTTACGCACGGCTTCGGCCTGCTCGATTTTGCCATCGGCGCCGAGGTGCAGGCGCACCAGCACTCGGCCCACTTGGCGGCCGCCGTCCCGGCCTTCGGGCTCAAACTCGGCCGCGCCTTTTTTCAGGTATTCGCGTAGGGCTGCGTAGCCGCCGGTGGGGCTAGCCGGCAGGGCTGGCGGCGGCGGCATGGGGGCCCGTAGCTTGGCTAGCGGTTCGCTCGGGCGGGCGGGCGCGGCCGACGGTGCCGCGGTCGGCACGGGTGCCGCAGCGGGGGCAGTCACCTCGGCCAGCACGGCCGAGTCGCGGGTTGGTGCCGTGGCTGGCGCCGGGCTAGCGACCGCTGCCAGGGGGGCCGTTGCTGGGTGCGCGCGCGCTGGGTGCCGGGTCACCCTGGGTGCCGTAGCACGCGGCTGCGGGGTGGCCGTGGGTACTGGCGTAGTGGCCACCGCTGCGGCCGGGGGCGCGGTTGGGGCGGGTAGGGCAGCGGGCGTAGTTGCCTGGGGCGCGGCTGCTACCGTGGTGCGGGCGGCCGTGGGGGCGTGTTGCCGCTGCTGCCAGGCCCACCAGCCGCCGGCCACAAGGCCGAGCAGCAAAGCCGCAGCCGCGGCCAGCTGGGGGGCTAGCCAGCGGTGGCGCCGCGGCGCTACAATTTGCCGGGCGGGGGCCGCCTGCTGCACGCGCTGGCGCAGGCGCTGCTGTAGCTGCATCAGCGCTTGGTCGGTGGTAGCGGCTGGCGTTTGCAGCAGGCCCTCCAAGATGTCGGCGCAGCGGGGGCAGGCCAGCGTGTGCGCTTCCACGCGGTGTTGGGCGGCCGGGGCCAGCGTGCCCGCCGCATACTGGCGCAGCAGCGCCACCGGCAGGTGCGGGCCGGCCGGGGCAGTAGCGTTCAGCAGCGGGTTGGTGGGCAGCATCTTCGTAAGGATGAGTTATAAATTATGGATTATGAGTTAGATGAGCGTGGCCTTGGGGCTGGTAAGGCGCTGCTGCGAGTAGGGCGCTGCGGCCGGCAATGCTTCACTCCTCATTCTTCATGCGCAATTCTTTGCTGAGGGTGCGCTTGAGCATGCGGCGGCCGTTTTGCAGGTGGCTTTTAACGAGGTTGAGGGCTAGCCCGGTGGCGGCTACTACTTCCTGATACGATTTTTCTTCGAGGTAAAATAATTCCAGGCAGCGGCGCTGCTCGGGCGGTAGCTGGCTCAGGGCTAGCTCCAGGGCTTGTAGGTCGGCTTCGTGCTGGCTAGCCTCTTCGGCCTCGGCCCCGGCATCGGGCAGATGCCGGGCGGCGGCGTTTTCCACATCGCTGGCCTCGGGCACCAGCACCAGCGGGCCGCCGCTGGCCGTGCCGCGCTGCCGGGCGCGCAGCTCCATAAGGCAAAAATTGCGGGCCGTGGTGTAGAGCCAGGCGCCGAAGTTGTCGGGCGCGTGGGTGCGCAGCTTGGTCACGAGCTGCTCGAAAAGCTGCATGGTGGCATCCTGGGCGTCCTCATCGGGCGGGGCCAGGTAGCGGCGGCACACCGCAAACACTTCGGGCAGGTGCCGCTCGTAGAGCAAGCCTAGCGCGGCCACATCGCCGCCCTGGCGGTAGCGGGCCAGCACTTCCTGGTCGGAAAGGGCAGCGGGGGGGGCGACGGAAGCGCGGCGGCGAAACAACACGGCAGCAAAATACGCCCAGCCGGCCCGTTGGGCCACAAAAAAAGCCTGCGCCGGGGGCGCAGGCTTTTTTTCAACTAGCGAAAACTACTGCTTGGCGGCAGCCTTCATGTTCTCTTTGGTTTCGCGGGCCGACTTGGCAGCGGCGTCGCCCATGGCGTCCATCTTATTGCCAGCGGCGTCCATTTTAGCATCCATTTTGGCGCCGGCTTCCTGAGCGTTCATTTTGGCGCGGTCGGCGGCGGCATCCATTTTGTCGCCAGCGGCGTCCATCTTGGCATCCATCTTGTCACCGGCAGCCTCCATTTTGTCGCCAGCGGCGTCCATTTTGGCGTCTACTTTGTCGCCAACCTGGTCAGCGCTGGGGGTGGTTACTTCGGTGGTCGTGGTGGTCGAGCCGTCGGCGTTTTTGGTGGTATCGGTGTCGGTCGAGCAAGCGCCGAGGCTGAGGCTAGCGGCAATTACGAGCAGCGATTTTACGGAGAAATTCATGCGAAATAAACTGAAAGTGGGGTGAGATTTCGCCTCTTAATCAACGGTCGAGGCAAAAGGTAACCTGCCCTAGCCAGGGCGCCCACTAACTTTTTTTGGGTGGGGCTAGTATAGCCAGCCTACGTTCCCTTTTCCCCCTGCTCATGGACTCTACCGCCGCCACCCCGCACGCTACCCCCGCCCCCGAAGTGCCGCTGCACATCAGCGACGAACAGAATACGGCGCTACTTACCGATACGCTTGCGCTGCTGGGCCAGGGCCTGCCCAATACCGACGGGGCCAATGGTCTGCACGAGCTAGAGCGCTGGGAAACCGTGCTCGCCGCCAGCGACCGCCCGGGCCTGGCCAAGATAAAGCAAGAAGTGAAACTGCTGCACCAGATGCTGGGCTCGGCCGATACCCAAAGCCACGAGGTGGCCGAAGTGCTGGCTAGCCTCGGCGCCGAAGCGGCCAAGGTGGCCGAAGAGTCGGCCAATGGCTACTCCGACCCGCTGCACAACCTTAGCCGGGTGCTCATCAAGGCCGGCAATTTATTGTCGCGCTAGTCGATAGGCCCGGTCACTAAACGCGAAAATGAGCGGGGAGCAAGCCTCTTGTGTAGGCTTGCTCCCCGCTCATTTCTTTTGGCGCGTAAGCTCAGCTGTTTGCGGCGCGTAAGCACTTTAGTAAAAAGAAAAGAGTGCTTGGCCACCGCGACATCCCGGTGCCGCCATTGCCCGTAGAACGCGCACTTTGGCCAGCGCAGGCTAGCTAGTACGACCCCACTTTTTCCCTCTCCAATCACCCAGGTTTTCTCTATATGAAACAGTTTTTCCTCTTAGTAGCATTCGCGTCGGGCACGCTGGCAGCGCACGCCCAAAAAGGCTCCTTTTACATTGGCGGGCAGGCTGGGTTCAACTCGACGAATACCGAAGTCGAGAACCGCGGCACCACCACTACCACCAGCAAGAGCAACAATTACAGCTTTTCGCCCGAAATCGGTACTTTCCTCAGCAACCAGGTACAGCTGGGCGTGGGCTTCACGTTTAGCGGCTCGCGCCAGGAAACGCCCGCTAGCCTGAGCAACAACGCCTACAACACGAGTATCAACCGCTACGGGGGCACCATTTACAGCCGTTATTTCTTCGGCGAAGGCACCTTCCGGCCCTTCATCGGGCTGAATGCGTCGGTACTGCCGGGCAACAGCACCTCCGAGTTTGCCGGCGTGGCTGGCGGCACCGTCAAGGCCAATACCCTGGACATCGGCGCCAACCTCAACGCCGGCTTCGGCTACGGCCTCACCAAGCGCGTGACGCTGGTGGGCTCGTTCGGCACGTTTGGCTTTCAGCGCTCTACTTCCAAGCAAGAAGGCAACGACATCAAAACGACGACCAACAACTTTGGTCTGAACGCCAATACCTTAGGCAACTTGTTTAACGTGGGGCTGTACTTCACCTTCATCGGTGGCGAAAACCAGGAGGGCGGCAAATAGCCAGCAGTAGCTGGCTAGCGCTTGCAGTTTTCGAAAGGCGCCGGCCAGCACTGGTCGGCGCCTTTTTAGCGGGGTTTTTGGTAGAATGCGAGCTGTTTGTGGGGGCTACTCGGGCCGCGCCGGGTTTTCGGGCTGGCTAGCCCGACCTTTACGCCCGCAAGTTGCTTAGCCCATGATTACCCTCTACGACCCCTTCGAGGGGATGCAATTCGGCCCCGGCCGTTGCTTTCTTACCGGCCAGCCCGTGGGGCCCGCCGACACTATCCCTGTCTTTGATGGCTGGCTGCAAGCCACTTATGGCCTCGCCGAGCGCCCACTCTACCTGCTCGACCAAAGCCAGACCACCTACGCCGCGCTGCGCCTACCGCTAGCCCCCGCCCTGCGCCCACGCCTGGCCGAGCTAGAGGCCGAGGTGCAGGCTGCCGCCCTGGCGGGGCCCGCCGCGCTACGCGCGCTGCCGCCCGCCCGCCTGTGGCAGTGGCTAGCCAAAATGTTTTACGGCATCTTCGTCACCGAGCTGATGCAGCAGCAGGCGCCGCTCATTATGCCGCAGTACCCGCTGGCCGAAAACGCGCAGCTGGTGCAGCGGTTTCGGGCGTTTTTTCAGTTGCTGCAAGGGCTGCGTGTGCCCACCGACTACGCCGATTTTGTGCCCGGCTCCGTGTTCGTGCTCGAAGCCGACGCCGCCTACGAAGCGCCGGCTTTTGAGCTGGACGATGACCTCAACACGATGGTTGTGAGCGTGAAACTCGGGCAAGCGGTGGTAGTGGCTACGCTCGTCGACATTGGCTTTATTGGGCAAGCTATGCGCCAGGTATATGCCGATGCCCGGCGCCCGCTGCACCCGGCGCAGGTGGCTGAGTTCAAGGCGAGGGCCTACTACGCGGCCTACCTGCTGGCCGTGGTGCCCGATGTGTACCCGCGCCGCCCCACGCCCGCCGATGCGCCGGGGGCCGAGCTGGTGCTCGATGCCTTGGTGGACGATGTGACGTCGACTATTTTCAATCCCTGGGACAACCTCGGCTATGGCCACACCCTCACCGGCCTGTGGCCGCGCTGGGGCCTCACCGAAGCCCAGATTCTGGCCAACCCCGCGCAGCCGCTCACCCTGCTCTACGATGCCGCCGGCCAGCCCCAGGCGCCCGCCGAGGCCGCCGAGCAATTGGCGGTGCTGGCTTTTTCGAGTAAAGCGGCTCGCTAAGCGCGCCTACCTCAACGGCTAGCCCAGTTGGCCCGTATGCAAAACCCCGACCCGCTGCTTCAGGTCGGGGTTTTTCATTTCCTTTTCTCGTCTATGCGTTCCGCTCTTTTCCCTGTTTTTGCCGCTTCGGCCGCCGGCCTGCTGCTGGCTGGCTGTAACTCCGGCGCCCCGGCCGACAAGCCGCGCGGCACTATGCCCGCCGACTCGACTGCCGCCCACGTGCCGGCGCCGGTGCCCGCTGGCTCGCCGCTCACCATCGTGGGCGAATTTGATGCCCCGCAGGTGACCGGCGTGGCCGTGGCGCCGGGCGGCAAGGTGTTCGCCTTTTCGCCGCGTTGGGATTATAACCCCACGTACCCCGTGGCGGTGGTAGGGCCTAGCAATACCCTCACGCCTTATCCCGATGCCGGCTGGTGCATGTGGAACGACTCGGTGAAAACCGAGCCCCTCAAGCACTGGATTTGCCCGCAGGCTGGCTACGTCGACAAGCAGGGCATGCTCTGGATTATCGACCCCGCCGCGCCCGGCCTCAAGTTCACGGTGCCCGGCGGCGTGAAGCTGGTCAAGACCGACCCCAAAACCAACAAAGTGGTGCAGGTTATTCCGTTTCCGGAGAGCGTGGCCCCGCGCCACTCGTACCTCAACGATGTGCGCATCGACCTGCAAAACAACTACGCCTACCTCACCGACTCGGGTACCGGCGCCCTTGTGGTGGTCGATTTGAAAACCACTAAGTCGCGCCAGCTGCTAGCCAAGCAGCCGTCCACGTTGCCCGATAAGAACTTCATTACCAAGGCTCAGGGCAAAGCCCTGTATGACCCGATGGGTAAGCCCGGCCAGTTTAAGGCCGATGGTATCGCGCTGAGCACCGACAACCAGTACCTGTATTTCCGCGCCCTCTCGGGCCATTCGCTCTACCGCATCAAAACGGCCGCTTTGCGCGACGCTAGCCTCTCGACCGCTCAGCTAACGGCCCAACTCGAAAAGCTCCCCGATGCCCCCGCCTGCGACGGCATGGAGCTCGACAGCAAGAACAACCTCTACCTCACGGCCTTCGAAACCGGCTCCATCCTGCGCCGCACGCCCGCAGGCAAAATCGAAACCGTGGTGCAGGAGCAGCGCCTCGAGTGGCCCGATACCTTCGCCTGGGACCCCGACGGCAACAATATCTACTTCACAACCTCGGCCATTCACAAGCAGCCCAACTGGAACAAAGGCGTGGGCCAGCCCCACGAGCCCTACCGCATCTACAAAATGGCGCTAGCTAAGTAATTAGCCTGCCTGCTGCCGGCCCGGCTTGCGAAGCTGGTGCCCAGCAACATATTTTGCTACCTGTCGCCCCGGCCGGGCGTGAGCCGCTACGGTGGCTTGCGCCCGGCTTTTGCGTGGGGCCTGGGCTAGCCGCAGCTTGGCCCCGGGGGCAAACACGGACAGCTTCTCACGGCGGTGGGTAAGGATGTCAATGCGGTGGCGGTGGCGCCGGTTCATGGTGTCGTGCACCGTGTACACGCCGTCGAGCTTCGGCGAAACCCCGCCCACCTGCACCTTGTCGCCGTAGCGAAACTTGCCGCCGCCCTGCTTCAGTAAGTCGGGCGAGAGGGCTAGCCAGTGCGTGTGGCTGCCGTAGCGCGGCCGAATGCGCGAATTATCAGCAGTGATAAAGGGGCTGGCATCCGTTTGCCCAGCTACTGCCTGGTACACCGTGGCTGTAACCGTGTAAGAGCGGCTAGCGGGCGAGCTATCTGCGCGGCGGTGCCGGGCCACAGTGCGGCCGTGTGCCGTGGCCCGGCGGGCTCTACGGTGCGGGACTGCTGCACTAGCTGCCGCGTGCCGCCCCGCCGGGTGGTGCTTTGCGGTGGTAGCAGGCAATGACTTATGCTTATTCCTGTGCTTGTCGGCCGGCTGGCGCTTAACTGTGCCAGCCGGCCGATGCCGTGCAGAAGCTTTGGAGGCATGCTGCGCAGGTTTGTGCGAGCGGTGCGGGGCCGCGCTCGCAGCCGCAGCAACCAATAAAAAGGAAACCAATAGCTTAGCTCTACTCATCAATCAGGTATTAGATGCCGCAAAAACGGCCTTCCACCCTGGTGGTGGGTGGCTAGGGCATTGGCTGGCGAAAGAGGGCTAACAGCAAAAGCCAGACAATAGTGTCAGTAGCCTAGGCGGGCCAAACTGGCTTAGTGCTGTTAAAGCAAATTGCCCGATTGCGTTATCTGATTCACTGCCTTCACTATTGAGGGTGGCGAAGATTGTAGCTAAAAAATTGTGTGTCGACTTTTAGGGTAAATCAAAAGAAATAGTTAGCCCGCACCCAATAGTTCCTGCATAAATTAGCCGCTCTAGACTGACCGCAAATAGAAAGTAGATACATAAACCGTTGGTTTTCAAAAAAATTTGTTTAACCGAATGTAGGTTTTTCGTTTGCTATCAGGGACTTTACTTTTGCGTAGTTGGATTGCCCTTCAAATTCCCACCTCATGGATACCTACTCTTATATCGCCAATGCCGATGCGGCGGCTATCGAAACGCTGTATCAGGCGTACCAGCACAACCCCGAATCTGTTGATTTTGGCTGGCGTAAGTTCTTTGAGGGGTTTGACTTTTCGCAGCAGTTCCCTGAGGGTGCGCCCGTAGTACCCGGGGCACCCGCCAAGGCTACCGCCAACGGCAGCGCGCCCAAAACCGCCGTTAGCCCCGCGCCCGGTCCCGTGCCGCAGCCCGACGGCTACGGCGTGCTCAGCACCGAAGCCTCTACCAATGATGCGCCGGGCCTGGCCACGGGCACAGTAGCCGGCGACAAAGAAACGGCTGTGCGCAATCTCATCCAGGCCTTCCGTAGCCGCGGCCACCTGCGGGCTAAAACCAACCCGGTGCGCGACCGCAAAGACCGCAAGGAGCGCCTGAACCTGGCCGATTTTGGCCTGAGCGATAGTGATTTAGATGCCAAGTTTCGCCAGGGTGAAGACCTTGGGCTAGGCCAGGGGGCCACGCTGCGCGAGATTGTGGCGGCCCTCACGAGCATCTACGCCGGCACGGTGGGCTTCGAGTACACCTACATCCGCGACCCGAAGGTGCTCGACTGGTTTCAGCAGAAAACCGAGCACGACGCGCTAGCCTTCAACCCCGATGTGGACTACAAGAAGCGCATTCTCAAGAAGCTGAACGAGGCGGTGGTGTTTGAGAACTTCTTGCATACCAAATTCTTAGGGCAGAAGCGGTTTTCGCTGGAAGGCGGCGAAACGACCATCCCGGCCCTCGATGCTATCATCAACCGCGGCGCCGAGCTAGGCGTGAAGGAAGTGATGATTGGCATGGCCCACCGTGGCCGTCTGAACGTGCTAGCCAACATCATGGGCAAGACCTACGAGCAGATTTTCTCAGAGTTTGAGGGCACGGCCACGCCCGACCTCACGATGGGCGACGGCGACGTGAAGTACCACATGGGCTACTCATCGGAAGTAGAAGCTATTAATGGTCAGAAAGTTAACCTAAAGCTGGCACCCAACCCCTCGCACTTGGAGGCGGTAAACCCGGTGGTCGAGGGCTTCGTGCGAGCCAAGATTGAGCATCAGTACGATGGCGACTACCACCAGATTCTGCCCATCCTCATTCACGGCGATGCGGCCCTGGCGGGCCAGGGCATCGGCTACGAGCTGACGCAGATGTCGCAGCTGGAAGGCTACAAGACGGGCGGCACGATTCACTTCGTGATTAACAACCAGGTGGGCTTCACCACTGATTTTGAGGACGCTCGCTCTTCGATATACAGCACTGACCTCGCCAAGATTATCGACGCGCCGGTAATTCACGTGAACGGTGATGACCCGGAGGCAGTGGTATTTGCGGTGCGGCTAGCCACTGAGTACCGGCAGGAATTTCACGCCGATATCTTCATTGATATGGTGTGCTACCGCCGCCACGGCCACAACGAGTCGGACGAGCCCAAGTTCACGCAGCCCACGCTGTATAATGTCATCTCGAAGCACCCCAACCCGCGTGAGGTCTACAACGCCCGCCTCGTGGAGCGTGGCGATGTGGATGCCGAGCTAGCCGCGCAGATGGACCGTGAGTTTCGCGACACCCTGCAGGCGCGCCTCGACCAAGTGAAGCAGCAGCCGCTACCTTATAAGTACCAGGCGCTCGAAAACGAGTGGCGCACCCTGCGCCGCAGCACCAACGAAGACTTCGACCAATCGCCGGAAACCGGTATTTCGGCCGAAACGGTGGAGCGCGTGGCTAAAGCCCTGACGACCATTCCCGAGAACTTCCGACCCATTAAGCAGATTGACAACCTGTTGAAGGAACGTCGCAAGATGTTTTACGAAACGCGCACGCTCAACTGGGCGGCCGGCGAGCTGCTAGCCTACGGCTCGCTGCTGACTGAGAAGCACATTGTGCGTGTAAGTGGCCAGGACGTACAGCGCGGCACGTTTTCGCACCGCCATGCGGTGCTGCACGACGCCGAAACCTCGGCCCCGTATAACTCGCTCAACAACATTGAGGGCGAAAACGAGAAGTTGAGCATCTACAATTCTTTGCTGAGCGAATACGCAGTGCTGGGCTTCGAATTTGGCTACGCCATGGCCAACCCCACGGCGCTGGTGATTTGGGAAGCGCAGTTTGGCGACTTCGCCAATGGCGCGCAGACCATGATTGACCAGTTTGTGGTGAGCAGTGAAAGCAAGTGGCAGCGCATGAATGGCCTCGTGATGCAGTTGCCCCACGGCTACGAGGGCCAGGGCCCCGAGCACTCCAACGCCCGCCCCGAGCGCTTTTTGCAGCTAGCCGCCGAAAACAACATCGTGGTGTCAAACATCACGACGCCGGCCAACTTCTTCCACGCCCTGCGCCGCCAGCTCACCTGGAGCTTCCGCAAGCCGCTGGTGGTGATGTCGCCCAAGTCGATGCTGCGCAACCCGTTGTGCGTGTCGCCCATCGAAGACTTCACGAGCGGCCGCTTCCAGGAGGTGCTCGGCGACTCGTTTGCCGAAGCTAAGAAGGTGAAGAAAGTGCTGCTGTGCTCGGGCAAGGTGTACTACGACCTGCTCGACGAGCAGCAAAAGTCTGACCGCAAGGACGTAGCCATCGTGCGCCTCGAGCAGCTGCACCCCTTCCCCAAAAAGCAACTCGCCGCCGAGCTAGCCAAGTACCCGAAGGCCAAGCTCATCTGGGTGCAGGAAGAGCCGGAGAACATGGGCTACTGGAACTACCTGCTGCGCTTCATGCGCCGCGAGCTCGAAGATGTAGTGGCCCGCAAGCCCTCGGCTTCGCCCGCCACCGGCTACAACAAGGTGCATGTAAAGGAGCAAAAGGAAATCGTGGCCCGCGCCTTCGACAAGCCCAAAGAAGCCGTGGCCGACGAGCAAATCAAGGAAACCAACGAAGTAGCCAAAAAGCAAGACTAACGTTTCCGGTATTCGCCAGTCGCCGGGCCACCTAC
Source organism: Janthinobacterium lividum (assembly GCA_050954765.1). Lineage (GTDB taxonomy): Bacteria > Bacteroidota > Bacteroidia > Cytophagales > Hymenobacteraceae > Hymenobacter. The sequence continues at coordinate 13,570 of JBPBQJ010000095.1, read as the reverse complement.
GTTAGCTAAGTGGCTTGGCTACCTTTTCTCATTCATTTATTAGCAGCCGGCCGGGCGTGTATCCGCGCCGTTACTTTGCCCGCCATACCTCTGTCTTCTCCCATGCCCACCGAAATCAAAATTCCCGCCGTCGGCGAATCCATCACCGAAGTCACCATTGCCAAGTGGCTCAAGAAAGACGGCGAGGCCGTGAAGCGCGACGAAGTAATCGCCGAGCTGGAGTCGGACAAAGCCACGTTTGAGCTGCCCGCCGAGGCTGATGGCGTTCTCAAGATTCTGGTGGCCGAGGGCGAAACCATCGGCATCGGCACGTCCATTGCCCAGCTCGATGGGGCTGGGGCTAGCCCTGCCCCGGCTGCACCCGCCCCGGCAGCCCCGGCTGCTGCTTCAAGCGACCCGGTTTCGCAGGGCGAGCAAAACCCTCAGGCCAGCGACCAGAGCGGCTACGGTGGCACGCCCGCCGACCGCCCCAGCAACGACCCCGCTACCCCCGGCGCCCCGGCCCCGGCCGCCGCTAGCCCCGCCGCCGGTGGCGGAGTGGTAGAAATGAAAATCCCCGCCGTGGGCGAATCCATCACCGAAGTGACGGTGGCCAAGTGGCTGAAGCCCGACGGCGCTCAGGTAAACCGCGATGAAGTAATTGCCGAACTCGAATCGGACAAGGCCACGTTTGAGCTGCCCGCTGAGGGTAGCGGTACGCTGCGCCACGCCGTGAAGGAAGGCGAAACTATCGGTATCGGCGCGCTCATTGCGCGCATCGAGGGTGTCAGTGGTGCTGCGGCTCCGGCCGCCAGTGCCCCGGCGGCCGCCCCGGCCCCGGCGGCTCCGCAGCTCGCTACCAGTGGCGCAGCAACCTACGCCACTGGCGTGCCTTCGCCGGCTGCTGGCAAAATTCTGGGTGAGAAAGGCATCAACGCTGCCGACGTAGCTGGTTCGGGCCGCGATGGTCGCATTACGAAGGAAGACGCGCAGAATGCCCAGGCCAAGCCGGCCGCGCCAGTGCCCGCCCCTCAGGCGGCCCCGGCTAGCCCTGCCGCTAGCCCGGCTCCGGCCGGCGAGCGTGGCGAGCGCCGCGAGCGCATGAGCAACCTACGCAAGACGGTAGCTCGCCGCTTGGTGACAGTGAAGAACGAAACGGCTATGCTCACCACCTTTAATGAGGTGAATATGCAGCCCATCATGGACCTGCGCACCAAGTTCAAGGACAAGTTCAAGGAGAAAAATGGCGTGAACCTGGGCTTCATGTCCTTCTTCACCAAGGCCGTGTGCGTGGCCTTGCAGGAGTGGCCGGCCGTGAATGCTCACATCGATGGCGACAGCATCGTGTACTCCGATTTCTGCGACATCAGCATCGCTGTATCGGCGCCCAAAGGGTTGGTAGTACCCGTAATTCGCAATGCTGAGAAGCTGAGCTTCGACGGCGTGGAGAAAGAAGTAGTGCGCCTGGCCGGGCTAGCCCGCGATAACAAGCTCACCATCGAGCAGATGACGGGCGGCACATTCACCATCACCAACGGCGGCATTTTCGGCTCGATGCTGAGCACGCCCATCATCAATGCGCCGCAGTCGGCCATCCTGGGTATGCACAACATCATTCAGCGGCCCATCGCCGAGAATGGCCAGGTGGTTATCCGCCCCATGATGTACCTGGCCCTGAGCTACGACCACCGCATCATCGACGGCCGCGAGTCGGTGTCGTTTCTGGTGCGCGTGAAGGAGCTGCTCGAAGACCCGACGCGTTTGCTGCTCGGTGTTTAAGTAATATAAAATTGAATTATAGGAAGACCACCTCCGAAAGGGGGTGGTTTTTTTCATGAAATCCACATTTGCTAACGTACTGATTTATAAGCAATAAAAAAAGCGTGTTTCCGGTCTCTACGTATTTATACGCACTCCGGCCTAGTAGTTAAGTGGTATCTTTGAGTGATTCCGTGATAGTAAACCCCAGTTGGTATGAGTCGCTTTGTTTCCCCGAATTGTCATTCCTGCCCCAGCCGCCAGAGCCCGCTGCTAGGGTGCTGCCTACTAGAGGAACTGGAGTTTATCGCCACCACCAAGTCGGCGCAGGTGTACCAAAAGGGCCAGGCCATCTACCAGCAGGGCACGCCGGTGCTCGGGATGCACTGCATAAGCCAAGGCAAAGTGAAGCTAGCCAAGGCGGGCGGCGACGGCAAGGAGCACATTACGCGGCTGGTGCGGCACGGCGAAGTGCTGGGCCTGCGCGCCATGCTGGGCGGCGGGCAGTACTCGACCTCGGCCGTGGCGCTCGATGAATGCGTGGTCTGCTTTATTCCGCGGCCCGACGTGCTCCGGCTTATTCAGTCCAACCGCCAGTTTTCTAACACGCTGCTGCAACTGCTGGCCACTAACCTGGGCGAGGCCGAAGAGCAAATGCTGCGCCTGGCCTACAAGCCCGTGCGCGAGCGCTTGGCCGAGGCGTTGCTGCTGGTGCGCCGCACCTTCGACTCGGCCGCCGCGCCGGGCGAGCCCTTTACCATTGCCCTCTCGCGCGAGGACCTGGCTTCCTTAGTAGGTACGGCCAAAGAAACGGTGAGCCGCCTGCTGACTGACTACAAGGAGGCGGGCATCATTGCCACGCGCGGCAGCCAGATAATGCTGTTGCAAGAAGCACAGCTGGTCGCCATCTCGACCCGCTATGACTAGGGCCACCCGCACTACCTAGACCTCCAAAAAAGGCCTGCCCCCGGACTCTGTGCCAGGAGCAGGCCTTTTTCGAGTCTGCCGCAATAAGTAATTTTAAAATTTATAACTAAAGTACAATTTTATAATTTCTTCATCAAGAATAATTTTGACAAAAGTCAAGCGATAATTTGACAACCGTCATTTTTTATAAACGCCAGATAATAGAGCTTTGTAACACTCAGAAGGCGCATTTTATTCCGCATTTGGCCACTAAGCTTCTTCTATTAAAAATGTGCTGTTTCACTCACCTCATCAATTTTATCCTATTAGCTTAATTCGGCAAAGGCTGGTTGAGCAGTAGTATACTGCCTAGCAAAGCCTCGGCGGGTCGCTAGCTGCCCGTGCGCTATGAAGTTACCTTTTCTCCGCTACCTGCCCGGCTTGGGTAGCCCCCCGGTTCGCCAGGTGGTGGGTGGGCCTGGCACCCCCAGTGCCCCCGCCGAAGCCGCTCTGCACTACTTACTGGCCGAGCTACCCGAGCTACTGCTAGCCGCCGTGCTCGACTTGCCCACCAGCCAGCTGCTGGCTACCTACGCCGCCGAGCGTGGCTACCAGCCCAGTCTGCTAGCCGCCCCAGTAGCCGCCGTGGTGCAGCTGCTGCAGCAGCAAAGCCCGGCCCCCGAGCAGCCAGTAGAAGTACTGCTGACGCTGGCTAGCCAGTTGCACCTAGTGCGACTACGCTCGGGCAGCCAGCAGGTGCTGTTTCTGGCCATCGGCAGCCACGACACCAACCTGGCGCTGCTGCGCCAGCTGGCCGAAAATGCCGTGCAGCTGCTCGAAACACCGGGCTAGCTGCTGGGCATCAGCTAGCCGGTTTTACTAAGATTTCTCCTCATTTTCTCACCTTTTTTTCCCCACTCTCTTCTATGAAGCTCACGGCTACTCCCTTCGACCCGCAAACCGGCGAACTCCTGCCCGTGTACCGCGATGCCTACCTGCGCGGCGACCTGGCCCGCACCTCGGCCCAGGCCGTGGAAGCCTACCTGCACCGCGATGCCGGCCAGGCCCACTCTACCGTGACGCGCTGGCACCAGCTGCACACCGAGGAGGCCGCCCCTGCCCCTGGCTGGGTGCAGCAGCAGCTCACCTTCATCCGCGAGCAGCCCCAGCGCTTCCGCCGCCGCGCCCTGAGCCTGGTGACGGTGAGTGCCCTGCTGGCCGGCGTGAGCATGGCTGCTACCAACCACCCTTCCAACGTGCTGCCCATCACCAAGCTGCCCGTGACCAGCGCCCTGCCCGCCGTGGCCAGCCTCGAGGCAGTGGCCCCTAGCGCCGCTGCTGCGGCCGCCGCCAGTCGCACTGTGGTGCTGCACGGCCGCATCCTGAATGAGAAAGGCCAGCCGCTGGCCGGGGCCACCGTGCTGCGCAAAGGCACGGCCCTGGGCACCAGCACCGACGCCCAAGGCAACTACTCGCTGCGGGTGCCCGCCGATGGCCTCGCCACGCTGCAATACGGCTACGGCGGCTACCACGAGCAGGAGGTAACTGCGGGCCAGGCCAAGGCCGGCGAAGCCGTGACGCTGCAGCCCAAGGCGCCCAAGCGCCGGCACTGGCTGTTTTTTTAATTACTTGATTTATCGGCGGCCTAGCGGCCCCGCCCGCCGACGTGAAAGCGAAAACCTACCGCAAACTAGTCGCCCGCAAACTCCAAGAAGACGCACTAAAACTGCAAGCAGCATTACCCCAATCCACTTCCTTTAATACCCCTTTACCAGCCATTATGGCCTACTCTAAGAATAGCCCCGCCGGGCAAGCAGTTGACGGAATTATCAATGATTTGCCGGGCCTAGTGGCCGTGGCCGTAGTCGATGTACAGTCGGGCATGGCCCTGGCCTCGCACTCCAACTCGCCCAGCATCAACCCCGAAACCGCTGCCGCTTACAATACCGAAGTAGTAAAGCAAAAGCAGAAGGCCATGGCCGCCCTCAAGCTGCAAGGCGAAACGATTGAGGACATCCTCATCACGCTCACCAACCAGCTGCACCTGCTCAAGCTTAACCCCGCCGGCAGCAAGTTTATCTACCTCGTGGTGAATTCGCGTGACACCAACCTAGCTATTGCCCGCGAGGTCCTGCGCTCGCACGTAGCTGGCATCAATTAATACCCGTCATATTCTCAGGGTAGTGCCTGGGGGCGAGTGGTGCATGCCACCAGCCCCGCGTTGACTGAGGCCGTGTGCGCACTGCCCTGAGAACCGGCCTAGCGGCCCGCCGCCCGGCGGGTTCGCCAGCTGAAAGCCCGGCCGCGCAGCGGTCGGGCTTTTTCGTGCCTGGCTAGGGCTAGCCGTTTTGGCGGGCATTTCGTTAGTAAGGGCCAACCCGTTTTTTTCGTTGCCTTTTCCATGAAAGCCAAGAAATCTGCTTCCCCGGCCGCGCCCCGCGCCGCCAAGTTCTGGCCCGCCCTGGGCTTTGCCGCCCTCACGGGCTCGCGCGCCACCAGCGGTCCCATGTTTCTCAGCGACTACCTGTCGAGCCGGGCCCTGGCCCCGGGCATGGCCAAGTCGCCGCTGCGCTTTTTGGCCAAGCCCGGCGTGGCTAGCCTGCTGAAAGTGCTGACGGCCGGCGAACTGGTGGGCGATAAGCTGCCCAACACTCCCAACCGCACGGTGCCCCAGCAGCTTACCACCCGCGCCGCCTCGGGCGCGCTGGTGGGCGCCACCTGGTACAAGAGCCAGGGTGGCAGCGCCTTCAAAGGGGCCCTAGTGGGTAGCCTGGGTGCCGTGGCTGCCACGTTTTTGACTTTCTATTTGCGCAAGAGCCTCAGCGAAAAAACGGGCATCGCCACCTCCACTATCGGGGCCGGCGAAGATGCCCTGGTGCTGGCCGGCGGCGTGGCGCTCAGCCCCAAGCCCAAGCGCTAACGATTGCGGCAAAAAGCGCGGGCACCGGGGGCTAGCCGCCCGCGGTGCCCGCGTATCTTTGTGGGGCTGGCCCGGGGCCGGCGCTCACTTGTTTTTGCGATTATGAATCAGTACGATGTAACCGTGGTTGGCTCGGGTCCGGGCGGCTATGTGGCCGCCATTCGCTGCGCCCAGCTAGGCCTTAAAACGGCACTTATCGAAAAGTATCCCACCCTGGGCGGCACCTGCCTCAACGTGGGCTGCATTCCGAGCAAGGCGCTGCTCGACAGCACCGAGCACTACCACAATGCCCACACCACCTTCAAGGAGCACGGCATTGAGCTGGAGAACCTGCAGGTGAACATGAACCAGATGATAGACCGTAAAAACGGCGTCGTGAAGGCCAATGTGGACGGCATCGCTTACCTGATGAAGAAAAACAAAATCGACGTGCTCAAAGGCGTCGGTTCGTTTGTTGACAAGAATCACCTCAGCATCGTGCCCACCGAGGGCGGCGAGGCCCAGCAGATTGAAACCAAGAACGTTATCATCGCCACCGGCTCCAAGCCCACGGTGCTGCCGTTCATCGCGCAGGACAAGCAGCGCATCATCACCAGCACCGAGGCGCTGAACATCCGCGAAGTGCCCAAGCACCTCATCGTGATTGGCGGCGGCGTAATTGGCCTCGAAATGGCGTCGGTGTACGCCCGCGTGGGTGCTAAGGTGAGCGTAGTCGAGTTTACCGACTCGCTCATCCCGACCATGGACCTGGCCCTGGGCAAAGAGCTGAAGCGTATTCTGGGCAAAATCGGCATCGAGTTCTACCTCGGCCACAAAGTGACCGGCGCCACCCGCGCCGGCGATGCCGTGACCGTGACCGCCACCACGCCCAAGGGCGACGAGCTGAAGCTGGAAGGCGACTACTGCCTCGTGGCCGTGGGCCGCGCGCCCTACACGGCCGGTCTCAACCTCGAAGCCGCCGGCGTGGCGATGGAGGAGCGCGGCCGCATCAAGGTCGATGAGCACCTGCAAACCAACGTGCCCGGCATCTACGCCATCGGCGACGTCATTCGGGGCGCTATGCTCGCCCACAAGGCGGAGGAAGAGGGCGTGTACGTGGCCGAAACCATTGTGGGCCAGAAGCCGCACATCAACTACCTGCTCATCCCCGGCGTGGTGTACACCTGGCCCGAAGTGGCCGGCGTGGGCTTCACCGAGGAGCAGCTCAAGCAGCAGGGCAAGGCCTACAAAGTGGGCTCGTTCCCCTTCAAGGCTAGCGGGCGCGCCCGCGCCAGCATGGACACCGACGGCTTCGTGAAGGTGCTGGCCGACAAGACCACCGACGAAATTCTGGGCGTGCACATGATAGGGCCGCGCATCGCTGACCTCATCGCCGAGGCCGTGACAGCCATGGAGTTCCGCGCTTCGGCCGAGGACGTGGCCCGCATGAGTCATGCCCACCCGACCTACGCCGAGGCCATGAAGGAGGCCTGCCTGGCAGCTACCGAGAACCGGGCCATTCACATGTAAAAAGTAGCCCCGCTACGGTATAAAAGTGCCTAAAGCCATCCTAGCTTTAGGCACTTTTTTGTTTTTATATGTCAAGGTTTTTGCCGCTGCACCTGGCAGCGCTAGCTGCATTGTCAGCCTGTAGCTCTCAGCCCCAGGAGCAGCAGCCCGCCGCGCGGCCCACGCGGTCAGCGCACCCGCGCGTAGTACGGCAGCCCCGGCTGGCGCCCGCTAGGGGGGCTAAGCCAGCAGCAAACAGCATAATCTTGGTGCTACCCGATTCTGTGCGCGCGGGCGTGGGTCCCCGGCCCATGAGGTTTAGCCAGGTGAGCGACGATACGCTGCAAGCCCAGCTAGCGCACAACCCTGCCCGAAGCTATCAGGCCTTTGGCAACGCGCTAGTAATAACAGAACTGTGGAAAAAGGCGCGCCTGCTGTATCGCCCCGCTCCCGAAGCCGACTGGCTTGAAGTACAGCTAGCACCAGTTGGTGATGATGATGCCACCGGCGAGCTTACCCTGGATAGTGCCCGCCTCGACCCGCAGCGACCGCTAGCCTTGCTGGTGCGCGTAGAAAGCAAAGCCAGCTTTTGGGGTGGCGCCGCCGCCTGGGGCCTTCTCAATATCGTGGAGCTGGGTGCGCGGCCGCTACTGCTGCTCAAGTCGCAAACGCTGCGGGAAGACATCAGCTATAACCGGCTTAACGACTCGGAGTATGCGGAGGGCGTTAGTACTTCCTGGCGCAGTACGCAGCTGATAACGGTGCGCAAAAACCGGATTCTGGTGGGGCCAGTGCGGGGCGAGCCGGGCAACTACGACATGAGTACGCTGCCAGCCGGTAGCTACGGCTTTCGCAATGGCCAGATAGCCAGGCTGTCGCGCTGAGAAAGCCGGGACGTACCCGTGGGCGCTTCGGGAAGCCGGGCCAGTTATAAGTAAGTTGCGGGGCATTTTACTAATCCTTTATTGCCCAGTCCTCTACATGCTGACATTACCTGCTTCGCTCGAAGAGCTGCAACCCGAGCTCGAACGTGCCTTTCCCGACTACACATTTACGTTGCGCAAGCAACTGTTTGGCAAAACGCTGCTGGCCAAGGAAACCAACTTCCGCGGTGCGCACATCGCGCTCACTAAGAAGCACCTAACGGTGGGCTACGGCATTCCGTCGGTGTGGGGCGCGGCCCTGGTAGCCAACTTCGGTGTATTAGGCATTCTGCTAGTGCGCACGTTTGTGAAGGGCGCAACTGACCCCCGGGACAGGGTGGCCGATTACTTGGCCACCCACTATTCTTCGACCAAGAAAGTATAGCCAGGCACTGCCTTGCCTCACGCGAAAAGCGGCCGCAGCTAATCAGCTGCGGCCGCTTTTTTATGCCTCGGCGGTGGCGGGTGGGGGGCAACCTTCTCACCCCGCCTTGCGAATACGCTAACCCCTGGGTAGCGCGGCTGCCCTACCTTGCTATGGCCTTCCCCCTCCAGTTTCTCCTCGAACAAGCCTTACACTACACGCTCATGCCCAAGGACAAGAAGAAGCACGCGAAGAAAAAAGACGAGCTGTCGGACGACCTCCTGGATATGGCTGCCCTGTCGCTCAAGAAGTTTCGCAAGGTGTCCAAGGAAATCAGTAAGCTTAGCACCGGCCAGAAGCTGGTGGGTGGCGTGGCCCTGCTGGCCGCCGGCCTGGCCTACCTGGCGCAGCAGCAGGCCAGCGAGGCTGCCCCCGAAGCCGAAGCCGGTACCTCGGCCACGCTACTCGAGTCTAAGCCGAAGCGTAAGAAAGCCAGCCCCTTCGCAGCCGAGTAGCGGGCTAGCCCAGCGGACGCAACCTTCTGGCCAGCCCTGCGAATACCCCCCTTGCGCGAGCGTTCTTGCTGGCGCCTAATTCTACGCACCATGAAAAAGGACAAGAGCAAAAAAAAAAAACTGATAAGAAGGCCGGCAAAAAAGTTGCTGCGCTGAGTGGCGCTGCCAAGTCGCTCAAGAAACTGAGTAAGAATAGCGTAGGCAAACTCAGCACTACCCAAAAAGTGCTGGCTGGCGCCACACTGGGTGTAATAGGTGTGCGCCTGCTCGTGAAAAAACTCAACAAGCCAAAGGGCACCACGGCCACGACCGACTATACGAGCCTGGCCGCCGACGCTGGGGACTTCAGCACTGCTTCGGACGAGTAAGGTGCCCAGAGCGCCGCTGGCTAGGCTAGCAGCCAAAACCGCCAGCCACCCCAGTAGCGACGGTAGTGCTTCCAAAACGGCTGGAGCTCGCCGCTGGCTGGCAACCCGTGCGCAACGGCGTAGGCGTTGTATTCTATGCTATCGGCAAATACGTGGTGTTCTTTCGTAACTAAATTGTAGCTGAAGTAAGAAGTCTGTTCGGCGTGACCACACAGCACTTCATCAGCTACCTGAAATTTAGTAATCTCCTGTGCGCCATCCATATCGGCCACTGTAAAAGGTGCCTTGGCGGTAAAGTAGGTTTCAGTACCATTTATTTCTGACATTTCCTCACCATGCCCTAGCGGGATGCGCGCTGAGTCGCCTAAGCCATGGTCGCCCCAGTAGGTGCATGAAAACAGAAGCAGCGCCGCGTAGGCTACCACAAAGCCCCGCCGCCAGAACTGTCGCTTTTGCCGGCTAGCTCGCACCAGCGCGTTATCAAGCTGTCGAGCATCCGCCAACTGGGCTAGCCAGCGCGCCGCAGTGGCGTAAAAGCTAGCCTGAATGGCGATTTTGAAGAGCGTGAAAACAAGGCCAAATAGGTATTCCATATGAGTCGGAACGGCGCGGTGTGATTGCCCCGCTAGTTACCGCTCAAAACCAAAAAAGCGTCTGCCACCCCACGGGTCGCAGACGCTTTTTTCGGCTTAGTGGACAAAGCGCTAAGCGCTCATCTTCACGCGCACGGCGGTCGGGCCTTTCATGCCCGGCTCAACCTCAAACGTGACCTTGTTGCCTTCGAGCAGCGTGAGGCCCCCGAGGGCGTTGGCATGCACGAATATACTTTCCTGGCTTACGGCATCCTTGATGAAGCCGTAGCCCTTCGACGAGTTGAAGAAGGTGACGGTGCCGGTGCGCTGCGTGTCTTCGGGCTCGCGGTCTTCCTGCTTGGGCACGCCGACGACGATGTCCTCGGCATTGATTTCCTTCTTTTTGCGGGTCGGGTCGGGCGGCGTGGTGGTGATGTTGCCGTTCTCATCGACGTAGGCCAACATCTCTTCCAGGCTGGAATCCTTCTTGTTAGCCTGGCGCTCTTCGCGGCGCTCGGCCTTCTCCTGCTGCTTCTTCAGCCGCTTTTTTTCGTTCTCTTTCTTGCTGAAACTTTCTTGCGCTCTGGCCATAGGGGGTTGATAGGGTATTCGGCTGCTGCCGGCGTGAAACCAGCACCGGGCGGCAACGGACTACTGTAGAACCACCTTGCACCGGAATAAGTCCCGAATTTACTCTTTAATTTTTGAAAAACCGCTTACTTCGCGGCTAGCCCCGGCCGGCAGGCCATCGAGCAGCACCTCGCCCACGCGCACGCGCACCAGCCGCAGGGTCGGAAAGCCCACGGCGGCCGTCATTTTGCGCACCTGCCGAAACTTGCCCTCGGTGACAATAATGGCCACCCAGCTCGTGGGCCCGTGGCGGTCGTCGCGAATGCGGCGGCCCCGCGGGCCTAGCTCGGGCACCTCGGTCAGCAGCCGCGCCTGGCAGGGCAGCGTGCGGTAGGGCGTGCCGTGAATGCTGATGTCGACGCCGGTTTGCAGGCTAGCCAGGGCCTCGGGCGTGAGCAGGCCGTCGACCTGGGCGTAGTATTCTTTCTCGACGTGGCGGCTGCGCACCTGCTCGCTCACCCGGCCGTCGGTGGTGAGTAGCAGCAGGCCCTCGCTGTCCTCATCGAGCCGACCGATAGCCATGGTGCCGGCCGGAAAATCGCCCAGCTCGCCCAGGAAATGCTTCTTTTTGACCTCCTTGGCAAACTCGCTTGTGAACTGGCTGAGGAAGCCCCAGGGCTTGTGCAGCACAAAGTGGCGGTGGCTAGGGACGTTGTTGTCGGCGGGGGCTAGGGGCATGGCCCGCAAAAATACGGCCCCTAGCCCGCGGCGGCCGCGTTACAGCAGCGCGTCGAGGTTAGCTAGCACGGCGGTGGCCAGGCCGTAGGCCAGCACTCGGTGGGCGCGCCGGTTGAGGTGGGTGGCATCCACAAAAAGCTGCTGGTCGGGGCGCAGCAGGCGGTGCGAGTCGAGCCAGTGGCAGTTGGTGCGGGCCACTAGCCGCCGGTGCAGCAGACAGCCGCCGAAGTGCCGCACGGCATTTTGCGTGGGGTTGAGGCTCGGAAAGGGCGATAAAAACACAAACGCGGTGCCCGGATGCCGCCGAATGCAGGCATTGAGCGCCCAAAAGCTGCGCCGGTGCGTGGGCGAAAGCAGCCACAGCAGCGCCGTGAGCAGGCTTAGGCCACCCACCCGCAGCCAGTGGCGCCCCTGGGTGGCTAGCGGGTGGGCGCGGCTGGTCGGGGCCGCCACGGGCTCGGCTGGCTTGGTGGGTTTGGGGGGCTGGCTAGCCTGCCCGCTGGCCCGCTGGGGCCACAGCACCTCGCGCAGCTGCCGCAGCAAGGGCCGAAAGCTGTCGGCAAACTCGTGGTTGCCGAGCTGCAGCACCACGTGCGACGGGCGGAGCCGTTCGATAAGCCGCAGGTGCTCGGGCAAATGCGTGAATTTCAGGTACGATACCTCGCCCACGAGGCGACCCCCTAGCAGCTCGCTCAGCTGCGTCGGAAATGCCTGGTCGGGCCCAATGGGATAGCCCGCCACATGGCAGCCTCCTAATACGAATAGCTCTACGGGTTTCATGGGGGCCAGGCGGCTAAGTAGGCCGCTTAGAAGCGGCCCGGTGCCCAGCGTTTAAGCGAGCCGTGAAAAAGCCTCGAAATTATTAATTTATTGATTATGAAGCATGTATGAGCTAAAATTAGCTGGCTGGCAGCTGGTAGCCGCGTCGGAGCCAACCTCTTGACTTGCCCTGCGTTAGGGAAGGCCGTTCATTTCTTCTTTAAGTAGTTAGCCTTTTCCATGTCTGATAAACCCACCATTTTCCCGCCCCAGCACCAGGATGCGGGCGCCGGCAAGCCCGGCCTCGAATACAAGATGACCCCCGAGCCCGAGTACATCCGCGAAGGCTACAAAGGGGCCGATAAGCTCAAGAATAAGATTGCCCTCATCACGGGTGGCGACTCGGGCATTGGCCGGGCCGTGGCCGTGCACTTTGCCCGCGAAGGCGCCGATGTAGCCATCGTGTACTTCCCCACCGAGCAGCAGGATGCCGAAAAGGCCCAGCAGCTAGTGCAGGCCGAAGGCCGCCGCTGCCTGCTGCTGCCCGGCGACCTGAAAGTGCCCGCTTTCTGCGACGAGGTAGTGGCCCGCACCGTGGCCGAATACGGGCAGCTCGACATCGTGGTGAACAACGCCGCCGAGCAAAACTGGCACGACTCGCTCGAGGAAATTACGGATGATGAGCTTGATAGCATCTTCAACCTCAACATTATCGCGCAATTCCGCATCGTGCGCTCGGCGCTCAAGCACCTCAAAGAAGGCGCAGCTATTATCAACACCACGTCGGTGAACGCCTACAAGGGCAACGAGGCGCTACTCGACTACACCTCTACCAAGGGGGCCATCGAAGCCTTCACGCGGGCTTTATCGTTGCAGCTCATCAAGAAAGGCATTCGGGTAAACTCGGTGGCGCCGGGCCCTATCTGGACGCCCTTTGTCACGGGCGTGGGCCTGCTGAAGCTGCCGCTGTTTGGCCACGATGTGCCGATGGGCCGCGCCGGCCAGCCCTCCGAGGTGGCGCCGGCCTACGTGTTTCTGGCTTCGGAAGACGCCTCGTACTTCTCGGGCCAGACGCTGCACCCCAATGGTGGGTCGGTGGTGAATGCCTAGGCTAGCCCTGCGTAGTAACAGCTTAGTTGCCAGCTCTTTTTCTGAGGGCTGGCAACATCGTTTTCGGCCTGACCGTATGAGGCGGAACCAGGCGACAAGCCGCACCTTATTTGCGCTAAACTCATGAAATCCAACCTCCTTCTGCTGGCTACGGCCGCCACGGTTGCCCTAGCTTCCTGCTCGCAGGAAAAGAAAACCGAGACTACCGAAACCACCACCGTACCTAGCGGCACCACCGAAACTACTACCACGACTACTACCGTGGATACCGCCAGTTACCGCACCAGCGCCAACCAGCTAGCCGACCAGGTAGCCGCCGACCTGCGCGCCACCGACGCCGCCACCAAGGCCCGCCTGCAACAGATATACTACAACCGCGCCCGCACCCTCGGCGACCTCAATGGCCGCACCGATAGCACTGGCCGCTACGCCGCCGTGCGCGACCTCAACGACATGACCACCCGCGAAGTAAAAACCGTGGTGACCGACCCCGCCGCCTACGGCACCTACACCGCCAACCAGGGCAACTACTACGCCGGCCCGTACACGGCGGCTACTACGACCACTACCACCACGACCACTACGTCGGCCGCGCGCCCC
>JBPBQJ010000094.1:0-38556 GCA_050954765.1 Janthinobacterium lividum | reverse complement strand
GAGTTCCTGAACCGCATCGACGAAATCGTGATGTTCCAGCCCCTCAAGCGCAAGGAAATCCGCAAGATTGTCGATATCCAGTTCAAGCAAATCCAGCAGCGCCTGCACGAGGCCGGCATCAGCCTCGAAGCCACCGACGAGGTGCTCGACTACCTCGGCGAGCAGGGCTTCGACCCGCAGTTCGGCGCTAGGCCCCTCAAGCGCGTGTTGCAGCGCGTGATTCTCAATGAGCTAAGCAAGGAGATACTCTCCGGCAAAGTGAGCAAGGACGCCGTGGTAGAAGCCGTGCTGGAAGACGGCGCCGTGCACTTCGAGAACGTGGAATTGCCTACGGTGTAAGGTTTGGTTTTGAATAGAAAAGCCCCGCTAGCTTCAGCTAACGGGGCTTTTTGTATTGCTAATGGTTATTGCGCTTACAGAAGGCCTTCGCCAATCAGCCACTGCACGGCATCCTGGCGGCAGGCCCCTACGCCGCCGTTAGCGGTGCGGTTGTGGTACACGTTGTTGCGCTTGGCCAAGATTTTATAGCTCATGGTGCCGGAACTGCCCGACCAGGCCGCAATCGTGACGACGGCTATCACGGTGCCGTCGGGCAGGGTAATCTGGTCGATAACGTCGCCATCGGGCTTGGTGGTGTTGATAGCGCCGATAAACTTGCCATCCTGCACAATGCGCGAACCCGAGATGCTGAACGGCGACCGGCGCGAGCGCTCCACCACCTGGTAGCTCAGTGGCGGGGCGTTGAGTTGCTCGTCCTTATCCTTGGCGTATTTCGCCGAAATTGTTGGGGGGTAGGCCTTTACGAAGCGGGCAATGCCCTCGGGGTCGGGCTGGCCGTCGCGTATTACGCCTTGCTGCACAATGGCCTCAATCAGGCGCTGACTTACGCTCAGGCCGGGGTTGTCCATCTCGGCTACTTCGCCACCAGGGCGAAAGGTGAGCGTGTAGTACGTGAACCGCTCGTTGCTAGGTAGGCTCACAAAAACCGATTTAGCCAGCATCACATCCTTGTCATCCAGGGTGCTAAGGGTATAATCGCGCTGCAGCATCGAGCCCGATTTTTTGAGCTTGGCATAAGGTTTTTTGTCAACGGTTATCACGTCGCCCTTGAGCGAGATATTTTGGGCGCGTAGTGAAAAGGCCGACAGTACCAATAGGCAGAAAAGAGCAGATTGGCGAAGATGAGTAGTTATGGGCATAAAAAAAGAAAAGATGAATTTTAAAGGACAATAATACGGCTCCTCGTAGCAGTGTCCAAGTAAAAAGCCTATTTCAGCTTAGCATGCACCGGGTGCTTGGGACTACCTGACCAGCTAGGGCGCGGAGGATGGGCGCCGACTGCCGCACCGCGGTAAGGTGGGCCAGGGCGTTGAAACAGCACGCCCGGCTAGCCCTCAATCTTAAAGTGAAGCTGAGATTGAGCTGTATTCTGCCCGCGTTGGTCGATATAAATCGGATGGGATAAATTATAAATTGTTGATTGATAGTGTGGTAATGTAAACGGGTGAAAAAGGCAAATGCGGGTCTGGCACAGCGCTTGTCTTAGTGAGGTCAGACGCGTCGCTCTTTTCTTCTTCCTTTTCTAACCCTTTCCAACCACCACTTCCCATGAAAGCTTCCCTCTTTTCGTTCGTCGCCGCCGCCGCTCTTTTCGTAACCACTGCCGCCTCGGCCGCCGCTCCTTTCGACCACGACCATGACCGCGATTTCCGCCGCATGTCGCCCCGCGAACGCGCTCGCTACGAGCAACAAATGCGCTACGAGCGCGATATGCAGCTAGCCCGCGAGCGCGCCCGCTGGGAAGCCCAGCACCGCAACGACCGCGGCCCGTCGTACGGCTATGGTTACGGCCGCCGCTAGGCAACCCGCTAGCCCCATTAAGTAGCAAAGCGCCCCGAGTCTCGCTAGAGATTCGGGGCGCTTTGTGTTAAATAATACTCAGAATTTCAGTAGGATACCTGCCTTATCTATTCAGCTTTTACAAACTTGGTCGAGAAGCGCGGTGCGCCCGGCGCGGCCTCGTACACCAGCAGGTAGTTGCCGGCGGCTAGTTGGCTAACATTTAAAACAGTGCTGCTGCTGCCGGGCGCGACGGCCACGGTAGCCACCAGGCGGCCATCGAAGCTGTAGAGGGTAAACTGGCCGGCTAGCCCTGCTTGCAACGGGTGGGCCACGGTGAGGGCCAGCCCAGCCTGCGCCGGGTTGGGGAATACTTGCAGCAGGGCCGAAGGAGTGGCGGCTTTAGTGGTGGCAAGCACCGTGCTGGCCACGAGGCCGTTGAGGTAGTTTTCGAGGTTGGCGTAGCCGTTGGGGGCTAGGGCGGCGCGGTCGGCGGGGTCGTTGGGGTTGAGGCCGCGGGCGGTTTCGTAGGCGTCGGGCATGCCGTCGTGGTCGGTGTCGGCGGGGGCGGCGGTGTTGCAGTTCAGCACCTGCCAGGCCACCTGCGAGGTGCTGTAGGGCGTGCCGTGCGGGTAGCCGCCCTGCACGTCGATGATAGTGCCGGTGCCATTTTGCACTTCCTGCACAATGCGCTGGTCGATGGGGTCGCGGGTGGGCAGCACGCAACCCACGCCGGCCAGCACGGCCGCGTAGGCCACTGGCGCGGGCTGAATGGGCAGCGCATCAGCGCCGATGGCGAACGGCTGGAGCACTTTCGCCTGCGTAGTGTCATTGAGCGAGCCGCCGTTCATGGCCACACCGCGCCAGTTGTGGGCCGTGACCACGCTGGAGTTGGTGACGTAGTTGCCGCTGATATAGTACTGGCCGTAGGGCAGCGCCGGGCTGCTTTGCTTGTAGGGGTTGGCCACCATATTCTTCACGGCCACGCCCGCGCTGCTGCCAGCGCCGGTGCTGGGGCCGGCTTTGTAGTAATTGTTCACCAGATTGTAGTTGCCACCCTCGCCGCCGTTCACGGTGTAGGCGCCCCAGTCGTAGAGCACGTTGTTGGCGAACTCGGCATTTTCCTGGCCGGCGCTCACGGGGCTCAGGTTGCGCGAGCCGTCGAAGCGCGGGTTGCGGCCCTGCAAGTGGGCCAGCAGATTGTGGTGAAACGAGGCGTGCCGCCCACCCCAGATGCCGCCGTAGCCGTGCTTCTCAAAATCGGTGTCGCCGGTTTCGAAGTGGTACGAGTAGTTGAGTCCCTCGCTGATGAGGTTCCACTGCAAAGTGGTGTTGTCGCCCTTGTAGCAGGTCAGCGACTCGTCGCCGCCCCAGCTAAAGGTGCAGTGGTCGATTATCAGCCCATTATAGCCGCCGATGGAGTCGAAGGCGTCCTCGTCGCCGCTGCCGTTCACCATGCCTAGGTTCTGGTACTGGTCACCCAGCCGGAAGCGGATAAAGCGCACAATCACGTTGTTGCCCTTGATGTTGGTTTGCTTGTCGGCTACGCAAATGCCATCGCCGGGCGCCGTTTGGCCCGCCAGGGTTGTGTTGGTCGGAATGCTGAGCTGGGTGATGAGGTGAATGACGCCGCACACCCGAAACACCACCGTACGGCTGGCGTAGGTGCCGCTCAGCGCTTGGCGCAGGCTGCCCGCGCCCGCATCGTTGAGGTTGGTGACTTCGAGCACCGTGGTGGGGCTAGCCGTGCTGCCGCGCCCGCCGGTGGTGTATTTGCCGGCGCCCTCGGCCCCCGGAAAGGCGGGCAGCTGGGCAAAAACGGGGCTAGCGGCGAAGCCCAGCAAAGCCAGGCCAAAAGTCGCCGAACGGGCGTAGAAAGCAGTCATGTAAACGAGTGTGGGTGGGAAAAGGGAGCGAGCGCCAACGCCGCTTGATGAAGCGTTCCGGCCAATAATATTACCGTGGGCCGGCGCGGGTCCGGGGGCTGGCCGCAGATTTTTTTGCGCAATCGATGTCGGCAACGTTGCCGGTCCGGCCCCGGCTGGCTAGCCGCCTGGCGCCGCGTTGGCGGCGGGGGCTTCGGCTAGGGTAGGGAGGTTAGCCAGCCCCGCTTTAATGGTAGAGCTGGCAACGTTGCCGGCATCGATTGCGCAAATAAAGGTGGGTTGATGAGCGGCGAATGAGCAATAAATGAACTGATATTGAGCCCGTTCCCACCCTTACTCTTTTGGTATGTCCACAAGCATTACCCGCGCGGCCGCTGGCCCGACGGCCCGCCTTCGTGCGTGCCTCACCCTGTTACTGCTGCTGGCGTGCAGCGCCCGGCTCTTCGCCTACGATGTGACCGTGGCCAAGGACGGCAGCGGCAATTTCACCACCATTCAGGCGGCCGTGACGGCCGCGCCGGCCAGCCGCACGGCCGTGTACACCATCTACATCAAGGATGGTATTTACAGCGAGAAAGTGACGGTGCCCAGCACCAAGCCCTTCCTGCAGTTTGTGGGCCAGAGCGTGGCCAACACCATCCTCACCTGGCGCGACGACAACACCACGCCCAACGGCATGGGCGGCACGCTGGGCACCGGCGGCTCGGGCAGCATCGTGGTGAATGCCACCGACTTCTCGGCCCTCAACATGACGTTCGTTAACTCCTACGGCGACGGCTCGCAGGCCGTGGCCGTGAGCCTCTATGCCGACCGCGCCGCGTTCAAAAACTGCCGCTTCATGGGCAACCAGGACACGCTGCTGACCTACGAGAGCGGCGGCGCGGTATCGCGCCACTACTTCCGGGATTGCTACATTGACGGCAACGTGGATTTTATTTTTGGCAACGCCATTGCCATCTTCGACAACTGCACCATCTACGCCAAAACGCGGGTCGTGAATGCGGCTACCTCGTACATCACGGCCGCCAACACGCCGCCTACCCAGGCCTACGGCTACCTGTTTCGTAAGGCCAAAATTCCGTCCAACAACGGCACCACGCTTTACTACCTGGGTCGGCCCTGGCAAAACTCGACCGGCTTTTCGGTGGCCGCCGGTACGCTGGCTTACAACAAAGTAGTGTTTTCGCGCACCAAAATCGGGGTCAATGAGATTCAGCCTGCCGGCTGGGTAATCTGGGATGCGGGCACCGACGTGACCAAAATCACGAACGCCGAATTTCGCACCACCTACTTCGATGGCCGCCCGGTAAACACCAGCCAGCGCGTGAGCTGGGCCAAGCAGCTGGCCCCCGCCGATACCCTGGATTATAGCCTGGCCAAGATGTTCGGCCTGAACACGGGCACCGCCAGCGCCACCGGCGCGCCGGTAGCCGCCGCCTGGGACCCCACCTCGCTAGGGGGGGAGTTTGGCACCTACCGCGCCCCCGACATCGCCGTGGCCAACCTGCAAGCCACCAAGGGGGCTAGCCAGACCGCCCTGCAGTGGAACATCAGCTGGGCGATTGCGGGCGTGAAATACGACTTGCAGCGCTCGGCGGATAACAGCACGTTTACGACCATCAATTCGCAGACGGCCGCTACCGACTCACTGGTAAATTTCTCGGCTACCGATGCGCTGCCGGCCGCCGGCACGAGCTACTACTACCGCGTGGTAGCTTCCAAAACGGGCCTGACGACGCACACCACGCCCAGCATGCTGGTGTCGAGCGTGCCGACTATCACCACGTCGAGCACGAGCCTGGCCGCGTTTACGCAGTACAGCACCGGTACCTCGGCCGTGCAGACCTACACCGTGGCGGGTGTCAACCTGACCGCTAGCCTCGTCATCACGCCCCCGGCGGGCTTCGAGCTTTCGACCAACGGCGGCGCCACCTGGAGCGGCAGCGCCGCGCCCGTGACCCTAGCGCCGACCAACAACACCCTAGCCAGCACCACCGTGAGCGTGCGCCTGAACACGGCCACGCCGGGCGCGGCCAGCGGCAACATCACCCACGTGAGCGCCGGCGCCGCCACCGTAAACGTGGCCGTGAGCGGCACCCGCCTGACCACGGCGGCGCCGCAGTCGGCCCCGCTTATCTGGTGGCCGATGAGCCGCAACAATCAGGATAGCACGGCCATTCGCTCGCCGCGCCTCACGGCTACAGTGCCCACGCTCAAGGCGTTATACGTTTCTAACGGGACTACGCTGAGCACCATTCCGGCCTACTCCAAGCAGTTTGGGCAGGCGCTGGGCGCCACTAGCAACGGCGACGGCACCTGGACCGCTGTGGGCGGCACGCTGAAGCGCAATTACTACGAGCAGTTTACGGTGACGGCCACCGGCGGCGCGGTGCGCCTCGACTCGCTGCTGCTCTCGTCGGCCTTCTACAATACCAGCTCCAATACCAAACTAGCCGTGGTGTATTCCAAATCAGGCTTCGTGGCCGATTCCAGCGACGTGAGCGCCGGCACCGGACCGGGCGTGACGAGTACGGCCTACGGGGCGTTTGGCGCGCCTATTCTGCTGCCCAACCAAACCACCGGCCCCACCAACGTCTACCGCCTGGTGCTGAACGGCAGCACCGGCGTAACCCTGACGGCCGGCCAAACGCTCACCCTGCGCCTCTACTGGGCCTGCGGCAGTACCGGTACGCCGCGCTACGCCATGCTCAAAAACGTGGTGGTGAAGGGCGCTGCGCAAACCATAACGGCCACCACCAACGCGCAGGTGGCCGACATTCAGCTCTACCCCAACCCCACGCCCGACGGCCGCCTGACCCTGGCCCTGCGCAACTACCGCGAGCCCGCCCAACTCAGTATCTGTAATGCGCTGGGGCAGCGCGTGGCCGTGGCCACGGTGCCCGCTGGTGCGGCCAGCCAGGTGCTCGACCTCTCGGGCCTGGCGCCCGGCGTGTACACGGTGCAGGCGCGCACGGCCACCGGCGAGCCGGTGGTGCGGCGCCTGGTGCGCCAGTAGCGCCCGCGGCTAGGGTGCTGAAGTGCCAGAAAGCGCCTGCCCGCAAGGACAGGCGCTTTTTTGGGGTGGGTCGGAGCACTGCTACCGCCGGAACGGTGCCGCTTCTAAGCGGCGGGCGGCGTTTATTTGCAGGTTATGTCCGTCTTCACCACCTATTTGCAGCTGGGGTTCCTGCACATTTGCAGCTGGCAGGCCACCGACCACCTCACGTTTTTGCTGGCCCTGTGCGCGCCCTACGTGCTGGCCGACTGGCGCCGCGTGGTGGCGCTGGTCACGAGCTTCACGGTGGGCCACTCCATCACGCTGGCGCTGGCCACGCTGGGTGATGTGTGGATGAATTCTTCTATTAAGGAGTATGTAAATTATATAGACTTAATAATCCACTTTAGCTCAGTTGGTAACTACATAGGTAATATACTTCCGGGGGGTTCCATTGTCGAGGCCTTGATTCCGATTACTATCATCCTCACGGCGCTGGTCAATATGAAGCAGGCTAGCCCTGCGCTGGCGCAGCCGTCGCGCTGCGAAGCCCCGGTTTTGTGGGCCGCGCCCAATGCCCTAGCCGCTGTTTTTGGCCTTATTCACGGCCTGGGTTTTTCCAACTACCTGCGCGAATTGCTGGGGAACCAAAGCCGCCCGGTGGCGGAATTGCTGTCGTTTAACCTGGGCGTAGAGCTGGGGCAGCTGCTGGTAGTAAGCGGAATTCTGCTGCTTGGTTTTGTGCTGCTACGCGTGGTGGGCGTGGCCCGGCGCGACTGGATACTGACCGTGAGCGGCGCGGCGCTTGGCGTAGCTACGCTGTTGCTGCTACAAATGCGTGCGTAACCGCCGCAACCTGCGGCTTATCTTCGCCGCCTTTAGCAGTTGTTTTCCATTTAATCTTCGTTTATGCGCATTTCGCTACTGGCCGCCGGGCTAGGGCTGTTGCTGGCGCCGGCAATCGGCCGGGCCCAGACCACCAACTCGGGCACCGATAAATTTGAGCAGCTCGGCACTGAGCTGCCCACCCCCAACGAGTACCGCACCGCCAGCGGTGCGCCCGGCCCCCGCTACTGGCAGCAGCGCGCCGACTACAGCATCCGCGTGAGCCTCGACGATGCCAAGCAGGCCATTACGGGTTCGGAAACGATTACCTACACCAACCTCTCGCCCGACGTGCTGCCCTACCTGTGGGTGCAGCTCGACCAGAATATCCTGGCCAAAAACTCCATCACCGCCGCCACCAACGTGGGGCAGGTGAGCAACGGCCGCCTCTCGTTTCAGGAGCTGGACAACCAGATGGTGGCTTCGGATTTTGATGGTGGCTACAAAATCGCGGCCGTGACCGATGCCAGCGGTAAGGCCCTGAAATACACCATCAACCACACCATGATGCGCGTGGACTTGCCCACCGCGCTGCGGCCGGGCCAGAAGGTGAGCTTCGGCGTGAAGTGGAGCTACAACATCAGCGACCAGCTGAAAATCAACGAGCGCAGCGGCTACGAATATTTTCCCGAAGACAAGAACTACCTCTACGAAATCGCGCAGTTTTACCCGCGCATGGCCGTCTACTCCGACGCCACGGGCTGGCAGAACAAGCAGTTCCTAGGCAACGGCGAATTCACGCTGCCCTTCGGCGACTACCGCGTGAGCATCACCGCGCCCGCCGACCACGTGGTGGGCGCCACCGGCACGCTCCAAAACCCCGACCAGGTGCTGACGGCTAGCCAGCGCCAGCGGCTATCCTCGGCTAAGAACGCCAAGAAGCCGGTGCTCATCGTGACCCAGGCCGAGGCCACCCAGGCCGAAGGCAAGCGGGCCAGCGGCACCAAAACCTGGACCTTCGCCGCCAAAAACGTGCGTGATTTTGCCTGGGCCAGCTCGCGCAAATTCATCTGGGACGCCATGCAGATAACCCAGAGCGGCAAGCCCGTACTCTGCATGAGCTACTACCCCAAGGAAGGTAACCCGCTGTGGGGCCAGTACTCGACCGAGGTGGTGGCGCACACCATCAAGACGTATTCGAAATACACCATTCCGTACGAGTACCCGGTGGCTATTTCGGTACACGGGCCGGTGGGCGGCATGGAGTACCCGATGATTTGCTTTAACGGCGGCCGCCCCGAGAAGGACGGCACCTACTCGGCTGACCGCAAATACGGGATGATTTCGGTGATTATCCACGAAGTGGGCCACAACTTCTTCCCGATGATTGTGAACTCGGACGAGCGCCAGTGGACCTGGATGGACGAGGGCCTCAACACCTTCTGCCAGTACCTCACCGAGCAGGAGTGGGAGCGCAACTACCCGAGCCGCCGCGGCGAGCCGCGCGACATCGTGAACTACATGCGCACCGATAAGAGCCTGCAAACCCCGATTATGACCAATTCGGAGTCGGTTTTGCAGTTTGGCAACAATGCCTACGGCAAGCCCGCCACGGCCCTCAACGTGCTGCGCGAGACGGTGATGGGCCGCGAGCTGTTCGACTATTCCTTCAAAACCTATGCTAAGCGCTGGGCCTACAAGCACCCGCAGCCGGCCGACTTCTTCCGCACCATGGAAGACGCCTCGGCCGTGGACCTCGACTGGTTCTGGCGCGGCTGGTTCTACGGCACCGACCGCTGCGACATCTCGCTGGAAGGTGTGAAGTACCTGCGCCCCAGCTCGAAAAACCCGCAGGTCGAAAGCACGCGCCTGCAAAACGAGCGCAAAGCCCAGGTGGCTAGCCTTTCGGCCCAGCGCAACGCGACCGACCTCAAAACCACGGCCGTGGACGAGAAGCCCGAACTCAAGGACTTCTACAACAGCTACGACCCCCTGACCGTGACCGATGCCGACCAGCAGCGCTACAACCAGTACCTCGCCACCCTGAGCCCCGAGCAGCAGCAGCGCCTGAATGGCAACCTGAACCTCTACGAGCTGAGCCTGCGCAACGTGGGCGGCCTCGTGATGCCGGTGGTGCTGCAAATGACCTACGACGACGGCAGCACCGAAACCCAGACCATTCCGGCCGAAATCTGGCGCAAGAACAACGAACAGGTCACCAAGCTCATCATCTCGCCCAAAAACGTGGTGTCGTTCGTCATCGACCCGCTTCAGCAAACCGCCGATACCGACCTGAGCAACAACGCCTACCCCCGCCAGCCGGTAGCCTCGCGCTTCGACCTGTTCCAGGCCGGCCAAGTGGGCAACAACGCCCCCCAGGCCAACCCCATGCGCAACGCCAAGGCTCCGCAGCTCGAGAAGCGCGAGAACAAGCCGAACCCGCAGTAAGGGCGCGGTTAATTTAACCTAGCAAAAAAGCCCCTGCCGGTATCGGCAGGGGCTTTTTTGTGGGGCTAGGCTCGCTGGGTAGCGCAGCTACTGGCTGCGGTGGCTATCAGGAGCTACCTATCTCATCCAAAGCAGCTGCTAATTGAATTATTTCGCTATGCGCTATGCTAAGCGGCAGCTAAGCTCAAACAAGAAGCGCTGCAAAGTGGAGAAGGCAATAGTAATGTAGTAAACTGCATCGTGCATGTACACAATCGTTTGCGACAACGATTGTGATAGTTTTATTTGAATTTTATAGAAAAAGCATGTTGGCTTTCTCAAACTGCTTTTTAGATTCATATAAAATCAACTACCCGCCCCCACAGTCCACATCTGACTTAGGCAGTAAGGGCAACTGGTTTGGGCAAGCCAAATGGTATTCTGACTGAAAAGCCTTTGCATCGCACCCCTCTTTCATAGAACAGGGTGCGGGCTGAAAATAGCAACCCATTGCTCACCCACACCTTGCCTATGAAAAAACCTCGCTAGCCACCAAGCCTGCTGCACAGTTCCTTTTCCCACCCAATTATTCCAAGAAATGAAAGCCAAAATTACCCTTGTTGCCGCCCTGCTGAGCCTCGTTTGCCGAGGCTCGTATGCGCAGACTCCGCTGGTATACAGCACTGAAAACACGGGAGCTAGCTGCGCGGCGCCGCCCTTGCCTACGCTCGCCCAGTTGCCCGTCATTCAGCCCTTGCCCGACCCCTTTATGTGGGCCGATGGCCGGGGGCGCTCTACCAGCTTCAGCGATTGGGAATGCCGCCGCAATGAGATAAAGGCCCAAATCGAGAACTACGAGATAGGTACCAAGCCGACCAAGCCCTCGACGATTACGGCAAGCTACACCGCCGGCACAACGGCGGGCGCGGGCACGCTCACCGTGAACGTGACGGTGAACGGCAAAACGGCCACGCTGACTTCACAAGTGGTGCTGCCTACCACGGGCACGGGCCCGTTTCCGGCGATAATCGGCATGAACAGCCCCACCGGCAGCGTGCCGGCCACGGTTTTTACTGGTCGCGTAGCCACCATCCAGTACAACCACAACAACGTCACGACCTACGGCAACCCGCAGCTCACGGACCCTTTTTACCAACTCTATCCCGACCACGATTTGTCGAACTCGGGGCAGTACGCGGCCTGGTCGTGGGGGGTGAGCCGCCTTATCGACGGCCTGGAGCTGGTGCAGGCTAGCCTGCCCATCGACCTCAAGCACCTCGGCGTGACGGGCTGTTCCTACGCTGGCAAGATGGCCCTGTTTGCCGGGGCCCTCGACGAGCGCATCGCCCTCACCATTGCGCAAGAATCGGGCGGGGGCGGGGCGCCGGCCTGGCGCGTGTCCGAAACCCTGGGCGCGGTCGAAAAGCTGGACGCCACGGACTACAACTGGTTTAAGGACGACATGAAGCTGTTTGCCAATACCAACGTGGCCAAGCTGCCCCACGACCACCACGAGCTGATGGCCATGGTGGCGCCCCGCGCCCTGCTCGTGACCGGCAACACCGATTTTGAGTGGCTAGCCAACCCGGCGGCCTACGTGTCGGCTAGGGCCACGCACGAGGTATATAAGGCGTTTGGCCTGGGCGACCGCTTTGGCTTTTACATCGATGGCGGCCACAACCACTGCGCCGTGCCCACCACCCAGGTGCCGGCCATGCAGGCCTTCGTCGACAAGTTTTTGCTGGGCAATACTACGGTCAGCACCGACTACACGACCAATCCGTTTCCGACCGTCGACTACCAGCGCTGGTACAAGTGGTGGGGCACTGGCAATGCCGTTTTGCCGCCGTTGCCACTGGAGTCGCTCGGCAAAAGAATCGGGCTGGAAGCCGAGTGCGCCACGGTAGGCGCGAACTGGGACGTGCTGACAGACACAGACGCATCCAACGGCAAGTATGTGAAAGTAAAGAGCGGCCTGAGCAGCCCTGCCGCCGCCCCCACCGGCGCGGCGGCCACCCTAGCAATGCCCTTTAGCATCGATAGCGCCGGCACCTATAATCTGCTGGCCCGCCTGAACGTGCCTGCCGCGGAAGACTTCAGCTACTGGCTGAAGATTGACAATGAGGCGTTTCAATCGGTAAGCAATCAGCTAGTTAGCAACGCAGGCTTTGAAAGTGGGCTAGCCGGCTGGACCACGCTGAACGCGACCGGCGCGACCATCACGGCCAATACGGTAGCGGCCGATGCCCACACCGGCAGCGGCTCGCTGAAAGTAGTGAACCCCACCGCTCAGCCTGGCAGCCAGTGGAAAGTGCAGGTAACCAGCGCTGCCTTCGCCACTACCATTGGCAAGCAATACGTGATTTCGTACTGGGTGAGGGCGGCTGCGGCCGGGGGTTCTATCCGGCTTTCTACCGGGCCTTCCGGGGCCCAGTACCAGGCCGACCAGGCCATAGGCACTGCGTGGCAACAGGTTTCCTGGACCATTCCGGCCACGCTGGCGTCCACTACTTTTTTGTTTGATATGGGGCAGGTGGCCAATACCTACTATATCGACGACGTGAGTGTGAAAGAAGTAGGGGCCGATGGCTGGCGCTGGGTGAAGCTTCGCAATGCGGTGCTGCCGCTAGGGGCCCACACCCTCACCATTGGCTACAATGCCGGCGGCAACGCCAAGCTGGATAAGCTATTGCTAGCCAGCTCCAACGCCGCCATCACCGGCATGGGCGCGGCGGCTACCAACTGCGCCGTTGTTACGGCGGCCACTAGCGGTGCGGTGGCCGGCAGCGCCATAGAAGTTTATCCAAACCCAGCCCAGAGCAGGATAAATGTGAAGCTGGGCACCAACCAAGCTAGGGTAGAAAGCATTGAGCTGGTGGATGTTACGGGGCGAATCTTATCGCGCCTAAACGTAGGCAAGCAAATGGCGCTGAGTATTCCGAGCGAGGACCTGAAGCCAGGTATCTACTTGCTTCGGTTTAAAGGGGATAAAACAAGCACGCAGCGAATAGCGATTGAGTAAATAAAAAAGCCCCATCTGGGGCTTTTTTTATGGCGAAATCGTCCTGAACGGGCCGGTACGGGCCGTTCTTGCACGCCATATTATGAAGCCCACCACCCTGCCCGTACTGCCGCTCGCGGCCTTCCCCTCGCCCGAGGCTACCGCGCCCGCCGCTCGCCGGCCCTACTACGTGCAGCGCCTCGAAACCCACGCAGCCCGGTTTCCGAGCGTGAGCGCGCCGCACGCGCACGACTTTTACCTGCTGCTGTATATCACGCAGGGCAGTGGCACGCACACCATTGATTTGCAGGCGTATGAGCTGCGGCCGGGCGCGCTGTTTTTTCTGGCGCCGGGGCAGGTGCACGGCTGGGCGCTGAGCGCCGACGCGGCGGGCTACATCGTATTTTTCGAGGCCGAGTTTTACCAGCGGCGCTACCCGGCGGGCCGGCTGCACGGCTACCCATTTTTCGACCCTAGCCATTTGCCAGTGTGCTACCTGCCAGCAGCCGACAATGCAATTGCGCCGCTACTAGCGCAGCTGTGGCAGGAGGCTAGCCAGCCGCTGGTCGCGCCCGACGAGGATGTGGTGGCCGCTTACCTGTTTCTGGTGCTGGAGCTGGCCGCCCGGCACTACCTCGAGGCCCCGGCGCCGGCCGCCGCGCTGGGCCGCCAGCAGGTGCGGGCATTCAGCGGGCTGCTGAACCAGCATTTTCGCACGCAGAAAACGGTGGCATTCTATGCCGAGCAGCTGCATATTACGCCCAATCACCTCACGGCCATCTGCCAGCGGGTGGTGGGGCACCCGGCCCGCGACCTCATCCTGGCCCGCGTGATGGCCGAAGCCCAGCGCCAGCTCCACCATTCGGCCGACTCTATTGCCCAGCTAGCCCAGGCCCTGGGCTACGACGATGCCTCCTATTTCAGCCGGGCCTTCAAAAAGCACGTAGGACTACCGCCCGAGGCCTTTCGGCGGCAGCGTTGATTTGTGCGGTTTTTGCCCGCGCGCGGCTCTGTTGGCGGGCTAGGGAGGCCGGTACCTTTGCCGGGTCATTCCGCCTTTCGCTTTTGCCCACTGTCACCTGCTATGTCTACCGCCGCCGCCCCCATCGAATCGTCTACGCTCGCGCTGCTGGCGTTGCGCTGCCCGCGCTGCCACCAGGGCAAGCTGTTCACGCACTCCGCGCTCAACCTCACCAAGTTCACCGACATGCCGGCCGAGTGCCCCGTGTGTGGCCAAACGTTTGAGCCCGAGCCGGGCTTCTACTTCGGAGCCATGTACATCAGCTTTGGCTTTGCGGTGGGCACGTTTGCGGTGGTGGGCATCTTGCTCTATTACCTTTTTGGTGACCCGGATACGTGGGTCTACGTAGTGGTGGTGGCGGCTATCACGCTGGTTTCGGCGCCGCTCGTGTTTCGCTATTCGCGGGCCCTTATGCTCTACCTGTTTGGCGGCGCGCGCTACGATGCCACGCGCACGGCGCGGAAAACGCGCTAGGCCACCACTTGGCTGCTTATAGAAGAAAGACCCGCTGACTAGCCAGTGGGTCTTTTTTGTGGAGGTGAAGGTGGGGCTAGGGTAGTGGTTAGGCCCTTAGCCGCTTACCAAATTCTACGTTTGAGTTTAGGAAAATAAGCCGGCCGGCTCGGTAGAATAAAGTGACCAACACGGTAAAAATCAGTAAACAGCGCACCCTGTTTCTGCGTATGCTATAAAAGCCTTACCACGCGCTGTCCGTATGCATCCTGACGACCAAACTCCCGACGCGGCTAGCTCCGCGCCCCAAGGCCCTTCGCGCCGTTCCTTTCTTAAACAAACCGGTGGCCTGCTGGGCGTAGCCCTGGCCCCGCCCATTGCCAGCCAGGCCGAAGCCCTGGCCGATAAGCTGGCCCCGGCTAGCCCCATTCTCTCCGGCCAAACCAACGTTAGCCTCAACATCAACGGCCAGGCCAAAAACCTGCGTATCGAGCCGCGCACCACGCTGCTCGACGCGTTGCGTGAAAACCTTGACCTGACGGGTACCAAAAAAGGCTGCGACCACGGCCAGTGCGGGGCCTGCACCGTGCACCTCGACGGCCGGCGCGTGAACTCCTGCCTGACCCTGGCTGTGATGGCCCAGGGCAAGCAAGTCACCACCATCGAAGGCCTAGCCAAGGGGGAGGAGTTGCACCCCATGCAGGAGGCGTTCCTGAAGCACGACGGCTTCCAGTGCGGCTACTGCACGCCGGGCCAAATCATGTCGGGCGTAGCCTGCGTGAAAGAAGGCCACGCTAAAACCGACGGCGACATTCGCGAGTGGATGAGCGGCAACATCTGCCGCTGCGGCGCCTACCCCAACATTCTGGCCGCCGTGCGCGAGGTAGCCGGCCAATCTGCTAAAGGCTAATCTCGATGAATAATTTCGCCTATACCCAGGCCGCTTCTACCAAGGAAGCCACCACGGCCAAGGAAGCTGACAAGCAGGCCGCCTTCATCGGCGGCGGCACCACGCTGCTTGACCTCATGAAATCAAATATCGAGCAGCATTCCTTGCTGATAGATATCAATAAGCTCTCGCTCATGGGCATCGATAACGCGGCGACTGGCCTGCGCATCGGGACCCTGGAGCGCATGAGCGACGTGGGTGAGCACCCGCAAGTGGTGCAGAATTACCCGGTTATCTCGCAGGCGCTGCTGGCTTCGGCCTCGCCCCAGCTGCGCAACATGGCTAGCATGGGCGGCAACCTGTTGCAGCGCACCCGCTGCGGCTACTTCCGCGACGTAGCGTTTCCGTGCAACAAGCGCGTGCCCGGCTCGGGCTGCCCCGCCCAGGAGGGCGATAACCGCAACCTGGCCATTTTTGGCACCAGCCCCAGCTGCATTGCCACCAACGCCTCCGACCTGGCCGTGGCCCTGGTGGCCCTCGAAGCCAAGCTGACGCTGGAAGGCCCGAAGGGCGCCACCCGCACCGTGCCGCTGGCTGATTTTTACAAGTTGCCGGGCAACACGCCGCACATCGAAAACCACTTGCAGCCCGGCGAAATTATCACGGCCATTACGGTGCCGGCCGCCGCGCACGCCCGCAAGTCGCATTACCTCAAGGTACGCGACCGGGCCAGCTATGCCTATGCGCTGGTGTCGGCGGCCGTGGGCCTCGATGTGCAGGGCGGCGTTATTCGCTCGGCTAGGGTGGCGCTGGGCGGCGTGGGCACCGTGCCCTGGCGCGTGCCCGCCGTGGAGAAAGCCCTCGTGGGCAAGGCCCCAACGGAAGAAAATTTCCGCGCCGCCGCCGCGCTGGCCGTGCGCGATGCTGCCCCGCGCGAGCACAATAAATTTAAGGTAGAGCTGGCCCAGCGCACGCTGGTGCGTGCCCTGCTCGAAGTCACTGCTTAAGTGCTTATTAGTCGTGGATAATATGTCATCCGAACCCCAATTTTTTGACCAGCCCGGCGGCTACGTCGGCAAGCCCCTCGTGCGCGTAGATGGCCGCGAGAAGGTTACTGGCAAGGCCAAATACTCGGCCGAGTTTCCGCTGCCGGGCCTCACGTATGGCGTGCTGGCCACTAGCCCCATCGCCAAGGGCAAGATTCAAAGCATCGACACTGCCGCCGCGGCGCGCGAGCCCGGCGTCATTGCGGTGCTCACGCACCAAAACCTGCCCAAGCTCGCCAAAACGCCCAACGACGCGCAGGGTAAGAAGGATATTGGCGCGCCGATGGGCTTTATGCCCCTCACGGGCGACGAGATTTTTTACTCGGCCCAGCCGGTGGCACTAGTCGTGGCCGACACCCTGGAGCACGCTACCCACGCTGCCACGCTGGTGAAGGTAACGTACCAGAAAGGCGAGCCGATTGCCAACTACAAGCAGCCGAAAGCTGAGCTTTTCGACCCGCAAAAGGTGCAGGATGGCAAGCAGGATGGCCACACCAAGCGCGGCGATGCCAAGGGCGCGTTTGCCGGCGCACCCATCCAGCTGACGGCCACCTACATCCACCCGGTATACAACCACAACCCGATGGAGCCGGGCTCGACCACTGCCGTGTGGGAAGCGCCCGACCGCCTCACGGTCTACGAATCGACGCAGGGCGTGACGCGCACACAGTCGGCGCTGTCAGCTATGACGGGCCTGCCGCGCGAGCAGGTGCGCGTCATTACCAAGTACCTAGGCGGCGGCTTTGGCTGCAAAGGCTCGTGCTGGCCGCACACCGTGCTCACGGTGCAGGCCGCCAAAGCCGTGAACCGCCCGGTGAAGCTGATGCTGACCCGCGAGCAGATGTTCACGAGCATGGGCCACCGTGAGGACCAGGAGCAGACCCTGCAGCTAGGGGCCACCGCCGACGGCAAACTGACGTCGCTGGTGCACACCAAGAAATCGACCACCTCGCCCTGGGACAATTACGCCGAGCCCAACTCCAAGATTGTGGACTTGCTCTACGCGAGCCCCACCTTCGAGAGTACCTACGAGCTGGCTAGGGCCAACGTGATGACGCCCACCTTTATGCGGGCGCCGGGCGAAGGACCGGGTTCGTTCGCCATCGAGTGCTCGATGGATGACCTGGCGTACCGAGTAGGCGTGGACCCCATCGAAATTCGCCTGCGCAACTATGCCGACCATGACTACGGCACCGGCAAGCCGTGGAGCAGCAAAAGCCTGAAAGAGTGCTACGCCCGCGGCGCCGAGTTGTTTGGCTGGAGCAAGCGCAACCCCAAGGCCGGTGCCACCCGCGACGGCCGCTACCTCGTGGGCATGGGTATGGCCACCGCTAGCTACCCCGTGCACAATTCGCAGGGTACGGCCCGCGCCCGCCTCTACGCCGACGGCCACGCCGTGGTGCAGTCGGGCGCCACCGACCTTGGCACCGGCACCTACACCGTAATGACCCAGGTAGCCGCCGACTCGCTGGGCCTGCCCATCGAGAAAGTACGCTTCGAGCTGGGCGATACGCAGCTGCCCACGGCCCCCAACTCGGGCGGCTCCACGGCGGCCGGCACGGTGTCGTCGAGCATTTTCCTGGCTTGCCAGGATGTGTGGCAGAAGCTGATTAAAGCGGCCGTTATCGACAAGAAATCGCCGCTCTACCGCGCCAAGCCGGAAGATGTGACGGTAGAAAAAGGCCGCTTGTTTTTGAAGAAGGACCCCAAGAAAGGCGAAGCCTTCGGCGACCTGATGAAGCGCGGCGACATCACCGACATCGAAGGCATGGCCCAGGGTAAATACGGCTCGGGCTACGAAGACGCCGCTGCCGCCAAAAACGCTGACCCCACCAAAAAGGACCAGGCGGGCCAGCATTCCATGCACTCGTTCGGCGCGCACTTCTGCGAGGTGCGGGTTGATATGGACCTCGGTACCATTCGGGTGAGCAAGTGGGTGAGTGTCATCGGCGCTGGCCGCGTGCTGAACGCCCAAACGGCTCGCAGCCAGATTATCGGCGGCGCTATTTTTGGCATCGGCTCGGCTTTGATGGAGGAGACGATACGCGACCAGCATTTCTCGCGCTACACCAACGCCGACCTGGCTAGCTACCACGTGCCCGTGAACGCCGACATTCCCGACATGACGGTCGAGTTTGTGGAGGAGCACGACCCCTACATCAACGCAATGGGCGTAAAAGGCATCGGCGAAATCGCGATGGTAGGCGTAGCCGCCGCCGTGGCCAACGCCGTGTACCACGCCACCGGCAAGCGCCTGCGCGACCTGCCCCTCACGCCCGATAAGGTGATGATGGCCGGGTTAAACAGCTAGCCTTATCGCCTGCTAAAACCAAGAACGTCATGCTGAGCTTGCCGAAGCATCTCCACCGCGTCGTTCTAGCGGCGCGGTGGAGATGCTTCGGCAAGCTCAGCATGACGTTCTTTTGTGTTTTCTACTAACAATCCAACAAATTCACTTTCGTTAGATGCACAACGACCCCATTGCCACCGTGGGCCTGCTGCTGCTGGCCGCCGGCTCGTCGTCGCGGCTGGCCCGCCCCAAGCAGCTGCTGCCCTACCAAGGCCAAACGCTGCTGCGTCGCGCCGCCGAGGTGGCCGCCGCTAGCCCCTGCCGCCCGCTGGTGCTCGTGACCGGCGCCCTCCACGACGAGCTGCTGCCCGAAATCGAGGGGCTGCCCTTTCACGTGGTGCGCAACGACAACTGGGCCGATGGCATGGGCAGCAGCATCGCCGCCGGCCTGGCCGAGCTCGAAACCGCCGCCGAAGCGCCCCGCGTCGATGCCGTGGTGGTTATGCTCTGCGACCAGCCGCTGCTCACCGAGGAAGTTATTGGCCAGCTCATCGTGCAGTTTCAGGCCACCGGGCAGCCCGTGGTAGCCTCGGCCTACGCCGACACCAAGGGCGTGCCGGCGCTGTTTAGCCGGGCTGTGTTTCCGCAGTTGCTCGACCTGCAAGGGGCTAGCGGCGCCCGCGAATTGCTGCAACAGTATGCCCACCTACCCACCGTAGATTTCCCCGGCGGCGCCACCGACGTGGATACCGAGGCGCAGTACGCCGCGCTCGGGCAGTAGCGCAAAACGCTGACTTGGTGAGTAGCCAGCTGGCTAGGGGTGCAGTCAGTACCCCTAGCCAGCTGGTTTTTTAGTGGCTCGTTAACTACCCATGATGAGTTCCTTGCTTAGGCCCGCGCCGACCATGTTGCCGGCCGCAATGGCTAGCGCGAGTTGGGGCAGGGCCGAGCAGCAGTCGCCGGCGGCGTACACGCCCGGCACCGTGGTGCGGTAGCTTTCGTCAATGCGGATGAGGTGTTGCTCGGTCAACTCGCAGCCTAGCTGCTGGGCTAAGGGGCTAGCCTGGTGCGCGGGCAGGCGGGCGTAGAGTACGGGCAGCGGCCAGGTGCGACCATCGGCCAGGCGCAGGCCCGTGAGCTGGCCGCTAGCGTGCAACAGCTCCGTTACGGGCGTTTCTACTAAGCCTACCTCATTGGTTTTTAGTAACTCATGCACGTTGGGGCCAAACGTAGCCGGGCCGTTGGTGAAGACCGTGAGCTGGCGCGACCAGTTCAGCAGCATTCTCACTTGGTGAGCTGCTTCGTCGCCGTTGTTCCAGATGCCGGTGGGCTGGTCGGCCACCTCGTAGCCGTGGCAGAAGGGGCAGTGAATCACCGACTTGCCCCAGCATTCGGCAAAGCCTGGCACGGGCGGCAGCTCGTCGCGCATACCAGTGGCTAGCAGCAGCCGGCTAGCCTCGAAGGTGCCGTAGGCCTCGGTAGCCACGGCAAAGGTGCCGCTGGGTAGCTTTTCGGCGGCGGTGGCCCGGGCTTCGAGCAGTTGCACGGTAGGGTAGGCGGCCACTTGCTGGCGGGCGCGGGCCGCCAGGTCGGCGGGGGCGTCGCCATCGTGCAGCAGCAAGTTGTGGGCGTGCGGCGTGAAGCGGTTGCGTGGGCGGCCCGCGTCGAGCACCAGCACCGAGCGCCGGGCGCGGCCCAGGGCTAGCGCCGCGCTCAAGCCGGCGTAGCTGCCGCCGATAATAAGTACGTCAAACATGGCAATAGAATGGGAGAGCAGTGGCCAGCAGTAGTGCCGACGCGCTTCCCCAAAGATAAGCCAGACTTTCTTATTTGAAACATTGTTGCATTTGTAGTAAGCTTAGTGGTTTGTACCAGGCAAGGTAGGGGTAGTGAGGATTAGGTTATGTTGGAAGCCGCTGCTTCGAAACGGCTGTATCTTGGGCGCTCACTCACTTTGCAGCATATGCCTCCCACCGCCCCCGCGCCGGCCGTCGAAAAAGACAACAAGCGCATCACCACCGGCTGGACATTCTACGACTGGGCCAACTCGGTGTATCCGCTCGTCATTACGAGCTCCATTTTCCCCATTTACTGGGGTTCGATGGTGAAGGAAATCACCCACACCGACAGCGGCAAAACGGCCGTCGACTTCTTGGGGTTTAAAGTGCCCGGCACTTCGCTGCAAAACTATTCGGTGTCGGCAGCCTTCCTCATTATCGCATTGCTAAGCCCGCTGCTTACCTCGCTGGCCGATTATTCGGGTCGCAAAAAACTGTTTCTGCAAATTTTCTGCTACATCGGCGCCGCGGCCTGCTCCGCGCTGTATTTCTTTGAGCCTAATACGTTTACCATCAGCGTATTTGTGTTTATTATAGCTACAGTGGGCTTCTCGGGTTCTATTGTATTCTATAATTCTTATTTGCCGGATATTTCTTCGGAAGAGAAGTTTGATTCCTTGTCAGCCCGAGGCTTCTCGATGGGGTATATCGGCTCGGTGCTGCTACTGGTTATGTGCCTGATGCTCATTCAGGGACCTACTTTATCGGGTGCACCAATGTTTGGCCTCACTACGGGTAAAGCCACCCAGTATAGCTTTCTACTTACCGGTATCTGGTGGGCTGGTTTTGCCCAAATTCCCTTTTTTACATTGCCCCCCGACCCTGGCCGTGCCGCTGGCACCGCCTCCGATGCTGGCTGGCTGCTCAGTGGGTTTCGTGAGTTGGGTAAGGTTTGGGAAGAAACCAAGAAGCAACCCAATCTGAAGCGGTTCTTGCTGGCCTACTTCACCTACAACATGGGCGTGCAAACCGTGATGTACGTCGCCACTCTTTTCGGCTCTGAAGAACTGAAGCTGGAAACCTCCGCACTCATTAAAACCATTCTGTTGTTGCAGCTAGTGGGCATCCTGGGGGCTTGGCTGTTTGCCAAGCTCTCGGAGCGCATCGGCAACACCCGTGCGCTAAGCTGGGCAGTATTCATCTGGATGCTGATTTGCGTCGCGGGTTACTATGTGCAGGCCGGCTGGTCGTTCTACGTGCTGGCCTCGGTTATCGGCCTGACGATGGGCGCGGTGCAAAGCTTGTCGCGCTCTACCTATTCCAAAATTATTCCGGAGAATACGCCCAACTCGGCGGCTTATTTTAGCTTTTTTGACGTGACTGAGAAAGTCGGCATTGTCATAGGGCTCATCACATTCGGGGGTATTTCGCAGCTCATGGGAGGCAATATGCGCTATAGTATTCTGGCGCTCATTGTATTCTTCGTGCTAGGCCTGATTTTCCTGCTGAGCTTGCGCGGCAAAAAGCTGCGCGACGAGCCGGCTGGTGATACTATGCTGCCCCCACCGCCGGCCTCGGCCGTGAGCAGCACACCCGCTACCGTCTAATTGCGAGTAGTTTAGGCCTGCTGCTGAAGTTTTTAAAATAAAAAGAAGTAAGTTGCGCATGATGCTTCATTCACGCTTCACTTTCGGTTATGATGCAAACTTCTACCGTCGTCCGTCTGCTTGCGTTGGTACTTAGCAGTGCGCTAGTGCAGCCGGCCGTTGCCCAGACTACTCGGCTGGACCCCACCTTTCAAATACCCCAAATCAGAAGTGGCGCTAGCAGCGGTGTGGTGCGCGATGTGGTGCAGCAGGCCGATGGCAAGTACGTGATTGGCGGCACGTTCAGCACCATTAATGGCGTGCGGGCCCGCAACCTGGCCCGCCTCCACGCCGATGGCACGCTCGATGCGGCCTTCACCGCCAATTGCCCGGCCAATGGTACCGTTAGTTCGCTGGCTTTGCAGCCCAACGGCAGCATTCTGGTAGGTGGCAGCTTCGACTCGCTGGCGGCGGGCCAGCGGCGTGGGGTGGGCCGCTTGCTACCCAGCGGCACGCTCGATGGTGCCTTCGATGCGAACCTGCCCAGCGGCCTGCCCATTGTGCAGGTAGCTGCGCTGCCCGGCGGCGATGTGTTGGCGCGCACGTCCCAGTCGCCCGTTTACACCATGCCGCCGCCCAAAGGCCTCTATCGACTAAGCGGGCAAACCGGGCAAAATGACCCTGCTTTTCAGCAGGCGGTGCAGGTCAACCACTTTGTTGTGCAGGCCGACGGCCGCATTGTAACGGGCGGCGGGGGTGGCTCCTACGTGCTGATGCACCTGCTGGCCCGGCTGCTGCCCGATGGCAGCCTCGACCCCAGCTACCCACCGGCTACTACGTATTTTTCTTCCAATACGTATCAAGTGGCGGTAGATGAGCAAAATAACATCTACCGGCTAGGCACCGGCAACACCCTGGCGGGCCTGACGGGGCCGGGCATTGTGCAGAATGACTGGGGTAGTCTGAGCCCGCTGGCTTTCCAGCGCCAGCCCAACGGCCGCATTCTGCTGGCTGGCCTGGCTACCGGCGCGGGGCCTAGCACAGCCCGCTTGCTGCCCAACGGCCAGCAAGATGCTAGCTACCAGCCCGCCGCTGGCCCAACGGGCCCCGGCCAGGTGCTGCGTATGCTGGTGCAGCCCAATGGGGCCATCCTGATGGCGGGCTCGTTTGCGCAGGCGGGTGCCACGCCAGTTTTTGGCCTGGTGCGAATGCTGGATGTTAATGTGTTATCTGCAAAAGATAAGCAGCCGGCAGCTGGCGTAGTGGCCTGGCCCGTGCCTGCTACTACGCACCTAAACCTGCGGCTGACGCCCGCCGCCGCCCCGCAGCAACTGCAGCTGCTGGATGGCCTGGGCCGAGCCCTGCTGGCGCGAGTAGTGCCCGCCGCAACCACTACGCTAGCCCTCGAGGTAGCCGCGCTGCCGGCCGGGGTGTACACCCTGCGGGTGAGCTCGGCGCAAGCGGCGCCGGTTAGCCAGCGCATTGTATTGCAGCGCTAGCTTTGCGGGGTACTCTTGATTTCCTGCCTGCCCCATGCACACTGCCTCGCTGCAACAAAATATCCTGGCTGAGCTCGACCACGAGTTGGCCGTCACGCGCAAAGTCCTGGAGCGCGTGCCCGATGACAAGTTTGACTACCAGCCGCACCCCAAGTCGATGAAGCTGGGTCAGCTAGCCTCGCACATCGTCAACTTGTTGAAGTTCAAGCAGAATTTCATCGAGGCTAGCCAGCGCGATTTCCTCGACCCCAACGCGCCCAAGCCCCCGCCCAGCCCCACCAGCAGCGCCGAGTTGCTGGCCCGCTTCGACCAGTTCAGCGCCGACCTACGCCAGGCACTCACCGAGAGCAGCGACGAAAAGCTGACCGAAAACTTCCAGCTCAGCCGCGGTGAGCAGGTGCTCATGAGTCGCCCCAAAGGCGCCGCCCTGCGCATTATGGGCCTCAACCACAGCATTCACCACCGTGGCCAGCTCACGGTGTACCTGCGCCTGCTCGATATTCCGGTGCCCGGCGTATACGGCCCCAGCGCCGACGAGATGGGCGGCTTTTAAACTAGTTGTTTAGCTATTGGAGTAAAAAGAGCGTCATGCTTCGGCAAGCTCAGCATGACGCTCTTTTTACTCCAATTTCAATAGCTACTACTTAACTGCAAACACCCGCTTGCCGCCAATCCAGGTTTGCTGCACGGGTGCGGTGCGCAGCTGCGCGTTCGGCGCGGTGAGCAAGTCGGTTTTCAGCACCACGAAGTCGGCTAGCATGCCGGGCTTAATTTGACCTTTACGCTTCTCCTCAAAAGCGGCGTGGGCGGCCCAGGTGGTCATGCCGCGCAGGGCCTGCTCGCGGGTGAGGGCATTGGCCATCTGGAAGCCGCCGCTAGGGTAGTTCTTAGCATCTTGGCGCGCCACGGCGGCGTGGTACCCATAGAGCGGATTGATGTCCTCGACCGGAAAATCGGACCCGAGCGCCAGCTGGCCGTACTGCTTCAGCAAATCCTGGTAGGCGTAGGCAGTGGCTAGTCGCTGCGGGCCCAGCCGCTCGCCGGCCCAGTACATGTCGGAGGTGGCGTGCGTGGGCTGCACCGAAGGCACAATGTGGTACTGCCCAAACTTCGCAACATCTTGCTTGCTCACCACCTGCGCGTGCTCGATGCGCCAGCGGCGGTCGGGCTGGCCCCGCAAAGCGGCGCCATAAATATCGAGCAGCAGCCGGTTGCTGGAGTCGCCGATGGCGTGGGTATTCATTTGAAACTTGGTAGCTGCCAGTTCCTTGGCCAGCGCCCGGTAATATTCCGGGTGTTGCAGCAAAAAGCCCTTCTCGGCCGGCCGGTCGGAGTAGGTAGCTAGTAGCGAGGCGCCCCGCGAGCCCAGCGCGCCATCGGCGTAGACTTTGAAAGACGAAATGGTGAGGTTATCGCTGAAAAACGGGCCTTTGGGCAGGTAATACGCCTTGTTTTCGGGCGTGGGATTAAGCATGGTGTAGAGGCGCAGGTGCAACTTGCCGGCCTTTTGCAGGCTAGCCATGCGCTCAATATCCGCCCGGTCCAGCCCCGCGTCGGCGAGGCTGGTGAGGCCCACGGCCAGGCAGTTTTGCTGGCCTTGCAGCAGGGCGGCCTCGGCCTCGGCGGGGCTAGGCTCGGGAATTTTGGCGGCCACCAGTTTCACGGCATTATCCACGAGCAGGCCGGTGAGGCGGCCCTGCGCATCGCGCCCAATCACGCCGCCGCTGATGGGCGTGCGGGTCGTGACGCCCGCCAAATTGAGCGCCTTTTGATTCACGAGCGCGGCGTGGCCATCGACGCGAACGATGAGCACGGGCACGTCCGGAAACAGCACATCGAGCGTGTCCTTCGTGGGGAAGCGCTGGCCGGGCCAGTCGTTTTGGTCCCAGCCCCGGCCCGTGAGCCAGGCCGCGTCCGGCTGCTGTTGGCGGTGCCGCGTGAGGCGTCCTACCGTTTCGGCCCACGAGCTAGCCCCCACCAGATTGGCCGAGCGCAGCCCGAGCGCATAGCGGTAGAAGTGGCAGTGCGCGTCGTAAAAGCCGGGGTAAATAAACTGCTCCTGCGCATCCACCGTCTGGCTAGCCTGGTAGCGGCGCTGTAAGTCGGCCGTGCTGCCCACGGCTACAAAATGCCCATCGCGCACCGCAAACGCTTGCGCTTTGCTAAAGGTCGAGTCCACCGTATACACCGTGGCGTTGGTCACTAGCAAGTCAACTGCCTCACGCTGAGGCTGACAGCTAGCCAGTCCCAGCCCGAGTACAAGCGTGACAGCACTCCCAAGTTTATAAAAAAGCCACATAGTACAAAACAGTATGCAAAGTTCAAAAGCAACCCCAATGGACAAAGCTAAGCCCGTTCTCACCGGAGAACGGGCTAGCCCAAACAATCCCAAAAAACAACTAAAAGCAGGCAGCCCGCGCAGCGGGCGTATCCCCGAAATCAGTTAAATCCGTTAAATCTGCGGTCTATTCGAATTTCATGTGCTTCACCGACTCGCCCGAGTTCTTCAGTTCCAGCAGCGACTCGATGCCAATCTTGAGGTGCATTTTCACGAAATCGGTCGTCACTTTCGAGTCCGACTCGGCGGTTTTCACGCCCTCGGGCGTCATGGGGTTGTCGCTCACGAGCAGCAGCGCGCCGTGCGGAATGTCGTTCATGAAGCCCACTACGAAAATGGTCGCCGTTTCCATGTCC
Organism: Janthinobacterium lividum; assembly: GCA_050954765.1. Classification (GTDB taxonomy): domain Bacteria; phylum Bacteroidota; class Bacteroidia; order Cytophagales; family Hymenobacteraceae; genus Hymenobacter. Next base: position 12,327 of record JBPBQJ010000094.1, on the reverse strand, counting down.
ACGGCCAGGGCGCGCACGCGCTTGAGGTAGTCCTTGAACTCCTGGTCGTGCTCCCATACGCGGCGGTTGGTGGTGTACACAGTGCCGGTGTAATAATCCAATTCGTGCTTCTTAATCATCGAAGACACGGCGCGCTGCAAGCGAAACGAGGGCAGCGCCGGAATCTCCTTGGGTAGGTAATCATCCGAAGTACCGTCGCCGCGAATGGCCGCGATGGGCAGCACGAGGTCGCCGAGCTTGGTCTTTTTCAGGCCGCCGCACTTGCCCAGAAACAGGGCCGCTTTGGGCTTGATGGCCGACAGCAAATCCATGACTGTGGCCGCCATCGGCGAGCCCATGCCGAAATTGATGATGGTGATGCCGCCCGAGGTAGCCGACTGCATGGGCTTGTCTTTGCCACGCACCTCTACCCCAAACTGCTCGGCAAACATGTACACGTAGTTGCTGAAGTTGGTGAGCAGAATATACTGCCCAAACTCGTTCAGAGCCACGCCCGTGTAGCGCGGCAGCCAGTTATTAACAATGTCTTCTTTGGTCTTCATAAGGTGTTGATGGGTTGATTACTAAGAGGTTTTGGTAGGAGTAGCGAGTGGGCTAAACTAAAAAAGCCGCCTACCCGGTAGGGTACGGCGGCGCGGCGGGCGGTAAACCCGGGCGAAATGCGACTGCCAAACCCATACCTTTGGAGGTGATGCAAGCGTTGGACCTGCCGCCTTTCGACCACAAAATTAGGCAAAATTTAGCAAATATCCCGGAAATATGGGACGAACTGCGCCGCAAGTACGTGGTGCTGACCCCCGAAGAGTGGGTGCGGCAGCACGTGGCGCAGTACCTCATGCGCCACCTGGGCTACCCGCGCGGCCTGCTGAGCCTGGAGCGCGGCCACCGCTACAACCAGCGCCAGAAGCGCACCGACCTCGTGGCGCTGGGCCCCACCGGCCGCCCTTTGCTGCTGATAGAGTGCAAGCGCCCCACGGTGGCCATTACGCCGGCCGTGGCCCAGCAGGCCGCCACCTACAACCAGACCATGCACGCTCCATTATTGCTAATTACCAATGGCTTGGTGCACTACTGCTGGCGCGTCGATTTTGGGCTGGGAGTGAACGAGCGGCTGGCCGCCATTCCGACCTACGCCGAGGCTAGCCAGCTCGCGGCCGACTAGGAGCCGGCTACACCGTGACGCGCGCCACCACGGGCGCGCGGGTCGTGGCATCCCAGCCCTTAAACTCGATGTAGCGCACGTTGGGCACCCAAAACGTGCCGCCCTCGATGCGTAGATACACGCGGCTGAGCACAATTTGCCGGTTGTTGATGACCGTGAACACGTGAAACGCCCGGTCGGCGCCCCAGCGCATGAGCGAAAACGGCACCTTGTTGTAGGCTGCAAACTTGAGCTGGTACTTCTCGGGGCCTACCTTCTCGGCGCTCAGGCCGTAGGCAAATTTGCGCTGAATGTAGTTCAGGTCTTTGCGCTGGCCCTGCTCGTCGTAGCGCAGCCAGAATACGTTTATCGGCTCGTCCTCATCGACTTGGCCCGCCCGGTTTACATTGAGCTGGTAGACGATGGTGTTGGTATTGGGGTCGCGCTGAAGGTAAAACAACTGGTTGACTACCCCGGCCGGCACCGGAAAATTGAGCATCGGCGGGCTGGCCTGGGTGGGCGCCTGCGGCCGCAGTGAGTGCCCTAGCCAGCCCGGAACGAGCAGCAAGGCGAACAGAAAAGAGAAACTAGACATGGGTGCTAACGAGTGTTAGGCTACACCGGGCTAGCCCCTTTTGTTTGCGGCTAGCCCGTAGGGTACTCAAAAAAAGCCTGCCGGATGCGCATCCGGCAGGCTTTTTTGGGTGGTATAAACTTGCAGCGCCGGGCGGCTACTAGAGGGCGTACGTTGCCTTCAGAAACGTCGTCGCCGACTCGGGCTGGCGGCCGAGCAACTGCTTCAGCGTGGTAGCCGGAAAATCAAACTCGCCCTGCTTGATGGCCGCGCAGAAGCCGGCCGTCATCTGGATGGCTTCGACGGGCACGCCCGCGGCGGTCAGCGCGGCGTCAAACTCCTCAGCTGTGGGCGACACGTAGTGAATGGGCTTGCCCGATAAGTCACTCAGGATTTTGGCGATGTCGTGGAAGGAGTACGACGTGTCGTTGGCAATGGCGTAGGTCTGGTTTTCGTGGCCGGTGCCGGTGAGCACGGCCGCGCCGGCGGCGCCCATGTCGGCGCGGCTGGCGTAGGGCACCTTGCCCTCGCCGGCGGGCAGGTAAATGGTGCCGGTTTCGAGCACCGGGCCCATAAACAGCGGCAGCACGTCGAGGTACAGCGCGTTTTGCAGGATGGTGTAGGGCAGGCCCGACTCCGTCAGCAGCTTTTCGGTGGCCAGGTGCGCCTCGGCAATAAACCAGGCGGCCGACGAGCCATCCTCCGTTTTGCGCTGAAAGCTGGTGTAAACCACGTGTTTTACGCCGGCTTCTTTGGCGGCGTTTACGGCGTTGGTGTGCTGCGGCACGCGGTTGGGTATGTCGTTGCTGGAAACCAGGAACAGCTTATCGACGCCCGCAAAAGCGGCCACCAGCGAGGCGTAGTCGTTGTAGTCGCCCTGCTTGATAGTGACGCCCTGGGCTTGCAGGTCGGCGGCCTTGGCGGGGTCGCGCACCAGCACCGAAACATCGCCGGGGCTAACGGTTTTCAGCAGGTTGTCGACTACGGCGCGGCCCAGGCCGCCGGTAGCGCCAGTTACGAGAATGTGGCTCATGATAAATGAAAAGAGTGGGCCCTTGGCCCTTGGCTAATAAGAAAGCGCAACCAGCTCGGCCCGCTAGGGCCTTGGCCGATTGAGGCTACAAAGGTCGTTACCTTTACTTACCAAAAGTAAGCAGCTACCTGAAGGTAAGCGCTTACCTCCACGTAACCACGCCGCTTATGCCACCCATCAGCATGGGGCACTGCCTCACCACCCTGCCTTCGCTACGCGACGCCCTCGACGTAATCAGCGGCAAGTGGAAACTCATGATACTGGTGGCATTGGCCACTGGCAACCAGCGCTTTCGGGAGATAGAGCGTAGTATTCCCGGTATTTCTTCTAAGGTGCTGGCTAAAGAGCTGAAAGACTTGGAGCAGCATCAGCTCATCCGGCGCACCGTGCAGGAAGGGCCGCCCGTGCTCGTGCTCTACGAGGTGCTGCCCTACGCCGACAGCCTCGACCCGGTAATCTTCGCCCTGCGCGACTGGGGCACGAAGCACCGCCAGAAAATTATGGCCCCGCAGGAAGCCAGCCCTACAGTATAGAAAAAGCCTGCCGGATGTGCATCCGGCAGGCTTTATTAGGTGGCGCGGACTTTGTAGTCCGCGTTTCAGTTAAAGTAAGCGCCGACTACAAAGTCCGCGCTACACGTTATACCGTGGCGCCTTCGAGCACCGAGTTCACGTCGACCAGGGGTAGGTCCCAGGCTTCGGCCACGCCTTTGTAGACGACCTCGCCGTGCACCACGTTCAGGCCGAGGCGCAGGGCCTCGTCGCGGCGGCAGGCTTCCTGCCAGCCCAGGTTGGCGAGCTTCACGGCGTAGGGCAGCGTGGCGTTGGTGAGGGCGAGCGTGCTGGTGTAGGGCACGGCGCCGGGCATGTTGGCCACGCAGTAGTGCACCACGTCGTCGATGATGAAGGTCGGGTTTTCGTGGGTGGTAGGGCGGCAGGTTTCGATGCAGCCACCCTGGTCCACGGCCACGTCGACGAGCACGGTGCCGGGGCGCATGGTCTTGAGCATGTCGCGCGTGATGAGGTGCGGAGCCTTGGCGCCCGGAATGAGCACGGCGCCCACCACTAGGTCGGTCGTTTTGATGGCTTCGCGAATGTTGTACTCGTTCGAGTACTGCGTCACCACGTTCTTGGGCATGAAGTCGTCGAGCTCGCGCAGGCGGTTCAGGCTGATGTCCATGATGGTAACCTGCGCGCCGAGGCCCGCGGCCACTTTAGCAGCCTGCGTGCCTACGATGCCGGCGCCCAGCACGAGCACGTGCGCGGGTTTTACGCCGGGTACGCCCCCTAGCAAGATGCCACGGCCTTTCAGCGGCTTCTCGAGGTACTTGGCGCCTTCCTGCGGAGCCATGCGGCCGGCTACCTCGCTCATCGGAATGAGCAGCGGCAGCGCCCGCGAGGGCAGTTCCACGGTTTCGTAGGCGAGGCAGACAGCCTTGCGCGCTATCATGGCGTGGGTCAGCTCTTCGCCGCTGGCGAAGTGGAAGTACGTGAACAACAGCTGATTCTCTTTGATGAGCGGGTACTCCTCGGCAATCGGCTCCTTCACCTTGATAATCATCTCGGCCTGCCCATACACGTCGGCAATGGCGGGCAGCAGCACGGCGCCCGCCTGCTCGTACTCGGCATCCGCAAAGCCCGAGCCTTCGCCCGCGCTCGCCTGCACCAGCAGCGAGTGGCCGTGCTTGCGCAGCTCGGCTACGCCGGCCGGGGTGAGGCCAACGCGATTTTCATTATTCTTAATTTCCTTCGGAACACCGATAATCATGGGGCAGGGGAGGGGGAAGTGGGAGGGGAAAACGTAGCGTAAAGATACGGTTGCGGCTACGCTGCGGCTCCGCTTTTAGTTCGCCAGGCGCAGCAGGCCCGGCATGTCGAGCGGGTGCGTGTACATGGTCAGCTTGCCGTCGGGCGTGGTGGGCCACTCTTCGCGGGGGCGGTCCCAGTACAGCTCCAGGCCGTTGCCGTCGGGGTCATCGAGGTAAATGGCCTCGCTCACGCCGTGGTCGGAGGCCCCGCGCAGCGGGTAGCCGGCCTGCATCAGGCGCTTCACCACCGCCGCTAGCCCCGCCCGGTCCTTATACAAAATAGCGGCGTGGTAGAGGCCCGCCACACCCTCGCGCACCGCCGGCCGGCCGCCCTGGCTGTGCCAGGTATTAAGCCCAATGTGATGGTGGTAGCCATCGGCCGACAGAAAGGCGGCCGTACCCATGTTCAGCATCACCTCAAAGCCCAGCAGGTCGTGATAGAAGGCTAGCGCCCGCGCCATGTCCGTGACTTGCAGGTGAATGTGGCCGATGCTGGTGCCGGCGGGCACCGCGTAGGGGGCGGCAGCGGGAGAGGGGTTCATGGCGATAAGAGATTAAGTTTGCCCAAAAGTAATGTACCTACATTAATCAACAAGTGCGCCCAAAAAAAGCCCCGCCATTCCGGCAGGGCTTTACGCCGAATGAGGGGCTAGCGCCTACTTAAACGGCACCGAGGCCCCGCTCTCTTTCACGAGGCTAGCGGGCACGAGGTCCTTCACCACGTTGGCCTTGAGCGTGAGCTTGGCGTCGCCGTGCATATCGTTGGAGGACAGCGTGACGACCTCCGCGGCGGGGCCTACGGTGCGCTGGGCGTACACTAGCTCCACCACAGTGCTTTGGCCGGGCTTGATGGGCGCCGGCGCGGCGCGGTAGCCCACGCAGTAGCAGTTGGAGGAAATCGTGCTCAGCACTAGGTCTTTGGGGCCGGTGTTGCGCACGCCGATGCGCGCCACCAACTGCTGGCCCGCCTCGATGCGGCCAAAATCGTAGCCCGGCCGCTCGAGCACCAAGCGCGGTGAGGTGGCTAGCTGGGCCGGCGTAAGGGTGGCCCGCACCTCGTCTTTGGTTAGAACCGAGCCCTTGAGGCTGAGCACTTTGCTGGGCTCAGAGGCATTGCTCATCACCGTTACGGTTTTGGCGAATACGCCGGGGCGGCCGGCGCTGTTGTACACGGCCTTGATGACGCCCGAGTGGCCGGGCAGCACCGGGGCCTTGGTCCACTCGGGGGTGGTGCAGCCGCAGCTAGCCTGGGCGTTGGCAATCACAATGGGTTGATTGCCGGTGTTTTTAAACTTGAACTCGTAGGCGGCCATCGTGCCCTCGGGCACTTTGCCAAAGTCGTGGTCGACGTGCTCGAAGGTGAGCACGCCCTGGGCGCGGGCGGCCAGCGTCAGCAGGCACAGCGCGAGGGTAGAAAGGAGTCGCATGGGCAGGAAAAACAAAAGTTCGGCCGGGCCGATGTGCTAGACTAACAATAACTTAACCCTAGCCGGCCGGGGGTAAAGGCAAATATACGGCCCGCCCCCCGGCTATTTCGTAAATTTGCAGCCCCGCTCTCCCCATTCCCACCCACCCAATCCTTAGCTCTCCTCCTTATGTCTGAAGCGCTGCTAGCCCCGGCCGAAACGTCGGTGCACCTGTCCCTTTCCAAAGCCGAGCTGCTCGACGACTACCGCCTGGCCTGGGAAAGCCGCCACGCCTCGCTGGCCGGCCGCCGCGAAGTCTTCATGGGCAAGGCCAAGTTTGGCATCTTTGGCGACGGCAAAGAATTGCCGCAGCTCGCCCTGGCCCGGGCCTTCCAGAACGGCGATTTTCGCGCGGGTTACTACCGCGACCAGACCTTTATGGTGGCCATCGGCGAGCTTACCTGGCAGCAGTATTTTGCCCAGCTCTACGCCCACGCCGATGCCGAGGCCGAACCCAGCACCGCCGGCCGCGCCATGAACGGCCACTTCGGCACCCGCCTGCTCGATGATGACGGCAAGTTCAAGCCCCAGACTTCGACCAAAAACTCGTCGGCCGATATTTCGCCCACCGGTGGCCAGATGCCGCGCCTCGTGGGGCTAGCCTACGCCAGCAAGCTGTATCGCCAAAACCCGGAGTTGCACCAGTTTACCGACTTTTCGGTGCATGGCAACGAGGTGGCGTTCGGCACCATCGGCAACGCCAGCACCTCGGAGGGCGTGTTTTTTGAGGCGATAAACGCCGCCGGCGTGCTGCAAATACCCCTGCTAATGTCGGTGTGGGACGACCACTACGGCATCTCCGTTCCGGCTGAATATCAGACTACCAAGCAGAGCATTTCGGCTATTCTGGCCGGCTTTCAGCGCGAGGGCGAGGGCCAGGACGGCTTCGAGATTTTCGTGGTGCGCGGCTGGGACTACCCTAGCCTCGTAGACACTTACCAGCGCGCCGCCGCCGTGTGCCGCGCCCAGCACGTGCCCGTGCTCGTGCACGTGACCGAGGTAACGCAGCCCCAGGGCCACAGCACCAGCGGCTCGCACGAGCGCTACAAGCCCAAAACCCGCTTGAGCTGGGAGGAGGAGCACGACTGCCTCACCAAGTTCCGCGCCTATATTATCACCGAGGGCCTAGCCAGCGAATCCGAGCTGGCCCAGATTGAAAAAACGGCCGCCGCCACCATCAAGCAGGCGCGCACCGCGGCGTGGTCGGCGTTTTTCGACCCCATTCAGCAAGAGCGCGAAGAGGCGTTAGTCATCCTGAATAAAATGGTGGCCGAGGCCGGCGAAGAAAACAGCCTGGCCGAGCTGGTTAATGGTCTGAAAACCAACGTGACGCCCATTCGGGCCGACATTGTGCGCACGCTGCGCCGGGCCCTGCGCCAGATTCGCGGCAACCGGCCTAGCGCCGGCCGCCGCGCCGCCCAGCGCCTGCTCGAGCAGTGTGAGGCCGAAAACGCCGACCGCTACAACTCCTACCTCTTCAGCCAGAGCGATGAGGCCATCGGCAACATCGAGGAAGTGCCCGTGGAATACGCCGCCGACGCGCCCCTGGTCGATGGCCGCGAGGTGCTGCAGGCCTGCTTCACGGCCAACTTCGAGCGCGACCCGCGCATCTTCGCCATCGGCGAAGACGTGGGCCACATCGGTGATGTGAACCAGGCCTTTGCGGGCTTGCAGGAGAAATTTGGGGCGCTGCGCGTGACTGATACCGGCATTCGGGAGTGCACCATTGTGGGGCAGGGCATCGGGGCGGCGCTGCGCGGCCTGCGGCCGATTACCGAGATTCAATACCTTGACTACCTGCTGTATGCCATCCAGATACTGAGCGACGACGTGGCCTGCCTGCAGTACCGCACCAAGGGCGGCCAGAAGGCGCCGCTCATCGTGCGCACCCGCGGGCACCGGCTGGAGGGCATCTGGCACTCGGGCTCGCCCATCCAGATGATACTCGGCGCCATTCGGGGCATGCACCTGTGCGTGCCGCGCGACATGACGCAGGCGGCGGGCTTCTACAACACGCTGCTACGCAGCGACGAGCCGGCTATCGTGATTGAGTGCCTGAATGGCTACCGCCTCAAGGAAAAGCTGCCGGCCAACATCGGCGAGTTTACGCTGCCACTCGGCCGCCCCGAGGTGCTGCGCCCCGGCGACGACCTCACCATCGTGACCTACGGCTCGATGTGCCGCATTGTGCTGGACGCGGCCAAGCAGCTGGCCGAAGCCGGTATCTCGGTCGAGGTGATTGACGTGCAGACGCTCCTGCCCTTCGACACCGACCAGCTCATTGCCGACAGCCTGCGCAAAACCGGCCGCGTCATTTTTGCCGATGAGGACGTGCCCGGCGGCGCTACCGCCTACATGCTGCAGCAGGTGCTCGATGGCCAGCAGGCCTACCAGCTGCTCGACTCCGCCCCGCGCTGCATCGCCGCCCAGGCCCACCGCCCGCCTTACGGCTCCGATGGCGACTACTTCTCGAAGCCTAATGCCGAGGACGTGTTCGACGCAGCGTATGAGATGCTGCGCGAAACCGACCCTAGCCAGTTTCCGGCCATCTACTAGCTGCAAAAACCGGGGCCTCCGCTTGCTAAGCAAGCGGAGGCCCCGGTTTTTGTGGTGAAATCTGCGCTTGCCTGAAGGCTAGCGGGACGGTATCACCACGCTGTCGGTCATGATGGTGTTACTCACGTTGAGCGCCCGGTCGGCAATGCTGACCTGGAAGCGCACCGTTTGGCCGGGCACAAAGATGTCGCCCAGGCCGAACGGAATCAGTGTGTAGGTGAGGGTGCCCTTGATGGGGGCCGCCTTGGTATCGGTGGTGGTGGTAGGGTGCAGGTAGAGGCCGTTGTACTGGCCCGCGTTGTACACGTTCGGAAATGGCACGCCCACGGTGGTGAGGGGCTCATACTTGCCGGTTGCCCGGTTTTTGACGAACGGCTCGATAAAGTAATTCTTGGCAAACCGGCCCGTGTACTTCGTGGGCTGGGCCGCTACTTCGTCAGCCGTCAGGCCGAGGTCGCCGTCGCCGTCCTGGTAGTTAATTTTGATGCGAATCGTGTCCAGCGCCTGCTCGCGGGGGTTGGTGGGCGTGTAGCGCGCCCGCTGAATCGAGTTGAAGCTGATGGCGGGCGTGAAAGAATACTCCGGCGCTTTGAGGCAGGCGCTGAGGCCGCCGGCCAGCAGGCTCAGCCCCCCGCTTACCCAGGCTAGTCGAAAAAATTTCATACGCTAACGAAAAAAAAGAAGCTCGCCGCTACCTCCGCCACCCGCATTGCACCAACGGGCGGGCGGTTAGTTTGTTGTGCCGGCGTAAATGTAAGCAGCCGGTTGCCCCAAGCCGCTTTTTGCCTAACCCCCGCTTTTTGCTATGAGTTTCCGCCCCACCTTTTTGGGCTCCGCCTACCGCACGCTTACCCACCTGGCGCCCTCGGCTTTCGAGGCGGCGGCGCTCGCGCTGTTTCGGCACCAGGCGGCGCACTGCCCGCCCTACCGGGCCTACCTGGCGGGCCTGGGCCGCGACCCGGCCCGCGTGCAGGGGCCAGCCGATATCCCGTTTTTGCCCATCGAGTTTTTCAAAACCCAGGAGGTGCGCACCGACCCTAGCCAGTGGCAGCCGCAGGAGGAGTTTCGCAGCAGCGGCACTACGTTGCAGCAGCGCAGCCGTCACCTCGTGCGCGACCCGGCCTTGTACCGGGCCAATGCGGCGGCCATCTTCGAGGCGGCCTACGGCCCGCTCACCGAGTGGATTTTTCTGGCCCTGCTGCCGTCTTATTTAGAGCAGGGCGAGTCGTCGCTGGTGGCCATGGTGGCCGATTTTGCCCAGCGCTCGGGGCAAAGCCAGCCCGCCTTTTTCCTGCGCGACCACGCCGGGCTGCTGCGGGCCCTAGCCGAAGCCAAGCAGCAGCCCGGCCGCCGCGTGCTGCTCTTCGGCGTCACCTATGCGCTGCTCGACCTAGCCGCCGAATATGGCGCCGCCCCCGAGCTGCAAGGCCTCACGGTGCTCGAAACGGGCGGCATGAAGGGCCGCCGCCGCGAAATGATTCGCGAAGAACTGCACCAGGAGTTGCAGGCGGCGTTCGGCCCGGCGCCCATTCACTCCGAATACGGTATGACCGAGCTGCTGAGCCAGGCCTACTCGCCGGGCGAGGGCCTGTTTTACTGCCCGCCCCAGCTGCGGGTGCTGCTGCGCGACCCCGCCGACCCGTTTTCAGTGAGCGAAAGCCGGGCCGAGGGCGCCATCAACGTCATTGACCTGGCCAACGTGGACAGCTGCGCTTTTATCGAAACCAAGGACCTGGCGCGCCGACACCCTAGCGGCGCCTTTGAGGTGCTGGGGCGGCTGGATAACTCGGATATCCGGGGGTGCAGCCAGTTGGTGTAGCCTAGCAGTGCTACGTTGAATTACCCTATCCAAAAGTGTTTTGAGAGTAGTCTATTTGCCGAAGATGAAGTGCTTAATGTTTCATACTAACAGACTAACTAAGTAGGCGTAACAATGGAATACAAACGAACAAAGGGCAATGAAATCGAAGGGGTTTTAGATATATTCGTTTCTCACAGTGAAGCCGAAGAAAATGGTGGACTGGTGAAGTGGAGTGAAGTCTTAATTCACGGAAACCCAGCGGGACTCAAATCCCTGGCAAAGCTGCTGCTGGAGCTAGCGGAGCTTAGGCAAGAGGAAGTGGACGATACCTATTTACCAACGGGTGCCAGAGAGCATTATCAACTGCGGCCAGGTATTGAGTTGTCGAATAGCTCTGACCAAGTACTCATTGGCCGACTCGATGCGAAAGGTACCGGGGCTTTTTACGAGCGGTACATTCCTAAATAAAAAAGGGCCGTACCGGAATCAACTGATTCTGGTACGGCCCTTTTAGTTGGTTGCTTTCGGCGCGAAGTTTTTACTTCCCCGCAAACGCCTTGGCGTCAGCTTCTTCAATGGTGGCGTCGCTCATGATAACGAGGCGCTCGACCACGTTGCGCAGCTCGCGGATATTGCCGCGCCAGTCGAGTCCTTGCAGGTACTTGAGGGCGCCGTCCGATATTTTCTTGGGCTTATTGCCGTAGTCGGCGGCGATGTCCTGCAGAAACTTCTGCACCAGTTCGGGAATATCCTCGCGGCGGTCGTTGAGGGCGGGCACCTGAATGAGAATCACCGATAGGCGGTGGTAGAGGTCCTCGCGGAAATTCTTGTCGGCGATTTCCTGCAGCAGGTTTTTGTTGGTGGCGGCCAGCACGCGCACGTTTACCGAAATCTCTTTTTCGCCGCCCACGCGGGTTATTTTGCTTTCCTGCAGGGCGCGCAACACCTTGGCCTGAGCCGAGAGGCTCATGTCGCCGATTTCGTCGAGGAAGAGCGTGCCGCCGTCGGCCTGCTCAAACTTGCCGATGCGCTGCTTCACGGCCGAGGTAAAGGAGCCTTTCTCGTGGCCGAATAGCTCGCTTTCAATGAGTTCGCTTGGGATGGCGGCGCAGTTGACTTCTACCAGCGGGCCGTTGGCGCGGGGGCTGAGCTGGTGCAGCTGCCGGGCTACCATTTCCTTGCCCGCCCCGTTGGGGCCGGTGATGAGCACGCGGGCATCGGTGGGGGCTACCTTCTCGATGGCCTTGCGCACGGCGCCGAGCATGGCCGACGCGCCTATCATCTCGGAGCCTTTGGTGGTGGCGAGCTTCTTCTTGAGGGTTTTAGTCTCGGTTACCAACTTGCTGCGGTCGAGCGCGTTGCGCACGGTCACGAGCAGGCGGTTGAGGTCGGGCGGCTTGGGCAGAAAGTCGAAGGCACCCTTTTTGGTGGCGTCTACGGCGGTTTCGATGTTGCCATGGGCCGATACCATGATGAAGGCCGCGTCGGGGGCGAGCGTGCGGGCGCGCTCCAGCACTTCGAGGCCGTCCATTTTGGGCATCTTGATATCACAGAGCACTACGTCGTACTTCTGCTGAATGAGCAAGTCGAGCCCCGCCGGCCCATCCTCGGCCTGGTCCACCTGGTAGTCTTCAAACTCCAGGATTTCCTTGAGCGTGTGGCGAATAGCCTTTTCGTCGTCGATGATGAGAATGCGGGGCACGGGAGGAAATTAAAAATTAGGAATTAAAAATTAGGAATTGAATGGTCGGTAATCTGAAGAGGGCTAGCCATGTGGCACCGCAATTCATCCGGCCTACTTCATTATTCATAACTCAAAAAAGGCGGCTGCCTTCTTGCGAAAGCAGCCGCCTAAATTACGCAGTGAGCCGATAAGCCGGGTTCTGTCCGCCCTTCAGAGTTTCCCCTGGCGGCGGCCCCACCATTTATCTAGGCCCACGGTCGCCCGT
>JBPBQJ010000093.1:0-48778 GCA_050954765.1 Janthinobacterium lividum | reverse complement strand
CCTTTGCACCCTGAACGTATTCGTTCGCGACTTATTAGAATGGCGGAAGCAACCCCGAAACGGCTTTTACAGGCAGCCAAAGACCTGAACATTGGCATCGACCGGGCCGTCGAAGCCCTTTCCCGTAGAGGGATTGCGGTAGAAAACAAGCCCACCACCAAGCTCACCGGCGACCAAGTGAGCATGTTGGAGAAAGAATTTGCGGCCTCGGCCCAAGACAAGCAGGAGGCTCAGCGTCACACGCAGGCTCGCCGTCAAAACGAGCTGAACGCGCAGGCCCAAGCCGCTGTGGCCAAGCCAGCCCCGGCTCCCAAGCCCGCGCCCGCTCCGGTAGCAGCCCCCGTGGCTGCTGCTGCGGTAGCGCCTACGCCGGCCCCCGCGCCGGTAGTAGCCACCGCGCCAGCCCCTGTTGCTGCGCCCGAGCCAGTAGCCCAAGCGGCCCCGGCACCAGTTGCCGCGGCGCCGGCCGCGCAGCCTGCCGCACCAGCCGCCGCTGAAGCACCCAAAACGCCCGGCCTGAAAGTACTCGGTAAAATTGAGCTTGACAGCAAAGGCCGCGTTGTTCCGGCCCGTGCAGCCGCGCCGACTCCGGCTCCGACTCCGGTGGTAACCCCAGTTGCCAGTGCTCCCGTTGCGGCGCCGGCTGCTGAAGTGAAGCCCGTGGCTGCCCCCGCGCCGCAGCCAGTTCCAGTTGCTCCTGTAGCGGCCGCACCAGTTGCTCCGACTGCGTCAGCACCGGTGAGTGAGCCTGCTGCAGTAGCCAAGCCTACTAATCCCACTCCTACTTATACCCCCGCGCCCAAGCCAGTTCCGGCGGCTGCGCCGGCGGCTGCGCCGGTGGCTACCGCTCCGGCGGCTACGCCCACGGCCGCTCCGGCTACTCCGGCCGTTGTTGCGCCAGTGGTGGCTCCTGCTGCTTCAGCGACACCAGCCACGCCCGAGGCTCCCGCTGCAGAAGAAGGTACTATTACGGCCAAGGCTGACCAGCTAAAAGGCTTGACGGTATTGGGTAAGATTCAACTACCAGTTGATTCGAGCCGCCGTGGCCCGGGTGGCCGTGGGCCGCGTCCGGTAGCTTCGTCCGACGTTCGTAAGACCGGTGTAGGTGCAGCCAACCAGAAGAAGCGTCAGCGCCTCCCCGCCCCCGGCCAGCCGGGTGGTGGCACCGGTACCACTACGGGCACCGGCCAAGGTGGTGGCTACCAAGGCAACCGCCCAGCGGGTGGTCCTAGTGGCCCGGGTAATCGCCCCGCTGGTCCCGGCCAAGGCAACCGTCCGAGTGGCCCCGGCAACCGCCCCGGCCAGGGCAACAACCGTCCGGCTACGCCGCAGGTACCGCTCACCGCTGAGCAGAACGACAAGCAGATTCAGGAGCAAATCAAGGCTACGTTGGCTAAGCTAAGCGGTGGCAAAACCAACGCTGCTGCCAACCGGGCCAAGTATCGCCGCGACAAGCGAGGCATGGCTGCCGAAGAGCGCGAAGCCCTGCGTGCCCAGAACGAGCTTGACGCTAAAACCCTGAAGCTCACCGAGTTCATTTCGGCTAATGACCTTGCGTCGTTGATGGACGTGAACGTGAACGAGGTTATTAAGGTGTGCCTGGGCATGGGGATGTTCGTCTCCATCAACCAGCGCCTCGATGCCGAAGCCATCACGGTGATTGCCGATGAGTTTGGCTACGACGTAGAGTTCCTCTCGGCTGAGGAAGACGAGGAGCCCATCGACATGAGCGATGCCCCCGAAGACTTACTGCCGCGTGCGCCCATCGTAACCATCATGGGTCACGTCGACCACGGCAAAACGTCGCTGCTTGACTACATCCGGGAGGCTAGCGTGGCCAAAGGCGAAGCCGGTGGCATTACCCAGCACATTGGTGCTTATGAGGTCAAGACCAAATCAGGCAGCCCGATTACTTTCCTCGATACGCCTGGTCACGAAGCCTTTACGGCTATGCGGGCCCGTGGTGCTAAGGTGACAGATATTGCCATCATTGTAATCGCGGCCGACGACTCGGTGATGCCCCAGACCAAGGAGGCTATCAACCACGCGCAGGCTGCTGGCGTGCCGATTATTATTGCGCTCAACAAAGTAGATAAGCCGCATTCCAATCCTGAGAAAATCCGCGAGGAACTCTCGCAGATGAACATTCTGGTGGAAGAGTGGGGCGGTAAATACCAGAGCCAGGAAGTATCGGCTAAGTCGGGTATTGGCGTAGACGACCTGCTGGAGAAAATCTTGCTCGAAGCCGAACTGCTCGACCTGCACGCCAACCCCAACCGCAACGCGGTAGGTACGGTAATCGAAGCCGAGCTTGACAAAGGCCGTGGCTACGTAACCACCGTACTGGTGCAAACTGGTACGTTGAATGTAGGGGACATTGTGCTAGCCGGCCCGCACTACGGCCGTGTGAAAGCAATGACCGATTACCGCGGTAAAAAGAAGAAAGTAGCTGGCCCTGCTACTCCGGTGCAGGTGCTAGGCCTCACTGGTGCCCCGCAGGCCGGCGACCGCATCCAGGTAATGGAGACGGAACGCGAAGCCCGCGAGCTTGCAACTCAGCGCCAGCAGCTGGCCCGCGAGCAGAGCATCCGTACCAAAAAGCACATCACCCTCGACGAGATTGGTCGCCGCCTGGCTATCGGCTCGTTTAAGGAGCTCAACATCTTGGTGAAAGGTGACGTGGACGGTTCAGTAGAAGCGCTCTCCGACTCACTGCTGAAACTCAGCACGCCCGAAGTGAAGGTGAATATCCTGAGCAAAGGCGTAGGTGCCATCTCGGAAAGCGACGTGCTGCTAGCCTCGGCCTCCGATGCTATCATCATCGGCTTCCAGGTGCGGCCCTCGCAGAGCGCTCGCAAACTGGCTGAGCAAGAGCAAATTGACGTACGTCTGTATTCCATTATCTACAACGCCATCAATGAGGTGAAGGACGCGATGGAAGGTATGCTAGCCCCAACAGTTCACGAAATTGTTGTGGCCAATGCCGAAGTTCGTCAGGTATTCAACATCACCAAAGTCGGCGTTATCGGCGGCTGTATGGTGACGGATGGTACGTTCACCCGCAAAACCAAGGTACGTGTCGTGCGCAACGGTATTGTGCAGTACACGGGTGACATTCAAGACCTCAAGCGCTTCAAAGACGATGTGTCGGAGGTGCGCCAGGGCTACGAGTGCGGTATTTCGGTGAAGAACTTCAGTGACCTGCAAGAAGGTGACAACATCGAAGGCTTCGAAGAACAGGAGACCAAGCGCAAGCTGTAACCTAGACCGCAGATTTAGCGGATTTAACTGATGTCATGGATACGCTCGCTGCCCGAGCTGACTATATACAGTGGGTGCGTTTGGATAAAGCAAAACAAGAAAGGCCACCCATAAGGGTGGCCTTTCTTGTTTTACAACAGATTGAAACAGAAGCCTAGCCAGCCCGCGCAACGGGCATATCTGCGCAATCCGTTTAATTCGTTAAATCTGCGGTCTAGAAGAACAAAAATTTCTTTTTACGACCTCGGTCGTGCACGAGTGGCTTGCCCTTGGTGCGGGCACCCATGCGCACGCGGCGCGACTCCCCGCGTTTCTGGTCCTGGCCAGGCAGCGCCCGGAATTTGCGCACGGTGAAAGAGCCGCCCGTTTTGTCGAGTTGTCGGTAAGGGCCGCTTTTATCGGCGCCGAAGCTGGTATTACCGGTGCGGGCTTCCAACAGTTGAAGTTGCTGGTCGCGGGCGGCATCTTCGGGGCTCATTTGCTGCTGCCGACGCGCGCGCGCATTGTCGGGCGCATTGGGCGCGGACCGGTCGGGCCTAGCCGACGAGGGAAAATCGGGAGCCGTAGTTTGGGCTAGGGCAGTCGTGGCACCTAGCAGCAAAGTACTGGCAACAAAGGAGATAACGGTTGCTATTTTTTTCACAGAGCGAAAGAAAGACGCGACAGGCGCAGCAAAAAGATACTAACCAAATGCCTGACCCTAGCCAGAAGTTCCGGCCGGGCCAAGCGCTCAGGAGCGGGTCCGCAGCGCCAACAGAATTTCGGACAGCAACTCTTGGTCGCGGGTGATGACGGGCGTCGCGGGTTCCTTCACCTCGACTACGGTGGGCTTTTTGAAGCGGTTGGCTAACTTCACCACCCAAAAAATGACGAAAGCGATGATGAGAAAATAGATGACGGCATTGAGGAAGTTGCCGTAGCTTACTACAGCCGCTTTGGCGTCTTGCGCTGCTTTCAGAGTTTCATAGTGCTGGCCATTTAACGCAAAAAACTTCTCCTTAAAATCGATGCCGCTAGTGAATACACTGAGAATAGGCATGATGACGTCGTCGGTCAGCGACGAAACGATTTTGCCAAATGCGCCACCGATAACGACACCGACCGCGAGGTCGAGCACATTGCCTTTGGAGATAAACTCTTTGAATTCGGAAACAAAACTCATCTGTAAGAAGGGGGTGAAAGGATAAAAACAGGCGTTTATGACCAGCGCCAGCGAGCTAAAACTGAGGCAGGCCGGACGCAATTTATTGATTTTCTTGTTTCTTCCCTCATTGTCATTCGCTTGTCCAGCTTTTCTTTCGAAGTCCAGCTTAGTTTTTACAGGGCTAGCCCCTCAGAAAAGCTTTTGGACTGGTGCGACACGCGGTCAACACTACCGGCTGCCATGCGTAGTCACCGGTCCTTACCCACTTGGCTGGCGGCCTTACCTTTGGGGGTACTTACCCACCCCCTTTTTCGCTAGCCCCCCATGACATTCGATAACCTGCTGTATGACCTGGATAGCGCTTCGGGCATCCTCACTATCACCCTCAACCGCCCCACCAAGCTCAATGCGCTGAACGCGGCCACCATTACGGAGTTAGGCCAGGCCATCGACCAAGCGCGGGCCGATGCTGCCGTGCGGGGCATTCTGCTCACGGGCAGCGGCGAAAAGGCGTTTGTGGCCGGGGCCGATATTGCCGAGCTAGCGGGCCTGAGCGGGCCCGGCGCACAGCAGGCGGCGGCTCAGGGCCAAGCCGTATTTCGCCGCTTCGAGACCAGCCCCAAGCCGGTAGTGGCGGCCGTCAATGGCTTTGCCCTGGGTGGCGGCTGCGAGCTGGCCATGGCCTGCCACATTCGGGTGGCTGCCGACAATGCCCGCTTTGGGCAGCCTGAGGTAAATCTGGGATTGCTGCCTGGCTATGGTGGCACGCAGCGACTGATGCAGCTAGTGGGCAAAGGCAAGGCGTTGGAATTGTTGCTCACGGCCGACCAGGTGAAGGCCGACGAAGCCGTGCGGCTAGGCCTAGCCAACCACGTAGTACCACAAGCCGAGCTACTGTCTTTTTGTAAAATTTTGCTAAATAAGATTTTAACTAAAGCACCCATTGCGATAGGTCTCACCATTGACTGCGTCAATACGTTTTTTGACGAAGGCGGCCAGGCTGGCTACGTAGCTGAAGCAGCCGCGTTTGGCCAGGCTTTCGGCACGGCCGATTTTAAGGAAGGAACTGCGGCTTTCTTGGAAAAGCGCCCGGCTGTTTTCACCGGAAAATAACTTTTTTTGGGCGGCGCTAGGTGGTCTGCGCGCAATGCAGCCACCTAGTGCCGCCCTCTTTTGTAAGTATGGGGATTGCAAAAAAGCTGGCCTCCCAAACGGCCATCTACGGCGTCAGCAGCATAGTGGGGCGGGTGCTGAGCTACCTGCTGGTGCCGATATATACGGGGCACTTTGCGGCGGCCGAGTACGGCATTGTCACGGGCCTCTATGCCTACGTGTCGTTTTTGAACGTAGTATTTACCTATGGGCTCGAAACCACATTTTTCCGCTTTGCCAACCGGCCCGGTGAAGACCGCCGCGAGCTCTACAACCGCACGCTGAGTTTGCTGCTGCTGAGCAGCGTGGTGCTTACGGGGCTACTGATGCTGCTGGCCCGGCCGCTGCTTGGGCTGCTACACCTGCCGCCTGGCCACAACGAATATGCCATTTGGATAGCCCTGATACTCGGCCTTGATGCGGTGGCCGCGCTGCCCTTCGCTAGGCTTCGGCTCGAAAATAAGGCCCGTAAGTTTGCGGCTATCCGCCTCACCAACATCTTGTTGTATGTAGGCCTTAACTTGTTTTTTATCGTGCTGTGCCCGGCTGTGGTACACAGTGCGCCAGACAGTTGGCTAGCCCCGCTCCGCCCTTTGGTGGCCGCCGTGTACAATCCTAACCTGGGGGTGGGCTACGTTTTTCTGGCTAATCTGGCGGCTTCGGCGGTTACGCTGCTGCTGCTGGTGCGTGAGCTGCTGGACTTCCGCTTTCGGTGGCCCCGGCCTGCTTTTTTGCAGCCGCTGCTGGCCTATGCCCTACCGCTGATGCTGATGGGGCTAGCCGGCATGGTGAACGAAACGCTCGACCGCATTCTACTGCCAGCCTGGCTGCCGGCCAATTTTTATCCCGGCCAAAGCCAGCTGGCCGCCGTGGGCGTGTACGGGGCGTGCTACAAGCTCAGCATCTTTATGTCGCTCATTATCCAGGCGTTCCGCTACGCGGCCGAGCCATTTTTCTTCTCGCAAAGCACGGAGAAGAACTCGCCGGCCACGTTTGCGCTGGTTCTCAAGTGGTTTACGCTGTGCTGCGCCTTTATCTTTGTAGCCATAAGCCTGAATTTGAGCTGGATAGGGCCACAATTTCTGAAAAGGCCCGAATACCTGGCTGGGTTAGGGGTAGTGCCGATACTGCTGCTGGCCAACCTGTTTTTGGGGGTGTACTACAACCTGTCGGTCTGGTTTAAGCTCACCGACAAAACGTATTTTGGCACCTACATCGGCGCGGCGGGCGCGGTGCTCACCATTGTGCTCAATTTTTTACTGATACCGGTGCTCGGCTACCTCGGCAGCGCCTGGGCCACGCTGGCCTGCTATTTTATGATGGCCGCGCTGTGCTGGTGGCTAGGCGAGCGGCATTTTCCGGTGCCCTACCCCGTGAAGCGCCTGCTAGCCTGGTTATTGGGCGCCGTGGGCCTGGTAGTGCTGGGCCAAATGGGCACCCAGGCCCTGCCCACCGTGGCTGGCTACGCGCTCGGCGTTGGCCTGCCAATAGTCTTTGCAGGGCTTGTATATGTGCTGGAAGGACGAGGCCGCCTACGGGCCTAATGGGCAAAAAAAAGCATCGAACAGTATTCGATGCCTTTCTGAGCTATGAAAACAAACTTAGCCAACTTCCTCTACCTCGGCCTGCTGCGTGAGCAACATGGCTTCGGTTTAGGCTGCTAACCGATACAAAGGTGCATCAATTATGGGGTAAGTGCTAATTGTTTTCGCTGAATCTGCACTAAGAACGTCTTAATTGGGCTAAAATCTCGCCGATTTACATTTAATCCTGAAGAAATACTAGGGTCAACTGCCCTTCACAATGAGTTGACCGCACTACTAGCCCCTTTGTGGGGCTAGCCCCACTAGGCCGCCAATCGGTAGCTTTGCCCGTCCAAAGGCTCCTTTTTTTCGTATCTTCGTTTCCTTCACTTTCTGTGGCAATCTTGCCCACCATCCCATGTTACTAACCACGCTGTTTTTGTTTTTGGGCAACCCCAAAACCATTATTCTTATCATCTTCATTCTGGTGATTTTCTTTGGCGCCAAGCGGATTCCGGAGCTGTTCCGGGGCGTGGGCCAGGGCGTGCGTGAGTTTAAAGATGCCAGCAACCCCGAGCCGCAACAGCAGCAAAACCCGAACTACAACCAGCAGCCTGGCCAGAACCAGGGCGGATATCCGCAGCAGTATGCGCAAAACGGCTACCCCCAACAGCCCAACTACAACCAACAGCAGCCGCAGCAGTACCCCCAGCAGCAGCCCACGGCCTACAACCCCAACGGCAATCCGCAGCAGTACGGCCAGGTGCCCCCGGCTTCGCACACGCCTACTAACACCCCCGCTAGCTAAGTAACCAGCCCGGTTTATTCTCCGCTTTTATCTTCAGTACATATGAATTCTTCCCTGCTTTTTCTAGGCGACATCGGCGGCTCCGAGCTGATTCTGATTATGGTCGTCATCCTCATTTTTTTTGGCGCCAATAAGATTCCGGAGCTTGCTCGCGGCTTGGGCAAAGGCATTCGGGAGTTCAAGGATGCTAGCAGCGAAATCCGCAACGAGTTTGAGCGCGCTGGCCAGCCCAACCAAAACCAAGGTTACCCAAACCAGAATTTCAACCAGAACTACCCTAGCCAGCCCAACCAGGGTTATCCGCAGCAACCGGGCCAAGGCTACCCCCAGCAACCCGGCAATTATCCTTCACAGGCCCCGACTACGCCCCTCTCGGGCGACTATGTAGCGCCCGTAGCTGATTATACTGCGCCGGGTGCCGTAGATTTGCCGACGGCGGACCAGCCGACTTACCACCACAGCACGCCCATTCCGCCCACGGCCGATGGCGTGCCCGGTACGCGGCCCCGCCTCGACCAGCCATCAACCGGAGTATAAGTGAAACCTCTTTTTTCTTCCCTTTCGGAAATTCAGCGCGAGCTGGCGGTGGGCACCACGTCCTGCCGCCAGCTCGTTGAGTATTACCTCGATAACATTGAGCAGCGCAATGCCGAGCTCAACGTTTTCCTGGAAGTGTGGGCCGAGGAGGCCCGCCAGCAGGCTATTGCCGTTGACGAAAAGCTAGCCCAGGGCACCGCTGGCAAGCTCGCCGGCATGGTTATCGGCCTCAAAGACGTGCTGGCCTATCAGGGCCACTCGCTGCAAAGCAGCTCGCGCATTCTCGATGGGTTTAAGTCACTGTTTACGGGCACCGCCGTGCAGCGCCTGCTAGCCGAGGACGCTATTTTCATCGGCCGCCAGAACTGCGACGAGTTTGCCATGGGCGGCTCGAATGAGAACTCGGCCTTCGGGGTGGTGCGCAATGCGCAGGACCCTAGCCGGGTGCCAGGCGGCAGCAGCGGCGGCTCGGCCGTGGCGGTGCAGGCCGATATGTGCCTGGCTTCTATCGGCTCCGACACGGGCGGCTCGGTACGCCAGCCAGCGGCGTTTTGCGGCGTTATTGGGCTAAAGCCCACCTATTCGCGCATTTCGCGCTACGGACTGGTGGCGTTTGCCTCATCGTTTGACCAGATTGGGCCGATTACGCACTCTATCGAGGATGCTGCCCGTTTGCTTGAAGTGATGGCCGGCGCCGATGGCTACGACAGCACCGCCAGCCAGCAGCCCGTGCCCGCCTACAGCGAGCTGCTGGCCCCCGCCGCGCAGTACCGCATCGGCTACGTGGCCAATGCTATCGACCGGCCAGGCTTGCAGCCCGAGGTGCACAGTGCTTTGGAGCAGACCCTAGCCACGCTGCGCAGCCACGGCCACGTGGTAGAAGCCGTGGAGTTTCCGATGCTGGAGGAGATGATTCCGACTTATTACATCCTCACCACAGCCGAGGCGAGCTCCAACCTTTCGCGCTTTGATGGCGTGAAGTACGGCTTCCGCTCGCCCGACGCTACGGACCTGGAATCGCTCTATAAAAAGACCCGCGCCCAGGGCTTCGGGCCCGAGGTGCAGCGGCGTATTATGCTGGGAACCTTTGTGTTGAGCGCCAGCTATTACGACGCTTACTACACCAAGGCCCAGCGTGTGCGCCGGCTCATAAAAGAGAAAACCGACGAGTTGCTGCGCCAATACGATTTCCTGGTACTGCCCACCACGCCCACCACGGCCTTTAAGATTGGCGAGAAGCAGGACCCGGTTTCGATGTACCTAGCCGATATTTTTACGGTGCAGGCTTCGCTGGCTGGGGTGCCCGCCATTTCGATTCCGGCGGGGGTCGATAATGATGGGCTACCCATTGGCTTGCAGATACTGAGTGGGGCTTTCCGGGAGGCTGATTTACTGGCTTTTGCCAATATCTTAACCACCGCGGAAGTCGCCAACTAGATTAGCTAGCCGCTTTAGCAAGTATGCAGGGGCGCAACGGTACCGGCTAGTAAGCCGTACTGTTGCGCCCCTAGCATTTGGTAGGTTGTTCAGTAATTGTCGTTTACCTTAGCCTTATGAAAGCTTTACAGCAACTGCCCGCGCCCGCCCTTAGCCTGCGCAAGCCGCCCTTGGCGCGGCGGCTGTTGCTGCTAGCCCTCACGCTGGGTGCCGTGCCGGCCTTTGCGCAGCGGGCGCCGCACCGGCGGCACGAAAAGACCCAACCGCCCCAATCAACGCTCATTCCGGGCGATACCATCCGGCAGGTGGTGGAACTGCCGGCCGCCACGCTCGACTCGCTGGCCGCCGCGCCGCTGGAGGAGCCGGCGGTGGACTCGGCCCGGCTGGTATGGCTGCAAACGCCCGCCACGCTCTACGAAACGGTGAACGACCGCATGGGCTGCATCGAGACGGCCGCCCCGCACCAGTTCAATAACGCAGTACTCGCCTACGTACGCCTCTTCACCGAGCGGCAGCGCGGCTACACCCAGCGCGTACTCGAGCGCGAGCAGTTTTACTTTCCAACTTTCGAGAAGTACCTGACGCAGTACAACTTACCTCAGGAGTTGAAGTATCTGGCCGTGGTAGAGTCGGCATTGATACCTACCGCCAAGTCGCCAGTGGGCGCCGTGGGCCTCTGGCAGTTTATGCCGCCCACGGCCGGCGACCTACGCCTGAAGCGCGATGAGTGGGTGGATGAGCGCATGCACCCCGAAAAGGCTACTGAGGCCGCCTGCAAGCATTTGCGCTACCTATACGGCGTGTTTCACGACTGGGAACTGGTGCTGGCGGCCTACAACTGGGGCGCGGGCAACATGCAGCGCGTAATGCGCAAAACCGGCAAGCGCAATTTTTGGGAGCTCTACTCCCATTTGCCGGCCGAAACCCGCAACTACGTACCCACCTTCACGGCCATCATGTACGCCATGAAGTATGCGCCCGAGCACAGCCTCAACGACCCGGCCCTGCGCTACGAGCGCTACGAACCCCTCGATACGCTGGGCCTGCGTGGCCAGGCGCTGGATTTGCGCCGCCTGAGCCGCGCCCTGGGCTACGAAGATTCGCTGACGCTGGGCCGCTACAACCCCGAGGTGCGCCACGGCGGTCTGCCCGCCGGCTACCGCCCCTACGTGCTGCGCTACCCCAGCGCCGCCCGCGAGCATTTGGGGGAGGTAGACCGCGCTACGCTGCTAGCCTACTGCCAGCCAACCAGCGAGTTGCCGCAGCCCCTACTCAGCCGCCCGGTGTGGCTGACCGGCACCCAGCCTTGGCTGGGGCACGATGCCCTGGCCGCAACCAGCGGCCCGCGTGCGGCCACTGCCGAGGCAACGCCTCGGTCGCGCCGCGTGCACTATACCGTGCGCCGAGGCCAGACCCTAGCCACCGTCGCCGAAAAATTTGAGGTCAGCCCTGCCCAGCTACGCCGCTGGAATGAACTGCCCAAGCACGCTACCCTACGGCCGGGCCGCGACCTGGTAGTGTTTGTACCGCTACCGCCGGCCGAGGCGCCGGTCAGCTCTCCGCTGCCTACTGTGCCGCGCCGCGTGACGCTGGTAGACAGCGCAACCCATGCCCTAGCGGTGGCCAACGCCCGCTACGCCCGCGAGGCACAGGCCCTGGCCCAACGTGAGGCCACGCAAGCGAGTGACCTGCTGCGCGCTCAAAAGCAGCAGGCTGCTCGCCTCGCGGCGCAGCAGCAGCGCGTTATTTTTCAGGCGGCGGCGCTGGCCAAGGCGGCCGCCGCGCAGGAAAAGGCGCAGCGACTGGCGGCTGAAGTTGCCGCTCGCGCTGATGCTAGCAGCGAGGCTAGTGACGTCGGCGCTAGCCCCGATACCCTGGCGCCCCCCGCTCCTATTCGCCGCAATCGGAACCGGAGCCTAGCCGTGGCACCGCGCGATATTCCAGCGCCCGAAGTCATCGTGGCAGCTAAGTCGGCGACCGCCCCGCTAGCTAAGGGGGAGCTGTACACTGTGCGGCCGGGCGACGACCTCACGCACCTGGCGCGGGCGCGGGGCGTATCGGTGGCGCAGGTGCGGGCCTGGAATCAGCTACCCGGCGAAACGGTACTGGCCGGCCAGCGACTGCGCTTCAGCGCGCCCGCGGTGGCCGATGCCGTGGCTACCCGCTCGGTACACGCGGCGGCGACTGAACGGCCCGAGCCGCATTTTAGCACGCACACGGTGCAGGCTGGCGATACGCTGTACAATATTTCGCGGCGCTTCAAGGTGAGCGTGCAGGAGTTGCGGCGCCTCAATCACCTCACGACCGACGACGTGAAGCTGGGCCAGAAGCTGGTGGTGCAGACTAGCTAGGGTCGCTACGGACTATGTGCACGAACGGAGCTAGACGTATCCGTGCGCTTCAACGGAAATAAGCTCGTCAGGCGAGGAGGCGCGAAGATGCAGCTGCACACTCGCCCATACCCTAGCCATGAACTTGCAGTAAGACGTTGGCGGAGAGGAAGCGGGCGGGCTTAATCCGGCCCGTTTGAAATCAGCAACATGGGCGCTAATACACTTGTCATCAACGTTTTGTTGACACAACGAAATCGGTAGCGACGCGGGGTGTGCGGGCAATCCGGCATTTTAGCCGGAACTTGCGGCCTCGCGCCCGAGAACCATTTGCCCATTCCCATGCTGAAAATCAACCGAGAAGACGCCCTCGCCTACCACGAACAAAGCCCCCAGGGCAAGATTGAGGTGGTGCCCACTAAGCCCGTGAGCACCCAGCTCGACCTGGCGCTGGCTTACTCGCCGGGCGTGGCCGAGCCGTGCAAGGAAATCGCCAAAAACCCCGACGACGTGTACAAGTACACGGCCAAGGGCAACCTGGTGGCCGTTATCTCTAATGGCACGGCGGTGCTGGGCCTGGGCAACATCGGCCCCGCCGCCAGCAAGCCGGTGATGGAGGGTAAGGGCGTGTTATTCAAGAAGTTCGCGGGTATCGATTGTTTTGATATTGAGATTGACGCCAACGACCCCGACGAGTTTATTCGCATCGTGAAGGCGCTGGAGCCCACGTTTGGCGGCATTAACCTAGAAGACATTAAGGCGCCCGAGTGCTTCCGCATCGAGACGGAATTGCGGAAACTGATGAAGATTCCGCTGATGCACGACGACCAGCACGGCACGGCCATCATCACGTCGGCGGCGTTGCTGAATGCGCTCGAAATCGTGGGCAAGAAGATTGCCGATATTCAGCTCGTGGTGAGCGGCGCGGGCGCGGCGGCCGTGTCATGCCTGCGACTGTACCTGGCGCTGGGCGTGCGCAAGGAAAACGTGGTAGTCTTTGATAAAGACGGCATTATCAACCCCGGCCGCACCAACCTGGCCGACATGCAGCTGCAATTTGCTACTGACCGCCCCATCACGACCCTAGCCGAGGCGATGGTGGGTGCCGACGTGTTTTTGGGCCTTTCGGCCGCTAATGTGCTGCCCGCCGAGTTGCTGCTGCACATGGCTGCCGACCCCATCGTGTTTGCCCTGGCCAACCCCGAGCCCGAAATCAGCTACGAGCTGGCCACCGGCGCCCGGCCCGACCTCATTATGGCCACTGGCCGCTCGGACCACCCTAACCAGGTGAACAATGTGCTGGGCTTCCCCTATATTTTCCGGGGCGCGCTGGACGTGCGGGCTACCGAAATCAACGAGGAAATGAAGCTGGCCGCCGTGCGCGCCCTGGCCGAGCTCAGCAAGGAGCCCGTGCCTGACATCGTGAACAACGCCTACGGCGACAACACGCTGGCTTTCGGCCGCACCTACCTCATTCCGAAGCCGCTCGACCCGCGCCTGATTACGAGTCTGTCGCCGGCCGTGGCCAGGGCCGCGATGGAGAGTGGCGTGGCCCGCCGCCCCATCGAAGACTGGCAGGCCTATGAGGACGAGCTGCGCGCCCGCCTCGGGCTGGACCGCAAGCTGATGAACCGCATTACCTCGGCCGCGCGCTCGAACCCCAAGCGCGTGGTATTTGCGGAGGCCGACAACTACAATATTCTCAAGGCCGCGCAACTGGTGCGCGATGAGGGCATCGCCTTCCCCATTCTGCTAGGGGCGCACGACAAGATTCAGGCCATTGCACAGGCAAATAACCTTGACCTGGAGGGATGCGAAATTATTGATATTCTGCAGGAAGAAGGCAAGCGCCTCGAATACGCCGAGCTATTGTACCTGAAGCGCCAGCGCCGGGGCATCACGCTCTACGAAGGCCGCCGCCTGATGCGCGAGCGCAATTACTACGCCGCCATGATGGTGGAAACCGGGGCGGCCGACGCCTGCATCACGGGCCTGACCAAGGACTACGGCAAGAGCCTGATTCCGAGCCTACAAGTAATCGGGCCGGCCGAGGGCATCAAGCGGGTGTCGTCGATGTATATCATTCAGAACAAGAAAGGGCCGTATTTCTTCGCCGATACCACCGTGAACATCGACCCCACGGCCGAGGAAATGGTGGAGATTATCGGCCTTTCGGCGCGGGCGGTGCGCTTTTTCGACGCCGAGCCGCGGGTGGCCGTCATCAGCTACTCCAACTTCGGCTCGAACTCGGGCGTGCTGCCCGAGAAAACCCGGCTAGCCACCAAGCTAGCCAAGGAGCGCTACCCCGACCTGCTCATTGACGGCGAAATGCAGGCCAACGTGGCCCTGAACCTGCAGCTGCTGCAAGACAACTACGGCTTCTCGCCCCTAGCGGAGAAAGGCGCTAACACGCTGATTTTTCCCAACGTAGAGTCGGGCAACATTGCCTACAAGGTGCTGCAGGAAATCGGCGGCTCGGAGGTAATCGGGCCGGTGCTGATGGGCATGCGCAAGCCGGTGCATATTCTGCAGCTCGGCGCTAGCGTGCGCGACATCGTGAACATGACCGCTATTGCGGTCGTGGACGCCCAGCGCGACGGCAAAGGTCTGTAGCGGGGGAGCTTGGGGGATGAAGTTTGTCTGTTATTTTTGAAGGATAGTAGGTGGTGGGTGAGCGGCCAAAAATTAGTTTTTGGCTGCTTACCTCCCTTCTCTCTGCCTTTGGCAGGCTAGCCAGGGCTAGCGGCCCCGGCCTCATTCTTCAGCACGCCTCCACATGATTGCCTACCTCGACGGTAAACTCGCTTACAAAGACCCCACCCAGGCCATCATCGACACGCAGGGCGTGGGCTACGAGGTCAAGATTTCGCTGGCTACTTACTCCAAGCTGCCCACCGAGCTGGAAAAGGTGAAGGTGTACACGTACCAGCACATCAAGGAAGACGGCCAAACGCTCTACGGTTTTCTGGACCCCAACGAGAAAGCGCTGTTTCTGCACCTGATATCGGTGTCGGGCATTGGGCCGGGCACGGGCATCAATATGGTGAGTAGCATGGGCGTGGCCGACATTCGGCAGGCCATCGTGAACGAAGACGTACGGGCCATCCAAAGCATCAAGGGCGTAGGACCGAAAACGGCCCAGCGCGTGATTCTGGACCTGCGCGATAAGCTGCGCAAGGACGAGCTGCTGGCCAAAGCTGGCGTAGACACCGTGCCGCTGGCCCGCCAGCACAATACGCAGCGCCAAGAGGCGTTGCAGGCATTAGTCATGCTGGGCTTTGCCCGGGCTGCCGCTGAGAAAAATCTCGACCAGATTCAGCACAAGCACGGCAACGACCTGAGCGTGGAAGAACTCATCAAATTCGCCCTGAAGTCGCACTAGGTGGCAGTGGGCCGGTACTTGCTTTTTCGACTACTGCCGCAGGGCTAGCCGGAGAAAGGTATTGGCCTGCGCCTAGCTGGCTAGGGGTGCCTGCCTGCCTACCTGCCCGGTAGTCGCTTTGTAAGGTCACTCTCGTCTAAACCCGGTGCCGCTGCGAGGCGGTTGCCGCACCTGCATCTGCTTGAAGTCTCTACTGTCTGCCGGTTCTAAACTCGCTTCTCCGGGCGCGCTGCTGAGCGCGGCCGTCCTGTCGTCGGTGCTGCTGGCGGCCGTGTGGGCGGCGCCGGCCGGGGCCGCTAGCCGTCGCTACACTACTGCGTGGTCTACGTGGGTGAGCCGCCTGGGGTTGCCGCAGGGCCTACCCAGCCAAACCGTGCCCGGCGATACGGGGCGCTACCAGCCCAGCCGCCGGCCGCGCCTGCGCACCGTGCGCGACCGGGCGGGCAGCCGCTTTGGGCAGCGTGGGCGGCGCTCGCCGCTCATTTTGCCGCTGCCCAAGAGCGTGCAGCTGCAAGTGACGCCCACCGGCGACAGCCTCAAAAGCTACGACGTGCGCGAAACCGTGGGCGGGCAGATTGACTACCGCGACCCCACCAGCATTTCGCAGGCCGAGCTGCTCAAATTTCAGGAGCGGCAGGCCATCAACGACTACTACCGCCAGAAGGCAATGGGCGGCGTGGCGGGTGCCCCGGCCGCGCCCGGCTCGCCGCAGGCCCAACGCCTGATACCGAAAATCTACCTCGGGCCGATTGCCGACCGCATTTTTGGCGGCTCCTACATTGACATCCGGCCCGCTGGCTCGCTCACCCTCAAGATGGGGGCCAAGTACAATGTGAACCGCAACCCGGCGCTCACGCTGCGCCAGCAGAGCGTGGGGGACTTCCTGTTTGAGCAGAATATGAACCTGAGCCTGAGCGGCCAGGTGGGCACCAAGCTCAAGCTCGTTTTCAACTACGACACCAAGGCGGCGTTCGACTTCGACAACCAGATGAAGTTCGACTACGCCGGCCAGCCCACCGACATCCTGCGCAAGTTGGATTTGGGCAACGTGAGCATGCCCCTGAACAACTCGCTGATAACGGGCGGCTCCAACTTGTTCGGTATCAAGACCCAGCTGCAGTTTGGCCGGCTAGGGGTGACGGCGGTGGCCGCCACCCTGCGCGGCTCGCAAGATGAGGTGCGCGTGCAGAATGGCGCCCAGAGCCGCACCTTCGAGCTGAAGGCTAGCCAGTACGAGCGCGACCGGCACTACTTCCTGAGCCAGTTCTTCCGCGACAAATACGACGAGGCACTGCGGGGCCTGCCCACGGTGAAGAGCGGCTTCGAAATCCGGCGCCTCGAAGTGTGGGTAACCAACGACAACCGCACCACCGCCGACCTGCGCAACGTAGTGGCCCTGCAAGACCTGGCCGAGCCGCGCCTGGAGCGAATATATCGCCCGCAGTTTTTCAACGCGGCCACCGCGCCTACCATTCAAACGCCGCCCCGCAACCAGGCCAACAACCTCTACCCGACCCTGACCCGCGGCGGCGCTTCGGCCCGCGACAACCTGCAGGTTGAGTCTTTCCTGGGCAGCGTGGGCTTGGTGAAAAGCCTGGACTACGAGCGGATGCGCGCCCGCAAGCTGCAGCCCAACGAGTACACCTTCAACGCCCAGCTAGGGTACGTGAACCTGAACACGACCCTGCTGCCCGACCAGGTGCTGGCCGTGAGCTACGAGTTCTTGTACAACGGCAAGCCCTACACGGTGGGCGAAACCCAGACCGAGTACGCCGGCGCCCAGGCCGACCAGGTTATCTTCCTGAAGATGCTGAAGGCCACCAACCCCGGCGTGGGCACGGCCACCTCGTCCGTGAACCCAGCTAACACCAACTTGCTGACCGGCAACACGCCGACCTGGGATTTGATGATGAAAAACATCTATCCCCTGAACACTTCGCAGGTAAACCGCGACAATTTTCAGCTCCAGATTATCTATAAAGACGACATTACGGGTGTCGATTTGATTTCCCTAAAGGAAGGCCAGCGCATTCAGAACGTGCCGCTGGTGCAGGTGCTGGGGCTGGACCGCGTGAACGCCAACAACGACCGAAACGCCGACGGCAACTTCGACTATTTCCCGGGCATCACCATCGACCCCGAGCTGGGCAAGATTATTTTCCCGAGCGTGCAGCCGTTTGGCTCGTACCTCAAGGCGCAGTTCGACACGCTAGGGCCCAACGCCGCCAATGAGCGGCTGCTGGCGCAGAAATACGTGTACCAGGCGCTCTACAACCAGACGCAGAGCGACGCGCAGCAGCAGCAAATCAAGGATAAGTTCTTCCTGCGCGGGCGCTTTCAGGGCACCAGCACCGACGAAATCAGCCTGCCCGGCATTGGGGTGGCGCAGGGCTCGGTGAAGGTGTACGCGGGCAGCACGCTGCTGACCGAGGGCGTCGATTACCAGGTTTTCTACGACCAGGCCAAGGTCAAAATTCTTAATCCGGCCTACCTCAACTCGGCCAACGAGTTGCGGATTGCCTTTGAGAAAAATGCCCTCGTGCAGGTGCAGCCGCGCAAGCTGCTGGGCACCCGCCTCGACTACGCGCTCAGCAAAGACGTGCTGCTGGGGGCCACGGCCATGCACATTCTGGAAAACCAGGCGCCGGGCATCAACCGCGTAAACATCGGCGACGAGCCGGCCAACAATACCATTCTGGGCGCCGACATCAGCCTGCGCAAGGATAGCCGGGTGCTCACCAAGCTCGTGGACCGGCTGCCTTTTTTAGCCACCAAGGAAACCTCCACGGTGGCCTTCACCGGCGAGGTGGCCAAGCTCATCGCGGGGCAGTCGAAGCTGGGCCGCGGCGAAAACGGCGTGAGCTACCTCGACGACTTTGAGAACGCCCGCACCCCTTACACGCTGGGAGGGCTAGCCGCGGTGCCTTCGTGGCGCCTGGCCGCCACGCCTACGCCATTCGCAGGCAGCACCACCGATGGCCTCAGCAACGGCTACCGCCGCGCCAAGCTGGCTTGGTACACCGTAGACCAGAGCTACTATACCAACGGCCCCAACGTGCCGGCTGGTATTTCGGGCGCCACCCTAGCCAACCACTACACCCGGGGCATTCCGCGCAATGAGGTGTTTCCAAACAAGGACCTGGGCGCCACCGGCAATGGCTTCGAATACACCTTTGACCTAGCCTATTATCCCAACGAGCGCGGGCCTTACAACTACACGCCCAACGTTCAGATTACCGGCAACCCGGCTACTAGTGGGCGCTTCTTCTCGGCGGGTGCCGGCCTGCCCGATAATAATTACGGCGGCATTTCGCGGGGCATCACATTTGATACTGACTTTGATAACTCAAACGTTGAGTATCTGGAGTTTTGGCTGATGGACCCCTTTATCAAGGGCCGTAATGGACTTGCTACTGCGCTTAATTCGGACCCGAATAACATAGACCCGAGCAGACCTGTACCTTTCGATGACAACAACATAACCGGCGGCAACCTGGTGCTGAACCTGGGCAACGTGAGCGAGGACGTACTGCGCGACCAGGGCCAGCACGAGTTTGAGAACGGCCTGCCGGTGCCCGGCCAGGACACCACCGGCTACACCCGCCGCTCGCCCTTCGGCCGCGTCACCAACCAGCAGTTTTTGCTCGATGCCTTCAATGCTACGCCCGGCGCGCGGGCTAGCCAGGACATCGGCCTCGACGGCCTGACCAGCGCCGACGAGCAGGCGCAGTTTGCCAACATCCCGGGCTACGCAGGGCTAACTGACCCGTCCAACGACGACTTCCGCCATCACCTCGACCCTAGCTACGACGCCACTAGCACCCAGATTCTGGGGCGCTACAAAAACTACGACAACTACGAAGGCAACTCGCCCGAAAACTCGCAACTCAGCTCCTCGGCTTATCCCGACAAGGAGGATTTGAACCGCGACAACGTGATTCAAACCACCGAACAGTACTACGAATACACGATACCACTACAGCCGGGCCAGCTGAACGTAGGCGGTAACAGCTACATCACCGATAAAGTAACCAACACAATACCCGCCAGCGGCGGCGACCAGGTAACGTGGTACCAGTTTCGGGTGCCGATTCGGCAAGGCCGCGCGGTGGGGCAAATAGCTGGCTTCAAGAACATTCGCTTCATGCGCCTGTACATGACGGGCTGGCAGCAGCCGGTGGTGCTGCGCATGGTGCAGCCGCAGTTTGTGGCCAACCAGTGGCGGCAGTACCTAAGCCGCATCGTGGACCCACGCATTCAGGTGCCGGGCATCGGTAACCTCACCGATGCCGATGCCTTTGCCGTGTCGACGGTGAGCGTGGAGGAAAACGGCCCCTCGGTGGCCAGCGCCAGCGCCACCGGCGCCATTCCGTACATCGTGCCGCCCAATATTACCCGCGACGTGGAGTACGGCTCCACGGCCGTATCGCGCCAGCAAAACGAGCAGAGCCTGCGCCTGACCGTGACCCGCCTGCGCGACGGCTACGCCAAAGCTGCCTACAAAAACCTGGCAACCAACTTGCTGCGCTACAAGCGCCTGCGCATGTACTTCCACGCCGAGGCCAACAGCACAGCTCGCCTCAACGACGGCGACACGCGGGCGTTTCTCCGCATCGGCACCGACTACAGCCAGAACTACTACGAATATTCGCTGCCGCTGAAAGTGACCCAGCCCGGCGCCACCCAGCAGCTCGACGTGTGGCCCGAGGTCAACAACGTGGACGTGGCCTTGCAGGACTTCATCGATGCCAAGGCCGAGCGCAACCAGCAGGCGGTGGTGTCCTACACCATTCCCTACACCAAGACCCTGGCCAACGGCGCCACCATCACCATCCTGGGCAACCCCGACTTCTCGCAGGTGCAGGGCTGCATGATTGGCATTCTGAACCCGGCCGCGACCAACGTGGGCGCCGACACCGACGCCAGCGACAAGAGCGTGACGCTGTGGGCCGACGAGTTTCGGGTGTTTGACTTCGACAACCAGGGCGGCTGGGCCGCCAACGCCCGCCTCAACGTGAAGCTAGCCGACCTGGCCAACCTCACGGCCACCGGCTCGTTCATCGGTGTGGGCTTCGGGGGGCTGCAAGACAAGGCCCAGCAGCGCTCGACCAGCGACGTGCTGCGCGGCGACCTCAACGCCACCATCGCCGCCGATAAGCTGCTGCCGCAGCAGCTGCGCCTGCGGGTGCCGGTGCTGGTGCAGGCCGGCCGCCAGACCATCACGCCGCAGTACGACCCGCTCGACCCCGACACCAAGCTGGAGCAGAGCCTGCAGAAATTCAAGAACGGCGCCGACGCTACGGCCTACAAAAGCCTGGTGGTAGACCGCACCACCACGCGCAGCATTTCGGTGCTGAACGTGCGCAAGGAGCGCGCCCCCACCCAAACGGCTACCCACCCCTGGGACATCGAGAACGTGGCCGTGAGCTACGCCATCACCGAGCGCCTGCACACCGACATCAACACCCAGCGCGACTATACGCAGTCGTACACGGCCGCGCTAGCCTACCTCTACCAGACTACCCCGCGCAACTACACGCCGCTGGCTAGCTTCAAGGCGCTGGACAACCCGTACCTCAAGATTTTCCAGCAAATCAACTTCACGCCGCTGCCCTCGCGCTTCTCGTTCCGCACCGACCTCGACCGGCGCTACAACGAGCGCTTTTTGCAGCGCGTGACCGAGCCCGGCCAGTTGCCCACGGCCGTGGACAACGGCGTGTTCTACAAGTCGTTCTACATCAACCGGATTTACGACATGAACTGGGCCCTGACCAAGGCTCTGACCCTGGACTACACCGCCACCAACCGGGGCGTGATTGACGAGGGCGTGGGCCAGAGCCTCGGCGACGGCACCATTGCCCAAAACAACCGCGCCGAGCAGTGGAACAACCTGAAGCGCGGCGGCCGCACCACCAATTTCACGCAGAACATCGCCCTCACCTACCGCCTGCCGCTCGATAAATTCCCGCTCACCGACTGGATTTCGGCCGACACGCGCTATACGGCGCACTACAGTTGGCAGGCCGTGTCGACGGCCACCGGCATCCGGGTACCGGCCACCAACATTGCCGGCGACACCACCACTACCCTAGCCAACCTGGGCAACACCGTGCAGAACAACCGCGAGCTGAGCGCCAACGGTAAGATTGACCTGGTGAAGCTCTACAACAAGGTGCGGTTCCTGAACATCATCAACAACGCGCCGGGGCCCGCGCCGCGCCCGGCCCAGCCCGACCCCAACAACCCCAATGCCCCGGTGGCCACCCGCCCCACACCCACCGCGCCCGACACGGCCCGCAAGGACCCCCTGCGCTTTGTGAAAGCCGTGCTGCGGGCCGTGATGACGGCGCGCAGCATCAACTTCACCTACGCGCAGTCGAGCGGCACCCTACTGCCGGGCTACGTGCCGGCCACCAAATACTTTGGCCTCGACAACCGCTTTGGGGGGCTAGCCCCCGGCATTCCATTTATCCTGGGCCAACAGTTCACCACCGGCGAGCTGTATAACCTGGCTAGCTCCAACAACTGGTACACCACCCAAAGCCAGTACCTGAACACGCCGCTCTCGAATATTCTCACCGAGAATTTCACGGCCCGCACCACGCTGGAGCCGTTCCGGGGCTTCAACATTCAGCTCGACCTGCGCAGCCAGAAGGTGCGCAACAACGAGGCCTACTACCGCGTGGCCATTGACACCACCAACGCGGCGTACATAGCCAACGGCACGCTCAACCCCTTTGCCGACCGGCGCCTGGCCCCCACCCAGGCCCTGGGCACCGGCTCGTACAGCGTGAGCACCATCACGGTGCAAACGCTCTTCGGCGACCTCGGGGCCAACGGCGAAACCAGCAAGGCCTTCGAGCGCTTCGTGGCCAACCGCGCCATTGTGCAGCAGCGTTTGCAGGCGGCTAATCCCTCGGCGGTGCGCCCCGTTATCACCACGCCCGGCACGCCGGCTACCCCCACCACCCCGGCCACGCCGGACATCTACACCAACCAGGCCACCAACCTCTACAGCTACAACTCGCAGGATGTGCTGCTGCAAAGCTTCCTCGACGCCTACCACGGCAAGTCGTCGGACGGCTACGAGGCCAAGACGTTCAATCCCTTCTCGGTGATTCCGCTGCCCAACTGGAACATTCAGTACAACGGCTTCTCGGACCTGCCGGGCGTGCGCAACGTCTTCCGCTCCTTCACCCTGAGCCACGTGTACTCGTCCATCTACAACCTGGGCGGCTACACTACCTCCACGGCGTATCAGACGGAGCCCACCTTCGGGCCCTCGCCCGCCACGGCCTTCCTCTCCAACGCCACCGGCCAGGTGGTGCCCTACTACGTGGTGGGCCAGGTGAGCATCGTCGAGAGCATGGCCCCGCTGCTAGGAGTTAATTTCCAGACGACCAACAACGTGACCGGCCGCGTGCAGTACAATACCGCCCGCGCCGTGGCCCTCAACATCACCAACGCCCAGGTGACCGAGCTGCACACCACCGAGCTGGTAATCGGCCTGGGCTACGCGGCCACCGGCTTCAAGCTGCCCTTCCGGGTGGGCGGCGAGCAGCGCGTACTTAAGAACACGCTCACCGGCCGCCTCGACCTCAGCATCCGCGACAACGCCACCATTCAGCGCAGCATTCTGGGTTCGGTCGACCCCATCCCGGCGGCGGCTGGGGGCGTGGTACCCGGCACTACCCCGGCGGTTGTGGCGCTAGCCTCGCCCGCCGTGGTGGGTGTGGTGGGCACCGCTACCAGCCAGATTACCAACGGCTCGCTGCAAGTGCAGCTGCGCCCCACGGTCGACTACCTCCTCAACGCCCGCCTGAACCTGCAGTTTTACTTCAGCCAGACCATCACCCAGCCCCGCGTGAGCAATGCCTTCCGCAACGCCACCACCGAGGGCGGCATTCAGCTGCGCTACAGCCTACAGTAAAAATGTGGGGCTAGCTTTCGCCTGCCAACGCGCGGGAAGCAAAGCGCGGCTGTATTTTTGCCCCACCTCCCCACCGCGGCCCTGCGGTGCCAGCTAAAACTTACCCTACATTTTTTCCAGATGAATATCCCCGCCACGCTGCACTACACCAAGGACCACGAGTGGATTAGCCTGGACGGCGACACGGCTACCATCGGCATCACCGACCACGCGCAGCGCGAGCTCGGTGACATCGTATATGTCGACATCGATACCGTGGACAAGGACATTGCCCAGCACGACGTATTTGGCACGGTCGAGGCCGTAAAGACGGTTTCGGACCTCTTCAGCCCCATCAGCGGCACGGTGCTCGAAGTGAATGCCAAGCTAGCCGACGCCCCCGAAACCGTGAACTCGGACCCCTACGGCGAGGGCTGGATTATTAAGATGAAAGTAGCCAACCAGGGCGAGATTGCCGACCTGCTCTCGGCCCAGGCCTACGGCGAGCTGGTGGGCGCCTAGCTTACCCGGCACGCTGCCTTCTGCCGATTTTATAAGACCGTCATGCTGAGCTTGCCGAAGCAGCTTGGTCGCACCGTTGGGTTACTAGTCTCAACGGTGCGACCAAGCTGCTTCGGCAAGCTCAGCATGACGGCTTTTTGCTTGTTACTGACATTCTAAACCTGCCATGAAAACGCTGCTTCACCGCTTCGCCGGCCCGCTCACCCTGCTGTGGCTAGCCCTGATGCTGGTGCTCACCCTCACCCCGGCCAAGGAAATGCCGCGCACCCCCGAGTGGAAATTCCTGTCCTTCGACACGGCCGCCCACGCGGGGGTGTTTGCGGTGCTGGCGGGGCTAGCCTGGCTGTGGGCCCGGCCGCGCTGGCGCCACCCGGCTAGCCTCGTGCTACTGGGCTGCATCGCCTTCGGCGCCCTCATCGAGGTGCTGCAATACGTCATGCAGGTGGGCCGCCACGCCGAGTGGACCGACCTGCTGGGCGATACCCTTGGGGCGGCGCTGGGGCTAGCCGTGGCTAGCCTAGCCGGGCGCGGGCAGCCCCAGCCGCTATTGGCCGTGCTGCTACTTCTACTACCTGGCCGCACGCACGCCCAGGCTGCCGGGCCCGACCTGGCCCGCGCCCGCCGCACCATCGAGGTGCTGGCGGCCGCGCCAATGCACGGCCGGGGCTACGTGCAGCAGGGCGAGCACCTGGCCGCCGCCTACCTGCGCGGCCGGCTACGCCAGCTGGGGCTAGCCCCACTAGCCCCCGATTATACCCAGCCGTTTACGTTGGATGTGAACACGTTTCCGGGAAAGCTGAAGCTTGCCCTGGGCGACCAAAACCTAGTGCCCGGGCGCGACTTTATTGCCGCACCAGAATCAGCGCCGCAGCCGCTGGCCCGGCAGTACCGCTTGGTACCGCTCGACACCCTAGTTTTCAGTGACACAGCCACCGTGCGCCGGTATACCACCGGCTTACGAAGCTCGGTGCCG
Source organism: Janthinobacterium lividum (assembly GCA_050954765.1). Taxonomy (GTDB): domain Bacteria; phylum Bacteroidota; class Bacteroidia; order Cytophagales; family Hymenobacteraceae; genus Hymenobacter. The sequence continues at coordinate 23,800 of JBPBQJ010000093.1, read as the reverse complement.
GGCATCAAGCCTACGCCCTGGGTTACCGGCTATCTGCCCAATGCCTGGGTGCTGCGTGCTCGGGACGAGGCACGGCTGCACACGTTGCCACCCGCTTTGCAGCAGACTTTTGCGCAAGGTGGCCCTCGCCTAATACTCTGTCCTAAACTCACGGCTTCGCTCGCCGACACCGAAGCTGGCCAGGTGCGAATAAACATTCTGGCTAGCCGCTGGGCTAGTTTAGCATCCCCTGGCGAGGCTACCATTCAGCTCGACGCTAAGCTCGTTCATAATTACCAGACCCAAAACCTGGCTGCTATCGTTAAAGGCGCCACTCAGCCCGATAGCTTCCTGGTAGTATCGGCCCACTACGACCACCTGGGCATGATGGGCCGCCAGACCTATTTTCCCGGCGCCAATGACAATGCCAGTGGCGTGGCCCTGCTGCTCGAGCTGGCCGCCCACTACGCCCGGCCCGAAAACCGACCCACCTGCTCGGTAGTATTTCTGTTGTTCGGAGCCGAAGAAGCGGGACTAGTAGGTTCCAGTTACTTTGTGCGGCACCCGCTGGTGCCGCTGGCTAGCATCAACTTTCTACTTAACCTCGACCTGCTGGGCACCGGAGAAGAGGGTGCTACCGTCGTCAACGGCCGGGTGCACGAGGCCGCCTTCGCCCGCCTCACGGCCCTCAACGACACCCACCACTACCTGCCCCGCCTCACGGCCAGGGGGCGAGCGGCCAACTCCGACCACTTTCCCTTTTCCGAAGTAGGCGTGCCGGCGTTCTTCCTGTATACCCGCGGCGGCAGCCTCGCCTACCACGATGTGCACGACCGGCCCACTGCCCTGTCGCTGGCCGGCTTTGCGGGCGCCTATGGGCTAGCCCGCGACTTTCTAGATGAGCTGGGCGCCCGGCGGCTAGCCACCAAATAGCTGAAACGCAAAAAACCCCAGCCAATTGGCCGGGGCTCCCTGCGTCTGATGCTGCCGAGGCAGCGGATAGCATAAATAACGGCTACTTCAATAGATTATCTTAACAGTAAATACCTCACAAATAATAGGCTGTTACCCATTTGCTTTCAACGAGTTCAGGATTTTCTTGGCCAGGGGCTCCCACTCAGGCTTCTGGCGGTCGGCGCAGTTGAAGGTGCAGATGAGCAGCTTGCCCTGCACATCGGTGAAGAACACGAGCGTGTATACCTCGTGGCCCATTTCGGGCTTCATGTATTCGAGGTAGCCTACTTTGCGGCCACCCACTTCCTTCACGCCTTCGCTAAACCAGGTGGCCTTGTTGTATTGCTTATGGTAGGCCTTGGCGAAGCTGTCCTCGTACACCTGCACCATATCTTGGTCGGCGTCATTGTCCGAGTAGTTGAAGGCGAGCGACACCAGGTTGTTGTTGGTGAATACCACGCTGGGGCGGCTGCTGGCATGCGCATAGGCAAAGTCCATTTGCTGCTCGGTCATCACCTCAAAGCCTTTGGGAATGAGTACCTCCACGCGCTCGCTGAGCACGCGCTTCTTAATCAACTCAATCTCGGCGGCGGGGCGAGCAGCCATCAGCAGGCTGGCGCAGCAGGTGAGCAGCAGGAGTACAAATTTCTTCATGAGCGTACGGTAGATAAGATTAAGTAGTAAAAATGTAGCTGCTTCGTTTCGGGAACTAAGTTACATACAAATAGCCAAGCTTGTTCAAAAATGCACTTTGCACATTTTACCGCATTTCTAACAACTTTCATTTGCTGCTTTTTTAGCTTAAACTTCTCTATTTTAGTTAGTTATTAATAACGACTTAATGCAACACCTAGAACTATTACCAGGAGTATGGGCTTAAAAAAACTTGGAATTCCTGATAATAATGCAAAAACTACCGGGAATGATGCAGGACTTTCTGCATTTTTCTTTACGAAGCCGCTTCGCCTCCGGATTGACTTACAGGATATTATTGAGTTGCTCTTTAATTTTTTCCAACTCCTCTTTCATACCCACCACAAGGTGTTGCACCGTGGCGTCGTTGGCCTTCGAGCCTATCGTATTGATTTCCCGCCCTATCTCTTGCGCCAAAAAGCCCAACTTCTTACCCACGGCCTCGTCAGGCTGGCGGGTGGCTAATTCAAAATAGTTGAGGTGAGCCGCTAGGCGCACTTTTTCCTCGGCAATGTCGAGCTTTTCGATATAATACAGCACCTCCTGCTCGAAGCGAGTGGCGTTGAATTGCTCGTGCTGGGTGAGCTCGGCGAGGTGGGCGGCTAGGCGTTGGCGCACGTGGGCAATGCGCTGCGGGTCGTGCAGCTCCACGGCCGCGAGCTGCTGTCGAATGGTGCCGATGTAGCCCAAAATCTCCTGCTGCAGGGTCTGGCCCTCATCCTGCCGAAACTGCTGCATGGCGGCCAGCGCCTCGGTCAGCAGGGGCTGCAGCTCGGCCCAAGTGGGCTCGTCGAGGCCGGCTTCGGCCTGGCTAGCCTGGGCGGCTTCGCTGGCGGTGGGCACCACGCCGGGCAGGCGCAGGGCAGCGAGCAGCGTTTCTTCGCCGGGTGTGATACCTAGTGTAGTAGCTACGGCGGCCAGCTCGTGGTAGGCGGCCAGCAGCGCCTCGCGGTTGAGGCTGAGCGCGGCGCCGGCGCTGGCCGGGCGGCTGAAATCGAAGTTGAAGTTGACCTTGCCGCGCAGCAGGGCTTTGGTAATCTGCTGCCGGATTTCGAGCTCGTGGGCTTGCAGAAAGCGGGGCAGACGGATGCTCAGGTCGAGGGTTTTGGAGTTGAGCGAGCGCAGCTCGGCCGTGGCGGTGTAGCGGTCGGTGTCGCGGTGCGCCTGGCCAAAGCCAGTCATGGATAGCAGCATAAACTAGGGGGTAGTGGCGCCGCCGGGTAGCGGGTTTAGGTCAGCAAAATTAGGCGGTAGTACGGCGCTTTGGTGGCGGGCGGCGGGCTAGCCGGGCGGTTTGGCGCCTACCAGCACTTATTAGTCGCCCACCCCCACCGATTGCTTGCCGAACGGTAACACACGGCCCACCGGGGCAGGCTGGCCCGCCCCGGTGGGCCGTGTGTTACGGCAGCATTATGGCGGCGGCTCATTACCAATAATTTGATAACTGCGAGGCTAGCCGGGGGCCGAAAATGCCGGGGGACCTTTGTGGCAGCATTGGCTTAACCCCCTTTCTATGCGCACTCTTACTAATGGCCGGACCGCCTTGCGGCTGGCAGTTTTACTTCTCCTGCTGCTGCTTGGGCGGCTAGCCTCGGCCCAGGTCACGACCTCGGCGCTCGGCGGCAAAATCATTTCTGACAAGAATGAGGACCTGATTGGCGTAACCGTGGTGGCCACCCACGTGCCCACCGGCAGCAAGCGTGGCACCGCTACCGAAGCCGACGGCCGCTTCACTATCCCCAACCTGGCGCCCGGCGGACCCTACACCGTGACGGTGACCTACGTAGGATATAAGGAACAGACTATCAACAACGTATTCCTGACCCTGGGCAACACCACCCGCCTCAACTTTGCGCTGTCGGCCGAGGCCCAGGCGCTGAACGAGGTGGTAGTAGTGGGCAACACCCAGGCCACCAAAACCGGCGCCGGCACCAACGTGGGCCGCGAAGCTTTGCAGCAGCTGCCCACCATTTCGCGCAGCATCCAAGACTTTACCCGCCTCGACCCGCGCAACTCGAACAACTCGTTTGCCGGCAGCTCGTTCCGCTACAACAACATTACCCTGGATGGCGCCGTGAACAACGACGCCATTGGTTTTTCGCCCTCGCTGGGCGGCCAGGGCGGCACCAGCGGCCTGCCCGGCGGCTCGACCCGCTCGAACCCGATTTCGCTCGATGCCATTCAGGAAATTCAGGCTTCGGTGGCGCCGTACGATGTGAAGCTCGGCAACTTTACGGGTGGCTCGATTAACGCCGTGACCCGCTCGGGCACCAACGACTTCCACGGCTCCATCTACGGCTACGGCCGCAACCAGAGCATCACGGGCCGCAGCATCGATGGCACGGACGCCAAAATCGGCTCGGCTTACCACGACTACCAGACCGGCTTCCGCCTGGGCGGGCCGATTATCAAAAACAAGCTCTTCTTCTTCACCAACGCCGAGATTGCGCGCCGCACCGAGCCGCAGTTTTACGCCGCCGGCACGCCCGGCTCGCCGGTAACCCTGGACCTGGCCCAGCAGATTACCAACAAGCTCAACAACTACACCACCCGCAACGCCAACGGCACGCTGAGCCAGGCTAGCTACGCGGTGGGCGACTACGGCGACTATAACATCTACGCCAATAGCAACAAGATTTTTGGCCGCCTCGACTACAACCTGGATGACAAGACGAGCATTGCGCTGCGCCACAACTTCATCAAGTCGGAAGCTACCAACCTGGAGCGCTCGGGCAGCTTGTTCAAGTTTGGCTCGCAGGACTTTACGCAGACCAACGTGCAGAATTCGACGGTGCTGGAAGTGAAGTCGAACTTTTCGAGCCGCTTCGCCAACAACCTGATTCTGGGCTACACCAACATCCACGACTACCGCAACCTGATTGGCGGGCAGGGCAACCTCTACCCGTCGGTGCAGATAAACAACGTGAGCACCAACGCGGCGGCCAACTACGGCGGTGGCTCGAACCAGATTTTGCTGGGTTCGGACCGCGAGGCGAGCATCTTCAACACCCGCCAGAAGACGTTTGAAATCACCGACAACTTCACGTTCTACACCGGCGCGCACGCCCTGACTTTGGGCACGCACAACGAGCTTTACCACATCGACTACGGCTTCATCAACTCCTGGAACGGCCGCATCGAGTACAACAGCCCGAGCGACTTCCTCAACGACCTGCCGAGCCGCATCCGCGGTACCTACAACAACGGCACGGTAGGCAACAACTCGTACGACTACAACTACAACAACCCCTCGGCGGCGTTCAACATCAACTTTTTCAGCGGCTATTTGCAGGATGAGTGGTCGGTAAACGACCGCCTGAAAGTGACGCCCGGCATTCGCTTCGACATTGCCTCGCTGCCCAACAAGCCGGCCCTGAACTCGGCCCTGGTGAACAACCCCACCAACGACGCCCGCACCCTGAACCAGACCTACACCCACACGCCCTGGCAGGACCTCACCAACGGCTACCTGGGCAACGTGCAGATTTCGCCCCGCCTGGGCTTCAACTACGACGTGCAGGGCGATGGCTCGGTAGTCGTGCGCGGTGGTACGGGCATCTTCACCGGCCGCGTACCCTTCGCCTGGTTTGGCTACGCCTACTACAACAACGGCGTGAATTTCAACTCGGTTGACCTAAACAGCATTCAAACCACGGCAGCCACGGCCGGCAAGTACTACCTCAGCCAGAACCCCGACAACATCTACGCCCAGCTGCCTGCTTCGGCCCGCAGCACCACGGAGGTGAACCTGATTGACAACAACTTCAAGATGCCGCAGGTGTGGCGCTCGAACATCGCCGTGGATTTCAAGCTGCCCACGGGCACCCGCTTCTCGCTGGAGGCTTTGTACACGAAGACCATTCAGGATGTGAAGTTCCAGAACATCAACCTGGCTGACAACGCCACGTACTTTGGCCAGGGCCCTACTTATACCCCGCGCTACGCCGCCGCCCCGTTCGGCAGCAAGGTCAACTCGCAGTTCTCGAACGCCTTTTTGCTCACCAACACCCAGCAGGGCTACCGCTACCAACTCACCGGCTCGGTGGGCCAGACGGTGGCTAACCTGATTGACGCCAACGTGGCCTACACCTACGGCAAGAGCTACGACATCAGCAACGGCATCCGCAACTCGCCCCAGAGCAACTGGGAGCTGAACCCGGCCCTGAACGTGAACGACCCCGGCCTGGCGTACTCCAACTTCGACCTGCGCCACCGCGTGGTAGCCAGCATCAACCTGCACAAGACCTTCGCGCAGCGCTTCACGGGCTACTTCACCTCGGTGCTGACCTACCAAAGCGGCGCACCTTTTACCTGGGTATATAACAGCAACTCCGCTTTCACCAACAATGGCCAGCAAAACGTACTGTTAGCCTACATCCCCGGCTCAGCTTCGGATATCACGCTCGTGTCGCGGGCCAGCAGCACCGCGCCCTACACCGTGGAGGCTAGCGGCGCCCAGTACGCGGCCCTCAACAGCTTTATCAGCAACGACTCGTACCTGAGCACCCGCCGCGGCCAGTATGCCGAGCGCAACGGGGGCCGCACCCCCTGGAACAACCAGGCCGACGTGCGCTTCATGCTGGAAGCCAAACTTGGCAACCTTGACGCCGACGCAACCGGCGCCGTGCCCTCGGCCCACACCATCCAGATTTCGTTTGACATCGTGAACTTCGGCAACCTGCTTAACAGCAGCTGGGGCCGCCAGTACTTCGTGCCCAACACGTTTAACTCGACCCTGGGCACCGGCCTCACGCAAGTGGCCTTCGCTGATGCTAGCGGCAACGTATCGACCACCTACAGCGCCGGCCAGTACAACCGCCCGGCCTTCACCTTCGGCACGCCGGCCACTTACTCTATCGACCAGCTAGCCTCGCGCTGGCAGGGCCAGCTAGGGGTGCGCTACTCGTTCTAGGCGAGCTTCGCTATTACAAGCCCGAAAGCCGGCTGCCTCCTGGGGCAGCCGGCTTTTTTGTGTAGATACTGCTCTAGCGTGGGCGCCTCACCCCCCGGCCCCTCTCCGAAAAGGAGAGGGGGGAGCCGACCGTATGCGGACGCTAGCAAACGCTAGTAGTCGTCAGGCTCCCCCTCTCCGTTTCGGAGAGGGGGCCGGGGGGTGAGGCCCCACGCCAGGGCAGCCTATTGTAAGCGGATACTCTCTCAAACTGCAGCCCGCCGCGCCCGCCACAGCTGCCCCGCCAGCCACAGCCCCAGCACTCCCGCCCCACCCACCAACACCCCGCGCTCAGCCAGCCCCGCTAGCCCGAGCAACACGTATAAAGCCCCCACGCCCAGCGCCGCCCCCGGCACCTGGCGCGCCCAGGCGCGCCACGGCAGCAGGCTAGCCCACGGCACGCCCACCAGCCGCGCCGTGTGCCCCAGGTAGTAGCCGGCCTGCACGTAGGTGCTGATGACAAACGCCAGCGCCACGCCCGCCAGCCCCAGCAGCCAGTAGAGCGGGTACATGAGCACCAGGGCCAGCAGCAAATCGAGCAGCGCGCCGCGCGTGATGCGGCGCCCCTGGCCCTTATGCTGCAGCAGCGCCGTGAAGTTGTAAGCCCGCAGCGGCACCACCAGCGAGGCCACCACAAACAGCGGCACCGCCGCATCGTAGCGGTGGGCAAACGCCACCCCGAACAGCTCGCGCTGGAAAAACAGCAAAAAGAAAAACAGCGGAAACACCAGTTGCCCCAGCAGCCCGCCCGCCGCCCGCAGCAGCCCCAGCCGCTCGGCCTCGGTGCGCTGCGGCTCGCCAAAGTGCAGCAGCAGCGTGCTGCCCGCCGCCCCCAGCAGCAGCGGCAGGAAGGGAATATCAATGGTGCCATTGAAGTAGAGCGCAAACAGCGCGGCCGGCAGCAGAAAATTCAGCGCCAGCTTATCGACCCACCGAAACAGCACCTGCACCACCTCATTGAGCGCCGTGTGAAACCAGTGGCTGCGCACCGCGCTCCACGGCTGGGCCGCGGCTAGCCGCGGCGTTGCCTGGGCGGCCAGGCTAGCCAGCGCAACCAGGCGCAGCGCATTGCCGGCCAGCAGCCAGCCCAGCAGCTGCGGGCTAGTCAGCCAGTGGTTTATCAGCAAAGCATGGCTAGCGATGAATAGAATGGCATACGCTACGCTAACCAGCGCCACGGCCCGAAACTGCCGCTGCACCAGCGCGTAGGCTTCGAGCACGGCCACGGGCACGTTCAGCAGCAAAAAAACGCCCGCCTGCCAGGGCGCAAACGGCGAGCTGCCCGCCCATTGCCAGGCCCCAAACACGCCGGCCAGCAGCAGCACCCAGGCGCCCAGCGCCGCCAGGTGCCCCGGCCGCGCCGCCTGCAGCAGCCCGCGCAGCTGCGCCAGCGGGTAGGTGAGCACCAGCGTGGGCAGCCCCAGGCACGCCACCACGTGCAGCACCTGCCACTGCACCCAGAAGCTTTGGTAGCGCCCATAATAAACTGGGCTGGTAGTGCGCGCCAGCCACACCAAGGCCAGCACGCTGGCTAGGGTCGGGAAAAACCGAATCAGGAAAATGGCCGCGCTAGTGCCGAGCAGCGTATTGCGCGTAGGCGTTTCGGGCGTGGGCGTCACAGTCGTCGCGGTTTAATTCTCGAAGTAGCCGGGCCGGGTTGCCGGCCAGCACGCAGTAGCCGGCCGGAAAGCTGCGCGTGACCACCGCCCCCGCCCCCACCACCGTAAAATCGCCCAGCTCGACGCCCGGCAGCACCACCGCCCCCATGCCCAGCCAGCAAAAATGGCCCAGGCGCAACGGCGGCGCGGCCACACCGGCGGCATTAGTCACGGCATCGTGGTTGGCCGAAATCAGCCCCACCTGCGGGCCTAGGTTGGTGAAGTCGCCCACCTCCACGCCGTTGTCGGCGTTGATATACACGCCCGGCGAGTCGCCCGGAAACGACCCTAGCCCCGCCCGCAGCCGCTGGGGGCTGCGAATGGTGGCCGTGTGGTGCACCGCCCAGCGCACGCCCGCGTTCTGGCGCAGCACTTTTCGAAACAGCCCATCGAGCACGTAAAAGCTCAGCGGCATTTCGGGCCGCAGCCCCAGGGTGCGCTCCAGCGCCTGTTTTAACCCGTGTAGCATCTTCGGTGAGTCGGCTAGCCCTCGCCTGACGGCGCGGGGCCAAACTTACCACTGCCGCGGCCCCGCGGCGCGGCGGCCGGGCCGGACCGTAGTTTTGCGGCGATGAATTTTCTCCGCTCGCTGCTCGAAGCGGCCCTCACGATGGTGGTGCTGCTGGGCCTGGCCCGCTGGGCGCTGGGGCTGTTCAGTAAAAAAGCTACCGTGTACCGGGCTACGCCGGCCCGGCAGCTCGCCTTGCTCACCTGGCCGCTACTGGCGGTGGGCACCGGCTTTGCCACCGCCGCGCCGGGGCTGGTGGCCAACACGGCCTTCGAGCGCTGGCTGGCCTGGGGGCTGCTGCTGGCGGTGCTGGCGCTGGCCGCCCCGGCGCTGCTGCTGCACCTGCGCTACTACACGCTCAATGCGGCTACCACGCTCGTTTTCAATCCCCTCGAAGGCCGCCTGCAAGTAGCCCTCGACGAGGTGCTGGCCTACGACCCCGCCCGCCAGGGCTGGCCCGGCCCCGTGGAGTGGAGCCGCTGCCGCTGGCCCGGCGTGTTCTGGCGGCGCTACGAGTACCTGCGCCTGCCCCTGCCCCAGGGCGACATCATCCTCACCAGCCTCGTGCTGCCCGATATGCACCTGCTGGTGCGCTACCTGCGCCATTTCGGCGTAGAGGTCACCGAACGACGCCGCGCCTGGGCGTGGGTTTAGATGGAAGTAGGAATTTGGAATGTAGAATAAGCTTTCGCCTGCACCCGCCAAATTCCTCCCAGCTCAATTCTTCATTCCTTATTCCTCGTTCCAAATTCTTAATTATCAATAAAATGCCCCTTCTGCACTACCTCGAACAGGGTGACCCTGGTGCCCGGCCGCTCGTCATTCTGCACGGCCTCTTTGGCACTCTCGACAACTGGCAGACCCTGGCCCGCCGCTGGGCCGAGGACGCCGGCCTGCGCGTGATTTCGGTGGATTTGCGCAACCACGGCCGCTCGTTTCACTCGCCCGAGCACAGCTACGCCCTTATGGCGGAGGACGTGCTGGCGCTATTCGACCACCTCACACTCGACCCCAAGCGCCTCACGCTCATGGGCCACAGCATGGGCGGCAAGGTGGCCATGTGCCTGGCGCTGGGCTACCCCGAGCGGCTGGCCCAGCTCATTATAATGGACATTGCGCCGCGCTTCTCCAACATGGAGCACCAGGACGACATCGTTGCCGGCCTGCAAGCCGTGGACCTGCGCACCATCGAAACCCGGCAGCAGGCCGAAGCCGCACTGGCCCGCACCATTCCGCAGGTGGGTGTGCGGCAGTTCTTGCTCAAAAACCTGTACCGGCTGGAGGACAACTCCTTTGCCTGGCGCATCAACCTGCCCGCGCTGGTCGAAAACCTGGCCGCCGTAGGCCAGGAAATCAGCTCGGCCCAGCCATTTCTCAAGCCCACGCTGTTTGTGCGCGGCGGCAAGTCAAACTACATTTTGCCCGAGGATAAGCTTACCGGCATTCCGGCCCTATTCCCCCAATCGCAGGTAATTACCGTGCCCGACGCCGGCCACTGGCTGCACGCCGAAAAGCCCGACGAGGTGTACGAGCTAGTCACCAATTTCGTGGGTCACCTTGCCTGATGGCTAGCCCCCGCCCCGTTTTTTTAGCTGCCTGGCGCCGCACGCTGCCCCTGCGGTGGCACGGGCTGGTGGTGCCCTACGGCCGGGCGCTGCTGCTGTTGCTGGCGGCTTATGCCGGGGCTACGGCACTATTGCGGCCGTGGGCGCTAGGGATGTGGTGGGCCCTCGGGGTGCCGCTGGCCCTGAGCCTGCTGCTGGTTTGGTGGTTGTGGCGGCGCTGGGCGCTGCTAGCGCGTAGCGACCGTGGCGACTGGCGCGGCCTGCCGCTAATGCTGACGTGGTTTCTGGTCATAGTGGCCTGCAACAGCTTGCGCGAGTACTTGCACGCGCGCCTGGGAGAGGTGCGCGAGGTGTACCGCGCGGCTGACCTGGCCCAGCCGGGGGCGGCCGTTTTCTTCTTTTTGCGCGGCCCATTTTATGCTGCTAAAATCCATCACGGCCGGTACATCAGCACCAGCTTTATCAAGTCGAAGAATGGCAACCGCGCTTACTATGCCACTTACGCCTACGCCTGCCCGCTGCTGGCTAGCCCGGCCGATATGGCCACGACGCCGCGCGCCTGGCTAGGGTATTTCTTCAACCAAAACCTCGGCAATAATCTTGTAACCAGCGAGGTGGAGCAGATAAGCCGCGATTTTGGTCGTCGCGCCGACGCGCGCCTCGACTCCGCCAACCTGGCCGATTTCACCTACTTGCAGCGGCCCGAAGACCCTAGCCCCGACTTGCTACAAGCAGTGCGCGCCAGCCGCCTCGGTACCTCAGCGGCGCCGCTGCTCTTGCTGCCAGTGCGCGAGTCCTTCACCGTGCGGGGCCAGCACGCTTGGCGCTTGGCGCTGGGGGTGACATTCTGGGGCAGTGTGGTGGTGGTGGGGTTACTGCTGGTGGTACCCCTGCGCCTCGAATATTCTTAAATTTCAGTCTTTTTCCTGCTTCACGCTTTGCTTTACCTCATTCCTACCCCGCTGGCCGACGGCACGGCGCCCCAGGTGCTGCCGCCGCAGGTGGTGGCCACCGTGGCCCGGCTGCCCTACTTCCTGGTCGAAAACCTGCGCACTGCCCGCCGCTTCGTGAAGGAGGTGGCCCCGCACCGCGTCATTGAGGATATTCGCTTCGTGCTCATCGATAAAGACAGCACGCCGGCCCAGGTAAAAGCCGCGCTGGAGCCCTTAGTGAAGGAGAAAATCGAGGCCGGCGTGCTCTCCGAGGCGGGCTGCCCGGGCATTGCCGACCCCGGCGCGGCGCTGGCCCAGGAGGCGCACCGGCTGGGGCTGGCGGTGCGCCCGCTGGTGGGGCCGTCGAGCATTCTGCTGGCCCTCATGGGCTCGGGGCTGAATGGGCAGCGCTTTGCCTTCCACGGGTATCTACCCATCGAGAAGGGCGCCCGCATCGCGGCCATCAAAAGCCTGGAAAAAGAGGCTAGCCAGCGCGACCAAAGCCAGCTCTGCATCGAAACCCCCTACCGCAACGACCAGCTGTTTAGCGACTTGCTGCTGCACCTGGCGCCCACCACCCGCCTCTGCGTGGCCACCGACCTCACGGCACCCACCGAATACCTACGCACCCTAGCCGTGGCCGACTGGCGCCGCCTGCCCGAGCTACCCAAGCTGCACAAACGCCCGGCCGTATTCGCTTGGGGCAAGTAGTGGGTGAGCAGGTAAGTTATTGAGCGCAAGGCCGCCGGACCCATTGTACCCAGGGCACCCGTTTTTCACTTTACTCAGCCACTCACTTACCGCATCGCCACGCTGAACACCGTGCGCCCGCTAGCCTCCGTGGCCAGCCGGAAGGCCCAGCCGTGGGCCAGCAGAATGTCGCGCACCAGCACCAGCCCGATGCCCTGGCCGCCCGGCTTGGTGCTGAAAAAGGGCGTGAACAGCCGCTGGCTCACCTCAGGGCTGAGGGGCGGACCGTCGTTTTCGATGGCTAGGGTGGGCGGCTGGGCGGTAGTGCGCACCCACACGTTGCCGCCAGCGGGGCCGATGGCTTCGAGCGCATTTTTGGCCACGTTGAGCAGCGCCTGGGTTAGCTGCTGCGAGTCGGCGGGCACTACGAGCGGGCCTTCGCTAGCCAGTTGCCAGTGCCAGGTGATGCCCTGGGCGGCGCTTTGCGGGACCAGCAGGCGCCCGAGGTCGCGCAGCAGCGCGTGCAGCTCGGTGGGGTGCGGGGCGGGCGGCGGCAGGCGTACCAGGCGGGCGTAGGCGGCCACAAAATCGGCGAGCTGGGTGTTGCGGGCAATGCTCACGGCCAAGCCCTCGGTATAGTCGAGACGGTCGTCGGGGGCTAGCTGCGGGGCGTAGTGCTCAAAGCTACCCAGCAGCGAGTTCACCGCCCCGATGGAGTTGTTGACCTCGTGCGACATCAGCCGGATGAGCTGCTCGTAGCTCTGCTTTTCCTGCTGCCGCAGCTCGTCGGTCAGCTCCTCCAGCACCACGAAGCGCCGCTGAAAGCCCCGGTCGAGAAAGTGCGCCGCCGCCGCCCGGTAGAGCTGGCCGCCGGGCAGGCGCACGGGCTGGGTGTCGCCGCCCGCCAGGCCGGCCAGCGCCGCGCCCCAGGGCGCGGGCAGGCTAGCCGCCGGCTGCCCCAGCAGCGCCGGGGCCGGCTGGCCCAGCGCGCGGGCGGCGGCGGCGTTGGCGCTGGCTATCTCACCCTCAAAATTCAACAGCAAAATACCCGCCGGTGAGGCGGCCAGCAGCCGCTCGAGCAGCACGGCCTGCTCGTGCTGGCCCACGCGCTCCTGGCGCAGGGCGTCGAGCATCTGATTATAAACCCCAATGAGCTGGTCGAGCTCGGGCTGGCCCACAGGCTTGAATTTGAGGTTGAAATCCTGGGCGGCCAGTGCCGCCGTGCCCGCCTTGATGAGGCGCACCGGCCGCAGCAGCCCCCGGTACAGCTGCCAGGTGAGCACGGCGCTGGCCACAATCGTCAGCTCGCAGGCCACAAACAGCGCCGGCTGGCTCGTGCGCACCTGCGCCGCCAGCCCGAGAAGCACGGCATAGAGCGGCAGCAGAAAGAGCAGGAGCTTGCTACGAAGCGACATGGTGGCTAGGCTTATCTACTGAGCTTGTTTTTGAATGAGAAGGTTTCAGCAGGAAGACGGTCGTCTTCCTGCGCACAACTCCGGAATGAGCCTACTCGCTATACGGAATGCCAAACTTATCCAGCCTTCGATAAAGGGCGCCGCGGCTCAGGCCCAGGGCGCGGGCCACGCGGCTCAGGTTGCCCTGGTAGTGGGCCACGCTCTGGCGTATCATCTGCTCTTCGAGGGCCTCCAGGGTCATGGAGCCGGGGGCGGGCAGCTCGGCAGGGCTAGCCGGGCGCGGGGCCGCAGCGGCACCGGGCAGCTGCAAGTCGCTGGGGGTCAGCTCATCGTGCGGGGTAGTGAGCACGGTGCGCTCGACCAGGTTTTTGAGTTCGCGGATGTTGCCGGGCAAGGGCTGCTCTTGCAGCCAGTGGGCGGCCGGTGCGCCTAGCCGCAGGCCGGGCCGGTGGTAGGTGGCTTGCAGCTGGGCCACGAAGTGCCGGGCCAGGGCCGGAATATCGGTGGCGCGCTCGCGCAGGGCGGGCAGGCGCAGCGTAATGAGGTTGAGGCGGTAAAACAGGTCTTCGCGGAAGCGGCCCTGGGCCACCAGCTCGGCCAGGTTTTTATTGGTGGCGGCCACCACGCGCAGGTCGAGGCGGCGGGGCTTGCTGTCGCCGAGCACCTCGTAGGTGCGGTCTTGCAGCACGCGCAGCAGCTTTACCTGGCTAGCCAGCTCCAGCTCGCCGATTTCATCCAGAAAAATAGTGCCGCCGTTGGCCAGCTCGAAGCGGCCCACGCGGTCGGCCCGCGCATCGGTAAACGCCCCGCGGCGGTGGCCAAACATCTCACTCTCAAATAAACTAGCCGAAATGCCGCCCAGGTTTACCTTCACGAAGGGCTGGCCGCGGCGGTGGCTGTTGTGGTGCAGCGCCTCGGCAATCAGCTCCTTGCCGGTGCCGCTTTCGCCTTCTATCAGCACCGAGGCATCGGTGGCGGCCACCTGGCCTACCTGGCGCAGCACAGCCAGCAGGCGCGGGTCATCACCCACAATGTTGCCGAAGGCAAACTGCCGGTCTAAGGCCGCCCGCCCGGCCGGCGCGGCCTCGGCTAGGGGGGCTCGCAATTGTAAAGTGGTGCCGATGGTTTGCAGCAGTGCCTCGTTCTGCCAGGGCTTGGTGACAAACTCGGCGGCGCCGGCCTTCATGCCGGCCACGGCCAGCGCAATGCTGCCCCAGCCCGTGAGCAGCACCACCGGCACGGCTGGCGCCAGCGCCCGCAGCTGCGCCAGCAGGGCTAGCCCATCGGCGCCGGTGGTGGCAGCCGAAAAATTCATATCGAGCACGATGAGCCGGGGCGTGGCCTCACGCACGGCGGCCAGTGCCTCGGCCGGGCCGGGCACGGCGCGCGTGGCGTAGCCGGCCTGCTTGAGCAGCAGCCGCAGCGAGGTACGCACCGCCAGGTCGTCGTCGACAATGAGAATCATACGGGGGTTCGTAGGAGTTTATTGGTCTTTGCAAAACGTCCGTTATGCTGAGCTTGCCGAAGCATCTCGGTCGCACCATCAGGGAAGTACCCTAGCGGTGCGACCAAGATGCTTCGGCAAGCTCAGCATGACGGACGTTTGAATAATTACAGCAAAATTTTCGACCCTAGCGGCCGGCGATGTTGCTGCCGCCGGTGGCGTTTTTGGTTACCTCGGGCGAGCCGTAGTACTTGATGTTGCTGCCGCCGCTAGCCTCGGCCAGCAGCACTTCTTTCACGGCGAGCTTGGCAATGCTGCCGCTGCTGGCCTCAATCTGGCTGCGGTTGGTGAGCAGCTTCTCGCCGTTGAAGACCGAGCCGCTCGTGATTTTGAGGTCGAAGCGCGGGGCCTGGCCGGTGAGGTCGATGACGCTGCCGCCGTTTTGACGCACGATGAGCACGCCCACATTAATATCGGCCCGCACGGCGGCGCCCGACGAGATATCAAACTGAAAATCGGGCGTGGCAAAAGGCCCGCTGGCCGTGACGGCGGCCCCGCTGCTGGCGGCTAGCATATTGAGCTGGTCGGCCGTGACGGCCACGCGCAGGTGGCGCTGCTGGCGGTCCTTTTTAGAGTTGCCGGCGCGCTCGTCGGGGTTGTCGTAGTGCACGTTCAGCACGCCGTCGGTCACCTTGGTGAGGATGTGCTCGCGCTGGTCGAGGGTGGTGGCGCTTACCTCTACCTGCTGGGCGTGGCCACCCGTGAGCACCAGCTCGATGCCAGTGCCTACGTTGATGGCGCGAAACTTTTCGAGGGGGCGCACCTGCGGGCCGTTGGCGGCGGCCGTGGTGGTAGTGGCATCGGTTTGGGCAGCGGCGGGGGCCAGGGCAAGTAGCCAGAGCGCGGCGGGCAGCAAGTATTTTTTCATGAACTCAGAAAAGCGGCGAAGAAAGTAAGACCGCCAGCTGCAAAGTAAAGAGTGCAGCGCGGCATCGGGGCTAGCCCTGGCTGGGCCGGTGGGGCTAGTCGCGGCTCACGCTGCCGCCGCTGCTGGTGCGCTTGGTGAGCTGGGGCGAGCCTTTGTAGTTGACACTGGCGCCGCTGCTGGCCTGGGCCACGAGGTCGTCCTTCACGGCCACGCGCACCGAGCTGCCGCTGCTGGCCTGGGCGCGGCAGCGCTCGGTTTGCAGCTCGTGGGCATCGAAGGTGGCGCCGCTGCTGCTTTGCACATCGAGGGTGGTGGCGCGGCCCTTGAGGTCGGCGCTGCTGCCGCTGCTCTGGCGCACGGTGAGGGTGCCGGTGTCGAGGCCCGCCTGCACGCTAGCCCCCGACGAGACGTCGAGCTGAAACTCCGCGGCGTCAAAGTCGCCCGAGGTGCGCACCGACGAGCCACTGCTCGCCGTGAGAGCCGTGAGCTCGTCGGCCGTCACGGCCACGCGCAGGCGCTTGTTGGTGCGGTCGCGGTTGTTGCGGTCGTCGTCGTTTTTATAGCGCAGCGTCAGCACGCCGTCTTTCACGGTGGTTTCGATGTGGTCGCGGTACACGTCGGCAGCAGCGCTCACCTCCACGCGCTGGCTGCGGCCGGCGGTGAGGGCCAGCTCGATGCCGGTGCCCACCTGAATGGCGTGGAAGGCGGGCACCGGGCGCGTTTGGGCACTTTGGGCCCGGGCGGGGGCTAGCGCGGCGAGCGAGAGCAGGGCGGGCAGCAGCAGGTTTTTCATGGCAGCGAAAATGAGGGGGGGTGAAAGGCGGTTTAAGTTGGAATTGCTTCGGGTACCGGGCTAGCCACGGGTTCGTTACAAGCGCGGGCCGAACTATTTTGCGGGCCGCGAGCAGCTGACTGAGCGGGGAGATGCGGCAAAGGTGCCGGCCGTTGCCGCGGTCCCCAAGAATATTATCCCAACCGGTCCTGGCCTTATACCAACGCAGTTTTTGGGGTCCGGCAGCCGCGGCCTACTCCTCGCGTAGCGCCACGGCGGGCTGAATGCCCGCCGCCAGCCGGCTAGGGTACAGCGCGCAAATGGTGGCCAGCAAGTACAGCCCGGCCGCCGCCAGCACCATCGCCGTCAGGTACACGCCGGCCTTCACGCTGAACACGCCCAGCAGCGGAAACTGCGCCGCCACCGCTAGCCCCAGCAGCAGCCCAAAAGTGGTGACCACCAGTATCTCGCCCAGCACCTGCCGGCTGATGGCCCCCGCCGTGGCCCCCAGCGCCCGGCGCACCCCCAGCTCGGAGCGCCGCTGGCTGATGTTGAGCCACAGCACGCCAAACAAGCCCAGGGCCACATTCACCAGCAAAAACACGCACACCACACCCAGGATGCCAGGCAGCGCCAGGTTAACTTTGAGTTGGGTGCGGCGCTCGTCGGGCAGGGGCAGGATGTTGCTCGACCAGCCTCCGCTGGCGGCCCGAATTTCCTCGTTCACCTTCTTTTCGAGGGCCGCGCCGCTGCCCGGCTGCACCCGCACCAGCAGCACGGTGATGGCCCGCGCCGTATCCTGGGGGCTGACGTGGTCAAAATAACCCGGCAGGGGCTCACTCAGCTCACCACCGGCGCGGTAGGCCCCACTCACACCAATGATGCGGTACCGCTCGTGGTCGTTGTCGATAATAAGCTTGCCTAACGCCGACTGGCCATCGGGAAACAGCGCGGCCTGGGCCAGCTCCGTAATCACGATGGGCGGGTAGCGGGCAGGCGCTTCATCGCGGCGGTCGAACCAGCGGCCGGCTGCCATATGCAGGCCCATTACCTCCTTGAACTCGGGGCCGGCGTCGTACACGTCGCCATAGACATCGGGCTTATTTGCGCCTTCGGCAGCTCTGAATTCGGTCGTGTTGTTACTGAAGGAAAAAGGCGTGTTATCCACGCTGCGCGAGAGCGTGACCACGCCCGGCAGGCCGCGCAGCCGCGCCACCACCCGCTGCAAGCTAGCCAGTTGCTCGGCGCGCGGCTGGGCGCCGGGGTTCATCTGCACCTTCCACACGTGGGCATACTCGAAGCCGAGCGGGGCGCGGTAGTTGCGCCAGTAGTACACGCCCACGCTGCCCACCACAAAGAGCACCACGAAGGCCAGAAATATTTCGAGAATCAGCAGGCCGTTGGCCCGCTTGCGGTTCCACATCAGGGTGAATAAATGACGTAGCATTTTCAGGTAGCAGTTAGCAGTGAACAGTTAGCAGCCCGCCACTCGGCTAGGCGCCGGTGTCGCCCTTGAGGGCGCGCACGGCTTGCAGCTTCGACATTTTATAGGCCGGGTAGGCGCCCGACAGCACGCCGAAAAACAGCGCCAGGCCCAGCGCCACCCCAAACACCCGCCCGTTGAGGGCATAGTTGGCGTAGGCAAAGAAGTGGCTGCTGTTGAGCAAGGCCAGCGCGCCCGCCGCCAGGGCCAGCCCCAGCCCGCTGCCCACCAGCGTCAGGAAGATATTCTCGACCAGAAACTGCCCCACCAGCCGCCCGGCGGTGGCCCCGAAGGCCTTGCGCACCCCAATCTCGCCCGAGCGCTCCAGGGTGCGACTCACGTTGATATTGACCAGGTTAAGCGCCGGCAGCAACATGAAGAGTAGCCCCAGCCCCAGCATCACCTTGGTGAAGCGGCCCACGCCGCCGTCGGCGCCGGCGTTGTTGTCGAAACGCGCCGTGTAGGAGGCCAGCAGCGTTTGGGCCCGCATATTCAGCTGCTTAAACTGCTTGGGGTCGGGCAGCGGCGTGCGCCGCGCCACCTGCTGCACCTCGGCCTTGATGGCGGGCACATCGGCCGCCTGCCGGGCCAGGATAATGGCCTGGTACTGGCCGAGCAGGTCGGGCTTGTGCAGGTCGTCGGGGCTGGTCGTCACGGGCGTCCACACCTCGGCGTAGGCGTTGGCGCGGGCCACGGCCACGTCGTGCACCACACCCACCACGCGGTAGCGCACGGCATCGATGTCGATGATGCGGCCCACCACCCCGGTAGCGGTGCCGAAGTAGCGGCGGGCGGTAGTGGCATTCAGCACCGCTAGCCGGGCGGCGTCGCGCACCTCGCCGGGGTTATAGGGCCGGCCTTCGAGAAACTCGAAATTGAGCACCTGCCAAAACTCGCCATCCGTGCGCTTGAGGTCGAGCTTGAGTACCTGCTGGCCCACGTAGGCCACGCCCACGCTGTAGTTGGCCTCGCTAAGCGACACCTTTTCGGGCGTTTTGAGGGTGCGAATGTGCTGGTTGAGAAAAGCGTAGCCCACGGCGTTATTGCTCTGCCCACCATTGCGGTACAGTAGCTGCATCCGGCTCACGTACAGTAATCTGTCCACGTGCAGCTCGGGCCGGTGCGGCCCCACGGTGTAGTCGAACAGGGCGTATACGACCAGCATAATCATCAGCGTAAAGCTGATGCCGAACAAGCTGATGGCGGTGAAGACCTTGCGCCGCAGCAGGACCTTCCAGGCAATTTTGAGGTAGGAGAAAAGCATAGCTTTTAGGTTTTAGAAATTCGTCATGCTGAACGCCGTGAAGCATCTTGGTTGCTTCGTTGAACGGTGCGGAAGAAGCGGCTAAGCTGCTTCACGGCGTTCAGCATGACGGACGATTAGGTGGTTACTTATTGACCTTCACGCCACTTGCCGGCCGTCGAAAAAGCGGATGAGGCGGCCGGTTTTCAGCGCCTCGCGCTCGTCGTGGGTCACCATCACGAGGGTGGTGCCCTGGTCGCGGTTGAGGCCCAGCAGCAGCTCCATTATTTCCTCGCCCATCACCGAGTCGAGGTTGCCGGTGGGCTCGTCGGCCAGGATAATTTCGGGCGCGCCGGCCAGCGCCCGGGCAATGGCCACCCGCTGCCGCTGCCCGCCGCTCAGCTGGGCCGGAAAGTGGTTGGTGCGCGCATTCAGCCCCACCTGGTCGAGGGCGGCCAGGGCGCGCCGGCGCCGCTCGCTACCATTCACGCCGGGCCGGTAGAGCAGCGGCAGCTCCACATTGTCGCGCACCGAGAGGTCGTTGATGAGGTGATAGCTCTGGAAAACGAAGCCGATTTTGTGGTTGCGCAGCCCGGCCAGCTCCTTGTCGGAGTAAGAAGTCACGGGCCGTCCATCAATCTCGATGGTGCCGCGGCTGGGCTCATCGAGCAGGCCCATAAGGCTGAGCAGCGTCGATTTGCCGCAGCCGCTGGGCCCCATCACCGACACAAACTCGCCGCGATTAATGCTGAGGTTGACCTCGCTGAGCGCGATGGTTTCGATGGTGCGGGTCTGGTAGACTTTTTCGATACCCGTGAGCCGGATGACGGGGGCGGCAGGTGCTTGTGGTTGCATAAAAAGAACGTTAAAATCGGCCGTCATGCTGACGAAGGAAGCATCTTAGCAGGTTGGTGAACAGCACTGACGAAGCGGCCAAGATGCTTCCTTCGTCAGCATGACAATCGTAAGAAGGGAAGCCTATCACTCGGCCGCCAGCGGTTGCTGGGTTTCAAAATCAAATAACGTGAGGCCACGCAGGCTATAATGCGCCACCCAGCCCGCCC
The DNA here is from genome assembly GCA_050954765.1 of Janthinobacterium lividum. Classification (GTDB taxonomy): domain Bacteria; phylum Bacteroidota; class Bacteroidia; order Cytophagales; family Hymenobacteraceae; genus Hymenobacter. Next base: position 3,521 of record JBPBQJ010000093.1, on the reverse strand, counting down.
GCAGCGCCAGGATGTAGCTGCGCCGGGCCAGGTCCTTGGCCGCCGAGGCCAGCGTTAAATCGGTGAGCGAGAGGCGACCAGCCTCGTAGGTGGCGCGGGTGATGGCGTAGCGGCGCTGGGCCAGGGTATCGGCCCTAGCGGCGAGGCGGGCCTGGCCGGCCAACGCCGGTATTTGGCTGGCCTGCGTGAGCACGGTTTGCTCGAAGCTGCGCGCATCCTGGCGCACGGCGGCCTGGGTTTGGTCGCGCAGCAGCTCGGCGGTACGCACGGTGGCGCGGCGCCGGCCCCAGTCCACGAGCGGCAGCGAAAACGAGAGGGCCACCTGCTGCTGGTTTTGCAGGGCCAGGTAGCTGTCGAGCAGGCCCGGCGCCTGGTTCACGTAGCCCAGGTTGGCGGTGAGGGTGGCCAGAAAGCCGGTGGTGCCGCGCGCCTGGGCCACGTCGCGGGTGGCCTGCAACTCGCGCCGGGCAAAGGCCAGCACGGCGGCGCGGTGCTGGCGCGCCTGGGCCAGGGCCTCAGCGGGCACCACGGCCAGGGCCGGCGCGGGGGCGGGCACGGCCAGGGGCGGCACGGTGGCGGTGCCGGCTTCTTCGGCGGGCAGGGCGCAGTAGGTGCGCAGGCTCACGGCGGCAGTTTCGGCGTCGAGGCGGGCCTGGGTCTGGGCTTGCTGGGCGTTGAGGAGATTGAGTTCCAATTGCAGTAAGTCGCTTTGGGAGAGGCGGCCCAGGGCGTATTTCTCGCGGCCCACGCGCAGCTGCTCGGCGGTGGCCTGGGCGTTTTGGCCGGCCACGGCGGCGTTTACCTGCTGCAAGAGCACGTCGAAATACAGCTCGGTCACGCGCTGGGCGATGGCCTCGCGGTCTTCGAGGTACTGACGCTGGCTTTCCTGGTAGCGCAGCGGCGCGAGGCGGCGCTCCCACTTCAGGCCGTTGAAGTACCCTAGCGGCTGGGTCAGGCCCAAGGTAAAGGGCTGGTTATTATAGCGCTGCTCAGTCCGAATAAAATCATCGAAGCGCTGCACCTGCGAGCCCACCACCACCTGCCCGCCGGTGAGGCCGATGTTTTGAGTCAGGTTCAGGGCCAGCAGCGAGTTGTTGTAGCGTACGCTCTGAAAGGCCGTGGTGCCATCGGGCTGCACCACCGGAATAATGGCCCGGTTGAAGCTCGGCACCACGCCCTGCAGGGCCAACTGCGGCCGGTAGCCGGCCTGGTAGGCGCGGTAGGCCCAGTAGCCGCCCTCGCGGGCCGCCCGCGCCTGCACCGCCGGCGCCGAGCTAGCCAGCGTTTGCTGGATAAGGGCGGGCAGCGTGAGGCCGGGCGCCTGCTGGGCGGCGGCCGGGGCTAGCCCCGCCAGCCCGCCCCAGGCCAGCATGAGTAGTCCGCAACGAAAGGCTTTCATACACAACAACTTTTAGCAGAGAATAGAGGGAGCCCGCCGACCTACTGCGCGGCCCTAGCCGGCACGAGCGCCTCGCCCAGCGCCGCGAGGCGGTCCTGGCTGATAGTATCGTTGACGGTGAGCACGATGGCCACGTTTTGGTCGGGGTAGAGCGCCACCCAGGTGTTGAAGCCGGGCGAGTGGCCGCTGTGGTAGATGCGCGGCCGGCCGGCCGCGTCGGTGTCGAGGCGCCACACCAGGCCCACAGCGTAGCCGGTGGGCAGTGTGGTGGTGGGCTGGTGGGCTAGCCGCACGGCCGGGTCGCGCTCAGCCAGGTTAGCCTGGGCGTAGCGCAGCAGGTCGGCAGGCGTCGAAGCAAGGGTGGTGCCGCCCCAGTAGCCGGTGTAGTTAGTATGCGTTTGGGGGCGCTGCTGCTCGTCGTAGCCGGTGGCATAGCGCCGCTGCTCGGCGGCCGAGAACACGCGTTTGGTATCGCGCAGGCCAAAATGCTGCTGCACGTAGCGCGTGATGAGCTGCTCGTAGGGCTGCTGGTAAATGCGCTCGAGCAACAGCTGGAGTATCAGCGGGCCCAGGTTGTTGTAGCGGTAAGTGGTGCCGGGCTGCGCCGTGGGCCGCAGTTGGTGTAGGTCGGCCAGCAGGCTATCGGCCGAGTAGCGGTTGTAGTAGGCAATGCGCTGGGGCAGCGGCAGGGCACGCAGGCTGTCGCCCAAGGCCTTGGGGTACACGTGCGACGTGCCGGGCAGGCTAGCCGTGTGGTTGGCCAGGTCGATGAGCCGCACGGGGTGGCCGGCAAACTCCAGGTTCGGGTATTGCCCCGGCAGGTAGCGGCGAATATCATCGGTGAGCTGCGCTTTCTTATCGAGCACGGCCTGCGCCAGCAGCGTGCCCACAAAGGTTTTGGCCACCGAGCCTATGTCGTAGAGCGTAGTGGCGGTGGGCAGCCGGCCGGTCCCCTTCTCCACCTCGCCGTAGTTGTAGAAAGCCTGCTTGCCGCCCTGGTAAATGCCGATGGACAGCCCCACCGCCGCCGGCTGTTGCATGTAGGCCGTGGCCGCCTGGTGCACGGTCGCATCCAGGGCGGTACGCTGGCGGTTATCGGTGCGAACGAGCGCGGCGGCCGGGGTTTGGGCCAGTGCGGGGCTAGCCGAGCCGGCGGCTAGGGTCAGCATGAGGACGGAGGCGAAATAAAAGGCGCGCATGAGAGCAAGCAAAAAAGACTGAGAAGGAATAGGAATTGGCACCCGATTTTAGGGACTGACGGTAAGCGCCGGCGTATCGGCGTAGGCTTTGGTGTCCGACACAATCAGCTCCTCCCCCGCTTGCAAGCCACTCAGCACCTGCACGTAATCGGGGTTGCTGTCGCCGAAGCGCACCACGCGGCGCACGGCCCGGTCGCCGGCCAGCACAAACACCGGCTGCTCTTGCCCGCCCTGGTAAAAGGGGCCGTTTTTGACGCGCAGCACGCCGCAGTGGGCGCGGGTTATCACGAAGACATCGGCCCGCAGATTGGCGCGCAGCGCGGGGTGGTGGTCGTTGTCGAGGGCGATGTAAAACGTCACCACGCCCTTGTCCACGGCCGGGCTGATGCTGGCCACCGTACCCCGCAGGTCGTTGCCAGGGCCCAGGCGCACCATCACCGCATCGCCGGGGTGCAGCTGGTCGGCGTAGCTGTCGGCCAGGGTGGCGCGCACCCGAAAGCGGCTGAGGTCGGCTACCCTGGCCAGGGCATCGCCGGCCTGCACGGTGGCGCCCAGGTTGTCGTTTACCCAGGTTAGCACGCCCGGCAGCTGGCTGCTGATATCGGCCTGCCGCAGCTTGGCGGCCTGCTCGGCAATGCTGCGCTGCTGCATCGACACGGTGAAGCCCAGCTCGCGGCGGTCGGCTTGGCTGGCCCGGCGCTGGTTGGCCAGCTGCTGGCTCAGGCGCTGGGCTTCGAGGCTAGCGGTGCGCAGGCTCAACTCGGCTTGGCGCACGGCCTCGGCCGTGCCGCCGCCGATGGCGAGCAGGTGCTGCTCGTCGCGCAGGGCCGATTGCAGGCTGCTCACCTTCAGGGCCTGGGTTTGCTGCTGGGCTTGCAGGTCGGTGAGGCTGCGGGTCAGGGCTAGCTCTAGCTGGGCGTTCT
>JBPBQJ010000092.1:0-55625 GCA_050954765.1 Janthinobacterium lividum | reverse complement strand
TGTCGCAGCACGGTGGACGGGTTTTTGCGCGATTTCTAACTCGGAAATAAGCCTCGTATCTTACTATTGGCTCTATATAGCTCATTGCATTACATTGCCACATCTTCTGCTAAATTATAGATTAGTTGTCGAATGATTTCTCCGTAGGGTATAGGTTGGATAATTCTTTAGCCATACTTATGTAAGCGAAAGAAACCACTACAAGGGTTGTTCATCGTTTTAATTAATTTAGAGCATCTTTACACCTAATCCTTGTCTAATCACTAGCTTATGCCTGCGAGTATCTACGCCGTACCCTTGTTGGGCTTGCTAGCCCTGCTCTACACTTGGTTGCGCGCGGGCTGGGTAGCCCGCCAAGATGCTGGTAACGAGAAGATGCGCACCATTGCCGGCTACATCGCCGATGGGGCCATTGCCTTCTTGCGGGCCGAGTACAAGGTGCTGGCGCTGTTTGCGCTCATCGCCTCTGTCTTTTTGGGCTACCTGGGGTTCACAGGCGAAAAATCGAGTCCGGTCATCGTTATCGCCTTTATTATCGGGGCGGTATTTTCGGCCACGGCCGGTTACATCGGGATGAAAATCGCCACTAAGGCCAACGTACGCACCGCCCAGGCCGCCCGCATCTCCCTTGGCCAAGCCCTGAACGTGTCGTTTGCGGGCGGCTCGGTGATGGGCATGGGCGTGGCGGGGCTAGCCGTGCTGGGGCTAGGGTCGCTGTTCATCGTTTTTTATAAGCTGTTCGTGTTTCACAGTGATGGAACGCCCACTCGCCCTGAGGACATGGAAAAAGCGCTCGAGGTGCTCACCGGCTTTTCGCTGGGAGCCGAGAGTATCGCGCTCTTTGCCCGCGTGGGCGGCGGCATCTATACCAAAGCCGCCGACGTGGGCGCCGACCTCGTGGGCAAGGTTGAGGCTGGTATCCCGGAAGATGACCCGCGCAACCCCGCCACCATTGCCGATAATGTGGGCGACAACGTGGGCGATGTGGCCGGCATGGGCGCCGACCTGTTTGGCTCCTACGTGGCTACCATCTTGGCCACCATGGTGCTGGGCCGCGAGGTGCGCCTCGGCAACCCCGATAATTTTGACGGCCTTTCGCCCTTGCTGTTGCCTATGGCGGTGGCCGGGCTGGGCATTCTGGCCTCGCTGATAGGCATTCTGGCGGTGCGGGTGCAGGAGAATGGCAATGTCCAAAGCGCCCTTAACCGGGGCAACAATGTGTCGATTGTCGTATCAGCTATTTTTTCTTATGGTCTGATAAAGTGGTTGTTGCCGGCCGGCGACCTCACCGTGCGTGGCTACACCTTCGATGCCAACCACGTGTTCTACGCCGTAGTGGTGGGGCTAGCGGTGGGCTTCTTGATGAGTACCATCACCGAGTATTACACGGCCATGGGCAAGCGCCCGGTGCTCAGCATCGTGCAGCAAAGCAGCACCGGGCACGCCACCACTGTTATCGGGGGGCTAGCCGTGGGCATGGAGAGCACGGTGGCGCCCACGCTGGTGCTAGCGGCCGGCATCGTGCTAAGCTACAAGATGGCCGGCCTCTACGGCGTGGCTATCGCGGCAGCCGGCATGATGGCTACTACCGCCATGCAGCTCGCTATCGACGCCTTCGGCCCCATTGCCGACAACGCCGGTGGCATTGCCGAAATGAGCGAGCTACCGAAGGAAGTGCGCGAGCGCACCGATATGCTCGACGCCGTGGGCAATACCACGGCCGCCACCGGCAAGGGTTTCGCCATTGCCTCGGCGGCCCTCACGTCGCTAGCTCTATTCGCGGCCTTCATGGGCACGGCCCACATCAATACCATTGATATTTCGGATGCTAATGTGCTGGCCGGGCTGTTTGTGGGCGCCATGATACCATTCATCTTCTCGGCGTTAGCCATTACGGCGGTGGGGCAGGCAGCCATGGCCATGGTGCAGGAAGTACGCCGGCAGTTCCGCGAGATACCCGGTATCATGGAAGGCACCGGGCGGCCCGAGTACGAGAAGTGCGTGGCCATCAGCACCGAGGCGGCTATCCGTAAGATGGTGGCACCGGGGGCCATTACGCTGCTCGCGCCCATCATCGTGGGCTTTGCTTTTGGGCCCGAGGTGTTGGGCGGCACCCTAGCGGGCGTCACAGTGAGCGGCGTGCTAATGGCCATGTTCCAGAGCAATGCCGGCGGGGCGTGGGACAATGCCAAAAAGTCCTTCGAAAAAGGCGTACTGGTCGACGGCAAAATGGCGTACAAAGGCTCTGACGCCCATAAGGCCAGCGTGACCGGTGACACCGTGGGCGACCCCTTCAAAGACACCAGCGGCCCGAGCATGAATATCCTCATCAAGCTCATGAGCATCGTCTCGCTCGTTATTGCTCCGCACATTGCCCGCGTGGGTAACCCCGCCGAGCATGCTGACCGGGCCGACCGTACCGAGCGCAGCCCGCTAGGGGTCCGCTTTGCCCACCGTATTCTTCCCAGCCCTAAAATACAGCTGCCAACCACTTGGCATTGGCTTTAGTAAAGTGCTGTTAATCAGTATTCAATAGTAGCTAACCCGGCCGTGGATGGCAAGCCCCCCCCGGCGTTGGGTTACCGGCCTTACCTTTGCAGCCCGAAATGGCTACACTGGCCGTTCATCCTTGCATGGGTCAGCCCCTTATCACGCTTCACGACAAGGCTTTCCGGCCTTATCTCTCGGCTTCCGAGATTGCCACGGACATCGACCAGGTGGCTGCCCGCCTCAATGCTGACTACGTGGGCCGCCGGCCCTTGTTCGTGGTCGTGCTCACGGGCGGCTTCATGTTTGCCACCGATTTGCTCAAGCGCTTCACCGGCGACTGCGAGATTGTCTTCATCCGCGTAGCCTCCTACGAGGGTACCGGCAGCACCGGCCAGGTGCAGGAAATACTGGGCCTGCGCGAAGACGTGCAGGGCCGCGACATCATCTTGGTGGAGGATATCGTGGATACTGGCACCACGCTCAACCACCTGCTGCCCACGCTGCGGGCTAACAACCCGGCGTCTATCGAGATTGCGGCCATGTTCTTCAAGCCCGCTAGCCTCCGCTACCCGCTGGAGCTGAAGTACATTGCCCGTGAAATCCCTAACGATTTTGTGGTCGGCTACGGCCTCGACTATGATGGGCTGGGCCGCAACCTGCCCGATGTCTACGTAGTAGCCGACTAGCCCTACTTTTCGTAGGCTGTTTCCTTTGTTCCCGCTCCGGCGCTCGCGCCTAAACTCTGTTTTGACTATGCATAATATCGTCCTCTTCGGCCCGCCCGGCGCGGGCAAAGGCACCCAAAGCCAGAAGCTCATTGCCAAATACCACCTCGTACACCTGAGCACCGGCGACCTGCTGCGCGCCCAGATTACCGAAGGCACCGAACTCGGCCTGAAAGCCAAAACTCTGATGGACCAAGGCTTTCTGGTGCCCGACGAGGTAGTAATCGGCATGATTGGCCACGCGCTGAGCCACAACAAGCAGGCCGCCGGCTTCATCTTCGACGGCTTTCCGCGCACCACGGCCCAGGCGGAAAGCCTCGACCACCTGCTGGCCGAGCACGGCACCAACGTAGCCTGCATGATTGCCCTCGAAGTAGGGGAGGAGGAGCTGGTGAAGCGCCTGCTCGAGCGCGGCAAAACCAGCGGCCGTCCCGACGACCAGGACGAAACCAAAATCCGCCGCCGCGTCACAGTCTACAATACCGAAACAGCGCAGGTGGCCGGCTACTACGCCGCCCAAAACAAGTTTCACTCGCTCAACGGCATCGGGGATATTGAGGGCATCTTCGGCCAAATCAGCGGCCTCATCGACCAGCACAAGCCGGCCCAGGCTGAAGCGCCCGCCGAGGCCACCCGCGAGGTGAAGGCCTAGCGCGTTGCGCCAGTTATGAGTTAAAAGGTATGAGTTATGAGTTTCGGGCGCATAGCCCGAGATTCATAACTCATTTACGTTATGCGCTTTCGCATAGCGGGCAGCCAACTCATAATTCCTACCTTTTAATTCATAACTCCCAAAAACGTGGCTAACAATAACTTCATCGACTATGTCAAAATCACCTGCCGCTCGGGCAAGGGGGGCGCGGGCTCGCACCACTTCTTCCGAGCCAAGGGCCTGCCCAATGGCGGCCCCGACGGCGGCGACGGTGGCCGCGGCGGCCACATCATTCTCGAAGGCAGCTCGCAACTCTGGACGCTGCTGCACCTGCAATACCGCAAGCACCTCTTCGCCCAAGATGGCGAGGGTGGCGGCGGCAACCTGCGCAGCGGCGCGCAGGGCGAAGATATCGTGATTCAAGTGCCGCTTGGCACCGTAGCCCGCGACGCCGAAACCGGCGAAATGAAGCTGGAGATTACCAAAGATGGCGAGCGCCAAATCCTCACGCCCGGCGGGCGCGGCGGGCTAGGCAACGACCACTTCAAGACCTCGACCAACCAGGCCCCGCAGTACGCGCAGCCCGGCGAGCCCGCCATTGAGGAGCAGGTGATTCTGGAGCTGAAGTTGCTGGCCGACGTGGGCCTCGTGGGCTTCCCCAACGCTGGCAAGAGCACGCTGCTCTCGGTAGTGTCGGCTGCCAAACCCAAGATTGCCGACTACGCCTTCACCACCCTCGTGCCCAATCTGGGCGTGGTAGCCTACCGCGACTTCAAGTCGTTCGTGATGGCCGACATTCCCGGCATCATCGAGGGTGCAGCAGAGGGCCGGGGCCTCGGCACCCGCTTCCTGCGCCACATCGAGCGCAACTCCATGCTGCTCTTCATGATAGGCTGCGACAGTAAGGATATCGCGGCCGAATACAAGATATTGTTGGGTGAGCTGGAGCAGTTCAACCCCGACCTGCTCGATAAAAAGCGCCTGCTAGCCATCACCAAGGCCGATATGCTCGATGAAGAGCTGGAAGCCGACCTGCTAGCCTCCCTGCCGAATGATATGCCACCCACGGTGTTCATTTCTAGTTTGGCCAACAAGAACATTCAGCAGCTGAAGGACATGATTTGGGGGGCGCTGCATGAGTAGTTATTGCCGCTCATATTGTAGAGCGTCTCCTGAATCGGGGTCGCCGATACCAAAATGAAGTATGTAGGGTGCTTCTTGGCCGATTAGCATGGCATAGGTTTCATATCCGTGTCGGTTTAATTGTCCATCAGCTTGTTTCACCGATGTGACATTCAACTGCACTACCCACGAATCTTGGTTGCTTCCCACTCGCCAGTTGCCTCTAACGCTTTCAAAGCCGACCGCCCTTGGAAACGGAGACCAAGCAGAAGCTATATCCTCAATATAAAAGGTGCCGTCTGGTTTCAGTTCAAGTTGTGAGGTCTTAGCGTTCTTGTACATATTCGCCAAAAGCACGTGGCTCCGGGAGGTCAACTTATATGTCCCTTCTACTGGCTGAGTAGGTTTTGAGCGAGCATATTGCCAAGCCCAAGGGTCAGATTGACAGCTGTTCAGGCTGTATGCCGCCAGCATAAGAATAATCAAACGTAATACTTTCATAGTAACCACGAATGTAATACGTGCCAACTTGGCAGCCTCTTCACCTTTGGCAAACTCCTTGCGCCCGACCCGGTACCCGTATGGGAAAGCCTTTCACTAGCCGATTCCGCCATTTTTTCCAGAAAATGACCGACGATAAACATATGAATCCTGACGACCAGCCGCTGAACGACACTACCGCCGAGCACACCGCCGGCGAGCCGGATTTTGCCGCCGTAGGCGCTACACCCGCGGCTGATGCCAGCGAAGGGGATAGCCGCACCGAAACCGAGCTAGCCGACCTCAAAGACAAGTACTTGCGCCTGGCTGCCGAGTTTGAAAACTACAAGCGCCGCACCGCCAAGGAGCGCGCCGACCTCTTCAAAACTGCCAACCAGGAACTGATGGTGGCCCTGATACCGGTACTCGACGACTTCGACCGCGCCCGGCTGCACACGCAGGGCACCGCCGACCCGGCCGCGCTGCAAAACGCGCTCGATATCACCTATAACAAGTTTAGCAAGACCTTGCAGCAGAAGGGCTTAACTGCGATGGATGCTAAAGGCGGTGCCTTTGATGCTGAGTTGCACGAGGCCATCACGCAGATTCCGGCGCCCAGCGATGACTTGCGCGGCAAGATTGTTGATGAGATTGAAAAGGGCTACTATCTGGGAGACAAGGTTATTCGCCACGCCAAAGTAGTACTAGGTCAATAAGTTAAAACCTGTCCGAACGTCAGGCCACCGCTGGCACTTTTCAGCGATGGCCTGACGTTCGACTGTGAAAATATATCTGCAAAAATGGCAACGAAGCGCGATTATTACGAAGTATTAGGGATAGCCAAGAACGCGGAGGGCGACGTAATTAAGTCTGCTTACCGCAAGATGGCCATTAAGTACCACCCCGATAAAAACCCCGACGACCCCTCGGCCGAGGATAAGTTTAAGGAAGCGGCTGAGGCCTACGAGGTGCTCAGCAACGCCGACAAGCGGGCGCGCTATGACCGCTTCGGCCACCAGGCTAGCGGCGGCGGGGGCGGCGGAGCGCCTAATATGGAGGATATTTTCTCGCAGTTCGGCGACATCTTCGGCGGCGGCGGGGGCGGCTTCGAGGGCTTTTTCGGCGGCGGGCGCGGCCAGGGTCGGCGCGTGAAAAAGGGCTCCAACCTGCGCATCAAGCTCAAGCTTGATTTGGAGGAAGTGGCCAACGGTGTGGAGAAGAAAATCAAAGTGAAGCGCTACGTGGCCTGCCCGCCGTGCAGCGGCACCGGCGCCAAAAACGGCACTGAACTCAAAACCTGCGCCACCTGCCAAGGCAGCGGCCAGACCAAGAAGGTAGTGAACACGATGCTCGGCCAGATGGTGAGCGCCAGCACCTGCCCCACCTGCCACGGCGAGGGCAAAACCATTTCGGCCACCTGCGACGTGTGCAAAGGCGAAGGCCGCCAGCTGAATGAGGAAGTGATTCCGATTAACATCCCGGCTGGCGTCGCCAACGATATGCAGCTGAGTATGAGTGGGAAAGGTAACTTTCCGGAGCGCGGCGGTGTGCCCGGCGACCTGCTCATTCAGATTGAGGAGGAGCCGCACGAGTTCCTCAAGCGCGATGGCAATAACATCATGTTTGAGCAATACATCAGCTTCGTGGATGCCGCGCTAGGGGCTAGCCTCGAAGTGCCGACCATCGAAGGCAAAGTAAAAATCAAGGTGGACCCCGGCACGCAACCCGGCAAAATTCTGCGCCTGCGTGGCAAGGGCATCAAGGACCTCAACGGCTACGGCCGCGGCGACCAACTCATTCACCTGAATGTGTGGACGCCGAAAAGCGTGAGCAACCAGGAGCGCGAGCTTCTGGAGAAGCTGCGCGACTCGGATAATTTCACGCCCCACCCCGGCAAGAATGAGAAGGGCTTTTTTGAGAAGGTAAAAGAGTATTTCCAATAAAGACCGCAGATTTAACCGATTTCGGGGATACGCCCGCTACGCGGGCTGACTAAGCGAGTAGTTATTTTACAGTTGATTTTCAAAAGGAAGGCCGCCCAATATGGGTGGCTTTTTTTGTAGCTATACTGCTGATAATTAAGGCAGTCAGCCCGCAAAGCGGGCGTATCCCCGAAATCCGTTAAATCTGCGGTCTGTAATGCAGGTGGAGGGGGCGACGATAGACCTTCCCGAAACCGCTACCCTGCTTATGAGCGCCGCGCCTTCTGCCGATTTTCTGGCTGCCCTGCACGAGTACCAGCCGCTGGTGCGGCGCGTGTGCCGGCTCTACTGCCAGGATGCCGACGACCGGCAGGACTTATTTCAGGAGATAGTAGTGCAGTTGTGGCGCGCCTGGCCGCGCTACGTGCCCCAGCCCGATGCCAAGCTCAGCACCTGGCTCTACCGCATTGCCCTGAACGTGGCCATCTCCAACCTGCGCCAGCGCACGCGCCGGCCCGCCTCGGTATCGGTGGAAGACGAAGCCTGGCACCTAGCCCAGCCCGTGGAAGCTAGCGCCTACGAGCCTGAGGAAACGGCCGCGCTCTACCGCGCCATCGACCGGCTTTCAGACGTGGACAAGGCCTTTGTGCTGCTCTACCTCGAAGACCGGCCTTATGAGGAAATGGCTGAAATACTGGGTATTACCCAAAATAATGTGCGCGTAAAAATGCACCGGGTGCAGGAAAAGCTGCGCCGCCAACTGATTCACAAATAATAGTTTAAGCTTAGCAGAGTATGGAGCTTGATGACTTGCGCCGCCAATGGCGGCAGCCCGAGCCGGCGTCAACGCCGGCGACCCTGAATACCAACGAGCTGCGGCAGCTGCTGGCTCAGCAGTCAAACAGCATCGTGGCGAAGCTGCGGCGCAATGCACAGGTAGAAATGGCGCTCAACTACGCGCTGCTGCCCATTTCGCTGGCCGTGGCTTGGCTGGCACCGGTGCTGTGGGTGCGCCTGTGGGGTGGGTTGCTGGGTCTGATAGCCCTAGTATGCATCTTCTACTTTCACCGCAAGCTGGGGCTGCTCAAAAGCATGAGCAACCCGGCTGGCGACCTGCGCGCCTACCTGCTACGCCTAACCACCGGCCTGCGCTCGCTCATCCGGTTTTACTACCGCCTCACCCTGGCTATGTTGCCGTTGGCGAGTTTGCTCATGGGTATTATGGCCCTGACCAGCACTACGAAAGCAGTGACACCCGCCAAAATCTGGATTATCGGGGCGCTACTAGCAGTGCTATGTGTGGTGATTTATCTGCCCACAGCGCATACCACCAAGCGGTATTTACACTGGCTCTACGGCCAGCACCTCGACCGGCTCGAAGCCCAGCTGCGCGAGCTTGATGATGTGCCAGTGACCTAGCGGCGCGTCAGTTCGGGCAAGTATGGTACCGTTTGGGGCCGGCTCCTGCGGTTTGGGGCCGACGAGCTTGGGACGGCTAGCCCGCGCCTTTACATTTACGCCACCTTCTACTCTCTCACCTTTCTTTTATGCAAAACCCTACGTTGAGGCCCATTCTGGAAGCCCGCGACGTGCGCAAGCAATACGCCGCGCACACCGCCCTAAGCGGCGTGAGCCTAGCCGTGCCCGAGGGCAGCATTTTTGGCCTGCTCGGGCCCAATGGCGCCGGCAAAACCTCGCTCATTCGCATTATCACCCAGATAACGGGGGCCGACTCGGGCGAGGTACTCTTCCGGGGCGAGCGGCTGAACCCTAGCCACATCGGCCAGATTGGCTACCTGCCCGAAGAGCGCGGCCTCTACAAAAAGATGAAGGTGGGCGAGCAGCTGCTGTACCTGGCCCAGCTGCGCGGCATGCCCCGCGCCGAGGCCGTGCAGCGCATCAAGGGCTGGCTCGAGCGGCTCGATTTGAAGCCCTGGGCCCAGAAAAACGTGGAAGACCTCAGCAAGGGTATGCAGCAGAAGGTGCAGTTTGTGGCCACGGTGCTGCACCAGCCCAGCCTCATTATCCTGGACGAGCCGTTTTCGGGCTTCGACCCGATTAACGCCAACCTCATCAAGGACGAGATTTTGCGGCTGCGCGACGAGGGCGCGACCATTATCTTCTCGACCCACCGCATGGAATCGGTCGAGGAGATGTGCGACAGCATTGCCCTCATCAACCGCTCGCGCAAGGTGCTCGACGGGCCAGTGTCGCAGATTAAAAACCAGTTCAAAACCAATACCTACGAGGTCGAGGGCCAGGGCCGCCTGCTGGTGGTGCACCCCGATTTTGAGGTAGTGGAGCAGAAGGAGCGCGCCAACGACCACTTCTACGCGCGCATTCAGCTGCACGCGGGCACCACGCCCAACGACCTGCTGCGCTTTCTCATCGGGCAGGTGCAGGTGCACGCCTTCCGCGAGCGCATCCCCAGCATCAACGAGATATTTATTCAGCGGGTGCGCGAAACCATGCCCGAGTCACTAGTCGAAGAAACCGCCCGCTAGGCAGCTAGCCCTCCTCATTATGGATAAAATCTGGCTCATCATCCAGCGCGAATACCTGACCCGCGTTCGCAAAAAAAGCTTTCTCGTTATTTCGCTGCTCGCCCCGCTGCTGCTGGGCGGCACTACCATCGCCGTCAGCAAGCTCAACTCAGCTTCGGGCCCCGATGTAGTGGCTGTGCACGACGCCAGCGGCCAGCAAGTGGCCAGCCACCTCACTGATACCGAAGATATTCGCTTCGTGCCCGCCGACGCCGGCTCGCTGGCCGAGGCGCAGGCCACCTTCGAAAAAGCTAAGCCCAAGCAAGCCGCGCTGCTCAGCATCCCAGCCGGCTTCGGCCTCGATAGCGCCAAGGGCATGCAGATTCTGGCTAAGGGCAACGTGCCACTCAAGCGCCGCGAAACCATTCGCAAGGCAGTGAACAAAGCCATTGGCGAGTTGAAAATGGCCCGCTCGGGCCTCAAACAGGAAGCCATTGATAATCTGCAAGCTAAGGTAGACCTAGCGGCCATCAACCTCGACGAGGTGGGTGGCAAGCGCAACGACGTGGGCACCACCACCGCCATGGCTTACCTGCTATCCATTTTGGTGTATATGTTCATCTTCGTCTACGGCGTGCAGGTGATGCGCGGCGTGAGCGAAGAAAAGTCGAACCGCATCATGGAAGTCATGATTTCGTCGGTGAAGCCGTTTCAGCTCATGATGGGCAAGATTCTGGGCATTGCGGGCGTCGTGCTCACGCAGTTTGCCCTGTGGCTGGTGCTCTCGTGGGGCATCACCACCGTAGTAATGCCTCTGCTCCTGAAGGTCGATAAGCCAGTAGCCAGCGCCCCGGCTAGCCCGGCGGCGGCGCCCGGCGCCACTACCGCTAGCCCGGCAACGCCGGCCAGCCGCCCAGCGGCCACCGCCGCTAGCCCCACCCGCGACGACCAAGCCGCCGCTACGCCGCAGCCGGGCCAGCCATTTAGCATCTGGAGTGCGCTCGATGGGCTGCCCGTCGGCAGCATTATCGGCGGGTTTCTGTTCTTTTTTCTGGGTGGCTACCTGCTTTACTCGGCCATGTTTGCGGCCATCGGCTCGGCCGTGGATGACCAGACTGATGCGCAGCAATTCATGTTTCCGGTTACCATTCCGCTCATTTTGAGCTACATCGTGAGCATCAACGTCATCATCAACGGCGACCCCAATGGCCCACTGGCCTTTTGGCTGTCGATGATTCCGTTTACCTCGCCCATTGCGATGGTGATGCGCCTGCCCTTCGGCGTGCCTACCTGGCAGCTCATGCTGTCGGGCACGCTGCTCATCATCGGCTTCGTGGGCGTCACGTGGGTAGCGGCCCGCATCTACCGCGTGGGCATTCTCATGTACGGCAAGAAGGTGACGTACAAGGAGTTATCGAAATGGATGTTTTATAAGGGCTAGGGCAATACCGAAAAAAACGTGTCGTCATGCTGAACAACGTGAAGCATCTTGGCCGTTTCGTTGGTTTACGTATCCAACGGCGCGAGCTAGATGCTTCACTTCGTTCAGCACGACGACACGCTTTTTCTATGATGTTCACCCGTCCTACGTACCGTTTCCTGTTGCTTCTCCTGCTGCCGCTGCTAGCCTTCGCGCCGGCCGGCGAGCGGCCGGCCTACCGGCTCTTCACCGCCCAGGGTCAGCCCGCCGACTACGACCAGATGCTGACCCAGCTGGCGCAGGCCGACGTGGTGCTCTTCGGCGAGCAGCACAACGACCCCATGGCGCACTGGCTGGAGTTGCAGATAGCCAAAGACTTAGCCCAGGCAAAAGGCCCCAATAAACTCGTGCTAGGCCTCGAAATGTTTGAGCGCGACGTGCAGCCGCTGGTGGCCCAGTACGCCGCCGGCACCCTAGCCGACTCTGCCTTTGAACGCCAGAGCCGGCCCTGGCCCAACTACGCCACCGACTACCGGCCGCTGCTGCAATTTGCCCGCAATCAGCACATTGCCGTGGTGGGCACCAACGTGCCGCGCCGCTACGCCCAGCAGGTAGCCCGCGGCTCGCTGGCCGCCCTCGACCCGCTGCCCGCTGCCGAGAAAGCCTACCTGGCACCGTTGCCCCTAGCCGTGGATTATGAGTTGCCGGGCTACAAAAACATGGCCGCCATGTTTGGCGGTGTGACTTCGGCCCACGGCGGCGGGGCACGCAACGTTATTCAGGCCCAGGCTTTGAAAGATGCTACAATGGCCGCCACCGTTCGCCGCAGCCTGACGCCCGGGCAAACGCTGCTGCACCTCAATGGCTCGTATCACTCCGACCATCACGATGGCATCGTGGCTTACCTGCGCGCTGGCAAGCCGGCACTACGAATTCAAACGCTAAGCGTGGTGACGCAGAGTCAATTACAGCAGCTCACTAAGGAGAACATCGGCTTGGCCGATTACGTCATCGTCGTGCCCGAGGACATGACCAAGACGTATTAAGTGCGCTGGCGGCTTGGTTTAGTAGACAGATGGGAGCGGTGTAGCGCGAGCTTTGTAGTCAGCGCCATATTTTATCCCAATGCGGACTACAAGGCTCGCGCTATAGTGGCATCGCTGTCCTAGCGCCCGCTAAAGCGCCGCAACCGCAGCGAATTGGTAAGTACCGATACTGAGCTGAGCGCCATGGCTCCGGCCGCGAGCATCGGCGATAGCCGGATGCCCCAAATGGGGTACAGCAGCCCCGCCGCGATGGGAATGCCAAGCAGGTTGTAGATAAAGGCGAAAAACAGGTTCTGCCGGATGGTGCGCATGGTTTGGCGCGAGAGGTCGAGGGCGGTGGCCACGCTGTGCAGGTCGGCGCGCAGCAGCGTGATGCCGGCGGCCTCCATAGCTACGTCGGTGCCGGTGCCCATGGCCAGGCCCACGTCGGCCTGCGCCAGGGCCGGCGCATCGTTGATGCCGTCGCCCACCATCGCCACGGTGCGTCCTTCGGCCTGCAATTGCTTTACCTGCTGCGCTTTACCCTGGGGCAGAATGTCGGAAAAATAGCGTTTGATGCCGACTTGCTCGGCCACTTTTGCGGCCGTTTGGGCGTTGTCGCCGGTCATCATCACCACCTCCAGCCCTAGCTGCTGCAACTGCCGAATGGCCGCCGCCGAGGTGGAGCGCACCGTGTCGGCCACGGCCAGCAGGCCGGCGGGCTGGCCTGCTACCGCCACGTAGAGCACGGTTTTGGCCTGCGCCAGCAGCGCGTTGGCCTGGGCGGCTAGTTCGGGCGGCAGACTGATATTGTTGATTGTTAGTAGGCCGCGGTTACCGACCAGCACCACCTCTTCGCCTACGGTAGCTACCGCGCCCTGGCCGGCCAGGGCCTGAAAATTGCTTGCTATCAGCGGGTTTGCTGGCTGGCTGGCCTCGGCGTAGCGCACTACGGCCGCTGCCAGCGGGTGCTCAGAGTGCCGCTCTACGGCCGCTGCCAGCGGCAGCAGCTGCGCCTTGGTGTAGCCAGGAAAAGCAACGAAATCTGTCACGGCCGGCTCGCCCTGGGTGATGGTGCCGGTTTTATCAAGCAGCACGGTATCAACTTTATAGGCTTTCTCCAGCGCCTCGGCATTGCGGATGAGTACGCCGTGCTCGGCGCCCTTGCCCGTGCCCACCATAATGGCTGTGGGCGTGGCTAGCCCCAGCGCGCAGGGGCAGGCAATGATGAGCACCGCCACGAAGCTGACCAGCGCCAGCGGCAGCCGCGACTCGGCTGACGCCAAGCTGAACCACAGCACAAATGTGAGCAGCGCCACGCCCACCACGGCGGGCACAAACACGGCGCTCACCCGGTCGGCCAGCCGCTGAATAGGGGCTCGGCTGCCCTGGGCATCCTCCACCAGCTGCACAATCTGGGCTAACATGGTATCGGCGCCCACCTTCTGTACCCGAAAGCGGAAGGCGCCGGTTTTATTGAGCGTAGCACCAAAAACCGGGTCGCCGGGCTGCTTTTCCACGGGCAGGCTTTCGCCGGTGAGCATGGCCTCGTCCACGACCGAGCGGCCGGTTTCGACGGTGCCGTCGGTAGCGATTTTCTCGCCGGGGCGCACGGCCACCAGGTCGCCGGGGCGCACCTGCTCGATGGGTACGTCCAACTCCTGGCCATCGGGGCGCACCACGCGGGCGGTGCGGGCTTGCAGGCCCAACAACGCCCGCATGGCCGCCGAAGTCTGCGTTTTGGCCCGCATTTCCAACACCTTGCCGAGCAGGATGAGCGCGATAATCGTGGCCGTAGTATCATAGTACACCTCGGGTGCCACGCCGTGGCGGGTAAAGTAGCCGGGCACCACCGTGGCCACCAAGCTGTACAAAAACGCCGCGCCGGTGCCCAGCGCAATCAGCGTATCCATGCTGGCGGTGCGGTGGCGCAGGCCGTTCCAAGCCGCGGCGTAGAACTCGCGCCCGCTATACAGCAGCACCGGCAGTGTGAGCGCCAGCAGGCCGTAGTTGAGCCATTGCGTGTTCAAACGCATCATCAGGGCTGGCCACAGCATACTCATGCTCAGGAGCATAATGATAACCGCTAGGGTCGCCGCCACACCGAAGCGCTGCTTCAGCGCCTGGTAGGCGGCGGCCTTCTGGCGGTCGATGTCAGCCTGACGGTCGGCGGCGCTGGTATCGGGGGCGCGCTCGGCCACGGCGTAGCCGGCGTTTTCGACGGCGGCGCGCAGTGCGGCCGGGCTAGCCTCGGTGGGCGCGTAGGTGATGGTGGCCTTTTCGGTAGCGTAGTTGACCAGGGCACTCTCGACGCCGGGCGTGCGGCGCAACGATTTCTCAACGGCGCTCGCGCAGGCTGCGCAACTCATGCCTTCAATGTCGAGCGTCGTGGTTTCGGAAGAAGGAGACATAATAATAGCTTATAAATCAATAAAATGCGCAATGGCGAATAGTGCGCTAGCCGCTAGGGTAGCGCTTACAAAATAACGCGAGGAAGCGGCCTGCGCTGGTACGGAATCCGGCGGCAGACTTGTATAATTCGCCCCTTCGCCCAGCCCCAAGCTAGGCCATAATTACGTAAGTGCAGCGCCAAATTTTGGCGTGAAAAGGAAGCAAAGTAGCGTCATTTTTGTAGTAGAAAGGGACGGGGACTGCCCTCGGTGCTGCCCCGCGTTTTTCGCCCGCCAAAAGACTCGATTATGTCAACTCTGCGCTTTAAAACCACTATCAATTGCGGCGGCTGCATCAAGGCCGTTACGCCTACACTCAACAGGGAAGTAGGGGCCAATAACTGGCAGGTCGACATGGCCAACCCAGACAAAATTCTAACCGTTACTTCGGGCCAGGTTTCGGTGGCCCAGGTGCTAGCCGCCGTGGAGCAGGCTGGTTTCGAGATTACTCCGCTCAACTAAACGCCTATCCAGACACTAAAAAAGCCCGGCTAGCCGGGCTTTTTTAGTGTCTGGATAGGCGATAAATCGCTAGTCTTCCGAATCGTCACGCTTCATTTTCTGAAGCGCCGTGGCTAGCTCCTGGCGCAGCTGCTGGCCCGAGTCGGCGGCGGGCTGCTCGCCTATTTTGTACTGCTTTTGCAGGCGCTCCCATTCTTCGATAGGAATGAAAACTCCGGTAATATTGCCTTTGGCGTCGGATAAGTACTTGATGTCCATGACTCAGTGTGGCAATAAGTGGGAGAGGGCGCTCGGTTAGGCCGAAAACGACGAGCCGCAGCCGCAGGTGCTCTTGGCCTGGGGGTTGTTGAAGGTGAAGCCACGGGCGTTGAGGCCGTCCTGGAAGTCAACCTCCATGCCCAGCACGTACATAGCGTGCTTTTTATCCATGATGAGCTGCACGCCATCGAGGTCGTACACCTCGTCCTGGTCCTTGGCCTTGTCGAAGCCCAGCAGGTAGCTCATGCCCGAGCAGCCGCCGCCCTGCACGCCAATGCGCAGGCCGTAGTCGCCGGGCACGCTTTTCTCCTGAATGATATTTTTAACCTCCACCAGCGCCCGGGCGGTGAGGCCGATGGGCGGGGCTTGCGTGGTAGTAGCCATACTAGGGTTAAGTTTAGAATGAATGTAGATAAGGCAAATATACGGCGGCCAACGGGTGGCCCGCGTTTCTAAACAGGGTGGGGTAGGCGGCGGTTCACGGCGTAAGTTTGCAGCAGACCTAAATAAAGCTCCGGCAGCCCGCGCTAGCCCTTCCCGTGATGGATACGACTACTTATCTCTTCGACCTGCTCAAAACTATTTTGCCCGCCATCATTGTGGCGGGAGCCATTTTTTTCCTGTTTCGCCAGTATCTGGAAAAGGAGCAGCAGCGCCGCCTCATCGAGTTGCGGCTCGACAGCAGCAAAACCACGCTGCCGCTGCGTCTGCAAGCCTACGAGCGCGTGACGCTGCTGCTCGAGCGCATCGCGCCCAACAATATCCTGGTGCGCCTGAGCAGCGCCGGCCAGAATGCGGCCGAGTACCACCGCCTGCTGCAACAGGAAATCCGCAGCGAGTTTGAGCATAACTACTCGCAGCAGCTCTACATGAGCGCCGAGGCCTGGGCCCAGGTAAAGCAGGCCAAGGAAGACGTGCTCACGATGATAAACCGCTCGTTTCACGGCCTGCAAAACCCCACCCAGCTGCGCGGTACCGAGCTAGCCAAGCGCATTCTGGAAGGCCTGATGACCGACGCGGCCGACCCCACCGCCCAGGCCCTAGCGGTGGTGAAGCGCGAGGCCGCGAGCCTTTTTTAGGCACCACTACTAAGCCAGAGGCTAGCCAAGTGTTTCACAAGTAAGACGATGCCTAAACAACGAATTGCCATTGACATGGACGAGGTGATGGCCGACGCTATCGCCCGGTTTCAGGAGTGGTATGGCCGCGATTTTCGGCTGGAGCTAACCCTGGAAGCGCTGCGCGGCAAGCACCCGCACGAAGTGGTAGCCCCCGAACACCAGGCTGCCCTGCGCGCCTACCCCAACGCCGAAGGCTTTTTTCGCGACCTGCCGGTAATGGCCGACAGTCAGCGCGTTATCGAGGCGCTAGCCAGCAAATACGAAGTATTTATCGCCACGGCGGCGATGGAGTTTCCCAATTCCTTTCTCGATAAATACCAATGGCTGCAACGACATTTTCCGTTTATTCACTGGCGCAACTTCGTGTTTTGCGGCGATAAAAGCATTCTGAACGTCGATTACCTTATCGACGATAATGCCTATAATTTCGACGACCTGCGAGGTGAAGGACTGCTGTTTGACGCGCCGCACAACGCGCTCGAAACCCGCTACCGCCGCGTGCGCGGCTGGCAGGAAGTGGCGGATATTTTATTGTAGGTAAAGATTTAAAACACAAAACGTCCGTCATGCTGAGCTTGTCGAAGCATCTCGCTCGCACCGTTGGATGGAGCGACACGGACGTTTTCCGGACGTGCTGGTTAGCCTAGCGCGGCTGCAATGCCGCTAGGGCCGCGCGCTCGTAGCATTGCTCGTAGAGCGGCACGATGTTGCTGACGGCAAACTCCTCGGCGCGGGCACGGGCGGCGGCTTTGAAGCGGGGCAAATTCTCGTCGGCCAGCACGTAGAGAGCATTTTTGACCATGTCCTCCACGTCGCCGATGTTGCTGAGCATCCCGGTTACGTCATGCACGTTCAGCTCGGGAATGCCGCCGGCGTTGGTGCTCACCACGGGCACTTCGCAGGCCATCGCCTCCAAGGCGGCCAGGCCGAAGCTTTCGTTCTCGGAAGGCATCAGGAACAAGTCGCTGACGCTCAGTACTTCTTCCACGGCTTCGAGCTTGCCCAGGAAGCGCACGTCGCGCTGGCAGTCGAGTTCGCGGGCCAGCTTTTCCATGCGGGTACGGTCGGGGCCGTCGCCCACCAGCAGCAGCTTGGCCGGGAGGATTTGGCGCACGCCGGCGAAGATGCGCAGCACGTCCTCGACCCGTTTTACCGAGCGAAAATTGCTAGTGTGGAGCAGAATTTTCTCGCCGTCGGGCGCGATGGCCGTGCGGAAATGACTCTTTTCCTGCTTCTTGAAGCGGTGCAGGTCGATGAAATTGGGGATGACCTCAATCTTGTGCTCGACGGGAAAGTACTCGTAGGTTTCGCGGCGCAAATCGGCCGATACGGCCGTGACGCCGTCGCTCTCGTTGATGCTGAACGTGACCACCGGCTCGTAGCTGGCATCCTTGCCCACGAGCGTGATATCGGTACCGTGCAGCGTCGTCACCACCGGCGCCGTGATGCCGCGCGAGCGCAGAATCTGCTTGGCCAGGTAGGCGGCCGAGGCGTGCGGAATGGCGTAGTGCACGTGCAGCACGTCGAGCTTCTCGTTTTGCACGATATCCACCATTTTGCTGGCCAGGGCCGACTCGTAGGGCGGAAACTGGAAAAGCGGGTAGGTGGGCACGTACACCTCGTGGTAAAAGACGTTCTCGTTGAAGAAATCGAGGCGAACCGGCTGGCTGTAGGTGATGAAATGAACCTTGTGGCCGCGTTGGGCCAGGGCTTTGCCCAGTTCGGTGGCTACCACGCCGGAGCCGCCAAACGTGGGATAACAGACGATGCCGATATTCATGGAGGAAAGGGAGAGTAGGCGAGGGGCTAACCGGAATCCGCGGCGGAGGTTTGGGCCGCAACCCTGGCCCGGCCACTGCCGACCTTACGTTGGCGCCCCGCCAAAAGACTCGCTAGGCCCGCGACGGGTTGCCGCGTAGCTTTGAGTTGCTATTTATTCTTGATTTCTTAATGAAGCATTTCTTACTGCTGAGCTGCCTAGCGGCTGGGCTGGCTAGCCCCGCGCTGGCCCAGCCCACGCGGGCCAACTCGCCCAGGGCCCGCGTGGGCTGGGCGCCGCTGGCCGCGCTGTTTACCAATTATTGGGAAGAGCAGGCGCGGCTGTTTCCGCTGCAAGCCACCGCGCAGGGCGATAACCGCTACAACGACCAGCTGCCCAACGACCAGACCCAGGCGTTTCGGGCGCAGCTGCGCACCTTTTACCAGCGCTACCAAACGCAGCTGCGCAAAACCGACCGCACCCGGCTTACCACCAACGACCAAACCAGCTACGACATCCTCGACTATGAGCTGGCGGTGCGCCTGGCCGGCCTGCAGCAGCCCACCTGGATGCTGCCGTTCAACCAGGTCGGCAGCCTGCCCAGCGACCTGGCGCAGTTAGGAGCGGGCACGGGGGCGCAGCCCTTCAAAACTACTCAGGACTACCGCAGCTGGCTGGGCCGCGCCCGCGCCTTTCCGGTGTGGGCCGATTCGGCCATCGGTAATTTCCGCCGCGGTATGCGGGCGGGCGTAGTGCTGCCCAAAGCGCTGGTGGTGAAGATGATTCCGCAGCTGGAGTCGTTCGTAGTCACCGACCCTGCGGCTAGCCTCTTCTACGGGCCGGTGGCGAAGTTTCCGGCCGGGGTGCCGGCAGCCGAGCAGCCGGCGCTGGTGGCCGCCTATCGCCAGGCTATTCTGCAAGACTTGGTGCCGAGCTACCGGAAGCTGGCGCAGTTTCTCCAAACCGAATACCTGCCCCAGGCCCGCGCCAGCAGCGGCATTGGCGCGGTGCCCGGCGGGGCGGCCCTGTACGCCTACGGGGTAAGGCGCGCCACTACGACTGATAAGACGCCGGCCGAAATCTACCAGACGGGCCTGAGCGAAGTGCAGCGCATTCGCACCGCCATGGAGCAGGTGAAGCAGCAAGTGGGCTACCAAGGCGACCTCAACGCCTTTTTTGCCTACCTGCGCACCGACCCCCAGTTCCGGCCCTTCAAAACACCCGAGGAAGTGCTGGCGGTGTACCGCGGCGTACTTACGCGCATCTCGCCCAACCTGCCCAAGCTGTTTGGCCACACCCCCAAGGCCGGGTTTGAAGTGCGCGAAGTGCCCAAGTTTATGGAAGCGTCGGCGTCGGCCAGCTACAGCCGGGCGGCGCCCGACGGCTCGCGGCCGGGCATCTTCAACGTGCCCATCCCCGACGCCACCCAGTACAACGTGACGCGGGGCATGGATGCGCTGTTCCTGCACGAAGCCATTCCGGGCCATCACTACCAGATTGCCTTGCAGCAGGAAAATACCGCTTTGCCTAAGTTTCGGCAGCTAGGGGGCTACGGTGCCTACACCGAGGGCTGGGGGCTCTACGCCGAGTCGCTGGGTAAGGAGCTGGGCGTGTACACCGACCCCTACCAGCAAATGGGCGCACTCAATACCGAGATTCACCGGGCCATTCGCCTCGTGGTCGATGTGGGCCTGCACACCGGCAAGCTCACCCGCGAGGAGGCCATCCAATATATGATGGCCAACGAGCCCATCGACACGCAGCGGGCCACCGCCGAAGTGGAGCGCTACATGGCGTGGCCCGGCCAGGCGCTGGCTTACAAGACGGGCGAGCTCAAAATAAAGGAGCTGCGCGCTAGGTACGAAATACAGCTAGGGTCGAAGTTTGATTTACGGGCTTTCCACGACCAACTGCTGGCGGGCGGCGCCATGCCGCTCGCCGTGCTGGAGAAGACGATGGACGCCTGGGCTGCCGGGCAGAAATAGCGAGTAGCCGGACTGAAAAACGTTATCATGCTGCGCTTGCCAAATCATCTCTACTGCTTCCTCCAAAGCGTTCAACGGTGCGACCAAGATGCTTCGGCAAGCGCAGCATGACAATTTTCTAAACTGACAATACTTCTTTAATTCCTTTTCTAATGAAACACAGATTCCATTTTCTGGCCGCCCTGGCGCTAGCCGTGCCCCTAGCCGGCCAGGCCCAGCAAAAAGTTAAGGCTAAGCCAGCCACGACCACCAACGCCGAAAGCGCCATCAAGGAAGCCGACATCAAGCGCGACCTGTTTGCGCTGGCCGGCGACCACTACCGGGGCCGCGAGGGCGGCACGCTCGACGAGCTGAAGGCCTCGGTGTGGCTAGCCGACCAGATTCGGGCCACCGGCATGCTGCCGGCCGGCGACGACGGCACCTACTTCCAGTGGTTCAACCTGCAGCGCACCCGGCTGAGCAAAAGCAGCACCCTGCGCATCGGCAGCCACGAAATCAAGCTGGACCAGGACGGCCTGGTGACGGCCCCCACCAACGCCAGTGTGAACGCGCCACTCGTGTACGTGGGCACCGGCTCGGCCGCCGAGCTGGCGAAGGTTGATATCAAAGGCAAGGCCGTGGCGGTGCAGATTGCGGGCGCGCCCACCGATGGCATCAGCTACCGGCGCTACGTATTCGGCAAGTTTGCCGGGCAGGCGGGCGAGCTGACCAAGGCCGGCGCGGTGGCGGTAGTTTTTGTGTCGGACCCGCAGCAGCAGGCCCTCTACGACCACTGGAGCCACGTTTTTGAGCGCGGGCGCTACAGCCTGCCTGGCGCGGCCAGCACCCGCGTGGTGAGCACGCCGCCCGTGATGTGGCTGCCCGCCAGCGCCGCCAGCTGGGTGCAGCAGGCCGGCCAGCAGCTCACCGCTAACCTCCGGGTGGAGAGCTTTCAGTATCCGTCCGTCAACATCGTGGCCAAGCAGCCCGGCACCGACGCGCAGCTGAAAAACGAATACGTCCTCTTCAGCACCCACCAGGACCACGACGGTGTGCGGGCGCCCATCGCGGGCGACTCCATCTACAACGGCGCCGACGACAATGCCACCGGCTGCGCGGCGCTGCTGGCCATCATGCGGGCCTTCAAGCAGCAGCCGGCCCGGCGCTCGGCGCTATTCGTGTACCAGGGGTCGGAGGAGCGCGGGCTGATTGGTTCGACCTACTTTTCGGCCCACCCCACGGTGCCGCAGGCTAGTATTGTGGCAGTGCTCAACGCCGAGATGATGGGCCGCAACGCCCCCGACTCGGCCGCGCTGCTAGGCTCGACGCCGCCGCATATGAACTCGTCGGACCTCGTGAAAATGGCGCTGGCCGCCAACCAGGCTGGCCCCAAATTCAAGCTCGATACTGAGTGGGACAAGCCGACTCACCCCGAGGGCTGGTACTTCCGCTCCGACCACCTGCCGTATGCGCGCCTGGGCATTCCGGCCATCATGTATACCTCGCTGCTGCACGTGGACTACCATACGCCCCGCGACGAGCCCCAGCGCATCGACTACAACAAGCTGCTGCACATGACGCAGTGGATGTACCTCACCGGCTGGGCCGTGGCCAACCGCACCGCGCCGCCCGCCCGCGAGCCCGGCTTCAAGCTGGAGCGCTAGGCGCAGAGAGCGAAGCGAAAGCTTCGCTCTCTTTGCTTGCTGCTACGCATTAATTTACAGTTTACTCTTTCAGTGTATTTGCATGTCGTTTCTTTCCAACCACCGGCAGGTTGCCCAGGGCCTCGCGCTGCTGGGCCTCACGGTGGCCCAACCTTACCTAACTATGGCCCAAGCTACTAGCCCGGTCGTCACGGTGTCGGGCCGTGCTAGCCAGGCGCCGCTGCTGGCGCCCTGGGGCGGCCCCCACGGCGGGGTGCCCGCTTTTGATAAAGTCAAAGTAGCCGATTTTAAGCCCGCGCTCGAAGCGGCAATGGCCGAAAACCTGGCTGAAATCGCGGCCATCGCCAACAACCCGGCCGCACCTACCTTCGACAATACCATCGCGGCGATGGAGCGCAGTGGTGGGGCCCTCGACCGCGTGCAGGCCGTGTACGGTGTCTGGAAATCGACGCTGAACGACAAGGAGTTCGGGGCTGTGGAAACGGAGATGGCGCCCAAAATGGCCGCCTTTGCCGACCAGATTTCGCAGAATACGGCCCTGTTCAAGCGGATTGAGGCGGTGTATAAGTCGCCCGCCACCAAGAAGCTCACGGCCGAGCAGCAGCGGCTGGTCGAGGTGAATTACAAGCAGTTTGTGCGCGCCGGGGCCAAGCTCGATGCGCCGGCCAAGGCCCGGCTGTCGCAAATCAATCAGCAATTGGCGGGACTGTTCACGCGCTTCTCGCAAAACGTGCTGGCCGATGAGGCTGATTCGGTGCTGGTGCTGCACACCGACAAGGACCTGGGCGGGCTGCCGCCGTCGCTGCGCGACGCGGCTACTACGGCCGCCACTGGGCGTAAGGCGAACGGGGTGGGCGTAATTACGAACACGCGCTCCAGCATCGACCCGTTTCTGACGTATTCCGACCAGCGGGCGCTGCGTGAGAAGGCGTGGCGCATGTTCACCAACCGCGGCGATAATGGCGGCGCGCACGATAACAATGCGCTCATTACCCAGATTTTGCAGCTGCGCGCCGAGCGCGCCAAGCTGCTGGGTTACCCTACCCACGCCCACCTGCGCCTCGACAACACGATGGCCAAAACGCCCGAGGCCGCCATGCAGCTGATGCTGGAAATGTGGAAGCCCGCCGTGGCCCGCGTGCACGAGGAGGTAGCCGACATGCAGGCCCTAGCCCAGAAAGAGGGTGCCCCGGCCGGCTTCAAAATCGAGCCCTGGGACTACCGCTACTACGCCGAGAAGGTGCGCAAGGCGCGCTACGACCTCGACCAGAACGAGGTGAAGCCGTATTTGCAGCTCGATAAAATGCGCGAGGGCATGTTTTGGGTAGCCGGCGAGCTGTTCAATTTCACCTTTGTACCCGTCACCGACGTACCCGTGTACCACCCCGACGTGCGGGTGTGGCAGGTGAACGACAAAACCACCGGCAAGCAGGTGGGCCTCTGGTACTTCGACCCCTACGCCCGCCCCGGCAAAAACTCGGGTGCCTGGATGAACGCCTACCGCAACCAGGAGCGCCTGGACGGCAAGGAAGTGACCACCATTGTCTCTAACAACTCGAACTTTGTGAAGGGCAAGGCGGGCGAGCCGGTGCTCATCTCCTGGACCGACGCCACCACGCTGTTTCACGAGTTTGGCCACGCCCTGCACGGGCTGTCGAGCAACGTGACTTACCCCGGCCTGGCGGGCACCAGCGTGGTACGCGACTACGTGGAGTTTCCGTCGCAGCTGCTCGAAAACTGGCTACCCACGCCCGAGGTGCTCAACCGCTTTGCCCTGCACTACCAGACCGGCCAGCCCATTCCGCAGGTGCTCGTCGACCGCATCAACAAGGCCAGCACCTTCAACGAAGGCTTTGCCACGACCGAGTTTTTGGCCAGCGCCCTTATTGATATGAAGCTGCACCTGGCGGGCTCGCAAAAGATTGACCCCGATAAGTTTGAGCGCGAAACGCTGGCCGAGCTGGGTATGCCCCACGAGCTAGTGATGCGCCACCGCACGCCGCAGTTCAGCCACGTGTTCTCGTCCGATGGCTACTCGGCGGGCTACTACTCCTACCTGTGGTCGGTAGTGCTGGCGGCCGATGCCTTCAGCGCCTTCACCGAGGCGGGCGGCCCCTATGACAAAGCCGTGGCGGCCCGCCTGCGGGCGCACGTCTTCACGGTGGGCAACACCGTGGACCCGGCCGCCGGCTACCGCGCCTTCCGCGGCCGCGACCCCAAAGTGGACGCGCTGATGAAGCAGCGCGGCTTCCCGATGGCGCCGGCCAAAGCCATGCCCAAGCCAGGCAAAGCCGTCGGGCCAAAAGGAACTGGGACGGCCCGGTAGCAACGCCCGGCGTTGCTGAATGTTGAAACGGCAGGTTAGCGCGGCGTTCGTCGGGCTAGCCTGCCGTTTTAGCTATTTTTGCGGGCTGATTTGCAGCGGTAAGCTGGTTTTTGTGTTAGTAGCTGGCGCGGCTCAGTTGCGCTAAAAAAGACCTTGGCGCTTCGCAAACGCTTTATTTTAGTTTTTCTGGTTGAAAAAGATACTTGGATTCCCTCGCGTGGCGCTGGCCGCGCTGCTAGCCCTCAGCTGCTCGGCTAGCCTGGCCCAGGCGCCGCTGCCCATGCCGCGCAACCTGCGCGCTACCTACGCCAAGGGCACGCGCTCGCCCAGCGGCCAGCCCGGCGCTAAGTACTGGCAAAACACCGCTGACTATGTCATTCAGGTCGTGTTCAACCCCGCCTCGCGCAAGCTGGAAGGTGAGGTGAAAATCGTGTACCAAAACAACAGCCCCGATGAGCTGCGCGAGCTGTGGTTCAAGCTCTACCCCAACCTCTACCAGAACGGTGCGCCGCGCACCACCAAATTTCGCCCCGAAGACATTGGCGAGGGCGTAGCAATCTCAAAATTCAGCCTCGGCGGGCAGGCCGTGGATGTGAAGTCGCTAGCCATCGACAACACCAACATGACCGTGCCGCTAGCCCAGCCCCTCGGACCGGGCCAAACGGTGGAAGTGGCCATTACCTACTCCTACACCCTCAACGAGGAATCGCACCAACGCACGGGCGAGATTGAGCCGGGCGCGGCCTTCATCGCTTATTTCTTCCCGCGCATCGCGGTGTATGACGATATAGACGGCTGGAACAAAGTGCCTTACCTCGGCGGACCGGAGTTCTACAACGACTTCTGCCACTTCGCCGTGGACATCACCATGCCGCGCAACTACGTGGTGTGGGCCACCGGCGACCTCACCAACGCCAGCCAGGTACTCACCAAAAAGTACGTCAACCGCCTGCACGAGGCCAGCACCAAAGACGGCATCATCAGCATCATCGACAGCACCGACCTGCGCCGCCACGACTACACCGCCGGCCGCGGCGATAACACCTGGCACTTCGATGCGCGCGATGTAACGGACTTTGTCTTTGCCACTTCCGAACATTATGTATGGCAATCGACCAGCCTCGTGGTAGACCCCGCCACCAAGCGCCGCACCCGCGTCGATGCCGTGTACAACACCAAGCACCACGACTACCGCGACGTCATCGAGATTGCCCGCCGCACGGTGCAGGCCATGAGCTACACCTTCCCCAAGTGGCCCTATCCCTACAACCACGAAACGGTGTTCGACGGCCTCGACCAGATGGAATACCCGATGATGGTGAACGACAACCCCTCGCGCACCCGCGAGGAAGCCATCACGCTCACCGACCACGAGATTTTTCACACGATGTTCCCGTTTTACATGGGCATCAACGAGACGAAATACGGCTGGATGGACGAGGGCTGGGCCACCATCGGCGAGTGGATTATCTCGCCCCTCATCCAGCCCGGCCTCATCGACGACTATGGCATGGTGCCCTACGCCCGCGCCGCCGACACCGAGGACGACCTGCCCATCGTGACCCTCACGACCCAGCAGGCTGGCGCGCCGTTCTTCCTCAACTCGTACCCCAAGCCGGGGCTAGGGTACCTGTATGTCAAAGACATGCTCGGCGACGAGCTGTTTACCAAGGCCTTGCATACCTACATCCGTACCTGGCACGGCAAGCACCCGATGCCCTACGACTTCTTCTACTCGATGAACGCCGGGGCGGGCCAAAACCTCGACTGGTTCTGGCAGCGCTGGTTTTTCGACGGTGGCTATCCCGACCTGGCCATCAGCACCGTAGTGCGCCCCGCCGACAAGCCCGCCCAAATCACCGTCACCGCCAAGGGCAGCAAACCCGTGCCCGTGGACCTGACCGTGACCTTCGACAACGGCGACGAGGAGAAAATCCACCGCAGCATCGCCGTGTGGAAAGACGGCGCCAAAAGCGTAACGGTACCCGTGCGCAACGGCCGCACTATCAAAAAGGTCACGCTAGGCAGCCTCTACGTGCCCGATAGCTACCCGGCCGACAACGTGTGGACGGCGCCGGAGTAGGGCAGTTTACAAGGAGAAAAAATAGGTGCCCGTTAGTTGCGCCACGCGGTTGTAGGACGCATCGTTGTAAAAGTTATAGGCAGTCAGTGGGGAAAAGCCTGGGTCGAAGCTGGGAGTATCGCGGTGAATGTTGACGAGCCCTAGCCCAAAACTGGCCTGCACCTGCACCGGACCCTGCCGGTAGCCAAGGCCAAAATTCAGGCCTGCGTCGAAGCGGCGGTTGTTGGTGTCAGTGCCATAAGTAACCTGGTTATCAAACTCATAGGGTGCATAGCTGATATTGGGCGCGGCCAAGTAGTTGGTGCCCGCCTGGTGCCCGCCTACCCCCATTGCCACGTAGGGTCCGGCAAAGAGTTGTAACCCGTGGTCGCCGTGCAAGGTGTACACAAAATTGATGGGTAGCTCCAGCCAGTTGTAGCGGTTGGTGCTGATAGTGCTAGCTGCAAACCCACCGCCTACGGCATTGTAATAGACGTTGGTAGTAAACTTTTCGCCTTTCTGTGAGAACAGCAGCGCGGGCTGCACGGCAAATTTGCCAAAGGCGGCTTCCAGCACGAGGCCTGCTTGCCAGGCATAAATAGCGCTCTTATCGGCCGAGCGTTCGTAGGTATTGAGGCCGCTTGCGCTGCTGCCAGGCACTACCGTCGTCAGGGCCCGGTTGAGGCCGCCACGCACGCCCAGCTTGAAAGTAGTTTGGGCCGTGGCCGTAGTAGCGCTGAGGACCAGGGCTGCGAGGAGAGAGGTAGGCAGTAGTTTCATGAGCAGCAGGTGAACGTAGTGCTGCTAAGATTACTATCGCCACCAGAAAGGTTGCACGGCTACCGGAGTATTGTGCGTTGGCCGGTACCGGTTTAAGCTGTTGTTCCCCATTTCTGATGCGGGTTTAGCGCAGCAGTAACTCGTGCCAATACTAAAGTGAATGTTGCACCTCCGCTGCCGCGCCAGCGGCAAGCTTGTGGTTGAACAGCCTGCTCACACGGATACCCTAGCGACTCCTTGCCGCTGGCGCGGCAGATGAGGCGCAGCCTCATCACACAATCAGGCACGAGTTACGCTGCGCTAAACTCGCACCAGTGTTCTCAGCCTACTGGCCGCCCGCCGTGCTGCCCGACCGCTCGACCCGGTGCTGGGCCATCGCTTTGTAAATCACCTCCTGAATGCGGGTGCGCACGTTGTAGGTGCGCAGCTTCACGTTGCCCGCGTCAGGGTACACACGGTTGGAGAGGAAGACGTAGAGAATCTGGTTGTCGGGGTCGAGCCACACGCAGGTGCCCGTGAAGCCGGTATGGCCGAAGGTGCTGGCGGGGGCTAGCCGGCTGGTGGGGCCTTCGGGCTTGCTCGGGTCGCCGCGGTCCCAACCCAGGCCGCGCTTGTTGCCGGCCACCTGGGGGCGCGAAAACTCGGTAACTACCGGGTTTTGGAAGAACTGGGTGCCGCCGTAGCGACCGTTTTGCAGGTTCATCTGCATGAGCACCGCTAAATCATTCGCCGTGGCGAAGAGGCCGGCGTGGCCGCCTACGCCGCCTACTAAGGCGGCGGTTTGGTCGTGCACGGTACCTTGCAGCTGCTCGCGGCGGTAGTAGGTATCCTTTTCGGTAGGCGCGATGCAGCTTTTGGGGAAGCGTGTGAGCGGGTTGTACGTCATCGTGGCTAGCCCCAGCGGCTTGTAGAATTCCCTAGGCAGGAACTCAGCTAGCGGCTGGCCTAGTATCTTCTCGCTCAGGCGCTTCATGATAATGAAACTGAGGTCGGAGTACTCGACCGGGTACTTACCACGCACCTTGGGCAGCAGCCCCGAGCGCAGCGTCCAGGCCCATACCGAGTCGTCGGCGGTTTTGATGGAGTACTCGCCGGGCGCCACCTCATTCGGAAAATCATCGGAGCGGGTGCTCGAGTAATAGGCTGGCTTGAGGGCGCCGTCGCGCACGGTGCGCTCCCAAGTCGGGATGCCGGGCTTGAGGCCCGCCTGGTGCAGCAGCACGTCGCGCACGGTGGCATCGCGCTTATTGGTGCGCTGCATCTCGGGCAGGTAGGTGCTCACTTTCTCGTCCAGGTTCAGGCGGCCCTGGTCCTTGAGGTACATCACGGCCTGCAGGGTGCCGGCCACTTTGGTCACCGAGGCCAGGTCGTAGAGCGTGCTGTTGGTTACGGGCTGGCTCTGGTCGTAAGTACCATAGCCGTAGCTCTGGTCAAATACCACCGTGCCGTTTTTGGCGATGAGCACCTGGCAGCCGGGCGTGGCGGCCGTCACAATGCTTTCGAGGGCAATGTGGTCTATCTGGCTCATTATTTTTGAGTCGAGGCCCTCGCGCTCGGGCGCGGCGTAGCGCAGTCGGTGCAGGTCGGCCGTGGCTAGCCCGGTGCCCACTTTCATCGTTTCCAACACCGTAACCGGCAATTTGCCCCGCGCCGGCAGCGCGCCAAACAGCACCTGCGGCACCACGAGCTGCGCGGCGTAGTGGTCCTCGTAGCCGCACACCAGCGTGCGGGCCGATTCTAAAAACTTGAGGCCGTAGGCATTGCCCATTGCCACTACCACCGTTTTGCGGCGCTTGTCGGCTTCCAGGTTTTTGAGGAATTTCAGCGCGCCCTCGCCCAGGCCGTAGCTGTGGCTAGGGGTGTTGTTCATCTGGTGCAAGCTCACCACCACCACGTTGGCATCGCCCAGGTTGGCCTGAATGCGGGTGAAAGTGGAATCCGGCGCGTAGCGGTCGGGCACGGCGTAGACCGGGCCGGGCTGATACTTGTTGAAAATCGTGGCGTACGGCCCCTCCGCCTGCGTGCCGATGGTGATGGCCGCAATGCGCAGCGTGTCGAGCCGCTGGAAGGGGAGGAGCCGGTCCTCGTTCTTCACCACGGTCACGGCGTGTTCAAAAATCGTCTGGGCCAGCACCCGCGAGGCGGGCACGTTGAGGCTGTCGCGCAGGGTTAACGCGTTGGTTGGCTTGTACTTGTTGAGCCCAGCCCAATACTTGGCGCGCAGTATTTTTTTCACCCGCGCATCGAGGTCGGCCTGGTTCAAATGCCCCACAGCCACGGCCTCCTTGATGCGGGTAAGGGCCGCCGGCACGTCTTCCGAAAACAGCAGCACGTCGTTGCCAGCGGCCAGGGCCATCGCGTCGAGCTCGCCGTCTTTGTAAAGCTTGCTTACGCTGCGCATGTTAAGCGCATCGGTGAAAATCAGGCCCTTAAAGCCCATACGTTCCTGTAGCAACCCGGTCACGAGCGCCTTCGAGAGCGTGGTAGTTTTGGCGTTGGTCGTGTCGAAGAGCGGCATGTAGAGGTGGGCCACCATCACGCCCAGCGCCCCGGCCTCAAATGACTTCTGGAAGGGCACCAAATCCACTTTTTCGAGCCGGGCCAAGTCAGTATTAATGACCGGCAGGGCCACGTGCGAGTCAGTGTCGGTGTCGCCGTGGCCGGGGAAGTGCTTGGCCACGGCAATGACACGCTGCCCCTGCAACCCTTTGATATACTGCACGCCTAGCGCGGCCACGCGGTCCTGGTTTTCGCCAAACGAGCGGTTGCCAATCACCGGGTTGCCGGGGTTGGAGTTGACATCGACCACCGGCGCAAAGTTGATATGCACGCCCAGCGCCCGCAGCTTGCGGGCCAAGTCGCGGCCCATCTGGTACACCAGCTGGTCGTCGTCCATGGCGCCCAGCGTCATCTGCTTGGCAAAGTGCGCCGTCGAGTCGAGGCGCATATCGAGACCCCACTCGGCATCGGTAGCGATGAGCAGCGGCACCTTGGCGGCGGCCTGTAAGCGGTTGGTCATGATTACCTGGCGCTTGGGGCCGCCCTGCAAAAACATGACGCCCCCGATACCCTGGTTGCGCACCAGCCGCTCGATGCGGTCGGCGTGCGCCTTCTCGCGGTTGGAGTAGGCGGCCACCATAAAAAACTGCCCCAGCCGCTGGTCGGGCGTGAGCGCGTTGAAGACGCTGTCGACCCACTGCGTTTCGGCGGGGCCGCTGGGCAGCGGGTCGGGCAGGGGCTTACGCGGCTCCGAAAAGCCTAGCAGCAACCCGGCAACCCCCAGCAGCAACCCCAGAAACAAAAACCGCAAATCGACGCGCATCAGCCCAGGGCGGGAAGTTTTAAAGAGGTAGAAAAGGCGGTCCGGCCGGCCTACTTTTGCCGACGGATGCTGCCGGAACCCCCGGCTGCCCCCAGCGGTTCCATACAAGCCAGAACCACTTGGCAGCCAAAAATAACCGGGCAGCTAGCCCAAAATTGGCCGCAAAGGTAGGCAGTAAGCAGTGATGGGGTGGCGAAGTGAGTAGGTAATAAGGTGAGAAGTAGGCAGTAGCCGCCCGCTTTTTTCACCCGCCGCCCGCCTCATTTCCCACTTGTCACCGGCTTACCTCATCGCTTCATTACCCCCAGAATGCCCGACATCATCCAACTTCTGCCCGAGTACCTAGCCAACCAGATTGCGGCCGGGGAAGTGGTGCAGCGCCCGGCCTCGGTGGTGAAGGAGCTGCTCGAAAACGCCGTGGATGCCGGCGCCACCAGTATTCAACTCATTGTTAAAGAAGCCGGTAAGCAGCTTGTGCAGGTGGTCGACGACGGCGCCGGCATGTCGGCCACCGATGCCCGCATGAGCCTGGAGCGCCACGCCACCAGCAAAATCCGCTCGACCGAGGACCTGTTTCGCATTCGCACGCTGGGCTTTCGGGGCGAGGCGCTGGCTAGCATCGCGGCCGTGGCGCAGGTCGAGATTCGTACCAAGCAGCGCGGCCAGGAAACCGGTTCGCTATTGCTGGTGGAGGGCTCGGCCGTGAGCAGCCAAACGCCCACGGCTTGCCCCGATGGCACGAGTATCGCGGTCAAAAACCTGTTTTTCAACGTGCCGGCCCGGCGCAACTTTTTGAAAAGCAACGCGGTAGAAATGCGTCATATTCTGGACGAGTTTCAGCACGTGGCGCTGGCTAACCCGCAAATTGCCTTTTCGCTGTACCAGAATGACCTGGAGGTATTTGGTCTGCCCGCCGGCAAGCTGAGCCAACGCATTGTGGCGCTACTGGGTAATAACTATAAGGAGCAACTGGCTAGCTGCGAAGAAGTAACGCCTTTTATCACAGTAAAAGGCTACATCGGCAAGCCGGAGTCGGCGAAGAAAAGCCGGGGCGACCAGTTTTTCTTCGTCAACAACCGCTTTATTCGCTCGGCCTACCTCAACCACGCGGTGCTGGCCGCCTACGAGGGGCTGCTGGCCCGCGACACGCACCCGTTTTACGTGCTGTTTCTGGAGCTCGACCCCAAGGCTATCGACATCAACGTGCACCCCACCAAGACGGAGATAAAATTTGAGGACGAAAAAACGGTGTACGCCGTGGTGCGCGCCGCGGTGCGGCAGGCGCTGGGCGTACACAGCCTCACGCCCTCGCTCGACTTTGAGGGCGACGTGAATTTTGCGCCCATCCGCCCACTGCGCACCTCATCGGGGGCCAATAGCTTTGGCGAGAGCGCCGCGCTGCCCGCCCCTAGCCGCAACGTCGAGTTCAACCCCGATGCGCTGGCCTCGTCAGTATCGGCCGCCGCGCGCGGCAACCGTGCCCCCGCCGCCGAGCGCGCGGCGCCCGCCCGCCCCACCGAGCAGGCCAAGCGCGACCTCGAAGCCTTTTACCGCGAGTTGGGCCAGCCCGTGCGCCCGGCCGCCGACGAGGACGCGCCCGCTGGCACCGCCACGCTGGTGCCCCCGGTGGCGCCGCTGCCCGAGCTGCCTTTCACGCACCCAGCCCCGGCCGAGCGGGCCCGCCCGCAGGCCGCGCCCCTGGCTAGCCCCGGCGCCAGCACCAGCAGTGTTCCGCACAACCCCCGCGCCACGCAGGTGCTGAATCGCTACGTGCTGCTGCCCGTGAAATCGGGTTTGATGCTGATTGACCAGGAGGCCGCCCGCGAGCGCATTCTCTACGAGCAGTACGCGGCGGGGCAGGAGCGAGGTGGCGGGGGGCACTCGCAGGCGCTGCTGTTTCCGCGCCCGCTCACGTTTTCGCCCGCCGACTACGCCGTGCTGGGCGAGCTCACGCCCTCGCTGCACCTGCTGGGGTTCCGCTTCGCGGAATTTGGGCCCAATACCATTGCTATCGAGGCCGTACCCGTCGACCTGCCCGCCCAGGGCGAAAAGGAACTGCTCGAAGGCCTGATTGAGCAGTTTCGGAGCGGCGCCGCGCCGCTGCGCCTCGACCGGCGCGAGGCGCTGGCTAGGGCCCTGGCCCGGCGCGTGGCCCAGGCCACCAGCCAGCCCCGCCTG
Source organism: Janthinobacterium lividum (assembly GCA_050954765.1). GTDB lineage: Bacteria > Bacteroidota > Bacteroidia > Cytophagales > Hymenobacteraceae > Hymenobacter. Next base: position 22,960 of record JBPBQJ010000092.1, on the reverse strand, counting down.
CCTGACATCGAATTGAATGCCCTAGTCGATAAGCTTTTTGCCTGCCAGGTGCCCAACTACACGCCCGACGGCCGCCCCACCGTGGTGCTGCTCGACGGCGAGCAGCTAGCCGCCTACTTTCGCAAGGCCGGCGCGTAAACGGCCCGGCGCGACCTTTGCGGCTAGCCTCTGTTCTCTCGTTTCAATCGCTAGGCCTATGCCTGGCGTTCCTGCATGTTCAATCTTACGCCTACCGTTCGCAACCTGCTGCTGATTAACCTGGCCGTTTTTCTGGCCCAGGAAAACTTGCGCAACATTCCCATCACACAGCTAGGCAGCCTATACGCGCCGGGGTCGCCGTACTTCTATGTCTGGCAATTTTTTACGTATATGTTCCTGCACGGCAGCTGGATGCATATAATCTCCAACATGTTCGGCCTCATCTCCTTTGGGCCGCTGCTAGAGCAGCGTTGGGGCGGGCAGCGCTTTCTGGCTTTCTGGCTGATGTGTGGCGTAGGAGCTGGCGTGCTTTACGAAGGTGTGCACATCTACGAAACGCATAAAATGGAAGTAGCTGCTCAAGAATTCCACCGTTTGCCGAGTGGAGGTGATTTAGCTGACTTTTACAAAACCTACTTTCCTGATGCTCGCGGCTACGAAATCCTAGCGGCCAATTTAGAGAAAAACCCACAAAATCTGGATACAATCAGCAGTGCTAATCAAGCTATTGATGCAGCCGTTGATGAGGCAAAGAATTCGCCTCATGCTGGTATGCTAGGTGCTTCAGGGGCTTTATTCGGAGTGCTTTTCGCCTTCGCTTATCTGTTTCCCAATACCGAACTGATGTTGCTTTTTCCGCCCATACCCATCAAGGCAAAGTATTTTGTTTTTCTATATGGAGCCTATGAGTTGTATAATGGCGTGCACCAAGTACCAGGCGACAACGTTGCCCATTTTGCCCACATCGGCGGGCTGCTGATTGGGTTTATTATTCTTAAATTCTGGGAAAGCGGGCGCGCCCGCTTCTACTAAATCTTCGCTTTTTATGAGTTTGACCCAGGATATCCGCGATGCCTTTTCGCGCCGCGATAATGCGCTAAATCAGCTCATTATCCTCAACGCACTGGTGTTCGCCGTCCTCATTATTCTGCGGGCAATATTCTTCATTGCCCAGTCCAACGGTACCTACACGCTCATCATGCGCCAGCTAGCCCTGTCGTCGGATGGCTGGGTACTGCTGCGCCACCCCTGGACGCTGCTCACCTACGCCTTTGTGCACGAAGGTTTCCTGCACATCCTGTTTAATATGCTGAACCTCTACTGGTTCGGGCAGATTATTCGGGAGTATCTGGGTGACCGGCGCTTGGTGAGCCTCTACGTGCTGGGGGCCCTAGCCGGGGCAGCCTTTTTCCTGCTGGCCTACAATTTCATTCCTGTATTGCAGCCGGGCTTGGGCCTGCCCGTTATTGGGGCCTCGGCCTCGGTTACGGCCATCATCGTGGCGGCGGCCACGCTGCTGCCCGATTATACCTTCATGCTCTTCATCCTGGGTGCGGTCAAAATCAAGTGGATAGCCGTAGCCGTGGTATTGATTTCGCTCGCGGGCATTAACGGCGGCAACCCTGGCGGTGAAATCACGCACCTGGGCGGCGCCCTGCTAGGCTTCGTCTTTGTGAAGCAGCTCAAAGCCGGCCGCGACATGGGCCGCCCGGTAGTGGCGGTGGGCGACTGGTTTAGCAATCTCTTCCAGCGCAGCCCGGCCATGAAGGTGACGCATCGCAGCCCCGTGTCGGTGGGCCGCGCCACGGCCTCGGCTGGTAAAGCAACCCCTAGCGCCACCCCACCCGAGGAAGTAGACCTGATTCTGGATAAAATCTCGCGTTCGGGCTACGAAAGCCTCTCGAAAGACGAAAAGCAGAAGCTCTTCCGCGCCAGCCAGCAGTAAGGCGCCAGTGTACTGTGGACGCTGCTAGTCTACGCTTCGGCCGGTTCACTCGCGGACTCGCAACGTACACGGTGCACTTGAGCCACCAAAGAAAAAGCCCGTCGAAACGACGGGCTTTTTGCTGGACACATAGGTAAGTTGAACGCCGCTAGGCGGTAGTTTCGGCCGTGGGCTCGGCGGCGGGTCGGCCCCAGGAGCCCGCGCAACGGCTGCGCATCTGCTGGCGGAATTTTTCGCGGTCGGCCGGCGAAAAAGCTTCCATGCGCTGCTGCATCTGGCGCTTCCAGGCGCGGCCGCGGGCCCAGCCACCGTGGCCGCCGCGCCCGAAGCCGCCCGTGAGAATGCGGCTTAGCACCAGTAGCCCCAGCGCTTGCCAAAACGTGAGCGCTGGCAAATGAAAAAGCATGGGCATGAGCCAGTTCCAGAGGCTCATGGTAACGAACCCAGCCAGGCCCGTAAACAGGGCGGCGAAGAAGACAAGTTTGAGGGCTTTTTTCAGCCAAAAAGAGCGGTCCATATCTAGAGTAAAGCGAGAAGGTGGGAGGAGCGGTGGGGGCTAGTCGGTAAACAGCTCGTCGTAGAGCTTGCGCAGGCGCTTGCGCAAGTGCTTCACGGCGTAGTGTTTGCGCGAGATGAGGGTTTTGAGCGGCACGCCGGTTTCGGCCACCATGTCGTTGAACGACTTGTCTTCCAGCTCGTGCCACACGAATACCTGGCGCTGCTCGGCGGGCAGCTCGGCCAGGGCGTCGGTGAGGGCATCCATAATGGTTTCGCGCAGCAGCCGGTTTTCGGGCGAGTCGTCGGGGGCGGGGAGCACGTCTTGCAGCAGGCGGGCGGGCTCGTCGCCGTCGCTAGCCCCACCCAGCGGCGCATCGAGCGATACCGTGCGCTGGGCCGGCACGCGCCGGTAGCGGTCGATGATGCGGTTGCGGGCCACCCGAAACAGCCAGGCCGCGGCCTGCTCCACAGGTTTCAGCAGCCGGTAGCTTTCGACGAGCTCGGCAAAGACATCCTGCAGAATATCTTCGGCCTCGTCGGGGTCGGGCACGCGCCGCTCAATAAACCGCAGCAGGCGCCCACGCTGCTCGCGCACCGCCGTCTGAATCTGCTGGTCCTGGCCGGCGGCGGTTGTCATGAGGGCGGAAAGGGGGATGGCAAAAGCTTCCATTGTTGTCAGAACCGCAGATTTATCGGATTGGTCGGAGTACTCGGATGTTGAGGCCGATTGACCAAGTGAAGGGCTGGCGCGGGCTCTGAGGTTGTAGACGGAAGGCGGGATTTTTTACTTTAAGATTCTTTGAACGGAGCGCAATAGTACCCTAGCCAGCCGTCAGCAAACCACGGCCTCAAAATCCGATTAACCCGAAAAATCCGACTAATCCGCGGTTCAGACTAACTTTGCGCTCATGACCAACGCTTCTATCGTTCCCGCCGTCATTCACGAGGTGCCGTTGCAGTACTACGTGTTTTTTGCCACCGCACTCTTCTGCATCGGCGTGACGGGGGTACTTATCCGGCGCAACGCCATCATTATTTTCATGTGCATCGAGCTGATGCTCAACGCCGTGAATATCCTGCTGACGGCCTTTGCTGCCTACCGCGCCGACCCCAACGGCCAGGTGTTCGTGTTCTTCATTATGGCCGTAGCTGCCGCCGAAGTCTCCGTAGGCCTGGGCATTATCGTCATGATTTACCGCAACTTCCAGAATACCGACGTCAACCTGCTCAGCCGGTTGAGAGGGTAAAAATCGTTTGTCAATGCCGGGCACCGTCCGGCATTGGCAGTCGCTCAGTCGCTAGTTATCTTATGCAAGAAACTGTTCTCCCCGGTGCTACGGCGCCTTTTTCGACCCTGCTGTACGTCCTGATTCCGGGGCTGCCCTTCCTGGGTTTTCTACTCAATGGCTTGCTGAACAGGAAGTTGTCGGGCACGGTGGCCGGCGCCATTGGCACGCTGGCCGTGCTAGGGTCGTTCCTGCTGTCGGTGTTCCTGTTTGTCAATTTTAAGTACCAGTACACCGTCAACCTATTTGATTGGATTTCGGTGGGCTCGCTGCAAATTCCGTTCAGCTACCAGATTGACCAGCTGAGTTTGCTCATGCTGCTACTGATAACGGGCGTGGGTACGCTTATCCACATCTACAGCATCGGCTACATGCACCACGATGAGAACGTGGGGAAGTTCTTTAGCTTCCTCAACCTCTTTGTGTTCAGCATGTTGATTCTGGTGCTAGGCGCTAATTTCGTTATTCTCTTCATCGGTTGGGAAGGCGTGGGCTTGTGTTCGTACCTACTCATCGGCTTCTGGAACAAGAACACCAGCTACAACAACGCCGCCAAAAAAGCCTTCATCATCAACCGCGTGGGTGACCTGGGTTTCCTGCTCGGCATCTTCCTAATATACCTGACCTTCAATTCGGTGCAGTACGCCGAGGTGTTTCAGAAGGCTAGCCTGGGCCAGTTTGGCAACTATGGTGTGGGCGTGGTAACCGTTATTACGCTGCTGCTTTTTGTGGGTGCGATGGGTAAGTCAGCCCAGCTGCCGCTCTACACCTGGCTGCCCGACGCCATGGCCGGTCCCACGCCGGTGTCAGCGCTCATCCACGCCGCTACCATGGTCACGGCCGGCATCTACCTCGTGCTGCGCTCGAATGTGCTCTTCACGCTAGCCCCCCAAACGCTCGAAGTTGTCGGCATTATTGGCTTGGCCACGGCGCTTTTCGCCGCCACTATCGGCCTGGCGCAGAACGACATCAAGAAAGTGCTGGCCTACTCCACTGTGTCGCAGCTCGGGTATATGTTCCTGGCGCTGGGCGTGATGGGCTACACCTCGTCGTTTTTCCACGTGCTTACGCACGCGTTTTTCAAGGCGTTACTCTTCCTGGGTGCCGGCTCGGTCATTCACGCCATGAGCAACGAGCAGGATATGCGCCGCATGGGTGGCCTGCGCAAGGCATTGCCTATCACGTTCTTGACGATGTTGATTGGCTGCCTAGCCATTAGCGGGATTCCGCCGTTCGCCGGTTTCTTCTCGAAAGACGAGATTCTGAGCCACGTGTACGAGCACAGCAAGGTGATGTGGGTTATTGGTGTCTTCACCTCTTTTCTAACCGCTTTCTACATGTTCCGCTTGCTGTTCCTGACGTTCTTCGGCGAGTTTCGGGGCACTGAGGAGCAGCGGCACCACTTGCACGAGTCGCCGGCCAGCATGACGCTGCCGCTGATTGTGCTGGCGATTCTCTCGGCCGTGGGCGGCTTCATGGGCGCCCCCATGTTCGTGGGTAAGCACTATCTGGCCGATTTCCTGGCCCCGATTTTTACGTATTCGCGGCAGATTTTGCCCGCCGCTTTCAATACCGAGCCCGAGCATAGCACCGAACTGATGCTGATGGGCATTTCGGTGCTGGTAGCCGTCGTCGGTATCGTGCTGGCCTATGTGATGTACGTGGCTCGCGCCCAGCGCCCGGCTGAGGACGACACCCCGCGCTCGGCTCCCGAGAACCTGGTGTACCATAAGTATTACATCGATGAACTCTACGATAACCTCATCGTGAAGCCCGTGATGGCTCTTTCGACCGGCCTCTACAAGTTTGTGGAGAACGGTATCATCGACCCCATTGCCAACGGGGTGGGCCGCGTGACTCTAGCCGGCGGCCAGCTGCTACGCAACGTACAAACCGGCTCGGTCGAGACGTACCTGATACTGATGGTAATCGGTATTGTGCTGATTCTGGGCCTGAACTTCGGGCGGCTGTAACGGCTAATCCGGCAACTTGGCGTAACATTGACTGTCATGCTGCGCTTGCCGAAGCATCTTGCTCGCATCGTTGGGGTCTTTACCCTAGCGGTGCCGCAGAGATGCTTCGGCAAGCGCAGCATGACAGTTTTTTATTTTTGACGCCCGCCAAACGCTCCTATGAAAAAAATCTTACCAGCCCTGCTCTTACTGGCAGGCCCGGCCCTGGCCCAGGAAACCCAGTATCACGAGCCGCCCGCCGCTCTCCGCGACCTGCTGCTGGCACCCAACACGCCCCGCGTGAGCCCGGCCAGCGATGGCAGCGTACTCGCCATCCTGGCCGTGCAAGATTTCCCGACCATCGCCGAGCTTTCGCAGCCTGAGTTGCGGCTGGCCGGCCTCCGCCTCAACCCGCGCACCAACGGCCCCAGCCGCGTGAGCTACGCGGTGGGAATGCAGTTTAAGAAGCTGCCCGGCGGCGCCGAAACGCCGGTGCAGGGCCTGCCCGCGCAGGCCCGCATCAGCAGCCCTAGCTGGTCGCCCGATAACAAGCACCTGGCCTTCGCCCTCACCGTGCCCGCCACCGATGGCAGCCCCGGCCGCGTGGAGCTGTGGGTAGCCGAGGTAGCCACCAACAGCGCCCGCCGCTTGCTGGCCACGCCGCTGAATGACGTATTCGGCAACTCCTTCGAGTGGGTGTCGGATAGCCAAACGCTGCTGGCCAGGGTGGTACCCACCGGGCGCGGGGCTGCCCCCGCTGCCGATGCCGCGCCCACCGGCCCCGCTGTGCAGGAAACCGGCGGCGGCAAGAAGTCGGGGGCCCGCACCTACCAGGATTTGCTGAAAAACCCCGCCGATGAGCGCATTTTTGACTACTACGCCACCTCGCAGCTCGTGAAGGTGAAGCTGGCCGATGGCAGCGCCCAGCCGCTGGGCCAGCCGGGCGTGCTGCGCTCGGTGTCGCCCTCGCCCGATGGCCGCTACGCGCTGGTGCGCACCGCCCACCGGCCGTATTCGTACACGCTGCCCATTGATGATTTTGCGCAGCGCATTGACGTGCTGGACCTGGCCAGCGGCACCGTGGTTCAACCCATTGCCGACCTGCCGCTGGCCGACAACGTGCCCACCAACTTCGATGCCGTGCCCACTGGTCCGCGCAGCCACGGCTGGCGCACCGACGCACCCGCGACCATCAGTTACGCCGAGGCGCAGGATGGTGGCGACCCCAAGGTGAAAACCGCCGTGCGCGACAAGGTATTTTTGCTGCCCGCGCCCTTCACCAACCCGCAGGAGCTAGCGGCGCTGCCGCTGCGTTATTCCGGCCTCACCTGGGGCACCGACCACTTGGCGCTGGTGGATGGCTACCGCTGGGCCGACCGCCACGAAACCACCTGGCAACTCGACCCGGCCCAGCCCGGCCAGCAGCTGAAGGTACTTTTCGACGGCTCCTCCCAGGATAAGTACAACAACCCCGGCTCGCCCGCGACGCGACGCAATGCGCAGGGCCGCCCGGTGCTGCGGCTAGCCCAGGGCGGGCAGGGCATCTACCTCACGGGTCAGGGCGCTTCGCCCGAGGGCGACCGGCCGTTTGTGGATGAGCTGAACCTGGCGACCAAAAAAACGACTAGGCTTTGGCAATCGGCCGCGCCTTACTATGAGGTGCCAGTGGCCATGTTTGATGGTAAAAAAGGCCAGCCTGAGCTGCTGACGCGCCGCGAGGCCGTCGACCAAACACCCAACTACTACCTGCGCGAGCTGGGCAAAAAAGGCCAGCCGCTGGCCCTCACGCACTTCGTTAATCCCTACGCCAAGTTTGGCGGCAGTTTCCGCAAGCAGGTGCTGCACTACAAGCGCGCCGATGGCGTGGCCCTCACCGCCAACCTCTACCTGCCGCCCAATTACAAGAAAACCGACGGCCCGCTGCCTACCTTGATGGAGGCCTACCCGGTCGAATTCAAGGATAAAGCCAATGCCGGGCAAGTGAGCGGCTCGCCCTATACTTTCACCCGCCTCAGCTGGGCTACGCCCGTGTACTGGGTTACGCAGGGCTACGCCGTGCTGCAAGGCGCCACCGTGCCCATCGTGGGCGAAGGCAGCGCCGAGCCCAACGATACCTACACCGAGCAGCTGGTGAGCAGCGCCAAAGCCGCTATCGACGAAGGCCAGCGCCTGGGCGTAGTCGACCCTAGCCGCGTGGCTGTGATGGGTCACAGCTACGGTGCCTTCATGACGGCCAACCTGCTGGCCCACTCCAACCTGTTCAAGGCCGGTATTGCGCGCAGCGGGGCCTACAACCGCACGCTTACGCCCTTTGGCTTCCAGGGCGAGGAGCGCACCTACTGGCAGGCCAAGGGCGTGTACGACGCCATGTCGCCATTCAACTTCGCCGACAAAATCAAGACGCCCATCCTGCTCATTCACGGCGAGGCCGACAATAACTCGGGCACGTTTCCCATCCAGAGCGAGCGCTTTTACGCGGCTCTTAAGGGCCAGGGTGCCACGGTGCGCTACGTGGTGCTGCCCGCCGAAGCCCACAGCTACGCCGCCCGCGAAAACCTGCTGCACATGCTCTGGGAAATGGATTCGTGGCTGAATAAATACGTCAAAAACCCTGGTTCGGCTGCGGCGAATTAAAGAGCGGAGTAAGCAGGAAGCCGTCATGCAAAGCGCAGCGCAGCAGCCCGCTCGCACCGTTGGGTAACTAAACTAATGGTGCGAGCAAGCTGCTGCGCTGCGCTCTGCATGACGGCTTTGCATTTGCTACGGACCTGTTTAAGCTAGGCAAGGGGCTAGCCCGGGTGTAACTCCCGCATTGGCCTAGCCGTTAAGGAAATAACACAACCCTTTCCAGCACTCCTTTTCCAAGTCAATGTCAACCATTCCCACCAAAGCTTACGGGGCTAGCGGCTCCATCTTCAATAGCCTCAAGCCGATGGAAATTGAGCGCCAGGCGCCCAAGGCCGACGAAGTACACATCGATATTCTATACTCTGGCGTGTGCCACTCCGACCTGCACCAGGTCAAAAATGACTGGAAAAACACGATTTATCCCTGCGTGCCGGGCCACGAGATTATCGGCCGGATTGATGAGGTAGGCAGCGCCGTTACCAAATTCAAAGTAGGCGACTTGGTGGGCGTAGGCTGCATGGTCGATTCGTGTGGCGTGTGCCCGTCGTGCCAGGCCAAGGAGGAAAACTACTGCGAAGGCCCCGTAAGCTGGACGGCCACCTACAACGGCTACATGAAGCCCGAAAACGAGGATTTCAACACCTTCGGCGGTTATTCGACTAATATCACGGTGAAGGAGTCCTTCGTGCTCAGCATTCCGGCTGCGCTCGATACCAAGGCGGCCGCGCCCATTTTGTGCGCCGGCGTCACTACCTACTCGCCGCTGAAACACTGGGGCGCGGGCCCCGGCAAGAGCGTGGCCATTGTGGGCATTGGCGGGCTAGGGCACATGGCCGTGCAGATAGCCCGGGCGATGGGCGCCACCGTCACGGCTATTACTCGCGACAAGGACAAGCGCGAGGCCGCCGAGCAGCTGGGCGCCCACGAGGTCCTGATTTCAACCGACGCCGCCTCGATGAAGGCGCACGAGCTGAAATACGATTTCATCCTCATCACCATCCCCGATGCGTTTGATATCAACGACTACGTGACTCTGGCTAAGCGCAATGGCGTAATTACGACCGTGGGGTTATTGGGCGAGTACAAGGCGCCACTCAACAATATGGAAGTGGCCATGCATCGCCGCTCGGTGTCGGCCTCCATCATCGGCAGCATCGCCGAAACCCAGGAGGTACTCGACTTCTGCGCCGAGCATAACATTCTGCCCGAAGTGGAGATGATTAAGATGCAGGATATTAACGATGCCTACGACAAGATGCTGGATGAGGAAGTGCGCTTCCGCTACGTCATCGATATGGCGTCGCTGAAAGACGAGGAATAAGCTGCTTTATCAGCCATAAAAAAGGCCGCTGCAACAACCGTTGCAGCGGCCTTTTTTATGGCTGATAAAGCAGCAGGCCAGCGGAAGCTTTAGCGGCTACTGTGCCAATGTGAAGCTGGCCATTTGCACGTCGCGCGAATTGCCACCTACCATCACCTGAAACTCGCCAGGCTCGGCCACAAACTTCAGGTCGTCGTTGTAGAATTTGAGGTCGTCGGCCGACAGGTGGAAAGTGAGTTGGCGGCTTTCGCCCTTTTTGAGAGTTATTTTCTGGAAGCCTTTTAGCTCCTTTACCGGGCGGGTGCTGCTGCCCACCAAGTCGCGCAGGTAGAGCTGAGCCACTTCGGCGCCGTCGACTTGGCCAGTGTTCTGCACGGTCACGGTCACGTTAAGGCCTTCGCCAGCCCGGATGCTGGCCTGGCTCACGGTGGGCTTGGAGTAGGTGAACGCGGTATAGCTCAGGCCAAAGCCGAAGGGGTACAGCGGGTCGTTGGGCACATCGAGGTAGCGCGACTTGTACTTATCGAGCAGTACGCCGGCGTAGGGGCGGCCGGTGCTTTTGTGGTTGTAGTAAATTGGCACCTGGCCCACCGACTGCGGGAAGGTCATGGTGAGCTTGCCGCTGGGGTTGTACACGCCAAACAGCGCGTCGGCCACCGCATTGCCCGCCTGCGTACCGCCAAACCACGTTTCGAGGATGGCATCGGCGTTCTGGCTTTCCCAGGGTAGGGTGAGGGGGCGACCATTCACCAGCACCACTACCAGCGGCTTGCCGGTAGCCTTGAGGGCTTTGAGGAGGTCGAGCTGGCGGCCGGGCAGGCCGATGTCGGCGCGGCTGGCGGCTTCGCCGGTCATGCCCTGGCTTTCGCCCACCACGGCCACTATTACATCAGCGCTCTGGGCGGCCTGCACGGCCTCGGCGATGGTGGTTTCGGCCGGGCGCGGGTCCAGTTGCAGCTCGCCGCCGTGCTCGTTGAGGCGCTTTATCATCTGGTCGTCGTCGGTCACGTTCACGCCCTGGGCGTAGGTCACGCGCACGCCGGCCCCGCCCACGTTCTTGATTCCCTGCAAGATGGACACGGCCTGCTTGCCGTCGCCGGCGCCGCTCCAGTTGCCAATCATGTCGCGGGCGCGGTCGGCCAGCGGGCCGACTACGGCGATGTTCACGGTGTTTTTGAGCGGCAAGGTCTGGCGCTCATTTTTGAGCAGCACCAGCGTGCGGCGCGTGATATCGCGGGCATCGGCCAGGAAGGCGGGCTTCATCATCGTAGCCTTGGCGCGGGCCTCGGTCACGCCCCGGTAGGGGTCCTGGAAGAGGCCTAGCCGGTACTTGGCTTCGAGCACGCGGCGGCAGGCTAGGTCGATGTCGGCCTGGCTCACGGTGCCTTCCTTGAGGTTGGTGGCGAGCTGCTTCAGGAAAACCTCGCCCACCATGTCCATGTCCACGCCGGCCTTGAGGGCTAGCTCCGACACCTTTTTCTCGTCGCCCAGGCCGTGGGCTTCCATCTCGTTGATAGCCGTGTAGTCGGTAGCCACGAAGCCGGTGAAACCCCACTGGTTGCGCAGCAGGTCGGTGAGCAGCCACTTATTGGCCGAGGCCGGAATGCCGTTGATGTCATTGAATGACGACATAACCGAGCCGATGCCCGCCGCAATGGCGGCTTTGTAAGGCGGCAGGTACTCGTTGTACATGCGCTGGCGGCTCATATCAGTGGTGTTGTAGTCGCGCCCGGCCTCGGCGGCGCCGTAGAGGGCGAAGTGCTTGAGGCAGGCCATCACGTTTTCGGGCCGCGTCATGTCGTTGGTGGGGCCCTGGTAGCCGCGCACCATGGCCTCGGCAATGCGCGAGCCCAGGTAGGGGTCTTCGCCAGCGCCCTCGGCCACGCGACCCCAGCGCGGGTCGCGGGCAATGTCCACCATCGGCGAATACACCCAGTTGATGCCATCGGCCGACGATTCTTCGGCCGCAATGCGGGCGCTGCGCTCCAGCGCGTCGAGGTCCCAGCTGGCGGCTAGCCCCAGCGGAATCGGGAAGATGGTGCGGTGCCCGTGAATAACGTCGTAGCCCAGAATGAGCGGAATGTGCAGCCGTGATTCCTTCATGGCCAGCTCCTGCAGCTTGCGGGCGGCCACCGGCGTGTAAGTATTGAGCACGCCGCCCACCAGGCCCTTTTTGATGCTCGCATCTACGTCCTTGCTCACCACCGGCCCGGTCACGTCGAAGCCTACCGACACGAGATTGAGCTGCCCGATTTTTTCTTCGAGCGTCATCTTCTGCATCAGGCTAGCCACGAACTGCTGCATGTCATTAGCCGCAGCTGCGGCGGTTGCGGCGGTCGTCGTGGTGGTTTTAGCCTTGGCTTTGGCCTTGGTTTGGGCCTGGGCGCGGGGGGCGGCTAGCCCCAAAGCCAGCAGCAAGGCGGCCTGGAAGAGCGATTTGCGGTGTTTCATGTAGAAGCAGGTAGGAATAATAAGCCGAAAGGTACAGGGCAGCCCGGCTTGCTGAAAACTGCCTCTGGTGTCCGGTAGGCACCTGGCGCACGTGACTAGGGCCTATTCGTGGCGCCAAAGTGTGTAGTAACTGCTAAGAAGTCAGCCACGGCGGGCGAAGGGCCAGCACGGCTGGGAAGGCTGCGTGTGCCCTAGCGGTAATGCACTGGCTAGCCCTGCGCTAGTGGCACAACTAGCCGGCTCGCAAAAAATAATGCCTTAGCCCCGGCGTAGTACCCAGTTGCGGGCGGTATTGGCGCAATAGTTACTCGGCCTTGCTCACCGGGGTGCGCACCGACACGCCATTTTCGTTGATGGCTTCGATGGTGAAGTAATACGGCAGGTCCTTGTTCATGCCTTTGAAATAGTATTCATTGGCCTCGTGCACCATGATGCAGCTGTAGAGCTTGTCGGGGGCTAGCCCGGTGTAGATGTTGTAGGCGTAGGCGCCATCGGTCGGGGCCCAGCGTAGCCAGGCGCTGCGCTTGTCGGCGGCCGTGCGTAACACTACAAAATCCTTCACTGCCGTCGGTTTGGCGCCGTTGCCCAGCCCGAACACCCGCAGTCCGCTCAGGGCAAATTTGCCGGTGGGCATGTGCACGTTTTCGAGCTTGAGGTAGCGGGTGCGCAGCGGTGTTTTCAGGGCCAAATACTCGTGCGGCACGTCGGTTTTAGTGCGGCTTTTATCCACGAGTAGCTGCCACGTTTTGCCATCGAGCGAGTGGTAGAGCTTGTACTGATGGTACAGCCCCGGCTGCCGGCCCAAAAACGCAGGGTTTACATCCTGGTCGGCGTAGTTGATTTGCACGGCCCGCACGGTGCACACGCTGCCCAGGTCCGTTTGGAAATACTCGCCGTGGCTAGCCGTGGCGGCGCTCCAGTAGGTTTTGATGCTCTCGTCGACCGCCAGGTTGGGCACGTGGCCACCAAGCGTGCTCGAGGCTTGCACCGGCCGGCCGTAGTTGAGCAGCATCCAGCCCGTAAACTGGCTCTGCTGATGGTCGGCCGGGCCGGTGGGCAGGTAGTGCGGGTAGTCGCCCCAGGCCGTGGTAGTGTAAAGCGTACCCTGGGCGTCGAAGCCCGCCGGCCACAACCCGAGCCGCCGCTCAAAGTTATTTTTGACGTTGATAACCATCGTGGAGGCGTGCCACCAATTGCCCCACTTGTCCTGAAACGTATTGCCGTGCCCGGCCCCCCGAATAAAGCCGCCCGGCTTATAGGCAAACGGATTATGCGGCTGCGGCGTCCAGGGCCCCAGCGGGCTGTTGCTCACCTGCACGCCGTCGGCGTAGCCGCTGAATTCGGTGCCCGGCGCGCCGTACTGCAAGTAGTACTTTCCTTGGTACTTCGTCATCCAGGCGCCCTCCATAAATGGGCCCAGGAAAGTATTGTCGAGGTACTCGCCAAACCGCTGCCAGCCGAAGCGCGTGTCATCGAGCTTGAACATAGCCTGCGGCTGGCCGATGGGCTTGAATGTCCTACGGCTCAGCTGCTGGCCGTAGAGCGGGTATTCGTTTGAGCTGCCCCAGTAGAGGTACAGCTTGCCATCGGTATCAAGAAACAAATCGGGGTCCCAGGCGGCTACGGGGAAGTTTTCGACGGCTTTGGTCCACTGGTTGGCCTGTGGCTTGGTGCTCATCCAGAGCGCAAAATTTGGTTCGTGGCTCGACCCGATAACCAGCAGCGTGTCGTGCAGGGCCACCACGGCGGGCGCGCACAAGTCATCGAGCACCTTGTTTGCTGGCTTCAAAAACGTGCGCTCCAGAAAGTGCCAGCTGGCTAGGTCGTCGCTCCACCAGTAGCCCCGCTGGTTGGTCGAGAATAAATAGTACTTGCCCTGGAAGAGCGTGATAACTGGGTCGGCGGTGGCGCGGTGCCGCCCGGCCGTCGAAAACTCCGGAAACGGCGTGTAACCATAGTCCAGGTTCAGCGGGTTGCAGTAGGTGGGCCGTGGCGGGCTAGCGGGCTGCGCAAACGCCAAAATCGGCAAGCTTAACAAGAATAGCAAGTAGCGCATAAGGAGAAAGCGAGCGAATAGCTCGCGGGAAATATCGAAACGGGAACGCAACGAATTTGGAAAAAGAAAGTAGTTTTAATCCGCCTGGCTCTCGTATTACTTGACTTTATACCTAGCTCCGCTAGCCATGACCCCCGCCCGCAGAAGAAAAATAGCCTACTACACTATCAATGACCCACTCGATAAACGCTCCTGGTCGGGCATCACGTACTACTTAGGCAAAACGCTGCAGCAGCACGTGGGTGACGTCGATTTTCTGGGGCCGGTACCCATTCCGTGGCTGCTCGATAAAACCTGCCGCGCGCTGCAAAAAACGTCCCGCGTGCTATTCAAATCGGAGTGGATACCCAAGTACAGCCTGCTCAAAAACGTGTACGCAGCCTGGTATTTGGGCCGTAAAATGAAGGGGAAGCAGTACGATTTTGTAATGGCTCCTTCGGCCGCGCCCGAGTTGGCTTATTTGAATACGCAAGTACCCATCATCTATTTCGGCGACGCTACTTATAAGCTATACAGTGAAACGTATGCGAAAGAATTTGCAAACCTGGGCGCTATTTCGCGCTGGGAAGGTAACCACCTGGAGAATAAGTCGCTAAATAAAAGCCTGCTGGCTATTCTTACTTCGCAATGGGCCGCCAAGTCGGCGCTCGATGATTATCATCTGCCCACCGATAAGGTAAACGTAATGCTACTAGGAGCCAATATTGAGCAGGCGCCCGACCGCGCAGTTATTGTAAAGAAACAAGAAAATAAAACCTTGACGCTACTTTTCCTGGCCGTCGATTGGGACCGCAAGGGCGGTAGCCTAGCCTACGACACGCTGCTGAGCTTGCGCGCGCAAGGTATTGAAGCCAAGCTGATTGTGTGCGGCTGCACGCCCCCGCCCCAGTATCAGCACCCTAGCGTGGAGGTGATTCCGTTCATCAATAAAAACCTGCCCGAGGATTACGACCTATTTGTACGAATCCTTTCGTTCTCGCATTTTTTGATTTTGCCCACCCGGGCCGACTGCTCCCTGCTCGTGGCCATGGAGGCTAACTCGTACGGCATGCCCGCCATCACCACCCGAGTGGGCGGCGTGCCCGACGTGGTGCTTGACGGTGTCAATGGCTACTGCTTGCCCCTAGCCGCTGAAGGCCAAGACTATGCAGAAACAATTGCCAGCATTTACGCTGACCCCGCCCGCTACCAGCAGCTGGTAGAATCGAGCCGCAAGCGGTTTGATGAAGAGCTGAGCTGGACTAAATGGACGGAGCTATTCGAGGCGGCTCTGCAAAAGCGGCACTTGTAGCAGCCGATTCGCATATCCAACTGGCAAGAAATTACTTCAAGTACGGGCTCTCGAACCCGAGCTTTTTGAGGCCGCGCTGCACATCGGGGCTGCTCATAAATAGTTTCCAAAGCAGGCCCGAGCGGTGGTTTTCCATCATCACTACTATCGGCCCCTGGTCGATGGCCAGGTGCGACTTGGCTACCCAGTCGTGCTGCTCGCTGAAGCCGTCCACGAAGCCGTATTCGCTCCAGATTTTATCGCCCAAGTCGTCGTAGAAATGGCGCATGGCCTGCATTGACTCGGCCGGCGCGTAGGGCAGCGCGGCCAGGGCCGCCGTGGGCGAAATCACGCCCAGGTCCTCGGTGGGGGAGTGGGCCGCGTAGCCCTGCCAGCTGTCGCTGGCGGTGAGGCCCCAGCAGTTGGGGCCGTAGCCTTTTTGCTGCTTGGGGTTGGCCACGCAGTACTGGTAGTTGATGCGGGTGTGCGCCTGGTTTTGCTGCCAGTAGTCGGCGTGCGCGTCCTTGAGGCCGTGCGGGTCGAGGCCCATAAACGAGTAGTGCGTGAAAAACAGCGGCCCGCCTAGCTCGGGGCCTAGCGGCAGGGTAGTGTTGTAGTAGGTCTTGCCGTTTTTGTACTCGGGGCCGGTGGCCCAGCCCTGGTCGTAGGCCTGCTTCTCAATGGCGTAGCGCGGCGACGATGCGGCTAGCACGTAGGTAACGAGGCATTCGTTCCAGCCGTGAATCTGGTGGTTCATGCTCCAGCCGTTGTTGGGGCTCCAGTGCCAGTACAGCACATTCTGGTTCTGCGTAAACCAGCTCCACTCCACGCCCTCCCACATCCAGAGAATTTTATTGCGCAGGTTCTGCTCGTCGGGCGTGTTTTGGGTGAAGTACTGCCGGGCGCAAATTAGGCCTTCATATAGAAAAGAAGTCTCGACAATATCGGCCCCGTCATCCTTGATGCCAAAGCGAATGGTGTGCCCCGTATCGCCATTGAGCCAGTGCGGAAACGCGCCGTGGTACATATCAGCTTTCCAGAGAAAATTGACGATTTTATTAATTCGCGCCGCCGCCTGCGGCCGGGTTATCCAGCCGCGCTCGGCGGCCACGATAATGGCCATGATGCCGAAGCCCGTGCCGCCGGTCGTCACCACCTCATTGCCATAGTCGAAGGCCACGTTGCTGCGCTCGCGCGCCATGCCCGACACGGGGTGCCCAAAGCGCCAGAAATACTGAAAAGTCTGGCGCTGCACCTGGTCCATGAGCTGCTCGTCGGAGAGGTGGCGCGGGCGTTGGCGCGGGTCAAACTTGGCCGCGGCGGCCGGGCGCGGGGTAGGCTTGGGGGGGGCTTGGGCCGGGGCTAGCCCCGGCAACAAGACTAGGCTGCTGCCCAGAAGAATAAGGAGCTTCATTCAGAGATGGGTGGGAACAAAATTCGGTAAAGGAAAGCGGGTAGCTTGTCGAAGTAATAGCTTAAATATCAGTAAAATGCCTTTTGTGAATGCGCAGTTTCCTCGGAATTAAGCTAATCAGCTAGCCCAGACCCAATTGAGTCCTGACCCTGCTAGGAAGTACATTTGATTGTATTTAAGCAGTTTCGCGCTGTACTTTCAATGGTAAAAGTAGCGGCTAGCCCGCTGCGCCGAAAGGTTGTCGCCGATTTCACTTTCCCCACCCACATTCCTTCTTCTATGAAGCACACACATTTACTTTCCGGGTTGGTACTGGCGGGCACGCTGCTGGGCGCTGCCCAGGCGCCGGCCGCTGGCCTGCGCTGGCAGCAGGCCCCTAGCCAAGCCGGCACGCCCATCACGGGCCGCATCGTAGACGAAAAAGGCGACCCGCTGCCCGGCGCCAACGTCATCATCAAGGGCACCGCCACGGGCACCGCTACCAACATCGAGGGCCAGTACACCATCAATGCGCCGGCCGGCGCTACGCTGGTGTTTTCGTTCGTGGGCTACCCGGCGCAGGAAATTCCGCTCAGCGGCCGCACAACGGTCGATGTGAAATTTGCAGCGCCGCAGGCGCAGAGCCTCAACGACGTGGTGGTGGTGGGCTACGGTACCCAAACCAAGCGCGAAGTGACGGGCGCCATTGCCTCGGTGAAGGGCACGGAGCTCGTCAACCAGGCGTCGCAAAACCCGGTGAGTTCGCTACAGGGCAAGGTGTCGGGCGTACAGATTACCAACTCCGGCGCGCCGGGCTCGGCGCCCCAGATTCGCATTCGGGGCGTGGGCTCGCTGGCCGGCGTAAATCCGCTCTACGTGGTCGATGGCACGATGCTGCCCGCGGGCGCCGATTTGAGCTACCTCAACCAGGCTGACATTGCCTCCATTGAGGTGCTGAAGGATGCGGCCAGCGCCTCCATCTACGGTGTGCAGGCGGCCAATGGCGTGGTGCTCGTGACCACCAAGCGCGGCCAGGCCGGCGGCACCCACATCAACTACAACGGCTACGGCGGCCTGCAAAAGGCCACCAACGTGGTGCAAATGGCCAACGCGGCCGAGTACGCTACGCTCTACAACGAAAAAAACGCCCAGATTGCGCTGCGCGGCGGCAGCCCCGGCGCCAACCTGCCTACCAACCTGCCCTCGACCGACTGGTTCAACGAAATCAGCCGGGTGGCCTCGGTGCAAAACCACCAGCTGAGCCTGAGCGGCGGCAACGACAAGGTATCGTACACGTTCAGCGGCTCGTACTTGCAGCAGAAGGGTATTGTGCAGAATAATGACTACGAGCGTATTACGGCGCGCTTGCAGACGGATTTTTCCATTACCGATAACCTCAAGGTGGGCTACAACGTGAGCTTTGCCAATGCCTCGGCCCACGATGCGCCGGGCATCGCCTCCAGCGTGTACCCCAACGCCAGCAGCGGCGGCAACATCTTTTACCAGGCCTACGTGGCGCCGCCCGTCATTCAGCCCTTTTTGCCCACCGGCCGCTACGGCGACCCGGGCCTGGTGGGCGGCGGCCTGGGCAGCTTCAGTAACCCGCGCGGCACGCTCGACTACTTCTCGCAGCAGTCGCAGAGCCAAACGTTGGTAAGCAACGCCTTCGCCTCGCTCAACTTTGCCAAGTATTTCACGGTGCGCACCAGCATCGGTGTCAACTACGGCTCGGGCAAATATTATAACTACCAGCGCGCCGATTCGCTCACCACGGTGCAGGTGTATCGCGGCAACACGCTCTACAAGAGCAATGCCCAGTACAGCCAGCCGCAGTGGGAAAACACGCTGACTTACGACCGCTCGTTTGGCGAGGACCACCACCTCACGGCGCTGCTAGGCACCACTACCTTCCGCTACCGCAGCGAGCAGGTCATTGGCTCCATTAATGGCATTCCGCCGGGCGGCAGCCAGTTCTACTACTTCAACCTGGGCACCACGGGCACGGCCAACCTCAACAACCCGGTGGACCTTTACACGCTGTTCTCGGTCTTTGCCCGCGTCAACTACGCCTACAAGGGCAAGTATTTGCTCACGGCTAGCTTCCGGCGCGACGGCTCGAGCAAGTACACCGAGCGCTACGGCAACTTCCCCTCGGTGGGCCTGGGCTGGGTTATTTCGGATGAGTCCTTCTTGAAGGACAACACGGTTTTCAACTTCCTGAAACTGCGGGCTAGCTACGGCCTGCTCGGCAACAGCCAGGTAGCCAACAATATCGCCGTGCTGCGCGCCTCGTACCTGCCCGGCTACACCGCCTTTTTTGGCACCAACAGCACCCCCAATACCGGGGCTAGCCTCGACACCCAGGTGCCGCCCAACCTGCGCTGGGAAACCGTGCACGAAGCCGACGCTGGCCTCGAAATGCGCTTCCTCAACAACCGCCTCTCGGCCGAAGTGGACTACTACAACCGCCGCACTATGGACGCCGTGTTTCCGGTGCCCGCCCTCATTTCGCCCGGCTACACCAACAGCAGCGGCTTTTTGGCCAACAATGCCAGCTTCCAGAACCAGGGCTTGGAGCTAGCCCTGCACTGGAACTCGAACGGCACCGGCGACTTCGCCTACAACCTCGGCTTCACGGGCGCCTACAACCAGAACAAGGTGCTGTCGACGGCTAGCGGTGCGCCGCTTTTCGCCGGCAACCTGCCGGTGGCGGGCTACCAGTCCACGGTGTCGCGCATTGGCGCGCCCATCGGCGCGTTCTACGGTTACCAGGCCACGGGTGTGTTCCAGACCGCCCAGGAAGTGGCCGACTCGCCCCAGGCTGGCTCGGCCTACGCCGGCGACCTGCGCTACCAGGACCAGAACGGCGACGGCGTGCTCGATAACCGCGACTTCGTGGTGCTCGGCAACCCCAACCCGCGCTTCACCTACGGCTTCAACACGTATTTCCGCTACAAAGCCATTGATTTGCAAGTAGATATCCAGGGCGTGGGCGGCGTAGAATTGCTGAACGCGCTGCGCGAAGTGCGCTACGGCAACGAGAACTTCACGAAGGATTTCTACAACTCGCGCTGGACCGGTCCGGGCACCTCCAACTCGACGCCCTCGGCCTACCTCGCCGGCCGCAACCTCGACGTGAGCTCGTACTATATCGAGAAGGGCGACTACATCCGCCTGCGCAACGTGCAGCTCGGGTTCAATTTCCCCAAGACCCTAGCCAGCAGCCTGCGCGTGCAAACGCTGCGCATCTACGCCAACACCCAGAACCCGCTGACGCTCACCAAGTACAAAGGCTTCACGCCCGAAGTGGGCGGCACGCCCACCAACGCGGGCATCGACCTGAATGTGTACCCGCTGTCGGCAACTTATAACATCGGGCTCAACGTTGGCTTTTAATCACGTAACTATCTCCCACCCATGAAATTGAACTTCTATTCCACGCCGGCCCGCCGCCTTGTGCCGGCGCTCGCGGCCCTGGGCCTCGCGCTGGGCGTAACCTCGTCGTGCAGCAAGTTTCTGGACGTGACGCCCCAGGGCCAGCCCACCAGCGAGCAGTTTTTTCAGACCCAAAACGACGCCGTGCTGGCCGTGAACGCCTGCTACGGCAAGCTGCGCGAGTGGAACCTGACGGCCTTCAACTGGCTAGCCGTAACCACGCTGACCTCCGACGATGCCGACAAAGGCAGCGTATCGGGCGATGCCGAGTTTCTCAGCGAGTTCTCTTTTTTCCGGCTTACCTCCACGGCCGGCCCGGCCGAGGGCTACTGGACCGGCCAGTACCAGCAGGTGAACCTCTGCAACCAGGTCATTCAGAAGGTGCCCGCCATCAGTATGGACGTTACCCTGCGCAGCCGCTACGTGGCCGAAGCGCAGTTTTTGCGCGCGCTAGCCTACTTCAACCTAGTGCGGGCTTACGGCGACGTGCCTTTGCAAAAAAAGGTGGCCGAAACGGGCGAAGAACTTAACCCCGCCCGCTCGCCCAAAGCCGAGGTCTACAGCTTTATTGTGGATGACCTCACGGCCGCTAGTGCTGCCCTACCCACCTCCTATGGTAGCACCGAAATTGGTCGCGCCACCAAGGGCGCGGCGCTAGCCCTGCTCTCCAAGGTGCAGCTGTACCAGAAAAACTACGCTGCCTCGCTGGCCGCCTCCGACCAGGTGCTGGCGCTGGGCTACTCGCTAGCCCCCAATTTCTACGACATGTTCCGCATTCGGGGCGAGAACAACAGCGAGTCTATCTTTGAGGTGCAGTGCACTACGCTGCCCGGCAACTGCGACGCATCTAACTCGCAGTGGGCTGAATGTCAGATGGTACGCCCGCAGTTTGGCTGGGGCTTTTTTACGCCCACAACCGACTTGGAAAACGCCTTTGAGGCTGGCGACCAGCGCAAGCTCGGCACTATCTTGAGCCGGGGCACTACCACGCCCGACGGCGATGTTATCGACCCCACTGCGTCGAACCCGCGCTACAACATGAAGGCGTACGTGCCCAACTCGGCCCCCAAAACCTGCGGCTACGGCCGCGACCAGAACATCCGGGTGCTGCGCCTGGGTGAAGTGCTGCTGCTCAACGCCGAAGCCGCCAACGAGCTAGGCCAAACCAGCAAAGCCCTCACCGCCGTGAACCGCGTGCGCGTGCGCGCCGGCCTGGCCGCCCTAGGCTCCCTGAGCCAAGATGCTCTACGCTTGGCCATCTGGAAAGAGCGCCGCGTAGAGCTGGCCCTCGAATACGGCGACCGCTACTTCGACCTGGTGCGCCAGGGCCGGGCCGCTACTGTGCTGGCTAGCAAGGGATTCAAGGCTGGTAAAAACGAGCTGATGCCCATTCCGCTCAGCCAAATCACCCTTAGCGGCGGCGTGCTCACGCAAAACCCCGGTTACTAAGCCGGCACCCTAGCGGCCCACGTTGCTAGCCCACTCCCATCCGCCCCGCGCGAACCGGCATCTGCCAGTTTGCGTGGGGCGGTTTTTTGATGGAAAACTGCGTAATCTGTCGTGTTCAGCGAATGAAGCAAGGGCATTTCTTCTTGATAATGAATAGAATGTAAGCCTAATAGGTTCTTTTTATTACCATTAGCCAAAATTCTGCGTAGATGGGGATACCAAACCGGTCAATTCACCTTCTTAACCTCTCATTTTTTATATGAGTCAACTCTCTTTTACTCTTCGGAGGTTGCTGCCAGGAGCGCTGCTAGTAGCAGCGGGCCTGAGCGCCACATCGGCGCAGGCCCAAACGCCCGACCGCAAGACGGCCATCGGCGCCAACGTCAGCTACCTGCAATACCAGGGCAACTTGGGTGGTGATTTCGGCGTGATGCACTTCCCCCTGCAAGTCGGAGTCGGCGCACATATCACCCGTTACTTGTCGCCCACGTTTGACATCAGCCTGCTGGGCAACTACCAAAAATATCGCTTCACGGCTGATGCTGCCCCGCGCAACGAGTTCAACGCTAAAGTTGCCATGTTTGACCTCGGCCTAAAGCTGAAGTTCAACAACGGCAAGTTTATCAAGGAAGACGCTTTCATCCAACCCTACCTGATGGGCGGCGGTGGCTTTTTTGTGGCTAACAGTACCGGCAACTACCTAACCTTCAACCCGAACTTGACGGCCACTTCCGGCCGTTTCTTCAACCAGGTGCGGCGGCCCGAGGTGTTTGGCCAAGCTGGCCTGCGCTTCCGGTTGGCGCCGGCTCTGGCCCTGGACATCACGGCCAGCCAGCACTACGCCTTCACCGGCGATAATATTGACATCGACAACTCGAGCAGCGGCAAGTACTACGACCGCTTCTTGGTGTATGGCGCTGGCCTAACCCTAGCCTTGGGCAAAGCCAAGGATACGGATGGCGATGGCGTAGCTGACCGCAAGGATAAGTGTCCTGACACCCCTAGCGGGGTGAAGGTAGATGTAAATGGTTGCCCCGTTGACACCGACGGCGACGGTGTAGCCGATTACCAAGACAAGTGCCCCGATGTGAAGGGCCTAGCCGCGCTGCAAGGTTGCCCCGACGCCGATGGCGACGGCGTGGCTGACGCGGATGACCGCTGCCCCAACACTCCGGCCGGCGTGAAAGTAGACGCATCAGGCTGCCCGCTCGACGCCGATGGCGACAAAGTGCCCGACTACCTCGACAAGTGCCCCAACACCCCCAGCGGCGTAGCCGTGGACGCCACTGGCTGCCCG
>JBPBQJ010000091.1:0-64869 GCA_050954765.1 Janthinobacterium lividum | reverse complement strand
GCTGGTGCGCTACACCGTGGCCCGCGACGGCCTGCTCGACACCTTCGCCGAAATGGGCGGCGTGGTGTTGGCCAATGCCTGTGGCCCGTGCATCGGCCAGTGGGCCCGCCACACCGACGACCCCAAGCGCCGTAACTCCATCATTACGAGCTTCAACCGCAACTTTGCCAAGCGCAACGACGGCAACCCGAACACCCACGCTTTCGTGGCTTCGCCCGAAATCGTGACTGCGTTCGCCATCGCCGGCAGCCTGGCCTTCAACCCGCTCACCGACTCGCTACCCGGCAAAAACGGCAACGTAATGTTTGACGAGCCGAGCGGCCTCGAAATGCCCCCCGCCGGCTACGCCGTCGAAGACGCTGGCTTCCAGGCTCCGGCCGAAGATGGCAGTGCCGTGCAGGTGCTGGTAGACCGTAACTCGGACCGCCTCCAACTCCTGGAGCCCTTCAAGCCCTGGGAAGGCACCGACCTGCTTGGCCTGCGCGTGCTCATCAAGGCGCAGGGCAAGTGCACCACCGACCACATCTCGATGGCCGGCCCGTGGCTCAAGTTCCGCGGCCACTTGGATAACATTTCCAACAACATGCTCATCGGCGCCACCAACGCCTTTACCGGCGAAACTAACTCGGTGAAAGCCAGTGGTATCCAGGGCGAGCCCTACGTGCCGGTGCCGCAAGCCGCGCGTAACCTCAAGAGCCTGGGTATCGGCAGCATCGTTATCGGCGACGAGAACTATGGTGAAGGCAGCTCGCGCGAGCACGCCGCCATGGAGCCTCGCCACCTCGGCGTGCGCGCCGTGCTGGTGAAAAGCTTCGCTCGGATTCACGAAACCAACCTCAAAAAGCAGGGCATGCTGGGTCTCACCTTCGCCAACAAGGCCGACTACGACCTGATTGAGGAAGACGACCAAATCGACATCCTCGGCCTCACGAGCTTCGCCCCCGGCCAGCCGCTGCAAGTGCGCCTGCGCCACGCCGATGGCGACACCGACCTCATCACCGTCAACCACACCTACAACGAAGGCCAAATCGCCTGGTTTAAAGCTGGTTCGGCCCTGAACCTCATCAAGATGCAGGAAACGGGTTCGGCCGTAGTGTAAGCTGATTTTTGCTGATTATTGAAAAGGCCACCCTGGTTTCCCAGGGTGGCCTTTTTGACGAAGAAGCCGTTTAGAAAGTCTGAAAACAAGCGCAGCCTCACGTGCTGGCAATTGTCTAAACCGCCTCGAACTAAACATACCACTACCTATGCTGCGTTGGATTGACGTGCTGAAATTCGCCAAATACAGTAATCCGGAGCCACCCCGCATTATCGAAAAAACGGAGGCAGAATGGCAGGCGCAGCTAACGCCCGCGCAGTTTAGGGTGCTGCGGCAGCAGCACACGGAGCCACCTTATCGCAATGCCTATTGCCGCTCCTACGCACCGGGCCGCTACGCTTGCACCGGTTGCGGCAGTCTCTTATTCGAGGCAGATACAAAATACCACGCCATCTCGGGGTGGCCCAGTTTCACCCAGCCAATCACCAAGAATGCCATTAAGTACGCCTGCGACGCGAGTAATAATATGCAGCGCATAGAGGCTAGCTGCAATGCGTGCGGCGGACATTTGGGACACGTCTTCCCCGATGGCCCCGCCCCAAGCGGTATTCGCTACTGCATGAATTCGGAGAGTTTGAGTTGGCTAGCTGCCTAGCAGCTAGTAGTATTATCGGCGGACTGAAAGCGCGAATTTTTATAGATAATTCACGCAAAGAATTGCCTGTCAGCCTGTTATTAAACACTGGCGCGAGTTTAGCGCAGCGTAACTCGTGCCTATTTTGCGGGGGAGGCTGTGCCTCCCATAAAACGAGTCGTTGCTAGGGTATCATTAGCTCCACCGCCGCTTGCCGCTGGCGCGGCAGTGGAGGTGCAATCGCCATCCTAGTAGCGGGCACTAGTTACGCTGCGCTAAACTCGCGCCAGTGTTGCTGGGTTTAGTAGTTTTCTGCTCATTCGATGCAAGCGCCTGCCCGCCCGGCCGTGCCCCTAGCCGGCTTTCTTATCACCCTGCTCGGGGCCATTTTATTCTCTACCAAAGCCATTATCGTCAAGCTGGCGTTCGGGGCTACCCACACCGATGCCCTGACGCTGCTCACGCTGCGCATGGTGTTTTCGCTGCCGTTTTATGCTGGCGTGGCGCTGCTGGTGTCGAGCCAAAAAAACAACGTGCGCATGACGCGGGCACAGTGGGGACTGGTGGCGCTGCTAGGGGGGCTGGGCTACTACGTGAGCAGCCTGCTTGATTTTATGGGCCTACAATACGTGTCGGCTGGCCTCGAGCGACTGATATTGTTTCTATATCCCAGCTTCGTGGTATTCATCAACGCGCTGATTTTCAGGCAGCGCATTACCGGCGTTCAGAAATGGGCATTACTGCTCACTTACCTCGGCATCGGCATTGCCTACGCGGGCGAAATTGTGGTGAGTCCCGGCCAGCCTGGGCTGTACTTGGGGAGCTTCCTGGTGTTTTTATGCGCCATTACCTATTCGATATACATCGCGGGCAGCGGGAAATTAATCCCGCTGGTGGGCGCCAATAAGTTTACGGCCTACGCCATGCTGGCGGCTACGGCGGGCATTTTCGCGCATTTTGCCCTGGTGGGCCAGGGCGAAGTGTTGGCGGCGGGCCGGGCGCTGTGGGGCTACGGCCTGGGGCTAGCCATCTTTTCAACGGTGCTGCCCTCCTTTTTAATATCGCAGGGCTTGAAGCGAATCGGGGCTAATAACGTGGCGATTATCAGCGGCATCGGGCCTATCTCGACCATTGCCCAGGCGCACTTTTTTTTGCACGAGCCCATTTTTGCGGCCCAGGTTGGTGGCACAATTCTGGTGGTGCTGGGCGTGCTGCTGCTCAGCTGGAAGCGCCCCGCTGCCGCTGCCCCGGCCGCCTAGCTTTTGGTCCCAAGCAGGCAGCCTAGTCGCCGCTGTAGCGTATAAACGGCATTGTGGGCGCGCTTTTTGCCGGGCAGCGCCGCTAACCGATTTTCTTTCCCTATGCCTCTGCCTACCCTTCGGACGGTGGGGCTAGCCTGCCTCCTGCTACCGCTGGGCCGGCTGGCCCTCGCCCAGCAGCCTGCCAACAACGACGGTTTTCGGCGTCGCAACGGCCAGATGCAGCTAGTGCGCAACGGCCAGGCGCGCCCCATGACCCGCGACGCCCACCTGCCCACCGGCGCCGTCGTCACCAAAGACGGCTTCATCATCGCGGCCACCGGCCAGCGCACCGAGCTGCGCGAAGGCCAGGGTTGCGACCTGCGCGGCCGGCCAGTGGCCGTGCGCACCGCCGCCAACGGGGCCCTGGCGCTGGCTAGCCCGGCCGCCCCGCCACGCGCCGCCGGGCGGCCGCCCGCTGGCCCGCCGGTGTCGGTACTGCAAGCGCTACTGGGGTCGGTCGGCGCGGAGAGTGGCTACTATTTCAACGGCAAAAAGTGGAAGAAAAACCACGGCAAGAGCCACGGAAAAGGCCACGGCCGGGGCCACGACAAAGACGAGGACAAAGAGGAGAAGGATAAAGACAAGTACGACGACTAACCGGGCCATTGCCTGACCTTTGCCAGGGGCTAGCCCCGAGGGTCGCCACCTGGCTACCGCCGCGGCGACCCGGCTCTTTCTACGCTTATGGTTTCTTACTACCTCACTACTCCCTTTCCCGACCCCGCCCGCCAGCGCTTGTTTGAGGCCGTGGCGGCGGCGTTGCAAGCCGACCCAGCGGGGCCGGCTACGCTGCTGCTGGGCCACGTAGCCGTGACTGATGAGGCTGGCCAGGTGCCGTTTGATGCGGTGGTGGTGCAGCCCCACGGCATTACGCTGCTGCTGCTGGTGCCCGGCGGCGGGCGGCTCAGCGTGCCGGCGCTGGGCTACGGCGCGTGGCAGCTGAGCGGGCGCCCCCTGGCGGCACGCGGCGGGTTTGATAACCCCTTCGAGCAGTTTGGGCAGCAAAAAGCCGCCCTGGCCGACTGGCTAGCCCCGCACCTGGGAGGTAGTCAGGCTAATCTGCAAGCCATCAGTGGCTTGGTGCTATTTGGTGAGTCCGTTGTTTTTGCTCCTGATGTGGAGCCAGCCCTCAGTAGTGCCCCCGCCCCCGGCTTTCAGCTGCTGGCCAGCGTGGCCGACCTGCCCCACCGCCTGCGCCTGCTGGCCACGCCCGAAATCGACTTTAGCCCCGAGGAGCTGACTGAGCTAACCGCTAGCCTGCTGCCCGATGGAGAACAGGCTACCCCGGTGCCCGGCCCGGCGGCGGTGGGGTCAGCTATCCTGCCGGCCGCCAGCGAAGCGGCTAACTTTCTGAGCCAGAAAGCCCGCAAGCTCTGGGGCTGGCTCGGCGCGGCCGACATCCCCGACGAAGACCCGCCCTACGGCTACGACCCCAGCGTGGCCGCCGAGGCCCGCCGCGAAGAAAAGCAGCAGTTGGAACAACTGCGCCAGCAAATGCAAGCCGATATGGCCGCCCAGCTCCGCCACCTCGAAGCCCGCGAAAACGAGCGCGAGCGCAGCCTGGCCCAGCTGCGTGCCGAGCTGGCCCAGGCCCCGGCCATAGCCCCCGAGGCGGCCCACCTCGAAGCCCGCCTAGCTGCCGAAAACCGCGAAAAAGCCACCCAGGAGGCTGCCATGCAGGCTTCGCAGGCCGAAGCTGCTGCCCGCAACCAGGAGTTGGACGCCAAGATTCAGCAGCTCGGCCAGCTCATCGAGCGGCTGAATGCCCAGGCCGCTGCGCCTGCCGCTGCCCCGCCAGCCGATGCTGTACCTGGCGGGTCGGCCCCACCCAGCACTCCGGCCCCCGCGCCTCTGGCGGCGGCTAGCCAGTTGGCGCAAGTGCCGCCAGTTGCCACTCCAGCAGCGGTTGCGCTGGCACCAGCCCAGGCAGTAGTGGTTGAGCCTTGGGTAACTACATCGGTAGCTCCGGCGCCGGCCGCGTCGGCTGGTGCTAGTGCGCCAATCACAGCTGCGGCGCCAGTATCGGCGCAGCCAGCAGCGCCGATTGCGACGGTGGCGTCGCCTGCACTAGTTGCTCTTAAGCCGGCTGCTACGGCTCCCGTTGCTTCTGCGGCGGGGCCGGCACCGGCAGGGGCCGCTGGCACCCGGTCGGCTGCGCCCGTGCCGCCGGTCTGGGCGAGCTACTGGGCGAGCCTGCAAGCCAAATGGCACGAGCTGGCCGCCGCGGCCGCGCCGCAGGTAGCCCGGGGGTGGGTGTGGCTGCGGCAGGGCCAGCGGCGGCGCGTGGCCGTGGGCGGGCTGGCCGCGCTGGTTCTGGTAGGGTGGGGGGCTAGCCACCTGGGCGCCAGCCCACCCAAGCCTTTCCAGGAAAATGGCCGCTGGGGTTTTGCTGATGCCAGTGGCAAAGCCGTCATTCCGGCGCAGTTTACGGCGGCGGGCCCCTTCCACGACGGGCGGGCGGTGGTGGCGAAGGCGGGGGCCTATGGCATTGTGGACGAAGACGGCAAGGAAGTTATTGCCCCGGCCTACGATGCGCTTAACCCCTACGCCGGGGGCTATGCCCGCGCCCGGGTGGGCGATACCTACACCTTCGTCGATGAGCGGGGGCAGGAGTTCGACACTTACTATTTCAACGCGCTCGACTTTGCCGAGGGCCACGCCGCCGTGCTCGACCACCGTGGCTGGCACTACATCAGCGGCCCTACCGAGCCGGAAAAGCCAGTCATTTTCACCGAGGCCTACGCCTTTGTCGATGGCTTGGCACGGGTGAGGCTCCCTGATGGCTACACCTTCATTACCCCCGCCTACCTCGACGACCCTAGCCGGGGTACCAAGCCCTTCGGCCGCTACCAACTGGCCGCCGACTTTGCCGACGGCAAGGCGCGCGTGCTGCAAAATGGCCGCCGTTTTTTTATCGATAAGGACGGCGACGAAGTGAAATAGCCCGTACTGCGGTTTCCCTCGCACCAATCTTTATTTCTGATGAACCATCGTACGCTCGGCAAAACCGGCTTCTCCATCTCTGAAATCAGCCTCGGCACCTGGCAGGTGGGCGGCAAATGGGGCGAGCCCTTCAGCCATACCAACGCCGACCACATCCTGAACGCCGCCGTGGATGCGGGCATCAATTTCATCGACACGGCCGACGTATACGGCGACGGCGAAAGCGAAAAAGCCGTGGGCCGCCTCGTGCGCAGCCGCGCCAGCGAGCGCATTTTTGTGGCCACCAAGTGTGGCCGCCGCCTGCAGCCCCATACCGCCGACACCTACCAGCCCGCCGCCCTGCGCGGCTTTGTGGAGGACAGCCTGCGCAACATGCAGCTCGATACCCTCGACCTCGTGCAGCTGCACTGCCCGCCCACCGAGGTGTACTACCGCCCCGAGATTTTCGAGCTCTTCGACCGGCTCAAGCAGGAAGGCAAAATTCGCAACCTAGGCGTGAGCGTGGAGAAGGTGGAGGAGGGCCTCAAAGCCATCGAGTACCCGAACGTAACCACGATACAGGTGATTTTCAATATGTTTCGGCAGCGGCCGGCCGAGCTGCTGTTCAAAGAAGCCAAGCGGCGCGACGTGGGCCTGATAGTGCGGGTGCCGCTGGCCAGCGGGCTGCTCACGGGCAAGTTTTCGGCCCAAACGCAGTTCGACAAAGACGACCACCGCAATTTCAACCGCGACGGCGCGGCCTTCGACAAGGGCGAAACCTTCGCGGGCGTGGACTACAACACGGGCCTAGCCGCCGTTGAGGAACTGAAGAAAGTATTCCCCGACCAGCCGCAGCTCGCCCCGCTAGCCCTGCGCTGGATACTCATGTTCCCCGAAGTGAGCTGCATCATCCCCGGCGCCTCCAAGCCCGAGCAGCTGCTCTCCAACCTGAAAACAGAAGAACTGCCGGCCCTTACGACCGAGCAATTAAGCGCTGTGCGCGACATCTACGACCGCCTCATCCGGCCGCAGGTGCATCAATTGTGGTAGGCTAGCGGTTAGCCTAATGGACTAAAAAGACCGTCATGCTGAACGCAGTGAAGCATCTCTACCACCTCGTTTAACGGTGCGGTAGAGATGCTTCACTGCGTTCAGCATGACGGTCTTTTGGGTAGATAACAATTTTAGTTGGCCGGCAGCTTGATGCGATACAGCCGAAAAGGATAATCGACTTTGCTCTGGCCACCGTTGAACTTGGGCGCCCGGTTTATTTGGGTGGCGGTGAGGTACAAGTAGCCGTCGGGGCCAATGGCGAAGGTATCGGGCCAGCTCAGGCGCGGGTCGTGCACCAGGGTTTCGAAGCGGCCGGCGGGCGTCACGCGGCGCACGGCGTAGTTGGGCGAGTCGGAGAGGTAGATGTTGCCGGCCGCGTCGGCTAGCATGCCGTGGCTCACGCCGGTTTCGCCCACCGTTTCGACGTGGCTAGCCAGCGCAGCAGGGGCTAGCGCGGGGTCGGCGAGGTACTGCGTTTCGATGCGGTAGAGCTTAGTCTGGTTGATGGCCCGGAAGTAAAAATACCTGAAATCGTGGGTGAGGGCAATGCCGTTGACATTGCTGCTGAAGGGTTTACCCGTTTTGTCTTTCACTTCTTTGCCATCGAGGCGCAACACGAAGCCCGGCTCGGCGGCCGTCGATTTGTCGCCTTGCAGCACCATGCGGCTTTTGCCGGTGCGCAGGTCGAGCACAACCACGGCGGCCAGCATGGGGTCGGAAAGGTAGGCTAGCTGGCGCTGGGTGTCGATGCGCACATCGTTGAGGGCCGTGCGCTCGCGGGGCAGGTCCTCGAAGCGGTAGGTGCGCTCAACTTTGTTCGTGGTCAGGTTGATTTTCAGTAGCTTAATGCCCGCGATGACTGGCGCCTGGTCGTCGGGGTTGCTGGGGTCGAGCACCCAGAGGTTGTCGTCGGCATCGACCACGGCGGCCTGCACATTCACGAAGCGCGTGGCGGCCTGGGTCGAGTCCCACTGGTTCATCAGGGCGTTGGGATAGGGGATGCGCTGGCCCTTCACCAGCTCTACCAAGCCATAATCGTAGGAATAGTTTTTGTCGTTTTTCTTCTTCGGAAAAGTCATGAAAATGCGCCCCTTGTGCGAAACGCCTACCCCAATAGGTTGGTAATGGCCCGTTTGCGCCACTTCTTCTAGCGGTAGCTTAAGGTCTTGAGCCGTAGCGGCTAATGTGAGCATCAGGCAAGGAAAAACGAGTAATCGACGGAGAAACATGGGGGTAGCCGCCGGGCGCATAGGAGCCGGCTTTGGTAGCCTACGGCCAGCTTTCGTACAGAGTTGGCTCAGAAAACCGGTGGAGCTCCTTGGGCGCGCCGCCCGCAACCTTCGGGCCGGGCTAGGGGTACGCACAGGGGCCAGCCAACCGCGAGCCGCCCGGGCCCGTGCTAGCTGCTTTTCTATGCAAAAGACCGTTTTCTTATTTCTGGGGCTAGCGCTCGGGCTGGGTGGGCGCCCGGCCGCGGCGCAGGCACCCGGCTACCTCACCACCGGCCGCGTGACGCGGCAGGCCCCCGCCCTCGACCAAGTGCTAACCCCCGAGGCGCGCCTCGAAGTCGTCGCCTCCGGGTTCTCGCACATCGAGGGGCCGCTGTGGGTACCCGATAGCAGCATGCTGCTTTTTTCGGACACGCCCCTGGGTACCATTTACCGTTGGAAGGCAGCTGGCGGCACCTCGGTATTCTTGAAAAACAGCGGCTACACCGGGCGCCTGCCCTACAGCAAGGAGCCGGGCAGCAACGGCCTGACGCTTGATGAGCGCGGCAACCTGCTGCTGTGCGAACACGGCGACCGCCGGCTGGCTAGCCTCGCCCTCAGCCAAAAGAGCGGCAAACGCACGCTCACCGACAACTTTGAAGGCAAGCGCTACAACAGTCCCAACGACGTGGTGCGGGCGCCCGGCGGGGCTGTCTACTTCACCGACCCGCCTTTTGGGCTGCCTCGCCAGGCGCAGGACCCGCTGCGCGAACTGCCTTACACGGGCGTGTTTCGGCGCGCGGCCGATGGGCAGGTGACCGCCGAGGCAACCGATGTGCCTTATGCCAACGGCTTGGCTTTCAGCCCCGACAACCGGACGCTCTACGTCTCCAACGCCGACTCGCTGCGGCCACTCATCCTGGCCTACGAGGTAGGTAAAAATGGGAAGCTGAGCAAGCCCCGGCCGTTTTTCGACATGACCAAGCTGCCGCGCGCCCGCTTCAAGGAAGTGCCCGACGGCCTGAAAGTAGACCAGGCCGGCAATGTGTACGCCACCGGTTTTGGGGGCTTGCTCATTATCTCGCCGCAGGGGCAACTGCTTGGCACCGTGGACCCTGGCGAGGTGGTGACCAACTGCGCCTGGGGCGACGATGGCCACTCGCTCTACCTCATGGCCACCACGTTTGTGTGCCGCCTGCGCACGCTGGCGCGGGGCGTGCCGGGCAGGTAGGGGCTAGCCCCTGGTCGGGGGCGCTACAACGTGGCTACCTGCGCGGCTTTGGTCTCGCGGGGCTTTTGTACTAGATAGTAATAAGCCAGGATGGCTAGCCCGATGCCGAAGGGAATGATAGCCAGGTGCTTGCCATCGGTAAGGGTGCCGATGCGCACGGTGTCGAAACCGAAAAACTCGCTGAGCATCCAGTACGAGTTGGCCGAAATCCAAAAGACGATGGCCAGGTTGTGAGCCAGCTCCGACTTGAGGGAGCGGGTGCGCCAGGCAATAACGAGCGCAATGCCGAGGGTGGGGGCTATCATCAAGATACCCAGTGTTTTCCAGGCCATGCACCAGCTGATATCCTTGACGAGCCAGAACAGGATGTGCATATTTTCCATCTGGCGGTACTTGGCCGGGATGGCGTAAACTTCTTCTTCGGGCTGGGCAGACATGGAAACGGAGCGGGTTACTTTTGACAGAATTGCGTACTAGCCCGTAAAATTAACGCTTCCGTATGTCGCCCATCCTGCGAAAAATCTCTAAAATAACGGCTTACTCGGTGGGCGCAGTAGTGGGCGCGGCGGCTCTATACTGCGGCGTGGCGCAGGTGCTCTCGCGCATTCCGGTGGCCGCCGTGCCCACCACCGAGCCGGCCACGGTCCCGTTTTTTGTCCGCTCCAACGGCGTGCATACCGACCTGGTAGTACCCGTAAAAAGCAGCTTCATTGACTGGAGCCAACAATTGCCTTTTTCCAATACCCAGGCCAACGATACCACCTATCACTACGTGGGTATTGGCTGGGGCGATAAGGGGTTTTACCTCGACACGCCTACTTGGGCCCAGCTGAAGCCCAGCACGGCGCTGCAAGCTGGCTTCTGGCTCGGTACTACCCTCATGCACACCACGTACTACCGCGAGGCCGACCTCGTGGCTAGCCCTCAGTGCGTGCCCCTGCGCCTCACGCCCACCCAATACCGCGACCTGATAGCCTACATCCAGAAGAGCTTTCAACGCGATGCGACTGGCAACTTCAATTGGATTCCGGGCCACAGCTACGCCGACCACGATGCCTTTTACGAGGCCAACAGCCGCTACAGCGTACTCAATACCTGCAACACCTGGGCCAACCGCGGCCTGAAAATTAGCGGCCAGAAAGCCAGCCTCTGGACGCCGTTCGATACAGGTATTTTGTACCAGTACCGGAAATAAACAGATGGCCGGTTAGTCTGCTGCCAGTTCTTTAGTCTGCTGCCAGTTCTTTCAGCACCTGCGGCACGCCGATGCTGGCGGGCTCCACCACGTAGCGCACGCCGCGGCGGCCGCTCACCTCGGGCTGGTGCGGGTCGATGACGTAGACTGGGCAGCCGGCCGGGGCGTAGTGCAGCAGCCCCGCCGCCGGGTACACCTGCAAGGAGGTGCCCACCACCAGCAGCGCATCGGCGGTAGCCACGATTTCGGTCGCTTCCTCGATGGCCGGCACCATCTCCCCAAACCACACGATGTGCGGGCGCAGCTGCCCGCCGTCGGGAGCCAAGTCGCCCACCGCAATATCGCCGGGGCAGTCAAAAACAACGTCTTCGTTCTTCACCGAGCGCATCTGGCGCAGCATGCCGTGCAGGTGCACTACTTGGGTCGAGCCGGCGCGCTCGTGCAGGTCGTCCACGTTTTGAGTAATGATACTCACCGTCCAGCCCGGCACTTCCTCGAAGCCGGCTAGGGCCAGGTGGGCGGCATTGGGCAGCACCTCGCGGGCCTGGGCGCGGCGCTGGTTGTAAAAATCGAGCACCAGCGCCGGGTTGCGGGCAAACGCCTCGGGCGTGGCCACATCCTCAATGCGGTGCTCTTCCCACAGTCCATTGGTGTCGCGGAAGGTGCGGATGCCGCTTTCGGCCGACACGCCGGCGCCGGTAAGTACTACGAGGTGAGGCATGAGTTTACTTGTTATTTGCTGAAGCTGTTTAGAAAATTAAGCCAGTTAGTATTCCGTCATGCTGAGCGAAGCGGAGCGCAGTCGAAGCATCTTGGCAGGATACGGATGAACTGCCCAACGAAGCGGCCAAGATGCTCCGCTCAGCATGACAAAATAAATATTTCATAAACAGCTAACAATCATCCGGTAAAATTGCCTTCGTATTGCCGCTCGGCAAAGTCACGCAGGCGCTGAAAGGCCGCATCGACCTCCTGGGCATCCTCGCTGAGTAGGTTGCCATACACCACGCGGTCGGTGGCGCGCAGGGCGCGGCGCACGTCTTCATCGTTGTGGAAATACTCGGTTAGCTCTTTGGTGGTGAGTGAGTTGAGGTTGGTATCCTCGAGGCTCGATAGGTAGTTTTTCCAGAGCACCACCGTGCGCTCGACCACCGCCGCCGAGCGCGAGAGCGTGAAGCGCTCGGCATTGCGGGCAAACTGCGTGAGAAAGTACACGTGATTTTTGCGGCGCTTGTAGCGGCCGTAGCGCTGCCGCCAGCGCCGGCCATAGAGCGCCCAGGCGCCACCGGCCAGGGCTAGCCCACCCGCCAGCCCCGCCAGCCAAAACGGGTAGTTGAAAGCCGGTGCCAGGTCAAGCGCCTCGTAGCTAGTGCGCAGGGTGGGCGGGCTAGCCGCATCGGTGCGGTACAGGGTAGGGGCCAGCCGGTGCAGCCGCACCTGGGCCACG
Source organism: Janthinobacterium lividum (assembly GCA_050954765.1). GTDB lineage: Bacteria > Bacteroidota > Bacteroidia > Cytophagales > Hymenobacteraceae > Hymenobacter. The sequence goes on along the minus strand of JBPBQJ010000091.1, from coordinate 52,839 downwards.
GGGGGCAGCAGGCGCAGCGTGTCGGTGCCGTCGCGCAGCAGCAGCACCGGCAGCTGCAGCTGCTGCACCGGGGCCAGCGAAAACGTGCGCAGGTGGTACACTACTTGGTCGAGGCTACGGCCGTTGGTAGTGCGGGTAGGCAGCCAGCGCCGCCCCGCGTACTCAAACGAGCCAAACGAGGCCAGCGAATCGGGGAAAACGACTTCCTCGGCCGGGTCGTGGGCGTAGCTCAGCACGTAGTCGAAGGGCTGGCCGGCTTCTACCACGGCCCGCGAGAACCGGCCCACCGGCCTGGCCGCGGTGCCAACGTTGGCGGCTAGGGCCGGTGTGGCAAGGCCTAGCAGCCCGGCGGCTAGCCCCAGGCGGCAGGCAAAGCGCGTGCGTGCAAGTTGCTTTCTCATAGCGCGCTAGCCCCGACGCTGCCGAAACAGCCCCACTAGTTGTGGTACAAAATCTTCGTCGGTGCGCAGCGTGAGCAGGCCCACGCGCTGGCGGCGGCACAGCGTGTGCAGGGCCTCCTGCCGGGCCAGGTTTTGGGCGGCGTGCTGGGCCCGGAAGGCCAGCGCGGAGGTGTCGACCCAGCGCTGCAGGCCGGTTTCGGCATCGCGCAGCGGCACAATGCCCAGCGCCGGAAACGCCACTTCCTGCGGAGCTTGCAGCTGCACCACCACCAAGTCGTGCTGCCGGGCCAGCATGGTGAGCTCGCGCTCATAGTTCTCGTCGATAAAATCGGAGATGAGCACTACCAGGCTGCGGCGCTTCACCAGGCCCAGCAGTTGCCGGATGCCTACGCTCAGGCTGGTGTGGGTAGAGGCGGGCTGCAGGCCGTAGAGGCGCTGCAGCAGGGCGTAGGCCGGGCGCAGGCCCTTGGCAGGGGGCAGGTACAGCTCCTTTTGGTCGGAGAAGGCGAGCAGGCCCAGCGCCGAATCTTGGCGGGCGGCCGACAGGGCCAGTACCCCGGCCAGGTCGCGGCCCAGGTCAAGCTTGCACTGGCTGCCCGCCGTGGCGCGGCCCACGCGCTGCGAGGCGCTTACATCGAGGGCCACCAGCACCTGCTGCTCGCGCTCTTCCTTGTAGGTTTTCACGAAAGTGCCGTGGCCCTTGCTGCTCACGGCCCAGTCGATGGCGCGCACCTCGTCGCCGTATTGGTACAGGCGCACGTCGTCAAACTCCAGCCCATTGCCCCGGAATACGGAGCCGAAATTGCCTTGTAGCTGCGCCTCTACCGCCTGGCGCATCCGTATTTCGAGGTGGCGCAGGCGGCGCACCAGCGCCGTGAGGCTGGCGGGCAGGGCAGAAGCGGGGCTAGCGGCGGGTGGCATACGGGGCGAAGCTACGGCGCGGGGTTATTTTTGGGCGTGAAATCGCTGCTGACTCAATTTATGCTGGGCGCGGGCTTGTTGCTGGCCGCCGCCAGCTGCGCCCGCCCCGAGCAGGTGCTGCCCCCGCCCAACCTGCTCTCGAAGGAAGAACTCACGAGCCTGCTCATCGAGTTTCACCTCCTCGAATCGCGCATCGAGTCGAGCCGGCTGGCGCCCGATTCGGCCCGCGCCCTGTTCCAAACCTTGCACCGCGAGGTGCTGTGGCGGCACAAGCTAAACGAGGCGGACTCGACTTTCGAGCACAGCTACCGCTATTATGCCATGAATGGCAAGGACCTCGACGGCATCTACACCGCCATTATCGACTCGCTGACTGTTCGCGAGAAGAAGATGGGTACCACGCCACTGCCCCCACACCACTAGGCCCGGCCGGGGGCTAGTGCAGGCGGCTGCCGTTGGGCACGGGCGCGGCCACGGCGGCTAGCAGCGTGTGGCCCTCGGCATCGGGGGCGCCCAGCACCAGTACTTCGGAGCGAAACGGCCCAATTTGCTTGGGCAGAAAATTGACTACCGCCAGCACCTGCCGGCCCACGAGCGTGGCGGGCGTGTAGTGGTGGGTAAGCTGCGCGCTCGATTTCTTCAACCCTATTTCGGGGCCAAAGTCGAGCAGCAATTGATAGGCCGGCCGCCGCGCCGCCGGAAATTCGTGGGCCTCCACAATGGTGCCCACGCGGATGTCTACCTTGGCAAAATCGTCCCAGGAAAGCATAGCTGCTTGTTGGTTATTGATTATTAAGCTTTGTGCGGCGGGCCGGGCATTCTGCGCAGTGGATAACAAAGAAGAATATCGCACCAACGACTACGCGCGTTGAAGACTCAAGATGAGCATGACAAACGAGCTTAATAATCAGCAATCAACAATCAGCTCACGCATCTTTCTCGGCAAAAGCGGCTAGCTCCTGCAATTGCAGGCGCACCTGCGCTTCCCACTGGGCCTGGCGCTCGTGTTGCAGGCCGTGGTTGGTGTCGCGGTCGTAGGTATCCTCGGCCTGCTGCCAGGCCGTGTAGGCCGCCTGGCTCACGCGGTCGAAGGTGGCGCCTAGCTGGCTGCAGCTCACGTGGATGGCCGCCAGCTGCTGGCGCAGGCGCCGGGCATACACCTCGGCAATATCGAAGTGCAACTGCTCGTGGCGCAGCAGGGCGGGTGTGATGGTGGCCGGCTCGCGCACCCACGAATTGGCCGGGTCGAAGCTGGCCTGCGCCGTGCCGGCAAACACATTGCTGCGGCAAGTAGCGCCGGTATTGATATTGGCCGAGGTAAGGGCCGCGTGGCCCTGAGGCGTTTTGGGGCGACCCTTAAAATCGGCCACGGTGAGCGGCCGGCTGGCCGACCAGCGGATGGCGCCGGGCGGCAGGGGCACGCGCTGGGCAGCGGCCGGACCAGCCCCAAGGAGTACGAAAGCCAGCGGCTTCCACCAGGAAATAGACATCAGAAAAAAGGCAAAGAGAACGGGAGGAAAGCGGCGCGCCCACTAAGTGAGTGCGCAGCCTGCCAACCGGACAATCGGGCGCCCGCTCTGAGTTCCGCGGGCTAGCCGGCAGGCTGGCCCGCCAGCACCATTTTCTCGGCTTTTGTCAGGTTGGTAGTCGGGCTAGGGGCGTCGGGTTGGGGTTGGCCCGGCCCGCTCTGGCGCCGAAAACGCAGCAGCAGCACCACGGCCACGATGCTCAGGCCCGTGAGCAACCCTAGCCATACGCCCGGCGCACCCATCTTCAGCCCAAAGCCCAGGCCGTAGCCCAGCGGCAGCGCAATGGCCCAATACGCCAGCAGCGCCACCACCGAGGGCACCTTCACGTCTTCGAGGCCGCGCAAGGCCCCTAGCCCCACCACCTGCAGCCCATCGGACACCTGGAAGGCAGCCGCGATGGCCAGCAGCGTGGCCGCCTGGCTCACCACGGCCGGGTCGGTGTTGTAGTAGGTCGGAATGAGGTGGCGCAACCCAATGAGCAGCAGTCCCATTGTGCTCATAAAGGCGAAGGCTAGCCAGTAGGCCGCAAAGCCCGCCTGCCGCGCCCCGGCCAGGTCGCCGCTGCCGCGCAGGTTGCCCACCCGGATGGTGGCGGCCGCCGCAATGCCGCTCGCCGCCATGTAGGTTACCGAGGCCACGTTGATGGCAATCTGGTGGGCGGCCTGGGTGGCCACGCCCAGCCAGCCCATCATCAGGGCCGAGGCGGCGAAGGCGCCCACCTCAAACATCATTTGCACGCCGATGGGCAGGCCCAGCGCCAGCTGCCCGCGCAGCTCGGCTAGCCCCGGCCGCAGCCAGGTAGCGCCTTCGGCCGGGCGCTTGGGCTGCAAGTCCTTGGCCCGCAGTACAAACTGCGCCATGAGCAGCGCCATGATAATGCGGGCGATGAGCGTAGCCCAGGCCGCGCCCATCAGCCCCAGGGCAGGCGCCCCGAAGTGCCCGAATATCAGGGCGTAGCACAGCAGCGCATTCACCACGTTGCCCAGAATGGACAGCTGCATGGCTTGGCGCGTGAGCCCCAGCCCCTCGGCCCACTCGCGGAAGCCCTGAAACACCATGAGCGGCAGCAGCGACAGGCCCACCACGCGCACCCAGGGCGTGGCCAGCGCCACTACCTCGGGTGCCTGGTGCAGGTGCGGCATCAGCAGCGGCAGCAGCTGGCTGAGGCCCGCCAGTAGCACGCCCACCAGGGTATTGAGCCAGATGGTGCCCACCAGCAGGTGCCCGAGCGCGCCGTTGTCGCCGCGCCCGTTGGCGGCGGCCACGCGCGGCACCGCGCCCATGCTAATGCCCAGGCCCAGCACCATAAGCACGGTGGTAATGCTCACGCCCACGCTCACGGCGGCCAGCGGCAGCTTGCCCGTTTGGCCCACCATCACCGAGTCGCACACGCTCACTAGGATATGGCCGAGCTGGCTGAGCACGACGGGGTAAGCTAATAGAATAGTAGGGCGGAGGTGGGATTTCACGAGGATACGTCTAGACAATGCACTTAAAAACCGTCATGCTGAGCTTGCCGAAGCATCTTGCTCGCATCGCTAGGGCCATTCCAACGATGCGAGCAAGATGCTTCGGTAAGCTCAGCATGACGGCCGGCTTTGGGGCTTGAATTGCAAAATTACGCCCTCATTCGGCCACGGCCAGTACCACGTCGGCAAAGTCGCCGGCCTCGTCCTGGAACACTTCGACTACCCGCAGGCCTGCCGCAAGAGCTAGCCCGGCTATTTGGGGCAGGGTGAATTTGTAGGAGCTTTCGGTATGAATGGCCTCCCAGGCGGCAATTTCGAAGGCCTGGCCGGGCAGCGCGGCTAGGCGCACCGTTTGGGCGCGGCGGCTCACCAGCCACGAGCGCATGGCGCCGGTGCTCGGGTCGTAATCGGGGAAATGCTGCCAGGCATCGAGCTCAAAATCAGCGCCGGCTTCGGCATTGAGGCGGCGCAGCAGGTTGTAGTTGAACTCGGCCGTGATGCCCTGCGCGTCGTCGTAGGCCGCCCGAATGCGGCGCGGGTCCTTGCGCAGGTCGAAGCCCACCAACAGGCGGTCGGCCGGGGTGAGCGGCTGGGCCAGCTCGCGCAGAAAAACGGCCTGTTCGGCGGGGGTGAAATTGCCGATGTTGGAGCCTACAAACAGGACTGCTTTGGCGCCCGGCCGGGTGGCTAGCGTGGCCAGCGCCGCCGAATACTCGGCGGCCAGCGGCTCGGTGGGCAGGCCCGGCAGCTCGGCGTGCAGCGAAGCCGTGAGCTCTTCGATGGCCGAGGCTGAAATATCGACCGGCACGTAGGTGAGGGCCGCCGGCTGAGCGAGCAGCGCGCGCAGCAAAATCTTGGTCTTCAGGCCGTCGCCCGCGCCCAGCTCTACCACGGCCAGCGGCTGGCCGGCCGCCGTGCCTGCGCCCAGCGCTAGCCCGATGGCCGCGCCCTGCGCCTCAAAAATAGCCAGCTCGGTGCGGGTGGGGTAGTACTCGGGCAGCGCCATTATCTGCTGAAATAAGCGGCTGCCCGTGGCATCGTAAAAGTATTTGGACGACAAGGTCTTCGGCGTTTGGCTGAAGCCCTGGGCCAGGTGTTCGGCGAGGTAATTCAAAGTAGAGAAGAGCGATTGACAGGGTGCAGCCTGGGTGATGGGGTGGGAGCGGAGCAAGGAGCTAGCGGCTGGCTAGGTAGTCTTTTTGGGCCACAGCAGCGACGCAGCTACCGAGCCCAGCAGCAGCGCTCCCACGATGCCTAGCGAAACCGGCACGGGCAGCTCCAGGTTAAAGCGCGTGCGCAAAATATCTTCGGCCAGCAACTTGCCGCCGATAAAAATGAGGATGAGCGCCAGTCCATAGTTCAGGTAGTGAAAGAGCGTCATGAGGCTGGCCAGGGCAAAGTACAAAGCCCGCAAACCTAAGAGGGCGAACACGTTGGAGGTGTACACGATGAACGTGTTGCGCGACACGGCCAGGATGGCCGGGATGGAATCGGCGGCAAAAACTACGTCGGTGGTTTCGACCATTACCAGTACCACCAGCAGCGGCGTGGCGAAGCGCAGGCCGTCGCGCCGGGTGAAAAACTTGCCGCCGTCGAGCTGCCGCGTAATGGGCAGGCGCCGGCTCAGGAAGCGCACTACCGGGTTATTGTCGGGGTCGATTGCGGGGTCGCCGTCGCCGCTCAGCGCCATCCGCACGCCCGTGTAAACCAGGAAGGCCCCTAGCACATACAGCAAAAAGTGAAACTGCGCCAGCAGCGCCGCCCCGGCCACAATGAAGATGCCGCGCAGCACCAGCGCCCCCAGCACGCCCCAAAACAAAATGCGGTGCTGATACTCGGCGGGCACCTTGAAGTAGGTGAAAATGAGCAGGAACACGAACAGATTGTCCACGCTCAAGGCTTTCTCGATGAGGTAGCCCGTCAGCCATTGCAGGCCGGCCTCGTGGCCCATGCTGCGGTACACGAGGTAGTTAAACCCTAGCGAGAGCGTTATCCAGAAGGCGCTCCAGCCCAGGGCCTCGCCCAGCTTGATGGCGTGCGCCCGGCGGTTGAAAACCAGCAAATCGAGCAGTAAAAGCCCGATTACAAACAGGTTAAATAAAATCCAGAAGAGGGGCGTGTTTTCCATCCGGCAGGGTGTGCCTTCTAGGATACGGAAAACTAGGGCCTAGGGTAAGTAGTGTGCGGGAAGCTTTCGCTCGCCGGGGCCATTCTCACCGAGAGGCGCAGCTGTACTTGCCAGAAACGGCCAGCTAAAGCTTGCCGCCCCGCCGCCTAGCCAGCGCTTAGGCTGGGCTGGCCCTGGGGCGCCTCTTCGAGGCGGCGCGGTGGGTGAATCCAACTGCTGGCCTTCATCTGCACCACGCCAAACAGGGCTTCTTTGAAAATGCCCTTCGACATTTTGGACTGCCCCCGGGTGCGGTCGGTGAAAATAATGGGCACCTCCTTGATGCGAAACCCGAGGCAATAGGCTAGCCACTTCATCTCAATCTGGAAGGCGTAACCCACAAAGTGAATGCGGCTGAGGTCAATGGCCCGCAGCACCTTAGCCGAGTAGCACTTAAAGCCCGCCGTGGCATCGTGGATGGGCATGCCCGTGATGAGGCGCACGTACTTGGAGGCGAAATACGACATGAGCACCCGGCTCATGGGCCAGTTTACCACGTTCACGCCGTCGCTGTAGCGCGAGCCGATGGCCAGGTCGTAGCCCTGCACGGCGCAGGTTTCGTGCAGGCGCAAGAGGTCTTGGGGGTTGTGCGAGAAGTCGGCATCCATCTCAAAAACAAACTCATAGCTCCTGGCCAGCGCCCAGCGGAAGCCAAAGATATAGGCCGTGCCCAGGCCTTGCTTGCCCGCTCGTTCTTCCAAAAACAGCCGCCCGCCAAACTCAGGCAGGAGCCCGCGCACTAGCGCGCCCGTGCCGTCGGGCGAACCGTCGTCAATAACGAGGACGTGAAAATTCTTCGGCAGCGCGAAAACTGCCCGAACAATAAGCTCCACATTCTCCCGCTCATTATACGTCGGAATTAACACTAATCCGGCGGCCGTAGTACTCATCGTGGGCAAAGATAAGGCGCGCGCAAAGAGGGTTGCGCAGGAAGTAGGAATTTGGAAGGAAGAATTTGGAGCGAAAAATCATAAAACTCCGAATTACTTCTTCATTAGCAATTCGGCCGCCAGTTTGCGGGCATGTTTCACGCAGTCGGGCACGCTCACGCCGGCCTGCCAGTTGGCCACGGCCACGATGCCCTGGGCGGCTAGCGGCGCCACGGCCGCCCTAGCCGCCGCCAGGTACGCGTCGAACTGCGGAATACTCTGGGGCCAGTAGTAGCGCCCCTGCCAGCGCGGTGCCCCCGCTATGCCGTAGAGCCGGCTTAGCTCCTGGTGCACGGCGGCCAGCTGCGTGGCCTCAGGCTCCTGGGCCTGCACTGCAAACTGCGCCCCGCCCACGAAGCTCGTGAAGAGCACCTGCCCCGCCGGCACCCGGTCGGGAAACAGCGAGCTGGTCCAGATGGAGCCGGCCGAATACGTGCCCTCCACCCGCGGGTTCAGCGCCCCAAAGCCCACCAGGGGGTGCGCCACGGCCGCCCGGTCGTAGGCCGAGTACACGAGCGTCATGGGCGGGTAGCGCACGGCGGCCAGCGCCTCGGCCGCCGCCGCGAAGTGCGGGCGCAGCAGGCTAGCGGCGGCGTAGGTGGGCAGCGCCAGCGCCAAGTGAGAGTAGGTGGTTGTTACTTGTTGGTCGTTGATTGTCAGTTGATAACTCCCATCCGTCGGCCGGCTGATGGCCGACACCGTCTGCCCTGCCTGGTAGCTCGTGAGCTGCGCCGCCAGCGCATCGGTGAGCGCCTGCACGCCGCCGCGCAACGTGATGGTGCGGCGCCGGCCGGTTTTGGGCCCTTTGGCGAGCCCGCGCAGCAAGGAGCCATGCTGCGCCTCCAGCGCCGCCAGCTGCGGAAACGTGAGCGAGAGCAGCAGCTCGGCCGGGTCGCCGGCGTAGATGCCCGCTACGAACGGGTTGACGGCGTACTGCACCACCTCGGGCCCGAAGTGCCGCGCGAAGAACGCCGCCACCGTTTCGCCCGGCACCGGGGGCGCGGGGCGGCGCAGCAGCTCGGTCAGCAGCCGTAGCTTGGTTTTGAGGCTAAAAAAATTGCTGGCCAGCAGGGCCGGGGGCGAGCCGGGCAGCGCCTGGTATTCGCCCTTGCGCAGCACGTAGCGGTGCTGGCTCACGGGCGCCGCTTCCTGAATGGTGTCGGCTAGGCCCAGCTCGGTCAATAATTCTTCCAGCTCAGCGCTCAGCAGCAGCGAGTTGGGGCCAGCTTCGAGCTGGTAGCCTGCGGGCGCCTGGGGCGAGAGCAGGTTGCCGCCCGGCCGGGGGCTAGCCTCCAGCAGGTCGTAGGCCACGCCCGCTTTTTGCAGGTAATATGCGAGCGTGAGGCCCGTGAGGCCGCCGCCGATAATGGCAATGCGCATGGGTTTTAGCAGTTCGCCATTAGCTACTAGCTGATAGCTTTGTTTAATAATGCAGACGGCTAGCTGTCAGCTGGCGGCTACTAGCGAAGGATAATGAATCAAGCAGTTTTTTTGGACCGCGACGGCGTGCTCAACGAGGAAATGGGCGACTATGTCTGGACGCCCGAGCGCTTCCGCATCTGCCCCGGCGTGCCCGAGAGCCTGGCCCGCCTCAAAGCCGCCGGCTACTACCTCATCGTGGTCACCAACCAGGCCGGCATCGCCAAGGGCCTCTACACCCGCGCCGAGGTGCTGGCCTGCCACCAGCTGTTGCAGCAAGCCTGTGGCTATAAGCTCGATGCGCTTTATTTTTCCGAAAACCACCCGTCCGTTAGCGAGTCCATTTTTCGCAAGCCCGACTCCGGGCTGCTCGAAAAAGCGGTGGCGCGCTTTCACCTCGACCCGGCCCGCTGCTGGCTCGTGGGCGACCGCGCCCGCGACATCGAGGCCGGTGCCCGGCTAGGGGTGCCCGGCATTCTGGTGGGCCACTCCGAGGCAGTCGACTACGCGCCGCGAGTAACTGATTTGCAAGCAGCTACTGAGTTGATATTGACTGGCTTTACCAACCTGGTTGCCTAGCCCACGTAGCCTTTTGGGCAGCGTTAGCGGCCGGAACCACCCTAGCCAGCCTCCCCGTAGAACGACGCTAGCGCTTCTGGCAAACGCGGGTATTCGTAGGTAAAGCCTTGGCTGAGAACCTTGTCAGCACTCACGCGTTGCGAGCCGAGCACGATTTCGCTCATCTCGCCCATCGCCAGCTTCAGGCCGAAGGCGGGCACCTTGGGCAGCAGTAGCGGGCGGTGCAGCACCTGGGCCAGCGTTTCGGTAAATTCCTGGTTGGTGACGGGGTTAGGGGCCACGGCGTTGTATTCGCCCTGCCACAGCTCGTCTTCCAGCATTCGCACGAACAGGCGGCAGAGGTCATCGAGGTGAATCCAGCTCATGTACTGCCGGCCCGACCCTAGCGGGGCGCCGGCCCCGTAGCGCACCGTTTTGGCGATGGGCACCAGCGCGCCGCCCTCGGGGCTGAGTACAATGCCGATGCGTGGCAGCACTACGCGCGGCCCGAGCTCACCGATGCGCCGGGCGGCCGCTTCCCACTGCACTACCACGTCGGCCAGGAAGTCGTCGCCGGGCGCCGCGGTGGGCGAGCTTTCGTATAAAACCTCATCGCTCCGGTCGCCATAAACGCCAATGGCCGAGGCCGATAGCAGCATTTGCACGTGATGGCCGGGCTTGGCTAGCTCGCGGTAAAGCAGCTCCAGGCCATCGAGGCGCGAGCGGATAATCTCGTGCTTGCGCTCGGGCGTCCACTTGCCCTCAGCCACGCTGCTGCCGGCCAGGTTCACCACGCAGTCGGCGTAGGGTAGGGCTGCCGGGTCGATGGTGCCCGCCTGCGGGTCCCAGCCAAACAGCCGGAAGTGACTAGCCTTCTGCGGGTTGCGCGTGAGCAGCACTACCTCGTGGCCGCCGTCGATGAGCAGCTCGGCCAGCCGTTGCCCTATCATACCGGTGCCACCCGTAATGAGGATTTTCATATGAAGTTGCTGGTTAAGTGCGGGTTAGGTGCTAGCAGACGTTTTGGGCTGTGGCTACGTGGGCCGCTAGCCCCGCGCAAGGGTTATTTGCCGAGCTGGCGTAAAAATTCATTGCGTAAATCCTTGTCTTCCAAAAACTTGCCGCCGTACTCGCTGGTAATGGTCGAGCTGCTGGTATCGTTCACGCCCCGGCTCATCACGCAGAGGTGGTCGGCCTCAATGAGCACGGCCACGTCGTCGGTGCCCAGGCTTTGGCGCAGATGCTCGGCCACCTGGCGCGTGAGGCGCTCCTGCACCTGGGGCCGGCGGGCGTAGTACTGCACCACCCGGTTAAGCTTGCTGAGACCAACCACGTGTTTGCCAGGCAAATACGCCACGTGCGCCTTGCCGATAATGGGCACGAAATGATGCTCGCAGCACGAAAAAAGGGTGATATCGCGCTCCACCAGCAGCTGCTGGTACTCGTAGCGATTCTCGAAGAGGCGCACCTCGGGCCGATGCGCGGGGTTGAGGCCCTTAAACCACTCTTGCACAAACATTTTGGCCACGCGCTGGGGCGTACCGGCCAGGCTGTCGTCGGTCAGGTCGAGGCCCAGCTCCTGCATAATGGCCCGAAAATGGCCGCTGATGGCGGCAATTTTCTCGTCGTCGGGGCGGTCAAAAGCATCGGGGCGCACGGGGGTGCGCAGGCCGGCGGGCAGGTGGTAGTCGGGGTGCTGCCCGCTAGGGTGGTCGGCGGGCGGCCCGGCAAAATTATTCTCCATAGTAATCCACAAAATTACGGTCGGTTTCGTGGAGCGTCACGGCTAGGGTCAGGGCCGCGGGCAAGGCCGCCCGCAGCCGCCGCCAGATAACGACAGCGATGTTCTCGGCCGTGGGGTTGAGCTCCCGAAAATCCTCCGTATCGAGGTTGAGGTTGCGGTGGTCGAACCGATTCAGAATCTGCGTTTTGATAATATCGCTAAGCGCTTTCAAATCAAATACGTAGCCCGTTTCGGGGTCGATGTCACCGGTGAGGCGCACGGTCAGGTTGTAGTTGTGGCCGTGGTAGTTGGGGTTGTTGCACTTGCCAAACACCTGCTGGTTGCGGGCCTCATCCCAGGCCGGGTTGTGCAGGCGGTGGGCGGCATTGAAGTGCTCGGAACGGCAGATGGTGAGCTGGGGCATGGAGGTTGAAACCGCGGGCACCGGCTTTTGTTGAGCTGGCCTTGGGTGGCGGTTTTTGGATTTAAGAAATAAAAAAAGTAATACTTTCTCGGTTGGCGGCGAGCTGGCTTTTAAGCCCGCCGTGGTACTTAACGAATAAAAAATTAACTCAGCAAAAAAAAAGCCTTTTTACCTCATAGAGTTGCGATAAAGCGCTTAAATTTGGGCTGTCGAAGGCCTTAGCATGGCCGCTATCACATTGCATCTACCTTCTTTTACCTCTCTTTTTTATCCGATGAAACGAAACGTTCTACTGCTTATTTTGCTATTACTAGGGGGCTTGCAGGTGTCGGCCCAGCGCTCACCAGTGGATGAGTCAGACCAGAATATCGGCAACATTCCGCGCAAAGGCCAGCGGGTGAGCCTGCAGCTCGATACCAAGCGCGTCGAAACTTCCTGGATTAAGCAGCTTAACGAGCAGTTTCCGGGTAAGGTGAAGAACAACAAGGGCACCATCACGATGGATGGCGTGACGATTTCGGACATTTCGCCCACGCCGGTGCGCGTTATCAGCCGCGTAGACGCTACTCCTACCGGCACGGGCGTGTGGTGGAGCATTGACCTGGGCAATGCCTACCTGGGCCAGGCCTCGACGCCCACGCAGTGGAAAGCCGGCGAAAAATACCTGAAGGATTTTGCCCGCTCGATGTACCGCGAGGACTTGGTGGCCCAGATTACCGACGCGGAAAAGGCGCTGGTAACCTCGCAAAACAATCACGTGGCCGTTATTGGCAAGGCCGATGCCATTAAGAAAGACATTGAGCGCAACAAGGCACGCAAGCTCGAAATCCAGCAGCAGCTTGCCGCCAACGCGGCCGAGTTGCAGCAGCTCAACAACCAGGTCGATTCGAACCTGAAAGAGCAGGAGGCCGCCCGCGCCGACATTGTGAACATGCGCGTGGCCCTGGAGTCGGTGAAGGACCGCATGAGCAAGATTGAGTAGGCACCCTAGCCCCCTAAATTATCTAAACCCCGCCGGCTACCGGCGGGGTTTTTTAGGGCCCAGGCTAACCCGCGCCCGCTGCCTTGCGTTGAGGACCCGGACAAGCCTCTTAACTTGAGCTTGCCCACCCATTTCCCTTTACCCGAGCATCATGGAAAAGACCGAAGTTCAACACCAAGTACACCTGGATGGCGCCATCAAAATCTTGAGCGGTGACCTGAGCGAAGAAGCCAACCGCGCTGGCATCGACAACCAGCTGCAGCGGTGGATTGAAGACCTAAAAGGCTCGCACAATGCTGAGTTTCATCAACTCGTAACCGACCTGCAGGCCCTGAAAGCCCTGCTAAACGGTGGCACTTACGATGCCGACCAGGTAGGCCGCCTGCTGCACCGCCTGGGCACCGAAACCACCCGCGTAGCGCACTTTGCCGATGGCAACACCCTGCCGCGCGTAGAGAAGCTGGGTGCCGCCCTGCTAGCCGCCGCTGGCCAGCTGCAAGGTGGCAGCACCTCGCCCGAGCAAGACCTCAAGAATAGCAAGCACGGCAACGACGACCAGGCGTAAGAGCTTAGTCCTCGTTGCAGGAGCGGTGTTGCGCAGTCGTAAGTAGGCTGCGCAGCACCGCTTTTTGCTATTGAATATTTGCTAATCTTAGCTTGATTATCTGATTTACAGGCCCGGTTTGGGCAGTATTGCCATGCGTTTAGTTGTGTATTCGACGCTGCCTGACCCAGCGCGCGCGCTGCTCGAACAGGGTTTGCCCGCCGTAGTAGCCGTAACCTACGCCAGCGACCTGCCCGCCGCGGAGCAGGCCGCTGCCTGCCAAGGGGCCGACATTATTATGGGTAATCCGCCGCCCGAGTGGCTGGCTAGCCCCTTGCCGCAGCTGCGGCTGTGGCAGCTTGACTCGGCGGGGTTCGACCGCTACCAGGGGCTAGCGGTGGCGGCGCCGGTGGCCAATATGGGCGACTATTTTGCCTGGCCCTGTGCCGAAACGATGGTGGCGGGCCTGCTTGCCCTCTACCGGGCCGTGCCCGAGCTAGCCCGCTTGCAGGCCGAGGCCAAGTGGGTGGGCGCGCCCATTCGGGGACGCATGGGGCTGCTGCGCGATAAGCGGGTGATTATCCTGGGGGCGGGCACCATTGCGCAGGCCGTGCGGCAGCAGCTCAGCGGCTTCACCAGCGCGGTGCGGCTGCTGGCGCGCACCAGCCCCCAGGCCCAGCTGCACTCGGCGGCCGAACTGCGGGCCGCTTTGCCCGAAACCGATATTGTGGTGAACTGCCTGCCGGGCAGCGCCGATAATTTCTTCGGCGAGCCGGAGTTTGCGGCAATGGCGCCCGGCAGCTTGTACGCCACCGTGGGCCGGGGCAATACTACCAACGAGCCCGCCCTGCTGGCAGCCCTGCAAACCGGCCGCCTGGCCGGCGCCGTGCTCGACGTGACCGAGCAGGAGCCGCTGCCCGCTAGCCACCTTTTCTGGGCTATGCCGCAGGTGTTGCTAACCCAGCACACGGGCGGCGGGCAGCCCCACGAGGCCGAAGGCAAAGTAGCCCAATTGCTGCGCAACGTGACCCTGCTGCAAGCTAGCCAACCCCTCGAAAACCTGGTGAAGCTGGGGCGGGGCTACTGAGGCAACCAGCTGGTCGCTAAGAACCTGGCTTGTGTTCCGAAGGAGGGGCTAGCTGCGCGGCCGGCTGGCGCAGTACGGCCGCGGCTTCTTCATCGGTGAGCACGCGGGCGCCGGTGTCGCCGTCGGGAAAGAGCAGCCGGCTGGCGGCTTGCCGCAGCTCGTCGAGGCGGCCCAGCGCCTCGGCTACGGTGGGGTTGGCTTCGAGGCGGGCGAGCAGGCCGCTGGCGCGGGCCGCCTGAAACAGCTTTTCGAGCACGAAAGGCAGCACCCAGCCGGCCACGTTCGTCATGAGGGCGCCGCGCAAGCCCAGGCGCAGCAGTAGGCGGGCGGCCATACGCTCGAGCAGCAGTGCCTTGGCCGCTGGCAGGGCCTTATCGGCCAGAAAATCGGCCACCAGGCGGGCGTGGCCGCTCTGAACTTCGGCCCGCAGCACTTCCTGTACCGAGTCGAGGGTGCGCTGGGCTACTTGCCGAAACAAACGGCCGGTTTGCCAGGCGCGCAAACCCGTTTGGCGGGCTGCCCGCAGTACCTGGCCCGGTAGGTTGGGTGGCAGCGAAAAGTATTTCATGCAAAGCAGGCCATTTTAGGGCCTCGCGGTACATACGGCGCCCTGCGCCCGGCGGGCGAATTGAGGGGCCGCTTAAAAAACGGTAAGGCCATAACAAGCGAATTTTTAGTGATTTAACCTGCCTTATTCGCCTGTCTGGCCTGGTAAGGGGGGCTAGTAGAAACTCGAGCTTATATTTCCTCGTTGTGAAAGAGCGGTGGCAAAGCCTGCGGCGAAACAGTGCTGCTTATTTTTGCAGCATTCGCCTAGCATCTAACCCGTCACCGGTTCGCTTCCCCATATGTCCGATTTATTGCTCGATATCAATCTCCAACAGGTGCCAGATAGCTACCTGGCCGGCGCTTGGCGGGTAGCACACCGGGTGGTTAACCGCGCCGACCCGGCTAGCTCGTTGGCGCAGGCTACCAGCCTGCTGCTCGATGACGAGCTACTGCAATTGCAAGCTCCGCTGCTCAGCGAAACGGGCAGCTGGGCGGTGCAGCGCGATGAGCTGCTGAACCGGCCGTACCTGCGGCTCAACTTTCCGACCGAGGAGATACGCGCCCTCGTGACCCGGCTGCGCCGCACCGCCGACGGCGCCCGCAGCCAGCTTAACCTGTATTTCAGCTCGGGGCTCGAAATGCAGCTCGACCGGCCCTAGTGCCGCCGGTCTTTTCTTCTCTTTCTGTTGCCCTAGCCGTTTTTTATCGTGATAACTCCTGCTACTACGCCGGGCTCACCCCTCAAGACCGAAGACGAGTTTCAGTTTCTGGCCGATTTTATTCCGCAGCTGGTATGGATAACTGACCCCGTTGGTTCCCACACCTATTTCAACCAGCGGTGGGTTGATTTTACCGGCTATACCCTGGCCGACAGCGTGGGCCCCGATATGTGGAACAACCTGCTGCACCCCGACGACCGCGCCCGCGCCCGCCAGATATGGGGCCACTCGCTGGCCACCGGCGACGACTACGAAATCGAGTACCGTTTCAAGTCGAAGGATGGGGACTACCGCTGGTTTTTGGGCCAGGCCAGGCCCCGGCACGATGCCAGCGGCGCCATCGTGACGTGGTTTGGCACCTGCACCGACATCCATGACCAGAAGCTGGCCAGCGAGCAGCTGGCCGAGCGCGAGTCCGAGTTTACGACCCTAGCCGACAACGTGGCGCAGCTTTCCTGGATGGCCCGGCCCGATGGCCACATCTACTGGTACAACAAGCGCTGGTACGACTTCACCGGCACCGACCTGGCCGAGATGGAAGGCTGGGGCTGGGAAAAAGTGCACCACCCGGACCACATCAAGCCCGTGGTGGAGTTCGTGACCGAGGCTTGGACCAAGGGTCAGCCCTGGGAGCTGACTTTTCCGCTGCGCGGCGCCGACGGCGAATACCGCTGGTTTTTGACCCGCGCCGTGCCCGTGCGCGACGAGCAGGGCCAGCTGGTGCGCTGGCTAGGCACCAATACCGACGTGACGGAGATGCGCCATTTGCAGGAGCAGCTCCAAAACTCCTACAACGACCTCGAAGCCAAGGTGACCTTTCGTAACCTGGAGCTTGAGCACGAGGTGCAGCGCCTGCGCAAGCAAGTAGGGGCGGCCTAGCCGCTGATTACTTTGGTAATAGAAAGGTAAACAAGCAAGAAAAGACTGGCCCATCGCTGGTCTTTTCTTGTTACTAGCAGGTACATAGAATGAGCGGATAGCCAACTGCTGCCCGCTAGCCCGCCACCCGGCCCACCTCCCGGGCAAACTGCCACCCGGTGCTTGGCGTACCTTTGCCCTGGCCCGGTGGCCCTAGCTTTTTGCGCGATGAACAAGATTTACTGCCCTAGCCTGACTGAGTATAAGCGCCGCGTGGCGCGCGTGGTGAATATTGGCGGCGTGCCGCTCGGGGGCGACTATCCCATTCGGGTGCAGAGCATGACCACCATCGACACCATGGACACGCAGGGCTCGGTAGAGCAGACGCTGCGCATGGTGGCGGCCGGCTGCGAGTACGTGCGCATTACGGCCCCCAGCGTGAAGGAGGCGCAGAACCTGCTGGAAATCAAGAAGGAGCTGCGGGCGCGCGGCTGCAACGTGCCGCTCATCGCCGACATCCACTTCACGCCCAACGCCGCCGAGCTAGCCGCCCGCATCGTAGAAAAGGTGCGCGTGAACCCCGGCAACTACGCCGATAAAAAGCGCTTCGAGGAAATCGACTACACCGATGCCAGCTACGCCGCCGAGGTCGAGCGCATCCGCGAGCGCTTCCGGCCGCTGGTGAAAATCTGCAAAGAGTATGGCACGGCCATGCGCATCGGCACCAACCACGGCTCGCTGAGCGACCGCATTCTGAGCCGCTACGGCGATACGCCGCTGGGCATGGTGGAGTCGGCGCTGGAGTTTCTGCGCCTCTGCGAAGAGGAAAACTACTACGACGTGGTGCTCAGCATGAAGGCCAGCAACACCCAGGTGATGGTGCAGGCCTACCGGCTGCTGGTGCAAAAGCTCGATGAAGAAGGCCTGCAACCCTACCCGCTGCACCTGGGCGTGACCGAGGCCGGCGAGGCCGAAGACGGTCGCATCAAGAGCGCCGTGGGCATCGGCACGCTGCTCGAAGACGGGCTGGGCGACACCGTGCGCGTGAGCCTCACCGAGGCCCCCGAGGCCGAGGCGCCAGTAGCTAAAATGCTCATCGACCGCTACGTAGACCGCGCCGCACTCGCTAGGCCCATCAAGCCGCTGGATGGGCCGGCGCCCATTGACCCCTTCCAGTATCACCGCCGCATCACGCACGAGGTAGCCAACTTCGGCGGCCTGAACGTGCCCCGCGTGCTTGTCGACTTGTCGTGCCTGCCGAAGCTGGAATACAATGACTTGCGCGCTGCGGGCCACTTGTACTCGCCCTTCCTCGACAAGTTTCAGATGTCGGACCTGGGGGCAGACTACGTCTACACCGGCGAGCGGCCGGTGCCCTTCATGCTGCCCAACGGCCTGAAGGAAATCGTGAGCCACGGCGCCTGGCTGGCCGCTGGCCGCCGTGCCGAGCACTACCCGCTGCTGCTGCCCGACCACTACATGGCCTACCGCCCAGTGGGCCAGCCGCTGGATGTGCACCCCGAGCTTAACTTCTTGCTGCTGAGCCTGGATACCCTCGATGCGGAGCTGCTAGCGCGCCTGCGCCAAGACCGTACGGTGGTCATCGTGCTCTTCACCACCAATGCCCATGCCATGCCCGAGCTGCGCCGGGCCTTCTTCGAGCTGCTGAACCACCAGGTGACTTGCCCCGTCATCATCGCGCGCAATTACCCGCCGCAGTCCATCGAGCAAACCCAGCTCGAAGCAGCTACCGACGTCGGCGGCTTGCTCATCGATGGCCTGGGCGATGGGATAGGGCTCTATTCCTGGAATACTCCGGCCGGGCAGCCTGTGCTGATAGACGTAGACACCATCGCTAGCTTCAACCAGCTGAGCTTCGGCATCTTGCAGGCGGCTCGCACCCGCATGAGCAAGACCGAGTATATCAGCTGCCCCAGCTGCGGCCGCACGCTCTTCGACTTGCAGGAAACCACGGCCATGATTCGCAAGCGCACCGACCACCTCAAGGGCATCAAAATCGGCATCATGGGTTGCATCGTGAACGGCCCCGGCGAAATGGCCGACGCCGACTACGGTTACGTGGGCGTGGGCAAGGGCAAAATCGCCCTCTACCGCGGCCAGGAAGTCATCAAAAAAGCCGTGCCCGAAGAGCGCGCCGTAGACGACCTCATTGAGCTTATGCGCGAGGATGGCAAGTGGGTGGAGAAGGAAGTGCTGGATGAGCCGGTGGGGGCGTAGCACTATGCTGGACTTCTTTTTTATTATTGATGAGCATCCCAGGAGCTTTCCGCTCACGCAGGCAGAATATGCTGGTGGAATTACGATGCGTGAGTTTGAACAGGCGCAGCATACTCATATTATCGACTATCATCTAGATTTCTTTGATGATTTTTGCTGGTCAAGTATACAGGTTAAACAAAAGATATCCCAGCTTCAAGGTGCTAAGAGCGAGCAATTTGCTGTTCTGGAAAAGATATTACAGAGAGCAATAGAATTGAATTGCGGAGTAATAGCTTTTGCTGATTAAAACTGCTTTGTATTTATTACCGCCCCAAAAAAAACGTCCGAAACCGCGCCAGCTCCTCCAACTCCCGCTGCACGTAGGCGTCGAAAAACGAGTCGCCCACCTGGCGGCGCAGTACCGAGATGCCCACGTCAATCAGCCGCAGACCCTGCTGTGTGAGCAAGATGTTGTCGAAGCGCTCGCCGGGCAGGTTAGAGGGGCGTTGGATATCGTGGTGTACAAAGCCCGCCGCATGCAGGGCTAAGATTTCAGCGTGGAAAACGTCGAACCAGATTTCCCGCATTTCCACTTCATGGGCCCGGAAATCGATGGGGTAGATGCGCTCCATGACCAGCATATCGGCGCCCAAAGCTTCGTTGGCTTCCAGGCGAATGAACTTCACGACCAGACCGTTGACTTCGTTGGCGAAACGCATTTTTTCGGCTTCGGAGCCGATGTCGGACCGGGTATCCTCGCTGAATAGTTTGCCGACTTCCGTTTTGGATAGCGCAATGGCCGCATTGTTGGCACCGCGCGAAAGCTGGCGGGGGTAGCGTTTGGGTTCCATAAGAAAGGCTAGTGGCACTTCTCCTTGCGGCGCGTGTCAATGATGTAGGCGATTTTCCAGCCATCGGCCAGCTTTACCAGCTGAAACGAGTCGTAGCCGCAGTGGCTGAATTTTGGGCCCAGGTAAAACTCATACGGTGCCCATACGCTGGCTAGGCTCGCATCAACCAGCACCCGCTCAACTTGTATTCGCTCGTCCCAGATTTCGGCGTGAGGGGTGCCCACGGCTTTCAGGAAAGCAGTGAGGCGCTCCACTTCCAGCGTAGCGGGCTGGCCAGGCTTGCTACCGACGCTGTGCAGCACGGCGCCCGGTGCCAGGGTGCGGCGCACCAGCGTGCTGTCGCCCCGCCGCATGCCGTCAAAAAATGTGTTGACGGTCTGCTTTATTGCCGCCGTTTCGGGGGCAGGTTTCTGGGCTAGGGTGGGCGCGGCGCTGGCAACGAGTGCCAGCAGCGAAAGCGCAAAGTAGAGTTTCATGCGGATAGGGGGCAATATAAAAGCCTAGTGCGCCCGCAAGTTGCGCACCAGGCAGCTGAGTAGCCTCCCGTAGCTTTGCGCGCTATGAGCCCAATTGTCGCTACACCTCCACTAGCCGAGCAGCTGCGCGCTGCCGGCCACGCGACCCTAGCGGCGCTCTACACGCCAGCCGAGGTGACCGCCTTGCTGGCGTGCGTTGAAAGCGCGCCCGCCGCTAGCCCCAATTTTCGCCGCAGCCACGACGTGTTTGCCATTCGCAACCTGCTGGGCGAAATTCCGGCGCTCGGGCCGCTGCTGGCTACGCCGGCGCTGCGCAACGTGCTGGGCGAGCTGTTTCCGGCCGGCTGCCACCTCACCAAGGCCATCTATTTTGACAAGCCGGCCGGGTCAAACTGGCTCGTGGCCTGGCACCAGGATTTAATGATAAACGTAGCCGAGCGCGCCGAGGCGCCCGGCTTTGGTCCCTGGACCGCCAAGGCCGGCTGGGTGGCCGTGCAGCCCCCGGTGGCGGTGCTCGAAAATACCGTTACCATCCGGGTGCACCTCGACGACTGCGACGCCACCAACGGCGCGCTCAAAGTAGTGCCCGGCTCGCACCGCGGGGGCGTGGTGCCGGCCGAAACCATTACCGGCCACACCGCTGGGGCCACCGTGTGCGCCGTGCCCGCCGGCGGCGCTATGCTCATGAAGCCGCTGCTGCTGCACGCCTCCAACCGCAGCACCGGCGCCCGGCCGCGCCGGGTTATGCACCTCGAGTTTTCGGCCGAAGAGCTGCCGGCCGGGCTAGCCTGGCGCGAGCGGCTGGCGCTGGGCTAGGGGCACCGAGGGCGGCGAGGCTACAGAATAATTTGGAGCTGCATCGTAGCCTCGGGGCGGTACACCACGTCGTTGACGTTGGTAAAGTCGGGACGAGCGCGGTAGTTAAATGTCACTTTGGCGTTGTGATTATCGAGCAACACATTGACGCCGGCGTCAAAAAGGTGGACGTCCTGGATGGTGCCATCCTCGCGTCGCAGGCCCTCGTAGCGGCCGTGCGTGTAGTCGGCGTAGGGCTGCAGGCGAATTTTGGGGCCTAGCAGGCGCTGGGGCAACACGTAGCCCGTCTGCACGGTTTGGGCGGTGCCCGTGCCCACCACCGGCACCGCGTTGCCGCGCAGCGCGGCCGCGCCGTAGCCGGGGTTCAGGTTGCCGGCGTAGCGCACGAGGTTGTCGCCCATATTGTACTTATAAAAGGCGCCGTAAAAAGTGAACGACGTTTTTTGGGCCGTGTCGAGGGGCGTGTCGAAAAAGACGTCGGCCGCCAATACGCTCAAATCCTGCGTTTTGTAGGGGATAGTCCACGCGTTGGTGGGCAGCGTGGTCGTGAGCGCTTGCGGCCGCACGTACATGCCATCGCCGTAGTACAGGAAGCCCGCGCCCACGTTCAGCACGCGCCGGCTGCCCAGGTAGCAGCCCACCGGAAACGGCACGAGGTTGGCCTCTTTCTCCAGAAATTCCCAGTCGAAGTAGCCCTGGTACACCTTGCCCCGGGCGCGGGGATTGAACTGCGCCACGCCCGTGGTGAGGCTAGCCGGCGTGCTGGTGACGTTGTTTTTGTAGGCATCATTCACCGACAGGCGGTAGTCGAAGTGCCCGACCCGGCCGTGGGCAAACAGGCCGAGGCCGCGCCCCGTCTGGTCGATGGCGTCGAGCACGGGCCACTGGGTGCCGGGCACGTCGAGGGTCAGCAGCGAAAACGCAGCGAAGCTGCTCTGGCGCGAAATACCGTTGTAGGCGTGCAGGCCGCCCCCCAGGCTCAGGTATTTATTAACCTTGTAGTCGACCATCGCGTCGTGCAGGTAAAACAGCGACTTTTTGCCCGGCCCGGTAGCTTCGCCCGGTGCGCCGCCCGAAATGGTGCTCTGCGAATTGATGCCGAGCTGGGTGACGATGACGAACCGCGAATTGAGCTGCGACACCAGCAGCAGCCGGGCGCGCCGGATACCAAAATCGACCTGGCTGCTCGCGGGCTCCTCGGCCGCCGATACGGTGCCGGTGTTATTGTCGGTGTAGCGGCTCCAGAACTGCACGGCCGTCATAAGGCGCACGTACTTTGAGCCGTCGGGCGAGATATTGATTTTCATGCCGGCCCCGTAGGGTGCCGACCGGGCCAGCTGCGCCATCGGTTTGGGCATCTCATTGGGGGCCGGGTTGGGGGCTTTGCCGGGCGTGGGCGGCACCACCACCTGGGCCTGGGCAGTGAGGCTGAGGGCGAATAAGCCAGCGGCCAGCAGGTGGCCGTAAAAAGTGGGCATAGCAACGCTAAAAAACGGGTGGGCCTAGGTAAGGAAAAGGCGCGCCGCGCCCAGGCGGCTCACGCAGAGCCGCCCGATAATCCGGTTTTTGGGGATATGAAGAACTGAAAGAGAGCGAATTAGCGCTACGACACGGCAGCCTCTTCTTCGTGGCGCACTTCTATCAGGGGTAGGCCGGCCACGGGCTCGGGGCGGCGCTCTTCGGGCACCGAGCGGCCTTGCAGGGCTAGCTGGTGGCGGGCCTCGTCAAACTCGCCCTCGCTCTTGGCTACTACCAGCGTGGCAATGCCGTTGCCGATAACGTTGGTGATGGCGCGCGCCTCGCTCATAAAACGGTCGACGCCCAGCAGCAGCGCCACGCTCTCCACCGGAATTACTTTGGTGGCGGCTAGGGTCGAGGCCAGCACAATGAAGCCCGAGCCCGTGACGCCCGCCGCGCCCTTGCTCGTGACGACCAGAATGGCAATCAGCGACAACTGCTGCGATAGCCCCAGGTGAATGTTAAATGCCTGGGCCAGAAAGATAACCGCGATGGACAGGTAGATGGACGTACCATCGAGATTGAAGGAGTAGCCCGTCGGAATAACCAGGCCGGCCACCGAGCGCGAGCAGCCGTAGCGCTCCATCTTATCAATCATGCGGGGTAGGGCCGACTCGGACGACGAGGTGCCGAGCACCAGCAAAATCTCCTCTTTGATGAAGGTGAGGTAGGGCCACAGCCGCAGCTTGTAGTAGCGCATGATGAGGTTGAGCACCACGAAAATGAACAGAAACATGGTGATGTACACCACCAGCATGAGCTTGCCCAGCGGCAGCAGCGTGGCAATGCCATACTTGCCAATGGTGAAAGCCATGCCGCCAAACGCCCCGAGCGGGGCCAGCTTCATCACCATCGCCAGCACCCCAAACATGGCGTGCGAGAGCCGCTCGAAGGTCTTCATCAGCGGCTCGGCCATGCTGCCCATCCGGTTGAGGGCTAGCCCAAAAAGCACCGCAAACAGCAGCACCTGCAAGATGTCGCCTTTGGCGAAAGCACCCACCACATTGTCGGGTACGATGTGCGTAAAGAACTCGACCCAGTTCATTTCGCCGGCCTGCGACGTGAATTTGGCGGCCTCGGCCGTCTTCTTGCTGTCGAGCAGCACGGCCTGGGCCGTGGCCTGCACGCCGGCGCCCGGCTGGGTCAGGTTGGCCACCCCGATGCCGATGGCCAGGGCCAGCGTAGTCACTATCTCGAAGTACAGCAAGGCTTTGCCGCCCACACGGCCCACTTTTTTGAGGCTGCCCATGCCCGCAATGCCCAGCACCACCGTGAGGAAAATAATGGGCGCTATCAACATCTTGATGAGGTTGATAAACGTGTCGGCCACCGGCTTGAGCGCCGCGCCGAAAGTGGGAAACAGCGCGCCTACCAGCACGCCCAGCGCAATGGCGGTGAGCACCTGCACGGTGAGGTTGGAAAATAAGCGTTTCATGGGCAAAAAGGACAAGAGAGTGGCAGCCCGCCAGGGCCAAAAGTGGGTGGGAAGGGCAAAGGGCAACCCGGCGCCGGCCAGCCAAGCCGCCCGGCACTAGGTAAAAAGCAATGGGAGAAGGGCTAGCGGGCCGCTAGGCTACTACGGCCGCCGCGTGGGGCGCGCCCGCCAGGATGTCGGCGCTGGCAAAGTCGGCGTACTTCTCGAAGTTTTTGACGAACTGCCGGGCCAGCGCCGCGGCCGTGCGGTCGTAGTCGGCGGGGCTAGCCCAGGTGGCGCGCGGGTCCAGTATTTCGGTGGGCACGCCGGGTACGGCGCCGGGCACGGCCACCCCAAAAATCGAGTGAGTCTTGAAATTCACCTCATTCAGCACGCCCGAGAGGGCGGCCGTAATGAGGGTGCGGGTGTGGGCCAGCTTCATGCGGTGGCCGGTGCCGTAGGCGCCGCCCGTCCAGCCGGTGTTCACGAGCCACACGTTGATGGCCGGGTCTTCGTCCATCTTCTGGCCCAGCATTTCGGCGTAGCGGGTGGGGTGCAGCGGCAAAAAAACCTGCCCGAAGCAGGCCGAAAACGTGGTTTGCGGCTCGCTGATGCCCATTTCGGTACCCGCTACCTTGGCCGTGTAGCCCGAGAGGAAGTGGTACATGGCGTGGCTCTTGTCGAGCTTGCTCAGGGGCGGCAGCACCCCGAAGGCATCGGCCGTGAGAAAAAAAATGTTCTTCGGGGCCGGGCCCACGCTGGGCTCCACCGCGTTGGCAATAAAATGGAGCGGGTAGGCAGTGCGGGTGTTCTCGGTCACGCTCTTGTTGGCGTAGTCCACGGTGTGGGTGCCGGGCACGAAGCGCGTGTTTTCGACAATGGCCCCGAAGCGAATAGCGTCCCAGATGTCGGGCTCCTTCTCGCGGCTCAGGTCGATAACCTTGGCGTAGCAGCCGCCCTCAAAGTTGAAGATACCGCCCTCGCCGGGTAGCCAGCCGTGCTCATCATCGCCGATGAGCCCGCGCTGCGGGTCGGCCGAGAGCGTCGTTTTGCCCGTGCCGGAAAGGCCAAAAAACAGCGCCGTGTCGCCGCTAGCCCCCACGTTGGCCGAGCAGTGCATGGGCAGCGTGGCGTGCGCGTGGGGCAGCAGGTAGTTGAGCACCCCAAAAATGCCCTTTTTCATCTCGCCCGCGTAGCCCGTGCCGCCAATCAGAATCAGCTTGCGGGTGAAGTCAATAATGGCGAAGTTGGGCTGCCGGGTGCCGTCTACGGCCGGGTCGGCCTCGAAGCCGGGGGCGCAGATGATGCTGAAATCGGGCGCCCAGGTTGTATCCGCACCGGGCACGGGGCGCAGAAACATGTTGTAGCAGAAGAGGTTGTGCCAGGCCAGCTCATTCACCACCCGCAGCTTGAGCTGGGTAGCGGGGTGCGCCCCGGCGTAGGCATCGCGCACGTAGAGCTGCTTGTCGGCCAGGTAGGCCACCATCTTCTGGTGCAGCTGCGCAAACTTGTCGGCGTCGAAGGCAATGTTGATGTCGCCCCACCACACCGAATCGACCGTGTTGGCGTCGCGCACCACGAAGCGGTCCTTGGGCGAGCGGCCGGTGAAGCGGCCCGTATCGGCCATCAGTGCGCCGGTGTCGGTCAGCACGCCCTCGCCGTTTTTCAGCGCCTCGGCCACCAGCGCCGCGGGCGATAGGTTCAGGCAAACCGCGCTAGCCTGGCTGATACCCAGCGGCTGAAGGCGTTGCAAAAGGTCGGGGGCGAGGGCGTGGGACATATTTTAAGTATTAAGTAGAAATTATGAATTACTGACTCAAAAGCTGTTTAGGAAGTAGCGTTTTCGTCATGCTGAGCGCAGCGAAGCATCTTGGCCGCTTCGTTGAGCGGTTCGCACGCACCCTGGCAAGATGCTTCGACTACGCTCAGCATGACGGAATACTAACTGGCTTGACTTCTTGAACAGCTTCTTAAACAACGTCCTCGTTCAGGCGCGAGGTCGTCTTGGTTTCGGCCATGGTCAGGAAGAGCAGCAGCGAGAGGCCGATGCAGCCGGCGGTGTACCAGTAGAAGTACGACTCGTGCCCGGCGCGCTTGCACCAGAGGGCGATGTACTCGGCGGTGCCGCCAAACACGGCCACCGTGAGCGCGTGCGGCAGGCCGATGCCCAGCGCCCGCACCTCCACCGGAAACAGCTCGGCCTTCACCACCACGTTGATGCCGCTGTAGCCGCTCACGATGGTGAGCGCCACCACCAGCCAGCCCAGCGCCACCCACGGATTAGTGCTGTGGCTGAGCACAGTAAGCAGCGGCACGGTGCCCAGCAGCCCGCCCACACCAAAGAAAATGAGTAGTGGCCGCCGCCCAATGCGGTCCGACAGCGCCCCGAAAACCGGCTGCATCGCGGCAAAAACCAGCAGCGAAAGAAAGCTGACGTTGGCCGCCGTGGCGTTGGCCATGTGGGCGGTGTTTACCAAAAACTTCAGCATGTAGGTGGTGAACGTGTAGAAGGCCAGCGTGCCGCCCGCCGTGAGGCCCACCACCGTGAGCACCGCGCGTGGGTGCTGCCACAGCACCTGCAAGCTGCCGCGCTGCGCCTCGGGCGTGTGCTTTTGAGCCGTAAAGGCAGCCGTTTCGGTGAGGTTGCTGCGCAGGTAAAGCGCCATCACCGACAGCCCCGCGCCCACCACAAACGGCACGCGCCAGCCCCAGTCGAGCAGCTGCGCCTCGGTGAGCACTTTTTGCAGAATAAGCTGAATGCCCAGCGCCAGCATTTGCGCCCCAATGAGCGTCAGATACAGAAAGCTGGAGTAGAAGCCGCGCCGGCTAGGGGTCGCCATTTCGGCCAGGTAAGTAGCTGATACGCCGTACTCGCCGCCCACGCTCAGGCCTTGCAGCAGGCGGGCCGTGAGCAGCATCACGGGGGCCACCAGGCCCACGGTTTGGTAGGTAGGGGTGAGGGCGATGAGCAGCGACCCGAGCGACATGAGCAGCACCGACAGCGTCATCGACTGCTTGCGGCCCACCTTGTCGGCGATGCGCCCAAACATCCAGCCGCCGATGGGCCGCATCAAAAAGCCGAGGGCGAAGATGCCGGCCGTTTGCAGCAACTGCGCCGTGGTGTCTTCGGAAGGAAAAAATGAGCCCGAGAAGTAGAGTGCAAACGCCGAGAATACGTACCAGTCGTACCATTCCACCAGGTTGCCCACCGAGCCGCTGAGAATGGCCCGCAGGCGGTGGCCCGGCCGCGGCTCGGCCGGCCCGCGCGCCGCCCGGCTAGGGGCAGAGGGCAAAGCGGAGGAGAGTTGGGTAGCCACCGGGTGGGAAGGTTAAGCGTGCAGCGTAGCCAAGTGAGTAGTTACTTACCCTCGAAGCTGTGCTGCAAAGGAGCCGCCCAATTTTGAAGAAATTTCAAATAAATGTTAGGATTTCTCTGAAATTTTCGCTCGCCTCATGTTGCGCCCGCTAGGCGTAATAGCGCGGGGCTAGGGTGCTGCCGGTGCAAAAACCACCCGAATGCGGTGCCAGCCATCGGCGTAGTCGTAGCTGATGCGGTGGCCATACAACTCGCTGATGCGCTTGACAATAGCCAGCCCGATGCCAATGGAGTCGAGCGCCGAATTGCCCTTTTTGAAGCGCCCGAACAGCTCGCTCACCGGCGCCGAGGGTGCCTGGCCGGTATTGGCCAGCAGCAGCTCGGTGGCCGAAAGCTGCACGTCAATTTTGCCGCCGGGCACATTGTGGCGAATGGCGTTGCTGAACAAATTGTTGAGCAGCAGCTGGGCCAGCGAGGCATCAAGGGGCACACGCACGCCGGGCGCAATGCGCTGGATGGTGGCTAGCCCCTTCATCTCGGCCAGGTCGGCGTAGGCGGCTTCCGTGTCGGGCACCAGCCGGCTGAGGTCGGCCAGGGCATCGGGGCCGGGCTCGAAGTGCTCGAGCTTGGCCAGTAGCGTCAGGGCCTGGTTGATTTTGGCTAGGCGCTCCAGTTCGTCGTGCATGGTGGTGAGCGTGCGAAACTGCTGCTCGCTCAGCTTCGAATCCATGAGCAACTCCAGCTTGGCCTTGATGCTGGCGATGGGCGTTTGGAGCTCGTGCGAGGCGTTTTCAGAAAATTCCTTGAGGCCCCGGTAGTCGCTTTGGGCCCGGCCCGTCATCTTCACCAGAAACTCGTTCAGCTCGTTAAACTCGGCCGTGCGGGTGGCAGGCAAGGCAATGGGCTGCGGCTGGCCCAGCTCAAAGTGCTGAATGCCGTGTAGCGTCGCATTGAATGGCCGCAGGATGCGCCACGAAATCAACTCGCTGAGAATGACCACCAGCGCCAGCAGAAACACGAACGTCCAGGCAAAAACCAGCACCAGGCCGGTGAGGTACACATCGCGGGGCTCGACCACCGCCGCCCGGCTAGCCACCCGGTAGGGCCGGCCGCCCACCACGGGGTAGGTGGTGAGGCGCACCATGGCCACGCGGGCTTGCAGCGCAGCGTCCCACTCGGGGCGCACTTGCACGGTGCGCACGCGCCGGGCCGTGTCGGTAGCGGCTACGGGGCTGGCCTGCACGTAGGGCCGCAGCGAGTCGGGCACGGGGACTAGCCCGCTACGCAGCTGGCTGGAAATTAGCTCATTGAGGTTTTCGAGCTTGCCGATGGTGGCCTGCGTGACGCTGCGCGACAACGCGGCGTACACGATGGCAAACCCGATGCTGAGCACGAAAAACGTGAGCACCGCGTAGGCCAGCGTGTAGCGGTAGTTGAGTTTCACTGGTCGGGCGCGCTGAGCTTGTAGCCAAAGCCATACACCGTGCTAATGTAATCTTTGCCGCCGGCGTCGGTTATCTTTTTCCGCAGGTTCTTGACGTGCTGGTACACAAAATCCACACTGTCGAGGTTGTCGGTATAGTCGCCCCAGAGGTGCGCCGCAATGGCCTGCCGGGTCAGCATCCGGCCCTTATTATTGATGAAATACAGCAGCAAGTTGGTTTCCTTGCGCGTGAGATTCAGCAGCTTACCATTGATGCGGCACTCCATTGACTCCAGGTCGGCGGTGATGTCCTTAAAGGTCAGCACGTTGTTTTTATGCGCGCTGCGCCGCCGCATAATGGCCTTGATGCGGGCGTGCAGCTCGGGCAGCGGGAACGGCTTGGTGATGTAGTCATCGGCCCCCTCGCTAAGGCCCGTGAGCTTGAAGTCGAGCGCATTTTGGGCCGAAATGATGATGACGCTGCTCTCCACGCCCTCCTTGCGCAGCAGCTTCAGCAGACTGATGCCGTTGCCATCGGGCAGCATAATATCCAGCAAAATCACGTCGTAGCTGAACAGCGCCAGCTTCTCGCGGGCCTCGTCGAAGGTGCCCGCTACCTCACAGATGTAGTGTTCCTGCCCCAGGTAGCCGGCGATGCTGCGGGCTAGCTCGGCGTGGTCTTCAACGAGTAAAATCTTCATGGGCGGGGCGGGGTGGGAGGGGCGCAACGAAACCGAGCAGGTTACAAAGCTATTCCACCGGCTGCTTCGCGGCGGCTGGCGGGCCTGGCTATTTTGGGGCGCCGTCGCGTAAGAAATCCGTCGTTTCGACAATCTTTCCGGACCCGGCGGTGTTACCTTGGCATACCTATTTCGCCTTGTCATGAACGGTAAAAACCTCTTTAATTTCGGCCCGGCCCTCGGTTACTTCTTCCGCGGCAACGACCCTAGCCGCAAATCCAACTTCAACTTGCGCACCATGCACTTCATCAATAAGCTGAGCATGGCGATGTTCCTGGTGGGCTTGTGCGTGCTGGTCTACCGCTGGTTTTTGCGCTAAACAGGCTAGCCGGTATGCATATCGAAGACTACCGCGATTTCTGCCTCAGTCTACCCGGCACTACCGAAGAAACGCCTTTTGGCCCCGATACGCTGGTGTTTAAGGTGGGCGGTAAGATATTTGCCCTCACCAACTTGCAAACCTTTGCAAGCTTCAATGTGAAGTGCGAACCCGAACGGGCCGCGGAGCTGCGCGAGCGCCACGACTACGTGCTACCCGGCTTTCACATGAATAAGAAGCACTGGAATACCATTTTGGTCGGCACCGGTGCCACCGATAGCCAACTGCGCGAGTGGCTGCGGCACTCGTATGAGCTTATTGTAGCGGCGTTGCCTAGAAACGTGCGCGCCGAGCTGCAAGCCGCCATTGAGTAATTGGTTGGCTGTATGCAGTTTTAGGCAATAATTAAGCAGCTAGTACTGCACGGTGGCTTACTAGCCCGAACTTATAGTCATTCGAAAGGCCAAGCTTCTGAAGAAGCTTGGCCTTTTTGTTTATGAATCAACTAGCAAGGAGTGCCAGTGATAAAAAGTATAAATATTCTGGGTAAATACCAGAACTAATGAAGAAAAAAAGCCTAATAATCAATGATTTACCGATAAGCTGGGCGCTTTGCATGAAGCTTATTAGGAGCTTAGCAAGTATTTTTGAGTACTATTTTAATAAATCTTGCGCTTTTTTTAAGTCCTATGGAAATTCTATTACCACGTATTATCGGCTTGGCCTTAACCTTCTTAGTTGCGGGGAGCAACTTGGTTTGGGCTCAAAATGACTTGAACTTAGCCTTGAGTAAATCGGGCAATAGCGGGGCTACATCAACCGCGTCGGCTTCCTCAGTAGAAAACAACAATGCGGGCCTAGTAGCGAGCAACGTGAATGATGGAAACCATGCCACCCGCTGGTCGAGCCAATTCGCCGACCCGCAGTCCTTGGTTATCAACTTGGGCTCGGTGCAACCCATTGACCGCGTTCGCATTGAATGGGAATCGTCCTACGGTGTGGACTTTGAACTGCAGGTAAGCAATGATGGCCAGTTTGCTACCTACACTACCGTTAAAAAGGTAACCGGCAACGTACCAGCTGCCCGCAACAGAGACACTTTCATCAATGAATTCTCGCAGCTAGGTGCGAAGGGCCAGTACATCCGCATGGTTGCTACCCAGCGTCGGTTGTTTGGATACGACAGTAATGGCCAGGCTATCCGGTACGGATATTCCATTCGGGAGTTTGAGGTATTTAGCTTCTCCAACGACCCCACAAAGAATCTGGCTCTCAGCCAGTCGTCTAGTGCTTCCGGTACCGAGAACGCCACGCTGACCCCCGACAAAGCCTTCGATGGCAACCCCGATACCCGCTGGTCTACGCCCTATAGCGAGTACCAGATTTTGCAAATAGACTTGGGTAGAACCACTAGTATTTCGCGCGCCTATGTGAGCTGGGAAGATGCGTATGCTACTGATTTTGAGCTTCAGGTTTCCAGCGACGGTGCTTCCAACAACTGGACTACTTTTGCTACTTACACCAACAATCAGGCGTTCTACAATGAAGTAGCCGTGACGGCCTCCGGGCAGTACTTCCGCGTGCTGGCTAAAAAGGGTTTTGGCAGCTTTTCCATCTATGAGTTTGCCTTGTACTCTGGCCCATCGCCCTTGCCAGTTTCGCTCACCAGTTTCACGGCGGTGCCGCAGGGTAGCAGCGTTGCCGTAGCCTGGGCTACGGCCACTGAGCAAAACAACGCTGGCTTCGAAGTGCAGCGCGCTACCAATGGGGTTGATTTTACTACGCTGGGCAAAGTGCCGGGCAGCATCAATAGCCAAACTGCTAAAACGTACAGCTACACCGATGCAACGCCCCTGCGGCCCGTAGGCTACTACCGCCTCAAGCAGCTAGACCAAAATGGCCGCGTTGCCTATAGCCCCGTCGTGGCTGTGCGCCTAGCCGGCAGCCCCAGCGCAGCAGCTGCGTTCAGCGTATACCCTAACCCGACTGCCAACCAGACTACCTTGCAGTGGGAGGCCGCCGCTGCTAGCACCGGGCAGTGGCGCTTGACTACCATCACCGGCCAGGCAGTGGGCCAGGGAAATTTTGAGGTGCAGCAAGGCGCCAACACCCAAATAGTTGACTTGCGTACTGTGCCCGCTGGCAGCTACGTGCTGACCATCGAGGCCGCCGGCCAAACCCTGCGCCGCCAGTTGGTGCAGAAGGTGCAGTAAGGCGCCCGGTAGCTGCCCAAGCTACCCTTCGGTAAACACCCTAAAAAGCCCCGTCTGGATTCCAGGCGGGGCTTTTCGGTCTTGAAGGGGGCTAGCTATTGCCCCACCAAAAACACGGCGTTGCCGAACAACAGCTTGCCGCTTTGCCAAAAGGCGCGGAATAACGGATTGTCGCCCAAGTAGATAACCTGACCGCGCCCAAGGTCCTGCTCACCCAGTACGAAGGTGTCCACCAGGTCTTTCTTAGCCTTGCGGCCGGCGAATCCCGCGTAGTAAGCGTTCTTCTTGATAACGCCCACGTTCCAGCCGCCCTTGCCTAAAAATCTGTAGCTGAGCGGCGTGCGAATGAGTGCCGGGTACGTATCGCCGTAGCCGAAGGCCAGCGGGTGCGTGTTATCGAGCTGCACGCGGTAGATGGTGCCCAGGGCCTGGTCCTCGGTGTTTTCGCGGTCGGCGGTGCCGTAGCGGCGTAGCGGCAGGTA
Source organism: Janthinobacterium lividum (assembly GCA_050954765.1). Classification (GTDB taxonomy): domain Bacteria; phylum Bacteroidota; class Bacteroidia; order Cytophagales; family Hymenobacteraceae; genus Hymenobacter. The sequence continues at coordinate 20,772 of JBPBQJ010000091.1, read as the reverse complement.
GGGGTTGGTAGCTTCAGCCTTGCGCACGGCCACCGAGTCGGCGCCTTTGGCTTTTAGGAGGAAGTCTTTTTTATTGGCCAGGAATTTCATGGCGCCTTCCAGCGCGATGAGCTTGCCGCCGCCGCGCACCCAGCTCTTGAGGTTTTCGAGGGCCGGGGCGGGGTAAATATCCTGGTAGTTGCCATCGGGCAGAATGAGCACGTCGATTTTGCTCATATTCACCCGGCTAAGGTAGTCGGTGCCCAGCACCGTAATCGGGTAGCCGAGCTGCTGCTCGAAGAAGTGCCACACCTCGCCAAACGCCGTGGCGTCGATGCCGGGGCCAGCCACCACGGCCACCGTGGGCTGCTTCACGAAGTGCACCGAGCCCGAGCCCAGGTCGTGCCCGCTGGTCGAGAAGCCCGACTTCACGGTGTGCAGCACCGAGCCCGCCGAGTCGGCCTGCGCCCGCACGAGCTGGTCAAATTTTGGCCCGAGCGCCTCGTTGCCGGTGCGCGTAATGATGAGCGTGCCGGGCGCGTATTTCTGGCCTTCGGCCTCGAAGGCCTGTTCGGCAAAGCGCACTTTTACCTTCTGTTGCAGCAATTGGCTCAGGAAGCGCACGTCTTGCAGGTTGTTCCAGCGGGCGAGGTAGGCGTAGGGTGTTGAGGTGGGCGCGGCGGCGCTGCCCTTCACCACGGGCTGGCTAGGGGTAGGGCCGCTGGCATCGAGGCGTTGGGTGAGGGCGTAGGCCTTCACCCCAAACGAGTAGGGCAGCGCCCACGAGGTGATGTCGTAGGTGAGCGAGTCTTCGAGCTGCGGGCGCGGCTCAAACAGCACTTTGACGAGCGTCGATTTGGGCTGGTACATGCTCACCACCACATCGTGGGGCTGCACGGTCACGGCCTCGGTCTGGCCGCTGGCATAGCTGTAGCCGCTGGTTTTGAGCTGCTTGGGCGCGAAGCCGTAGCTGATTTGCTGGCGGTCGAGGTACTGCGTCAGCATCCGCAGTTGGCCGGGGTCGTTGCCGGAGGCCAGCACGTAGGTTTTGTAGGTGCCGCCGGGCTTGGTTTTGGCGGTAGTGAAGTACGACTGAAACTCGCGCAGCAGGTCGTCGTGGCGCTCGGCGGTGGCCTGAATGGTGGCGCGGCTGGCGGCGTGGTGGTGCGCAATGCGCTGGGCTAGGGTCAGGGTGTCGCCGTCGGGGCGGGCGTAGGCCACGCCGGCCGGGCCGCCGCCGCCCTGCTCATAGGTCATGCCGATGGCGCCGTTGAAGCTGGGCCAGGTGTCGCCGTAGGTCGGCGCGTACAGGTCGTAGACCTCGCGGGTGAAATAGAGCCAGTTGTTCTGGTCGAACACCTTGCGGTTGTAGTCGCCGATTACGTTCTGAAACTGGCGCTGCCAGGGCGTGATGTCCTGGTGATAAGGCTTGGCGGCCGGCGAAAAGTAGTACGAGTTGTTCGGCCCCATCTCGTGGAAGTCGGCGTGCACCTGCGGCAGCCACTTGTTATACAGCACAATGCGCTGGCGGCTCTCCTGCTGGGTTTGCCAGGCCCAGTCGCGGTTCAGGTCGAAGTAGTAGTGATTGTAGCGCCCACCGGGCCAGGGCTCGTGGTGCTCCCACGAGTCGGGGCTGGCGTTCACACCTTGGTTGCGCACGCGGTTGTACCAGTTTACGTAGCGGTCGTGGCCATCGGGGTTCACGCAGGGGTCCACCACCACGACCGTGTTTCGGAGCCAGCCCTGCACCTGCGCATCCTGCGGGTTGGCTAGGTCATAGAGCACCTGCATCACGGCTTCCGAAGACACCGCTTCGTTGCCGTGCACGTTGTAACTGAGCCAGCACACGGCGGGCAGCTGGCGGCTGGCCGCGCCACTTTCGAGGCCAGCCAGCCGGCGGTCATTGAGCTGAATGTCAGCCAGCCGACCGAAGTTTTCGGCGCTGCCGATTTCGATTACCTCCAGCAGGCGCCGCTCGTAGGTCTGACCGTAGCGCGTGCTGCGCATGCGGCCGGGCGCGTGGGCCACCACGTGGGCGGCGTAGCGTAGCACGTCGGCCTGCGGCGTAAATTGACTGCCCAGCTTGTAGCCCAGAAACTGAGCGGGCGTGAGCAGCGGCCCCGCCGCATCGGCGGCGCTGGTGGGGCTGGGCGGGGTAGTTTGGGCGGCGCCGGCCAGCGGCAGAGCTAGCCCCAGCAGCAGCCCGAGGCCTAGCCGGCCGAGGACGCGCGTCGAGGCCGGCCCGTGAGAAAATGAAGAAACCATCAGACTGAATGCAAGTGAGGCAAGGACAGACCCAGCCGCGCAAAGATGCAGGATTGTGGAGCCTCCTGCGCCCGCTATTCAGTAGCAATTTTAGTTAAGAGGTAAAAGTGAAGAGTTAAAAAGGTGGTTATTGCTGTTAACTTGCCGAAAGGTCCGGCCGCCGGCCAAACCACGGCCGAGCTTGCTCTAGCTGCCCGGCCAGCTGAAACAGCACGTCCTCGGCCCCGAGCCGGGCGATGAACTGCACGCCGCAGGGTAGGCCGTCGGCCGTCCAGTGCAGGGGCACCGACATGGCGGGCTGGCCGGTGAGGTTGGCCACCTGGGTATAGGGCGTTTTTTCGAGGCTTTGCTCGGCTAGCTTTTCCACAATGCCCGAGCGCCGGATGAGGCCACCCAGGCCGAACGTGTTTACCACGCGGAGCAGCTTTTGCTCAAACAGCTTGGGCTGGAGTTCGCCGATGCGCACGGGCGGCGTGGCCAGGGTAGGGGTCAGTAGTAGGTCGTAGTGCTGGTGAAACTGGCCCATGCGGCGGGCGTGGTCGTTCCAGGTGTGGCGAGCGGCGACAAAGTTGGCGGCCGAGTAGGTGCGGCCCAGCAGGCCCAGCAGCCAGGTGGTGGCCTCCACATCGGCGGGCCGGGCGGGGCGGCCCAGCACCTTGGCTAGCCCTGCAATGCTGGCCCCGGTTTCACCAAAGTAGAGCATCAGAAACGCCGTGGATACCGCCCGGCCGTCGAAGGGCAGCGGCACTTCGGCCACGTCGTGGCCCAGGCTTTCGAGCAGGTTGGCCGCGTCGCGCACGGCAGTGGCGCACTCGAAGTGCAGTGGGCGACCCAACGGGTGGTCGAGGGTGAAGGCGATGCGCAGCCGGCCGGGCGCCCGGCCTACTTCGTCCAGATAAGGCCTGGCGGGCGGCGGCAAAAAATACGGCGCGCCCACGTCGGCGCCTTGCATGGCGTCGAGCATGGCCGCGCTGTCGCGCACCGAGCGCGTGAGCACGTGCTCCACGGCGGCGCCCTGCCACTTTTCGCCCTGCTCGGGGCCGGTGGGCACGCGGCCCCGGCTAGGCTTCAGGCCAAACAGCCCGCAGCACGCCGCCGGAATGCGGATGGAACCGCCGCCATCACCGGCCCCCGCCACGGGCACAATGCCCGCCGCCACGGCCGCCGCCGCGCCGCCACTGCTACCGCCCGGCGTGCGGCCGAGCGCCCACGGATTGCGCGCAGGACCGTAGAGCGCGGGTTCGGTCACGCCCATCAGGGCAAACTCGGGGGTGTTGGTTTTGCCCAGGATGTTGACGCCCGCCGCCTGCCAGCGGCGCACCAGTTCGGCGTCTTCGGTGGGCACAAAGTGGCGCAGGGCGCGGCTGCCGCCGGTGTGGGGCACGCCCGCGTACTGCGCGCCAAAATCCTTCAGCAAAAACGGCACGCCACCGAAGGAGCCGCCCGTTAGCCCGATGGTCGCCCGGTGTTGAGCCTGCTCGAATAGATTAAGAATGACAGCGTTGATGCGCGGGTTCACGGCCTCGGCACGGGCGATGGCGGCCTGGCACAGCTCGGTGGCCGTGAGCTGGCCGCGGCGCACAAGGTCGGCCATGCCTAGGCCATCGAGCTGGTCGTATTCGAGAGGAGTAAGCATAACGGCAAGATAGGGGCGGCTAGGCTAGACAAGCAGTAGCTTCGAACTAGCGCAGTACCCAAATTAGGGTATATGGTAGCTACACGTGGGCAAGCCAGTTTTTGGCATTCGCCGCCTTATACATAGTGTCCTCCATTAGGTCACGGGTGCGAGCCTTGGCCGTGCGCAACCAGGTTTTGTGCTTGCTAAATACTGGCTCAATAAGCTTGAAATCAGTCAAATAGGCTCGAGCGCAGCAAGCGGGCTCTGTGCCTGTGCGCTATTTTCCGCCAGGCCCGCTACTGCGGGCACGGGCAGGGCTTTTGCTGTGCCCCAGCTGCTGCTATTGGCTGCGCATTACAGCGGGCTTAGCGCAGGCGATGTCCTCATGCTGGGAGTGTTGCTGCTAGCGGGGTGCATTGGGTGGGCTCGCTGGCTGGCAAATCCCTTCAGAAGTCCCGAAGGACAGGCGCGGGAATTGCTGCGGCTGCTGTCAGGAGCAGCAGCGCCGGCTGGCCCGCCGGGTGCCCCTGACAGCAGCCGCAGCAACCCAACGGGCAGAAGCAAGGCGCGGCTGCGGGCGGCTGCTCTTATTCTTTGGGTTGGTAGTGCTGGCCTAGTGGTACTAGCCACCTATCAGCAGGGCTAGTGAAGGAAGACCATTTTGCGCCTTGCTGCCCGCTGGCAACGGTATCTTCGCAGCCATGAGAAAACGGTTGTTTTTATGGGCCGGCCTACTAGCGTTGGCCTACGCGCCAGCGCAAGCTCAGACGAGCGGGCCCGATATCGTGGTGGTAAAAGTGGCCGAGTATCAAAACAATACCCAACTGGTTATTGTCCGTGGCGAAGGAAAAAGCGAAGTGCTGGAGTTTGAAGGTGGCGGTGGCCCCAATGCCATTATGCAAGCGGGTGCAGCAAGTGCTGGCCAAGCTGTATGCCCAAGGCTACGTGCTCAAAAGCACCTTTAGTGGCGACCACGGCAGTATAAGCACCCTCATCTTCCTCAAAGGCCAGTAGGCGTGCCCTAGCCGCTTGCCAAAGCCGCTGGGCGTGCGTAAATTCAAGCATGGAATACCTCCTGAAAATTCTTGCCCAACACGGTGCCCTGAGCCCCACTCATTATTGGCACCTGCGTCTGCTCAGCGCCATTCTGTTTGGGCCCTTGCTAGGCATCCTATATCTGTTGATTTTCGGCAAGCGCAAGCGGCCTGCCGCCGGGCCTACTATGTGGGTGAACAGCAAAGGGCAACTGCTCTACCAATCGTGAAGCCCTGCCGTAAGCTCGAGGCAGGTAGTTGACTGCAAGGCGGGTGCCATCTGATGGCTATCTAATAACCAGAGACCCAAAGGGCCTCGTCAGCAGCCTGACGAGGCCCTTTGGGTCTCTGGTTTGGAAAAGGAAAATGTTGGAAAGGTTGGTGTCCCAGCGCAGTGGGAGGGTGCACAAAGGAAGGGTGATTTTAGTGCGCAAAAAAGGACAGTGAAGCCTATTTTGTGACATTGAAAATTCTTTAAAAAGGCAGTTTTTTTATAAAATTTGCTGATAAAGTCTAATGCAAAGTAATTTACTGACCATATATTTATGTCGCTTACTGGTTACCAGTAGTTTACTTATTACGGGCCTGACTAACATGTTCACTATAAAGTGACTTTTAGGAAAATTTTAATTTACTTTTATACGGAGCCAATATTGAAAAATAGTTGGCTAGCTGCCTTGCCGTACTCGCACAGTAGCTATGGTCCAGCCGCCACGGGCAGTAGGCAACCCAACAGCTAGTAACCTACGTAGAACGCTGTTATGGAGCAAAAACTCTTGTGCTCGTCTCCTCCGGCTTCGGCCAGCGCCTCGCCGCTAGCCCATGCGGAGCTCGCCGAAATCGACCTGATTTTTGTGCAGAATTTCGGGATGGTGCCCAAAAGCCTCATCACCTCGAGCCGCCCCGCCCTTCGACCTGTTGCCAAGCGCAAGTGGCTAGGTACTGATTTTTCGCACGTTATTATCTCGCAGTAAGGCTACTGGCCTAGCCCAGTCATCACCTGAGATAGCCGCTCGTCGGAGCATACGTAGCGCACCAATAGGCTAGGGGCATGTAGCTGCTACCTTTGTGGCCCGTTCCTGCCAGGGTTTCGCCCCTGGCTTTGCTTTCCGCTCCATGCTCAAAAACGACCTCCTCCTCCGCGCCGCCCAGGGCGAAACTACCGAACGCACCCCCGTCTGGCTGATGCGCCAGGCTGGTCGCATTTTGCCACAATATCGTGCGCTGCGTGGCCGGCTTTCCGGCTTTAAGGAACTGGTAGAAACGCCGGCCCTGGCCGCCGAGGTCACGATTCAGCCTGTTGATGCGCTCGATGTGGACGCGGCCATTATTTTTTCCGACATCTTGGTGGTGCCCGAGGCGATGGGCCTCACCTACGAGATGATTGAGGCCAAGGGTCCGCTTTTTCCCGAAGTGGTGAAGAATGCCGCCGACGTGGCTAAACTGCGCGTGGCCGACCCCGAAGAGCACCTCGGCTACGTGCTCGAAGCCCTGCGCATCACCAAGCGTGAGCTGGCTGGCCGGGTGCCGCTCATCGGCTTTGCGGGGGCGCCCTGGACCATCCTGGCTTATATGGTAGAGGGCCACGGCTCCAAAACTTTCAGCAAGGCCCGCCGGCTGCTGTACCAAGAGCCTGCGCTAGCCCATCAGCTACTCGAAAAAATTACGGTCACGACCATTGCCTACCTGCAAGCGCAGGTGGCGGCCGGGGCCGACATCGTGCAGGTATTCGACTCGTGGGCCGGCATTCTGCCGCCCGCGCACTACGCCGAGTTTTCGACCGCCTACATCAACCGCATCAGCGCGGCGCTGGCGCCGCTGGTGCCCGTCACGGTGTTTGCCAAGGGCGCGTGGTGGGCCGTGGAAGACTTTGCCCACTCGCCCTGCCGCACCATCGGGCTCGACTGGAACCAGTCGCCGCGCCAAGTGCGCCAGCATGCCCCCGGCAAAACCCTGCAAGGCAACCTCGACCCCTGCGCGCTCTATGGCACGCCTGCCCAGGTAAAAGCCGCCACCGAAGCCATGCTGGCCGAGTTTGCCGGCGGCCCCCACATCGCCAACCTCGGCCACGGCGTGTACCCCGACACCAACCCCGACAACGTGAAGGTATTCGTGGAAACGGTGAAGGCGTGGCGGGGGTAGGGGTGTACTTATGAAAGAAACTGAGTTAATTGCTGTTGCTGTAGAAGAGATAGAAAGCCCCACTTTCGGCGTAATAGAGCAGTTTTTAGAAGTCCACGAAGTGGACTACAAAGACGCTAAGCCAGTAGTTGCAGGAGTAAAAACCGATACTGTAGAAAAAGTAGCCACTGTTTATTTCTCAGTAAAAGGTGAGCACTTTTATTTTGCTGTGTACCTCGATATAGAGCCAAGGGTACGGGTGAGATTTGCGGGTACAGAGGATTTTTGCCAGGTCTATTTTTCTGCGTATTCTGAAGCGTTAACGCTGCAAGAGCTGTCGAACCTAACTGCTTTAGAGCCAACTGAGAGTTATGATAAGGGTGATAAGCTAATTCGTAACCTAATAGCAGGTGGTAGTTCGGTTAAATTCCGACCTAATCTTGAGCCAGATACCTTTTCAAGTAAGTTAAAAAGTTTACTCGCTTTCCTCGAACGGGATATTAGAGGTATCAGGCGTTTAGCCAATGAGGCAAGCGGAAGTATTGCCGTTTATACAATATTTCATAATGGTACTAATATGCTAGGTGGGTTTCATCTCGATAAAAGTGATATACAGCGTTTAGCGGCACTAAACCTGGAAATTGACTTTGACTTATATGTTAGTGGAAATCTTTTCAAAGACCCGACCGATTAGTAAAAAATTATTTATGGACGCCCCCACTAAAGACAGCAATGGCACCGTACTCGCCGAAGGCGACGCCGTCACGCTCATCAAGGACCTCAAGGTAAAAGGCTCGTCGCTAACGCTCAAGCGCGGCACGCTGGTTAAGAATATCCGCCTCACCAACTCGCCCGCCGAGGTGGAGGGCCGGGCCGGCGGCAGCACAATGGTGCTCAAAACCGAGTTTTTGAAGAAAGCCTAGCCACGCCATGGAGGTTGTCAAGCCGGAGTTCGGAATTTGGTTTTACGTGGCGTCGCTGGTGGTGTCGGGGCTGCTGTTTTTTGGCTGGCGGCGGCTGTTTCGGCGCGTATTCAGGGCCGAGGCCATCGTGGTGATAGCCACCGCGATGGCCGCTATCATCACCACGCCGCTGGTGCTGCTGGCACTGCTGTGGCTGCTGCACACACTGAAGCAATAAGCTGATTTTCTGTGCCTAGCGAAGAAGAAAAGATGCTGGCCGGCGCGCTCTACGCCGCCTTCGACCCCGTGCTGCTGGCCGCCCGCACCCGCGCCAAGCGCCTGCTGCACCGCCTCAACGTGACCGAGTACCTGCTCACCGACGCGGCCCGCGCGGTACTGGCCGAGCTGCTGCCCCACGCCGGCGCAAACCTGCACATCGAGCCGCCTTTCCACTGCGACTACGGCCATAATATCTATTGCGGCAACAACGTGTATTTCAACGTGAACTGCGTGGTGCTCGACGCGGCCAGGGTAACTATTGGCTCCAACGTGCTCTTCGGGCCCGGCGTGCAGCTCTACGCGGCTACCCACCCGCTCGATGCCGGGGTGCGTCGCACCCTAGAGCTGGCCCGGCCCATCAGCATTGGGGATGATTGCTGGCTGGGCGGCGGGGTCATCGTGTGTCCCGGCGTCACGATTGGCGCGGGCTGCGTTATTGGCGCCGGCTCGGTGGTTACGAAGGACGTTCCGGCTTACTCGCTGGCCGTGGGCAACCCGGCTCGGGTGATAAAGAATTTATTGCCCGAGTAACGTCCCTATGACACGCACTGCCTTTGACGAATACCGGGAAACCGGGCATATTTCTTCCGCCACCATCCAGACTCTGGTAGATGTGTATGGGGAGGAGAAACACCGAATATATCAGCAGTACATTGCCAAGCCGGACAGTGGTTTTGCGCGGGCGTTGCTAGCTGGCTTCACCGCCGCCTACAAAGCGGCCAGCACCCGGGTAGGCGACGGAATGACAACCGACGAGCTGAAATTCGCGGCCTACTTAGTAGCGTTGAATAAAGACGTTAGCGATGTGCTGCTGCTGTGGCAAACCAAAGAAATTGACTTTGATACCCACTGCGGGTTCGATATTCAGTTGGTAGTATTTGCTGGTCCGGAAGCAACGATTAGCTATTTAAAAAAGCAGGCGGACCCAGAGGCAATGGCGGCGCTAGCCTACATCGAAGCATGCTGCGCAGCCGGGGATTTTGACTCGCTAGCGGATTATTTCTCGCCGGCAAACCTGCCCTACTGGCTATAGCATAGCCCAGGGTACCATTGCGCTACAGCCCGGCCGCCTCGGCTTCGGCTAGCAGCAGGGGCTTCTCAATCGGCACCACACCTACTTGCTCGCACACCAGCCCGCCGCCGAGGTTGGCTAGGGCCGCCGTGAAGGCGGCGGGCTGGCCCAGCGCCACGCACAGCGCGGCAATGCTGATAACGGTATCGCCCGCGCCCGACACGTCGGAAATGGTGCGCAGGTGGGCCGGCAAGTACGTTTTTTCCTCGCCCTGCTGGGCAAAAACGCCGTGCTCGGAAAGCGTGACCAGCACGATTTCGGGCGTAAGCACCTCGCGCAGGCGCGCCACGGCGGCCTCGAAGCCGGAGCGGTCGGCGGCGGGCGCACCAAATTCCAGCTTCAGGCCCTCGCGCAGTTCTTTCAGATTGGGCTTGAACAGCGTGCAGTGGCGGTAGGCCAGGAAATTCTTTTTCTTAGGGTCCACTACCGTTGGCACGCCGCGCTCGCGGGCCTGGGCAATGCACTGGGCGATAACACTTTCAGACAGCACGCCCTTGTCGTAATCCTCAAAAATAACTACGTCGGCGCGGGGCAGCAAGTCGGCATAGGCGGCGAGCAGCTGGCTAGCCTCCTCCGCGTTGAGGTCGGTTTCGACCTCCGAGTCGATGCGCACGAGCTGCTGGCCGTGGGCCAGGATGCGCTGCTTGAAGGTGGTGGGCCGGTGCGCGCTGCGGATAATGCCGGTATCGGGCAGCTGGTGCGCGTGCAGCAATTGCAGCAGCTGGTCGCCGCCGGCATCGTCGCCCACCACTGCGCACAGCAGCGGCGTGGCCCCGAGCGCCTGCACGTTGAGGGCCACGTTGGCGGCCCCGCCGAGGCGGTTTTCGGTGCGGTCGACGTTCACCACGGGCACCGGCGCCTCGGGCGAAAGCCGGCTGGCGCGGCCCCACACGTAGGCATCGACCATGACATCGCCCACGATGAGCACGCGTAATTTATTGAAATCGGCGAAGAGCTGGGTGAGCGGGGTAGGGGCAGGCATGGGGCAAAATTAGGCCGTTGTCAATTATCAGTCATCAAGTATCAATCATCAACCAAGCGTCCGGTGAGAAAGCGCGGTTGATAATTGATACTTGATGACTGATAATTGACTGAACACTACCCCTCGGCCCTTAGCACGGCCAGCGGTGGCTGGCTCAGCACCGAGCGGCTATTGAGCCCGCCGATGAGGGCCGTGAGGAAGGCCACCAGCGCCACTAGCACCGGCAGCGGCCACAAGGCACTCAGCGCAAAGGGCGTTTCGAACACCCACACGGCCAGCGCCCAGGCCGCCAGGCTAGCCAGCAGCACGCCCGCAAAGGCGGCCAGCGACCCTAGCAAGGCGTATTCGAGCAGCGTGATGCGTAGAATCTGGCTGCGGCTGGCCCCCAGGGTGCGCAGCAGCACGCTTTCGCGGGTGCGCTGGTAGCGGCTGATGAGCACTGAGCTAGCCAGCACCAGCAAGCCGGTGAGGATGCTGAAGCCCGCCATGAAGCGGATAACGAACGAGATTTTGGTCAGAATCTCGTCTACCGTTTGCAGAATCAGGCCCAGGTCGATGGCCGACACGTTGGGGAAGTCGCGCACCAGCGCGCGCTGCGCGGCGGCCAGCGCGGCATTGCTGGGCGTGCGCGTGAGAATGACGTGGAACTGCGGCGCACCTTCGAGCACGCCGGTGGGGAAGACGACCAGGAAGTTGGTTTGCACCCGGCCCCAATCGACCTCGCGGGTGCCGCCCACTACCGTGCTGATGGGTGCACCCTGCACGTTGAAATTCAGCGTATCGCCGAGCTTGAGCTTCACGCGCTCGAAGTAGCCGGCATCGACCGACACGCGGGGCAGGCCGCCGGGCGCGGCCCGCTGCGGCGCGGTGCCGGCCACCAGCTTCTCGGTTTTGCTGAGCGTATCGCGGTAGGTCACGCGGTATTCGCGGGTGAGCGCCCAGGGCGGAATGCCGTTGGCCGTATCCTTTTTGAGCGCCGATACCGACTGGCCATTGATGGAGGCTAGGCGCATGGTCACGATGGGCACGCGCTGCAAAATGGGCAGCTTTTGAGTCGTGAGCAGCTGCTCGACGCCTTTTTCCTGCTCGGTCTGAATATCAAACAGCACCAGATTGGGCTGATTGCCAGCGCCCGAAAGCTGCACCCGGCCCAGCAGTACCGACTGCGTGAGGTAGAGCGTAGCCAGCAGGAACGTGCCCAGCCCCAGCGACAAAATAAGCGTCACGGTCTGGTTTTGGGGCCGGAATAAGTTGGCTAGCCCCTGCCGGGCCACGTAGCTCCAGCCGGTGGGGAAAAAGCGCCGCAGCGCCCAGCGCAGCCCCAGGCCCAGGCCCGCCAGCGCGCCCAGCGCCACCAGTAGCCCGGCCGCGAAGCCCAGCGCCAGCTTCCAGTCGCGGGTTTGGTAGTACGAAAAGCCCAGCACAAATGCCCCGATTGCCGCCAGCACCAGCCCGCGCAGCGGGTCGGGCGTGGCCGTGTCCTCCTCCAGCGAGGCGCGCAGCACCCGCAGCGGCGACACCCGCCGGATGCTCAGCAGCGGCAGCAGCGCAAACAGCACGGCCATGGCTAGCCCCGTCAGCAGCCCCAGGCCCACCGAAGCCAGCGACACCGACACGGCCACATCGACGGGCAGAAAACCACCCAGCACCCGCGGCAGCAACAGCTGCACCACCGCGCCCAGCCCCGCCCCAATGGCCGCGCCCAGCAGCCCCAGCCCCGAAGTCTGAATCAGGTAAATTAGCAGCGCTTGCCGCCCGCTCGCCCCCAGGCAGCGCAGCACGGCCACGCTGGCCAGCTTTTCTTTCACATAAAGGCTCACGGCGCTGGCCACGCCCACGCTGCCCAGCAGCAGCGCCACAAAGGCCACGAGGCTCAGAAAGCGCGTGAGGTCGCGGAAGGCGCGGCCGGTGGCTTGCTGCCGGCTGGCCACGGTATCGGTGTCGATGCCCGTCTGGTCGAAGCGCGTTTGCAGCGGCTTGATGGCGGCGGCCACGTCGGCGGTGGGCGCAAACTGGTAGTAGGTGCGGTACTGCACCCGGCTGCCGCGCTGCACGAGGCCGGTTTTATTCAGCAGCGTGATGGGCAGAAATACCTTGGGCGCCACAGCGGCGCTGAACCCACTCTGGCCCGGTGTTTTCAGCACGCGCCCCACAATGGGCACCGTGAGGGCGCCCACCTTCACCGAGTCGCCCACGCGGGCGTTGAACTGGTCGAGCAGCACGTCATCGACGAGCGCGCCGCTGGCCTGCCCGGCCCGAAACTGCGCGCCGGCCTGCGCCGGCTGGGTCTCCCAGTTGCCATAGTACGGGAAGCCCGCGCCCAGCGCCCGCACTTGCGCCAGCCGCACGCCCTGCGTGCGCGGAAACGACACCAGCGAAGCAAACGACACCTCCTCGGTGCGCGTGCGCCCCAGCCGCTGCAACGCCGGCCGCAGCGTCGAGTCAAACGGCTGGCTCGATGAGAGCACCAAGTCGGCGCCCACCAGCTCGCGCGCCTGCGCATTGATGCTGCGCGCCAGGTTATCACCAAACGAATTGATGCCTACCAGCGCCGCAATGCCCAGCACAATGCTCGACATAAACAGCGCCAGCCGCGAGCGGCTGCGGCGCGAGTCGCGCCACGCCATTGTAATCAACCAACTGAAATTCATAATATTTGGAAACTGGCGCGAGTTTAGGCGTAGCCGTAACTCGTGCCTGGCCTTACTGCGGAGGCTGTGCCTCCGCTGCCGCCTTAGCGGCAATTGTCGTGTATCTTATCTATCCTGCCGCAGGATGCCGCTGGCGCGAGTTTAGGCACAGTCTCCACTCATAATGGGTATGAGTTATGGCTGCGCCTAAACTCGCGCCAGCAAGCGGCCCATCGTGCTAGCTACAGAGCCCGGGCCACGGTTTCCTCCACCACTTTGCCGCCGCGCATGCGCAGGGTGCGCTGGGTTTTGGCGGCCAGCTCCAGGTCGTGGGTTACGAGCACGAGGGTGGTGCCAGCTTCGCGGTTGAGGTCGAAAAGCAAGTCCACCACCGTGTCGCTGGTGTCGGGGTCGAGGTTGCCGGTGGGCTCGTCGGCAAAGAGAATCTGGGGCCGGTTGGCGAAGGCGCGGGCCAGGCTCACGCGCTGCTGCTCGCCGCCCGAGAGCTGAGCCGGGTAGTGGTGGCCGCGCGCCCCTAGCCCCACGCGCTCGAGCAGCGTCTGGGCCTGTTTGACCACGTTGCGCTCGCCGCGCAGCTCCAGCGGCACCTGCACGTTTTCGAGGGCCGTGAGGGTGGGCAGCAGCTGAAAATTCTGAAAAATGAAGCCCACGTGCTGGTTGCGCACCGCCGCCCGCTGGTCTTCGCTCAGCTTATCAAGCTGGATGCCTTGCAGCCACACGCTGCCGCTGCTGGCCCTATCCAGGCCCGCGCACAAGCCCAGCAGCGTGGTTTTGCCGCTGCCGCTGGGACCCACAATGGCAAACGTGTCGGCCGGCTGGAGGCTAAAGCTGACCTCGTGCAGCACCGTGAGCTCGCGGCCGGCGCTGGAATAGGTTTTGGTGAGATTCTCGACTTGCAGGCTGGTCATTAAGCTATTTATAAAGTATTCGGAAAGGCGTGGTTGAGGAGTGGCCGGGTAAGGAGGTCATGCCGTTCAGCATGACGCTCTTAGTAGAAGTGGCTAGCCTAAGTAAAACGTTCAGGGAAGAAAAACGTCTCCCCATCGGTTGTAGGCTACGTAGGACGCACGCGGCCGGCCTATACTTTTGCCCGCTAGTTGGTTTTCTTCTTATGAAACATCTCACCCGGCTCGTTTGCCTGCTGGCCCTGGGGGCTGCTGGCTGCCAGTCCGATACCCCCGCCACCACCACGGCCCCGGCTAGCCCCGCCGCTGCCGAAGCGCCCGCGCCCCAGCGCCAGGCGGCCATCCTGTTTTTTGGCGACAGCATCACGGCCGGCCTGGGCGTGGAGCCCGATGAAGCCTACCCCGCCCTCATCGGGCAGCGCGTCGATTCGTTGCACCTGCCCTACGCCGTCGTCAACGCCGGCCTCAGCGGCGAAACCAGCGCCGGCGGCCGCTCGCGCATCAAGTGGGTGCTGAGCCGCCAGCCGGTGGGCGTGTTTGTGCTGGAGCTGGGCGGCAACGACGGCCTGCGCGGCCTGCCCCTCACCGACACCCGCAAAAACCTGCAAGCCATCATCGACACCGTGCGCCAGCTGGCCCCGCAGGCCAAAATCGTGCTCGCCGGCATGCAGATTCCGCCCAACATAGGCCCCGCCTACAGTGCTGATTTCAAGCAGCTCTACGGCGAGCTAGCCACCAAAAACAAGCTGACGCTCATCCCGTTTTTGCTCGAAAACGTGGGCGGCATCGCCAAGCTCAACCAGCGCGATGGCATTCACCCCACGCCCGCCGGTCATAAATTGGTGGCGCGCACGGTGTGGCGCACCTTGCAGCCCATTTTATGATACCCATTCCCGTTCTCGAAACTAATCGGCTCTTGCTGCGCGGTCACTATCCAGCTGACCTCGAAGCTTTTATGGTAATGTGGCAGGAGCCGCAATTTCACCAGTACCTGACCGGCAAGCCCCTGGCTGAGGAAGAAGCTTGGACCAAGATGCTGCGGCACATGGGCATCTGGCAGCTGTGCGGCTACGGTTTTTGGGCCGTTGAGGAGAAGGCGACGGGAGCGTTTATTGGGGCCGTGGGCTTCGGCAGCTGGCAGCGCGCCATCACACCCTCGCTCAAGGGCTGGCCGGAGGTGGGCTGGGTGCTGGCCGCCCACACGCACGGCCGCGGCTATGCCTCCGAGGCGGCGCAGGCGGCCCTGGCCTGGGGCGACGAGCATCTGCCGCAGCCCCGCACGGTGTGCCTCATCGATGTAGATAACGAGCCCTCCCTGCGCCTGGCGGCTAAATGCGGCTACCAGGAGTTTGGCCGCGTGCTTTACAAAAACATTCCCGTGGTGCTGCTGGAGCGGTTGGCGCCTTCGTAGGGTCGGGGCTAGCCCCCGCCCGTCATTGCTCGGCTTATATAACGCTAGGCTAGCTAGCTGCTCGCCCAGCGTACGTACTGCTGAAAGACTCAACCGAGCAACGACGGGCGGGGGCTAGCCCCGCACCCTACATAACCCACGGCGTAGCCACATTCACTTCGTTGCGCGGCGTAAGGTTGATTGGGCGCCGAGCAGGGGCCCCGCCCAATAGCCGCCCCGCCCCGACCTTTGCCGCTACCTATGACGACTCCTGCTGACCCGGCCGCCCGGCCCATTGGTATTTTTGACTCCGGCATCGGGGGGCTCACCGTGGCTAGGGCCGTGGCCCAGCGCCTGCCCCACGAGCGGCTGGTGTATTTTGGCGACACCGCCCACTTGCCCTACGGCGAGAAAAGCACGGCCGCCATTCAGGCCTATTCCATCAAAATCTGCGATGTGCTGCTGCGCCAGCACTGCAAGCTTATCCTCATTGCCTGCAACTCGGCTTCGGCCGCCGCCTACGAGCTGGTGCGCGAGTACGTGGGCTCTAAGGCTGTGGTAGTGGGCATGATAGACCCCGTGGTGGCGCACGTGGGCCGGCACTATGCCGGCCGGCCGGTGGGCCTCATCGGTACCAAGCAAACGGTGGGCTCCAATATCTACCGCAAAAAAATCGACCAGCTCGACCTCGGCGTAGACCTGCACGCGCTGGCCACCCCGCTGCTCGTGCCTATGATTGAGGAGGGCTTTTTTGAGGGCCGCGTGTCGGAGGAGATTATCCGGGCCTACCTCGACCACCCGGCCCTGCAAGGTATCGAGGCGCTGCTACTGGCCTGCACGCACTTCCCGCTCATCCGGCCCCAGATGGAGGCCCACTACCAGGGCCGCGTGGCCGTGCTCGACCCCTCCGATGTGGTGGCCGCCACCGTGGCCGAGGCCCTGGCCGCCCGCCAGCTGCTGGCTAGCCCGGCCGCGGGCACCAGCCCCGCGCACCACTTCTACGTCAGCGATTTCACGCGCTCGTTTGAGGAAAGTACGCGCCTGTTTTTCGGCCAGGAAGTGCAGCTCGAGCATTACCCCTTGTGGGAATAGTGGCTAGGGCTACCAACCCGGCCAGCGCAAGTCAGTGCCTGGGGCTAGCCAGCTTGCTGCTAGGTTTGTGTACGTGGCCACTACCCGGCCGGGCCTCGGAGATAGACCACATTATGGCCGGCGTGACGACCCTGCTGGCCGGGCTGGTGGGGCTGGCTACCGGCCTGGCCGCCCTCGTGGTACTGGTGGTGGTAGTGAGCACCCCGTCCGAACAGCGGCGCACCGGCCCGGTGTGGCTGGCGGGGCTAGCCCTGGCTAGCGTGCTGTGCCTGAGCCGGGCCGGCTTCTTCGAAGGCATTACCCTGGGGGGGCGGGCCGCCGAGCAGGTGCCGCCCTTCGGGCTGGTGCTACCTGCCGACCAACCCGATTTGTCGCCAGCACTAGCGGCCGAAATAGCGCGGGTAACCTCGGCCGATGCGGTGCAGCCGTCGCCTATTTTTACGTACGTGCGCGATATGCCCCACCTGGTGGGCGGCGATAGCGCGGCGCGCCGGCTCGTGCGGCAAACCATGCGTTACCCGGCCGCCGCGCGCCTGCGCCGAACCAAGGGGCTAGTGTACGTCAGCTTCCTGATAGCCACGCAGGGCGAGATAATTAATCCGCACGTAGTCAAGGGCCTGGGCTACGGCTGCGACGCAGAGGCTCTGCGCGTGCTGGCTGCGCTGCCGCCTTTTGTGCCGGGTAGGCAAAATGGCCAGCCGGTAGTGGTGCAACTGCTATGGGCCTTTGCCTTCCGGCCGCCCCAAGGACCGGCACCTAAGATATAGTTAGCGAGCTACTTAGCCATTAGTCTCGTCTTGGCTAGGCAGCACTACGCTAAACGTGGTGCCCACGCCCGGCTGGCTCTGCACCGTGATGGTGCCGCCCGCGTTTTCGACGATTTTCTTCACCATGTACAGCCCCACGCCCGAACCCTCGACGTGGCTGTGCAGGCGCTGAAACATGCGAAACAGCTGGCGTTGCTGCCCCTCATCGAGGCCTAGGCCATTGTCTTGCACCTCCAGCACTACCGCGTGCCGGGTGCGGCGGCAGCGCAGCTGCACCACGGGCGCCCGGTCGGGGGCGCGGTACTTAAAGCCGTTGCTGAGCAGATTGTAGATGATGCTGCGCAGGTTTTTGGCCGAAAAAGCAACTGTGGGGCAGGTCGATACTTCGATGGTGAGGGTGGCGCCGTGGGCTAGCTCGGGGGCCAGGTCGAGGCGAATGTCTTCGACCAAGTCGGCTAGGTCAACCACTTCGGTGGGCTGCAAATGCGCTTGCTGCAGCCGCGAAATATCGGTGAGCTGAGCAATCGTTTTTTGAAAGCGCTCAACAGAATTTTGCATCATGGCGAGCAGCGGCGCCACTTGCTCGGCCTCGCACGCCGCCGGGGGCAGCTGCTCGAGCAGCGCCTCGAGCAGCCCCTCAATATTGGTGATGGGCGCCTTGAGGTCGTGCGAGGCCGTATAAATAAAGTTGTCGAGGTCTGCATTGGTGCGCAGCAGTTGCTGGTTGGCCTCATCGAGCTCGGTATTGATGGCGCGCAGCTGCTGGTTGGTGTGGGCCGTGTGCTGGCGGGCCGCCACCTGCTCGCTCACCTCGGTGGCCACAATGGCTACGCTGTCGATGCGCCCGGCCTCGTCGCGCAGCGGCTGGTACACAAAGTTGAGGTACACCGGCTGGAGCTGGCCGTGGCGCTCCAGCAGCGCGCTCACCTCTTGGGCCAGAAAGGCTTGGCCATCCTGCATCACCCTGGCCAGGATTTCCGGAAAGCCTTGCTCGCGGGCCTCGGGCAAGGCCTCGAACAGCGCCCGGCCGAGCAGTTGCGGCTGGGGCCGCCCCCAAATGCGGGCAATCAGCGGGTTGGCCACTTCGACGCGGTAGTCGGGGCCCCGCACAATGGCAATGGCCACGGGCGCTTGCTCCAGCACGGCTTGCAGCTGGGCCTGGGCATCGGCTATCTGCTGGCGGGCTAGCACCTGCTCGGTCACGTCGGTGGCAAACACCGAGATACCGACTATCCGGTTGTCCTCCCGATAAGCCTGGTAAGTGAAATTGAGGTAGAAAATCCGGTCTGGCTCGGGACCAACCGATAGCACTTCGAGCGGGGCCTCGATGCCGAAGTACGTTTCGCCCGTGGCATACACCTGGTCGAGTAGGGCTACGTAGCCTTGCGCGCTGGCTTCGGGCATTAGCTCGGCTATGGTGCGGCCCTGCATGCGGCGCCCGCTTAGCAGTCGCTGGTAGGCCGCATTATGATATGTGATGCGGTGCTCGGGCCCGCGCAGCAAGCCAATGACAGCGGGCGTGTGCTCAAAAACACGGTAAAACGTTTCGCGCTCCTGCACCTGGCGCTGGGCGGCGGCGAGCATCTGCGCCTGTAGCATTTCGGCGCGCTGCTGGGCCAGCACCTGGGTGGTGCTATCGAAGGCAAACACCAGCACCCCATCGATGCGGCCCTGCTCATCGTAGCGGGCCTGCTGAATGTAGTGAAAATAAAAGTCTTCGAGCGGTCCGCCTTCCTCCTTCGCTACCGGAATGCGAACATTCTGTTCCTCATAGGTTTGGCCCGTGGCATACACCTGGTGCAGGGTGTGCCACACGGGCTGGTCGGCCAGCTCGGGCAGGGCTGCCAGCAGCGGCAAGCCGAGCAGCTGCCGGCCCGGAAACAGCCGTTGGTAGGCTGGGTTCACGAGCTCAAATACAAAATCGGGCCCATCGAACATGCAGATGGCCGCCGGGGCCTGCTCGAAAAAACGGTCGAGGCGTCGGCGCTGGTTGTCGGCGTAGGCGCGGGCCTCTTGCAGGGCCTGCGTGCGCGCCAGCACCCGGTCTTCGAGCTCGTGGTTGAGCTGCTGCAGCTGCGCCTGGGTGCGGGCCAGCGCG
Organism: Janthinobacterium lividum; assembly: GCA_050954765.1. Taxonomy (GTDB): domain Bacteria; phylum Bacteroidota; class Bacteroidia; order Cytophagales; family Hymenobacteraceae; genus Hymenobacter. The sequence continues at coordinate 1,617 of JBPBQJ010000091.1, read as the reverse complement.
GCATTGCTAATCAAAAACTCCTCGTTGGTAGCCAGCAGCTCCCCGTTGGTGGTTGCCAGCTCCTGGTATAGGTTCTGGACCTGCTGGCGGGCCCGCACTTGCTCAGTCACATCGGTGGCAATGTCGAGCACCCCTAGCAGCGCGCCCTGGCCGTCGTAGAGCGGCTGGTACACAAAATTGAAATAAGCCGTTTCCAGGCGGCCATGCTGCACGAGCTGCGCCGCCTGTTCGCGCCCCACAAACGGCACGCCCGTGCGCGCCACGGCGGCTATTTGCTCGGCAAAGCCCTGGCCCCGCAGTTCGGGCACGGCGTGCAGCAGCGGCTTGCCCAGCACCTGAGCCAGCGTGCAGTGCCACATGGCGCACAGCTGCTCGTTGGCCGCCACCACGCGCTGCTCGGGCCCCTGAAACAGCCCAATGGCCACCGGCGCTTGCCGCAGCACGGTGTCGAGCAGGTTACGCTCGCGCTCAGCGGCTAGGCGGGCTGCCTGCTCGCGGGCCTGGCTGGTGCGCAGGGCCTGCTCTACGGTGGCGGGCTCGTAGGCCGAACTATCGGTGAGGCTCACTACCAGCAGCTGGCCGCTGCGCTGGGCCGCCACCAGGTAAAAGCCGTCGTGGCCGTCGGCTTGGTGCGTGAAGTCGTACTGGCTAGCCTCGCCCGTGGCATATACGCGGCGATAAAAATCGAGTAACCCATTGGTGGCCACGTGCGGAAACAGCGTGCACAGCGTGGCGCCCGGCTGCTCGGGTAGGTTGACAATGCGCTGGGCGGCGGGGTTCAGGTACTCCACCGCAAAGTCAACTACCTCGTCGCCAGGCCCAAACAGCGGGCGGAGTAAGTTGATGGCCGTCAGTGAGACGGCCAGGGTAGCCCGCAGCAGGTCGTCGGCCGCAGAAAGCGCAAGTAGGGAGGGCGTAAGGGCCATGGAAAGCAGGAATCTGACCGCCATCCCAACGGGTTAAGTAAGCCCGAAAGGCGATACAGTTTGAAACGCAAGGTATAAAAAAAGCCTTCGCGTAGAATACGCGAAGGCTTTGAAGGCAGTAATGCAGTTGGTTTATACCGAGAAGCTCTCGCCGCAGCCGCAAGAGCGTGAGGCATTTGGGTTGTGAAACTGAAAGCCTTTGCCATTGAGGCCATCCGAAAAATCGAGCTCGGTGCCGGCCAGGTACAGAAAGCTTTTCATGTCTACCACCACGCGCACGCCCTTGTCTTCAAATTCCTGGTCCATGGGCCGGGTTTCGTTGTCAAAGTCGAGCTTGTAGCTCAGGCCCGAACACCCGCCACCCGCCACCGAGGCGCGCAGCCGGTAGGTGGCATCGAGCTGCGAGTCGCGCATCAGATGCTCCACTTTTTCCTTGGCTTTATCCGAAACAGTTATCATAAGCGTAGCTAGCGAAGGTGCGTAGAAAGGAAAACGGCTAGCCCCGCCGGATGGGAGGGTAGCGCTTTCTTAACAAAGATACCACTAAGAAGGATTCTAAATAACAAAAAAAAGACGGCCCCGCTAGGGGCCGTCTTTTTCATTTGGCTGGGCAACCTAGTGGTGCGACTTCTCCAGTTCCAGGGCGGGTAGGCCGTTTTTTACGCGGTAGTCGTTGATAGCCATCTTGATG
>JBPBQJ010000090.1:0-75077 GCA_050954765.1 Janthinobacterium lividum | reverse complement strand
TGTGCTTGCCGCTGCCGTAGCGCTTCACGCCGTCCACGCTCACCTGGGCCACGAGGTTGTCCTCGTTGGGGTCGTGCAGCGGAATGTCGTGGTCGGGCGTCACGATTTTGCCGAGCATAGCGCCTTCTTCGCGCAGCTTCTTGGTTAAAAAGCGGGTATCTACGTCGTAGATGCCCGGAATGTCGTGCGCAGCCAGCCACTCGCTCAGGCTTTGCGAGGCGTTCCAGTGGTTGTACTCCTCCGAATAATACGAGACCACGAGGCCCGAAATATGCACTTGGCTCGATTCGAGGGCGCTCGAAATATCCTGCTCAATCTGCTCCATCGGCACGCCATAGTTGCCCACCATCGGGTAGGTCAGCACCAGAATCTGGCCCCGGAAGGAGGGGTCGGTCAGGTTTTCGGGGTAGCCCGTCATGGCCGTGCTGAACACCACCTCGCCCGCCGATGCCGTGTAGGCCCCAAACGACTTACCTTCAATTTCGGTGCCGTCGGCTAATACCAGTTTTACCAGCTTCGTATTTTCCACGCTTGTTGAGTATGTGTAAAACGGAGGGGTGCTCCGCGTGTCGCGTTAAGTAAGTTGCTTGTCGTGTGTTGTGGCCGGTCGTCATACAAAAACGAAGCACCTCGCTCGCATCGTTGGGTTGGTGACCCTAACGTTAGCGAGCGGAATGCTTCGGCTCTGTTTGCTGCGCTGAATACGCTGCATGACCTTCTATTAATCCTGTTCGACCACCGTATTATCAACCGTAACCTTAGCCGGCTCCAGCGCATACAGTGCCTGCAAAAATAGGTCAGCTTCGGCCTTTGTGATGTTCAGCGGCGGCAATAAGCGCAGCACATTCGGGTCGCTGGCGTTGCCCACGAAGATGTGATGCTCGAACATCAGCTTGTCACGCAGCTCTTTAATGGGGAAATCGTACTTCACGCCTATCATCAGCCCGCGCCCGCGCACCACCGTGGCCTGGCTGTGCGCCCGCAGCTCCTGCATGATGTACGCGCCCAGCTCGGCCGCGTGCGCCACCAGGTTTTCCTGCTCCAATACTTCGAGCACTGCCAGGCCCGCCGCGCAAGCCAGGTGGTTGCCGCCAAACGTGGTGCCCAGCAAGCCATACGACGCCTTAAACTCCGGCGAAATCAACACGCCGCCAATTGGGAAGCCGTTGCCCATGCCCTTAGCCACGGTGATGATGCCCGGCCGAATGCCCGCGTGCTGGTGCGCGAAAAACTCGCCGCTGCGGCCGTAGCCGCTCTGCACCTCGTCGGCAATCAGCACCACACCGTGCTGCGCGCACAGCGCCGCCAGCCCCTGCAAAAACTCGTCGGTCGGCAGCACCACGCCGCCCACGCCCTGAATCGGCTCGATAATGACGGCGCACACCGGCTGCTCCTGCATCACCTGCTCCACGGCCGCCAGGTCGTAGGGCACGAAGCTCACGCCGTGGCCCGCGTTGAAGGGCGCCACGATTTTGGGGTTGTCGGTGGCGGCCACCGCGCCCGAGGTGCGGCCGTGAAACGCGCCTTTGAACGCAATAACGTGGTTTTTGCCGGTGTGAAACGACGCCAGTTTCAGCGCATTCTCGTTGGCCTCGGCCCCCGAATTGCACAAAAACAGCGTATAGTCGGGGTAGCCCGATAGCTCGCCCAGCTTCGCGGCCAGCTCCTGCTGAATCGGAATCTTCACCGAGTTGGAGTAAAAGCCGATGTTGGCCACCTGCTCCTGCACGCGCTGCACGTAGTGCGGGTGGCTGTGGCCAATGGAAATCACGGCGTGGCCGCCGTAAAAATCCAGGTATTGCTGGCCGTTCTCGTCCCAAAGCGTCGCGCCAAGCGCCCGCACCGGCGTGATGTTCACGAGCGGGTAAACGTCGAAGAGGTTCATGGTTTCTAGTAGGTTATCTTTTTATGTAGACCGTCCGTCATGCTGAGCTTGCCGAAGCATCTCTACTGCGCCGTTGGGATTATGCTCACTACTGCTATTTTTTCTGCTGCTATGCTATATGAGCCGGCAGAAGAATCAAAGTAGCAAACTAGCCCATTAGTATCTTTTTCAAAAACTACATCAAAAAGAACAGGCACATGGTCAAAATCTAGTGCTGTGCTTTTTACATTGTGAAATTCCAGTTCAATGAAACATGGTTTGAAATCTTTGTATTGACCTCGTTCATTAAGCTCATTCGTAAACTCAGCAGTTTCAATCAGAAACTTGATGACACTCTGTGAAGCCTTAACTTCTATGCTCATTTTTGCAAGAGTTGTATCATGAAATTTAGGCCAATAGCCGAAATGCTGAATTACAAGTTCAGAATTGATAATTTGGCTTACTGCTGAATTTTCACTTGTGTTCATGCGGTATCGTTCGGTAGAGATGCTTCGGCGAGCTCAGCATGACGGACGGCCTAGATTAAAAAAACGAAGCCTTAATTCCCAACCCCACCGTTTCCTCCAAGCCAAACAGCAGGTTCATATTCTGAATAGCCTGCCCCGATGCGCCTTTCAGCAGGTTGTCCAGCGCGGAGGTGATGAGCACCTGGTCGTCGTGCCTGGACACGTGCAGCAGGCATTTATTGGTGTTTACTACTTGCTTGAGGTGAATTTCTTTCCCCGAAACTATCGTGAAGGGCGCATCACGGTAATAGTCGGCGTACAACTCTTGTACCTCTGGTATTAAAAGTTTGCAGGTAGTATAAACCGAAGCGAAGATGCCCCGCGTGAAATTGCCCCGGTAGGGGATAAACCGCACCGGCTTATCAAGACTCGGCTGCAAGCCCACCAGCGTTTCGCCAATCTCGCCCAAGTGCTGGTGCGTGAAGGTTTTATAGGTCGAAATGTTACCGGTGCGCCAGGTGTAGCCCGTCGTTTCGACAAGGCCCCGGCCCGCGCCAGTGCTGCCCGTAATGGCCGAGACATGCACAACATCGTGCAGCTGCCCGGCCGCCGCCAGCGGCAGCAGCGCCAACTGAATGGCCGAGGCAAAGCAGCCCGGATTGGCAATGCTGTCAGCGGTGCGGATTTGCGCGCGGTTCATTTCTGGCAGGCCGTACACGAAGTGCCGGCCGGCTACGTCGCGGTCGGCCGCTAGGCGGAAGTCGTTGCTCAAGTCAATGACTTTGGTACTGGCGGGCAGGTTGGCTTCGAGCAGCCATTTACGTGAGTTGCCGTGCCCTAGGCACAGGAAAACCACGTCCTCGTTGCCGCCTAGCTCACCGGCAAAAACAAGCTCGGTGTCGCCTAATAGGTCGTCGTGCACCGAGTGCAGTGGCTGACCGGCCTGCGTAGAGCTGACCACCGCGCCGATTTCGGCGTGCGGGTGGTGCAGCAGCAGACGCACTAGTTCGCCGGCCGTGTAGCCCGCGCCGCCCACGATACCGACGTTGATAGATTTGTTCATTACGCTACCGTGGCGCCTCACCCCCCGGCCTCCTCTCCGAAAAGGAGAGGGGGAGCCGAGGTAGCGCAAACGCAAAAACTAAAGCTAAAAACTAAGACTAAAACTAGTCCCCCGCTCCTTTTCGGAGAGGGGCTAGGGGTGAGGCGTCACGTCAGGCTAGTCCTCCAGCGAAGCGTGAATCTTCAACTGATTACCAAAAATCTTGATAAAGCCGCGCGCATCGCGCGAATCCCAGGCGTTGTTCTCCTCGCCATACGTCGCCACCTTCGACTGCATCATGTCGTATTTCGACTCGATGCCAAGCAACTCGAAGTGATAAGGCCGCAGCTCCACGAACACTGTGCCCGATACCCGCTCCTGCGACGAGGCCAAAAAGGCCTCAAAATCCCGCATCACCGGGTCGAGGTACTGCGCCTCGTGCAGCAGCGTGCCGTACCAAGTCGCAATAGACTCCTTGTTGAGCTGCTGCCAGCGCGAGAGCGTGTGCTTCTCCAGCAAATGGTGCGCCTTAATGAGCAGCAGCGCCGCCGGCGCCTCAAAGCCCACGCGGCCCTTGATACCCAAGATGGTATCGCCCACGTGCGTGTCGCGGCCGATGGCGTAGGCGCCGGCCACTTCGTTAACCTTTTGAATGAGTGCCACGGCACCCATTTTCTCGCCGTTCAGGGCTACCGGCTCGCCTTTCTCGAAGGTGATTTCCAGCTGGCTAGGCTCGGTTTTGGAGAGCTGGGTGGGGTAGGCGCTCTCGGGTAAGGCCTGGCGCGAAGTCAGCGTTTCGACGCCGCCCACGCTGGTGCCCCAAATGCCCCGGTTGATGGAGTATTTGGCTTTTTCCCAGCTCATCTCGAAGCCCTGGCTTTGCAGGTAGTCGATTTCCTGCTGGCGGGACAATTTCTGGTCGCGGATGGGGGTAATGATTTCGACATCGGGCGCAATGACGGCGAAGGCCACGTCGAAACGCACTTGGTCGTTGCCGGCCCCGGTGCTGCCGTGGACGATAAATTCGGCGTTTTCGCGCTTAGCGTATTCGGCAATGGCGAGCGCCTGAAACATGCGCTCGGCGCTCACGCTCAGCGGGTAGGTGTCGTTTTTCAATACGTTGCCAAACAGCAGGTAGCGCAGGCAATCGTGGTAATAGCGCTCGGTAATATCAATTACCTCGTGCTTCACCGAGCCCAGCTCGTAGGCGCGCTTTTCAATGGCTACCAATTCCTCGGCTGAAAAGCCGCCCGAGTTCACGATAACGGTGTGGATTTCGAGGTCCTGCTCCCGCGAGAGGTTCACCACGCAGTACGACGTATCGAGGCCGCCGCTGTACGCTACAATTGCCTTTTTTTTCATTATTCAGAAATAGTAGAAGTCGAAGAAGAAGTTTCGGCGTCGGTTTCCGGCGCGGGAAGCGGGGCCGCTAAGTCGTCGAACACCATGCCCGTGCAAAGGCACATCTTGCGCTCATTTTCCATCAGGATGCCGAAGTTTTTGCAGCTCTTGCAGCCTTTCCAGAAATCCTCGCTGGTAGTCAGCTCCGAGAAAGTTACCGGCTTATAGCCCAGGTCACTGTTGATTTTCATCACCGCTAGGCTAGTGGTGATGCCAAAAATCTTGGCGCTAGGGTACTTAGTGCGCGACAGCCGGAATACCTCACGCTTGATGGCGCGGCCCAGGCCGTGCTTGCGCAACTCGGTGTTCACGACGAGGCCCGAGTTGGCCACGAATTTGCCACTTTCGAAGGTCTCGATGTAGCAAAAGCCGGCCAACTCACCGTCCACAAACGCGATTACGGCGTTGCCTTGCAGCATTTTAGCCTTCACGTACTCCGGCTCACGCTTGGCGATACCAGTGCCACGCTGCTTGGCCGATTCGATGTACCATTGACACAGCAAGTCCGCGTACTGCGCGTCTGCTGCTGTCGCAACCCGTATTGTCATTTAGAAAGGAAGAAAGACTCAGGAGAGAAACGCAGTTTACCGGCCCTCGCACCACGCGAGTTAGCGGCAGAAAACCCGAAATCTATCGGTAAGTAGCTGAGCGCGTTAGCGGTGGCTCAGCATGGCTAGCACGCAGCCAGCACCCGGCGGTTGAAGCCGGCTAGGGTCGTCGCAGCAAGGTACTAACCAGTGGGCGCACGCTTTCACCACCCATTAGGGTCGGGGCAGAAAGCTGAAAAGTGGCGCGAACCAAGTAAGTCATTGCGATAAAACAGCCAGGGGGCTAGCCAATGAGCTAGCAAACCAGGGGCCATAATGGAGCCACAAAGGTAAAAGTCCCTACTTTTGCCCGCAATAGAAAAAGCGTTTTTTTTCGCGGCTAGGGTAGGGGCTGGCAATTAACAAATTATGAATAAGCCAGAAGTAACTATTTATAAAATCGGGGGTGGCATTATTGATGATGCCGCCGAGCTAACCAAATTTCTGGCCTTACTGGCCCAGACCGATGGTCCCAATATCCTGGTGCACGGCGGGGGCAAAGGCGCCAGCACCATGATGCGCGAGCTCGGATTAGAGCCGCAGCTCATCAATGGCCGCCGCATTACCGACGCCGCCACGCTCGACATCGTAACGATGTTTTACGCCGGCAAAACCAACAAGCAAGTGGTGGCCGAATTGCAGAAGCTGGGCGTGAATGCGCTCGGCCTGAGTGGCGCCGATGGCAACGTAATTCAGGGCCACAAACGCCCGGTAAAGGACATTGACTATGGCTTCGTGGGCGACCTCACGCCGGCCAGCGTGGATAATATATTTCTAAAAAGTCTATTAGAAGCCGGCATAACGCCCGTGCTATGTCCTATTATCCACGACGGGCAGGGCCAATTATTAAATACCAACGCTGATACTATCGCCTCTGCCGTGGCGGTGGCCCTAGCCATCGATTTCGCCGTAACGCTGCATTATTGCTTCGAAAAAAACGGGGTGCTACGCGATGTAGCGAACAATAATTCGGTGATTCCTGAAATTAATTTGGCTGCCTACGCCGAATTAAAACAGCAAGGAATTATTGCTGACGGCATGCTGCCAAAACTGGAAAATGCTTTTACGGCGCTCAATCAAGGCGTAGCAAAGGTAATTATCGGTCACGCGCTGCATATTAATTCTACTTTGCGCACCGTGCTATGCCTGAATTAATTGAGCAGTTGAGCGATGATGCGATTGAGTTGCTAAAGCAACTAATTCAAACGCCTTCCTTTTCGCGCGAAGAAGCTGGGACGGCCGCTATTCTGGCGAATTTTTTGACGCAGCACGGTATTCCGGCGCAGCGTCAGGGTAATAATGTGTGGGCCGTAAGCCTTAATTATGACGTGCGGAAACCCACCATTTTATTAAACTCGCATCACGATACGGTAAAACCGGGGGTAGCCTGGACCTATGCGCCGTTTGGCGCGGTGCTGGAAGGCGATAAGTTGACGGGCCTGGGCAGCAATGATGCAGGCGCTGCGGCAGTGAGCTTGCTAGCCACGTTTCGGTATTTCTATGCGCGAAATACGGCGTTCAATTTAATCTGTGCCATCACGGCCGAAGAGGAAATTTCGGGGGCGAACGGCATAAAAAGTGTTTTGCCAATACTAGGCAAAATCGACCTTGGCATTGTGGGCGAGCCAACCGGGATGCACGCGGCCGTAGCCGAAAAAGGCCTGCTGGTGCTCGATGGGCTAGCGCACGGCCGCACCGGCCACGCTGCCCGCAATGAGGGTGAAAATGCCCTCTATAAAGCCCTGGATGATGTTGCCTGGCTACGCAACTACCAGTTTCCGCAAGTGTCGCCGCTGCTAGGGCCGGTGAAAATGACCGTAACGCAGATAAGCGCCGGCACTCAGCACAACGTAGTGCCTGATGAGTGTCGCTACGTGGTAGACGTGCGCCCCACGGAGTGCTACTCGAACGAAGAAATCCTGGCTACGGTGCGCGCTCATGTGCAGGCCGAAATCACGCCCCGTTCCACGCACCTGCAGTCGTCAGGTATTAGCCTAGAGCACCCGATTGTGCGCAAAGCTGTGACAATGAGCAAGAATGCGTATGGCTCGCCCACGCTCTCCGACCAGGCACTGATGCGGTTTAATACCCTGAAAATGGGCCCGGGCGACAGCGCCCGCTCGCACGCGCCGGACGAGTATATTTTGCTGAGTGAAATTCGCGCGGGAGTCGCGGATTATATTGAATTACTGACTGACTTTGAGTTGTAAAATTCTGGTTTACGTTATTTTGCATAGATACTAACTGCTTATGAAAATCTGGGAAAAAGGCTTTTCCGTCAACGATAAAATTGAGCAATTCACCGTGGGGCAGGACCGGGAATTGGACCTGTATTTAGCCTCATTTGATATGCTGGCTTCTAAGGCGCAGGCGAAGATGCTGGCTAGCATCGGGTTGATTTCTAAGGAGGAAGAAAATCAATTGCTCGCTGGTCTTGATGAATTATTAGCGCAAGTCGAAAAAGGTACGTTTCAGATTGAGGCCGATTTTGAGGACGTGCACTCTAAAATTGAATATTACCTGACGGAGAAATTTGGTGATGCGGGTAAGAAAATCCACACCGCCCGCTCGCGCAACGACCAGGTTTTGACAGCCATTCAATTATTTATCAAGGATTACACCGAAAAAATAAGCGCGAAAGTGCTGGAATTAGCTGACTTACTAATTCGGCAGGGCGAGAAATATAAAAATGACTTGTTGCCGGGCTACACCCATTTCCAGGCAGCCATGCCGAGCAGCTTTGGGCTTTGGTTTGGGGCGTATGCCGAGCACTTGCTGCTGGATATGAGCCTGCTGGAAGCCGCTCACCACGTGGCCGACCACAATCCGCTAGGGTCGGGCGCGGGTTTCGGTAGCAGTTTTGGTATCGACCGCGAGCAGACAACCCGGGAAATGGGCTTTGGTAACGTGGCCATCAGCGCCGTAGGCGCGCAGATGCTGCGCGGCAAAACCGAAAAAACACTGGCTTTTGCCATTGCGGGCGTGGCCGGCACGCTGAGCAAGCTGGCCTATGACCTAGTGTTATACAATAGCCAGGACTTAGGTTTTGTGAAGCTACCCAAGGAGTTTACGACCGGCTCCAGCATTATGCCGCACAAAAAAAACCCCGACGTATTTGAGTTAGTGCGGGCGCACTGCAACCGCCTGCAAGCGCTGCCGAATGATATTATTCTCACCATTAATAATCTGCCGAGCGGCTACCACCGCGATTTCCAAATTTTGAAGGAAATACTATTTCGGCCGATGACGCAGTTTGCCAATATTCTAGATATTCTGCTTTTTGCGGTGCCCGCGCTGGAAGTAGTGCCGGGCGTAGTCGACCAGCCGAAATACGACGCTATTTTCTCGGTCGAGAATATCAACCAGCTCATTCAAAGCGGGGTGCCGTTTCGCGATGCCTATAAACAAGTGGGGCAGGCGGTGGATGCCGGCACGTACGTGCCGCACAAGGAGTTTGCTACCACGCACTTGGGTAGCGTGCACCAGCCGGGGCTAGTGCAACTGGGTGAGCGCCTGCAGCGGGTGCGCGAGCGGCTGAGCTGGACGAGCGGTGCAGCAGCGCAGGCCTAGTAGAAAAATGATGACCCAGCTAGCTCCGGCTCGACGGTAAAGGTGCTTTGCTGTTCGTAAATGGCCGTTTTGAGCGGCGCGCCTGGGTCTTGGGAGAACGTTTTATAGTACTGCTGGAACAAGTCGAAATTATTGGCCTTCCCGCTGTTGATACTATAATATGAATCATCTAACTGTGCTCGTTGCTCACGACCCTGCGCGTCGCGGGGTAATTGAATAAAAGGTAGCAATTGGTCCCTTCCGCCTACAGGCCGCGCGCCTCGGCGTAGTTCTAAGTGTCGGCTAGGGTGTTGAAAAGCGTGGCGGCGGCCCAGGTCGAGGCGCCTTTGCTCTGCCACTTATCCGACCTGCTTTGGTGCGTGATGGTGTACGCGATGTTTTCCATATCGCCGTTCTGGTAGTCACCCAAGCCAGCCTCGATGGGCAGCACGGCTTCCCAGGCCCGCAGGCCGCTGATGAGGCCGCGGGTAGTGGCCAGGTTGTTCTTGAACTCGACCGAGATGTCGACTTGGCTCAGGTAGCCCGAGCTGATGGAGAAATTACCCTGCATATCGGTGAACGTTTCATCGAAGTTGAACCAGCGGCGCGATTTTACTTCACGCCTTTCAGCGGCATCGCCCCCAGGTCGGTATCCTGCACCGTGAGGCGGTCGTGCGGGTGGTAGCGGGTGCCGCCCCAGCCAAACAAGCTCGCCTCAACGCTAGTATCGGGTAATACTTCCTCAGGGTGCCGGTTCAGGCGCATGGCCTCGTTGTAGAGGGCGCGGGGCGACACCTTAGCCTTCTTCAGCTTTTTGGTGGCCCCGGCCGGCCGGGCTTGGCGGGCTTATGCTTGGCCTGGCTGACGGCCAAGCTAGTGAGCTGGCACTGCACGTTTGTGCAGTGGCACCTAGGGTCCCACTGCGGGCCGCAGGGGTCGGTGGGCGGCATCGGGTCGAGCTGCTAGGGGTCGGCATCCTGCGTGTCGCCGTCTTCGGTGGTGAAGAGAAACAGCTCCTGCAGCTGCTCGTGGGGGATGGCCGCCGGCAGCGCCGTGCCACCGGCACCACGGTATATATCCAGGGTATTTCGTCGGTGTCGCGGTTCACCACCGTCGTGGCGGCTACCAACTCGTCCATCGGCACCCAGGATAGCCGGTAGCCGAGGTCGGCGAGCTGGTCGGTGTTGGCCGGCTTAAAGCGCAGGTACCAGTGCGTCGGCTCAACGGCCGCGGCCGACGTCGCCGTCAGGTTGGTGTAGGCCTGCCGCATAATTGTCACTGCGAAAGGATTCTCGCCCGCGGCCTGTTGGCTGGCACTGCTACTGGTCATGGTGCCGGGGCTAGCGGGCTCGGGCGTGCGGCTGGTACAGCCGCTGGCCAGCAGCAAGGCCGCTGGCACGGGGAGCTAAAATTCGGTAGCCCAGCAGGTTGCGCCAGCTCAAACTTGAAATCAGTGTCGTCATGGGGAAAAGGAAAAATAGGTAAAAGGAAAAAGCAGCGCGCCAGCTACCGCGGGGAGGCCGTGCTTACTCGCTAGGAAGCCCGGCGCCAAGGGGTTGGGTAGTTAGATAACAATACATCTTAATCATTTACTAATTATGCAATAGTGATAAAAAATATTTTCGGCCGGGCTGGCCGGGTAGTAGCTTTCCGGGGCTAGCCCGCTAAAACTGCCTTTGGGCCGTCTGCGGGCGGCCGATAGGCACCCCCCGGCGTAGCTTAGCCGCCGCACTGCTGCTACCTCTACCGACACCCGCATGAAAATCACCAAGTTGCTCGTCGCCAACCGCGGCGAAATAGCCATCCGCGTGTTCCGCGCCGCCTCCGAATTGGGCATTCCCACGGTAGCCCTCTACACCTACGAGGACCGCAATTCGCTGCACCGCTTCAAGGCCGACGAGGCCTACCAGATTGGACGCGACGACGAACCATTGCGCCCCTACCTTGATATTGAAGGCGTTATCAAGATTGCCAAGGACAATGGCGTCACTGCCATTCACCCCGGCTATGGCTTCCTGAGCGAGAATGCGACCCTGGCCCGGCGTTGCCGCGAGGAGGGCATTATTTTCGTGGGCCCGCGCCCCGAGGTGATGGAGGCGCTCGGCGACAAAGTGGCCGCCAAGGCGGTGGCCCAGCAGTGCGAGGTGCCGCTCATCGAAAGCAGCGAGGCTGACCTCACCGACATCGACGTGGCGCTGGCCGAGGCGCACCGCATCGGCTACCCCGTGATGCTGAAGGCGGCGAGTGGCGGTGGCGGGCGCGGCATGCGCGTGATTCGCGACGACGAGCAGCTGCGCAAAGGCTTCTTTGAGGCCCGCAACGAGGCCCAGAATGCCTTTGGCGACGACACGGTATTCCTCGAACGGTTTGTGGAGCGGCCCAAGCACATCGAGGTGCAACTGGTGGGCGACCAGCACGGCCACCTCACGCACCTCTACGAGCGCGACTGCTCGGTGCAGCGCCGCTTTCAGAAAGTGGTGGAGGTGGCGCCGGCCGTCGATTTGACTGATTCGCTACGGAATAGGCTGTATGAGTACGCGCTGAAAATCGGCAAGGCCGTGGGCTACGACAACGTGGGTACGGTCGAATTTCTGGTGAATCCCGAGCTCGACCGCATCTATTTTATCGAGGTGAACCCCCGCATTCAGGTCGAGCACACGGTGACCGAGATGATAACGGGCGTGGACATTGTCAAAACCCAGCTATTCATTGCCTCCGGCCTGCCGCTGGAGTCGCCCGAAATCGGGCTGGGGCCCGGGGTAGTGGTGCCGCGCATGGGCGTGGCCGTGCAGTGCCGCATCACGACCGAAGACGCCACCAACGATTTCAAGCCCGACTACGGCACCATCGTGGCCTACCGCTCGGCGGGCGGCTTTGGCATCCGGCTCGACCAGGGGTCGGTTTATCAGGGTGCGGTGATTTCGCCGTTCTTCGATTCGCTGCTCGTGAAGGTCTCGGCGCACGCGCCGACCCTAGCGGGCGCGGCCCAGAAAATGCTGCGCACCTTGGACGAGTTTCGGGTGCGCGGGGTGAAGACGAATATGCAGTTTTTGCAGAATATCGTGCGCCACCCCGAGTTTCAGGCTGGCCACGCCACTGTCGATTTTATCAAGGATAACCCCGACCTGCTGCAGTTCCGCACCCGGCTCGACCGCGCCACGCGCCTGCTGAGCTACATTGGCGAAGTGGTGGTGAACGGCAACCCCGACGTGGCCGGCCGCGTGGACGAGCGCCGCCAGGCGCGCCGCGTGCCTGTGCCGGCCGCCGACCTCAGCCAGCCCCCGGCCGCCGGCACCCGCCAGAAACTACAGGCGCTAGGTCCCGAAAAATTTGGCGAGTGGCTGCGCCAGGAGCCGCTCATTCACTACACCGATACCACGCTGCGCGACGCCCACCAGAGCCTGCTGGCCACCCGCATGCGCACCATCGACATGCTGGCCGTGGCCGGCCGCTACGCCCGCCAGCACCCCCAAACCTTCTCGCTCGAAATGTGGGGCGGCGCGACCTTCGACGTGGCGCTGCGCTTTCTGCACGAAGACCCCTGGGCTCGGCTCACACGCCTGCGCGAGGTCGTGCCCAATATCCTGTTTCAGATGCTGATTCGCGGCGCTAACGGCGTGGGCTACAAGGCGTATCCCGATAACCTCACCGAGCGCTTCGTGGCCGAGGCTGGGGCTAAGGGTATCGACATATTCCGCATTTTCGACTCGCTGAACTGGATGAAGGGCATGGAAGCCTGCATCCAGTTTGTGCGCCGGCAAACCACCGGGCTGGCCGAGGGCAGCATCTGCTACACCGGCGACATCCTGGACCCTAGCCGGCCCAAGTACAACCTCCAGTATTACCTGACCCTAGCCAGGCAGCTCGAAGACGCCGGCGCGCACATCCTCTGCATCAAGGACATGGCGGGCTTGCTGAAGCCCTACGCGGCGCAGGAGCTGATTCCGGCCCTGCTCGAAACCGTGAAGCTGCCCATTCACCTGCACACCCACGACACCAGCGGGTTGCAGGCCGCTACCTACCTCAAGGCCGTGGAGGCGGGCGTAAACGTGATTGACGTGGCGCTGGGCGGCCTCTCGGGCCTCACCTCGCAGCCGAATTTCAACTCGGCCGTCGAAATGCTGCGCCACTCGCCCCGCCACCGCGAGTTCGACCAGCACAGTCTCAACGAGTTCAGCGATTACTGGGAGGCCTTGCGCGAGCAGTATTATCCCTTCGAGAGCGGGCTGCTGGCTAGCACGGCCGAGGTGTATGAGCACGAGATTCCGGGCGGGCAGTACTCCAACCTGCGGCCCCAGGCGGCGGCGCTGGGCTTGCTCGACCGGTTTGAGGAAGTAAAGCAGCGCTTTGCCGACGCCAACCAGCTGCTCGGTGACATTCCGAAGGTAACGCCCTCTTCGAAAGTGGTGGGTGACCTAGCGTTGTTCATGGTTTCCAATAAGTTGACGCCCGAAGAAGTCATCAGCCGCGGGCCGAGCCTGAGCTTCCCCGAGTCGGTGCGCGAGCTGCTGCGCGGCGATATCGGGCAACCGCTAGGGGGCTGGCCAGCCGAGGTGCAGCAGGCGGTGCTCAAGGGCGAGCAGCCCTTCACCGACCGCCCCAACGACCACCTCACGCCCATCGATTTTGACAAGGAATGGGCGGAGTTTGAAAAGGAGCACCCGTACGCGCAGTTTACCGATTTGCTTTCCAGCTTGCTGTACCCCAAGGTGTTTGCCGATTACTGGCAGTTCCGCAAGGAGCACGGCGACGTGAGTCGCATCCAGACGCCAGTGTTCTTCTTCGGCCTGAAGGAAGGCGAGGAAACGAACATCGAGATTGCGCGCGGCAAGTCGATTATCATCCGGCTGCAATCCATTGGCCCGGTCAATGACGAGGGGATGCGCACCGTGTTTTTTACCCTCAACGGCCAGACCCGCAACCTCGAAGTGCGCGACGAGCACGTGGAGGTAAAAACTGTGCACAACGCCAAAGCCGACCGCGCCAACGCCAAGCAAATCGGTGCCCCGCTGCAGGGCCTGCTCAGCAAAGTGCTGGTCGAAGCCGGCCAGCAAGTGGCCAAAAATACACCGCTCTTCGTCATTGAGGCCATGAAGATGGAAACCACCATCACCGCCCCCGACGACCTGACGGTGAGCACCCTAGCCCTGGGCGAAGGCGCCCGCGTGCAGGCCGACGACCTAGTGCTGACGGTGGCCTAGCGCTGATGCAGCTTACTCGTTCAGCGGCATTTTGGGTGGTAGCTGCCGCCCAAAATGCCGCTGGAGCATGGCGTTGACTTTTTCCCTGGTGAGGGGCTTCTCGAGGTAATCGGTCACGGCCAGGCTAGCCAGGCGGGCCTGGTCGCGGGGGTGCACCGCCGTGGTGAGCACGATTACAACCGGCAGGGGCGCCGGCGGCTGATGATAGGCTTCGAGAAACTCGATGCCGTCCATCAGGGGCATGTGCACGTCGAGCAGCACCAGGGCGGGGGGCGGCGCATCGCCGGCTTCGGCCAGCATGGCCAGGGCCTCCGCGCCGTTTTCGGCCACGAGGCAGTGGTCGGTTACGCCGAGGCTGGTGAGCAGCTGCTCGTGCAAAAAGTTAGTAGTAGGGTCATCATCGACCAACAGCACGCCGGACAGTTTTTGCATTGTCAGGAAGAATAGACTGCATATATACAACCCAGCTCGGCAATACTACTAAAAAATTAGGCAATGATATACAATTTTACACCAACTAATAACTTATTGAAATTTTGAGCGTATCTTTACACCATATTAACGGCCTGGTGTTATGCTCCCTACTTTCAAAAGCCTACTAGACTTGGTAAAAGCTTTCCCCAATGAGGAAGCTTGCACGCTACACTTAGAGGCATTGCGTTGGAATGGCACTCCCGTTTCACCTTTCGACCCTACTTCTAAGGTCTACAAGTGCGCTGGGCACCGTTACAAGTGCAAGAACACCAACAAGTACTTTAACGTCAAGGTCGGCACCATCTTCGAGGACACTAAGATACCGCTGCAAAAGTGGTTCATGGCCCTTTATATCTTCTCGTCGCATAAGAAGGGCATTAGCTCGCACCAGCTAGCGAAGGATATTGACGTAACGCAAAAGAGCGCATGGTTCATGCTGCACCGCTTGCGCTATGCTTTTGCGCACCCCAACTTTCAGGCTACGATGGAGGGCACCGTAGAAGTAGACGAAACCTACGTGGGCGGCAAGGAAAGCAACAAACATGCGAACAAGAAAACCCCGAACGCCCAAGGTCGCAGCCTAAAAGCTAAGAAAGCAGTAGTAGGCGTGTTGCAGCGCGACGGGCACGTAATCGCGCAAGTAGTAGAAGATGTAACTAGCGCGACGCTTGTTACTATCATTCAGGAGATGGTAGAAGCTGGCGCAACGGTACATACCGACGAGTACCAAGCTTACCGCCCGATTGCTACGGTT
The DNA here is from genome assembly GCA_050954765.1 of Janthinobacterium lividum. Lineage (GTDB taxonomy): Bacteria > Bacteroidota > Bacteroidia > Cytophagales > Hymenobacteraceae > Hymenobacter. The sequence goes on along the minus strand of JBPBQJ010000090.1, from coordinate 59,738 downwards.
TACAACCACCAGATTGTACGCCACAGCGCCAAGCAGTACGTGGATGGAAAAGCGCACACCAACGGCTTAGAAGGCTTTTGGAGCCACTTTAAGCGCATGGTGGACGGTATCTACCACCACGTCAGCTTTGCGCATCTGCAAGCCTATGTAACGGAGTTCTCGCTTCGCTGGAATACGCGCCGTTCGGCTACGTCTGACCGCTTCAACTTCATCCTTGGCAATGTTGCCGGGCGTCTTACTTATCAAACTCTCATTGCTCGTTAGTCGTGAAAGACCAATTGAACCCCAATATTAGCCCTGACCAAATCACTCATACGGGCACCCTTAGCGTGCTTGATATTCCTTGTTTCGTACGAGCGGACGGTATTCGTGTGCTTTCAGGCAGAGGCGTGCAAGAGGCATTGCGAATTCGAGAACGACCCGAAAATGGCGAAAAACGAGGTGGCTACATTTTGCCTACTTTTTTTGCTGCCTCGGCATTCAAACCGTTTATTGACAGTAAGTTAGGAGTGGCCAAATTTGAGACACTTATTTCCTACCAAGGCAAGAATGAAATACATGGTTTCGAGGCAACTACATTAGTAGATATGTGTGATGCCGTGTTAGAAGCACGTGATTCGGGCATTAAACTGACAACCAAGCAAATGACTGTCGCTAGACAGTGTGAGATTCTTGTCCGTTCACTAGCAAAAACAGGTATCATTGCGCTAGTAGATGAAGCTACCGGCTTTCAAGAGGTTCGCCCCTTAGATGCGCTTCAAAAGTATCTAGATGAATTCATGCTCCAAGAGCATGCTAGATGGTCACTGCAATTTCCGGCGAAATTCTTTCAGTTGCTTTTTCAAATGATGGGGTGGGAATGGAATGCGCTTACCACTAAAAAACCGTCCTATATTGGGAAATTGATAAATAACTTAGTTTATGAGCGCCTCGGCCCTAATATTCTGCATGAGTTGCGCGAGCGAAACCCAGTTAATGAGAAAGGCAACAGAACTGCGAAACATCACCAGTTTTTTACAGGTGATGTAGGGCATCCCAAACTTCAAGAACACCTTGCTTCTTTGATGGCTTTGCTTAGAGCCTCTGGGTGCAATCGAGCTGTTTTCAATCGGTTAGTAGACGTAGCCTTGCCTCGATTTGGATATACTATCCCGCTACAACTTAATGACCCTGAGCCAAACAAACGGCCACATTCTAAGCAACCTGAAGAGCCTTCCGAGTTCAACACTAACTTGAAAGGCTTGCTTAATGTGCCTCCTCCCAAAAAGGATAGTGACCTTAAAGATGGGGAAGAACCAGATGCAGAAACTCCAATGCCTAAGAAGCCTAAGTCCCCCCAAAAAGGGAGCTAATACCTAGTATTACCCAACAGAAAGCAAGGTGTAGCCATTCGGACGTTTTATGAAATACATTCTGTACTTAGATGAAAGTGGCGACCACGGTTTGTCAGTTATCAACCCCGATTTTCCTGTCTTCGTGTTGTGTGGCATACTAGTAAAAGAAGCTTACTACGAAGAGATTAGGCAGAATACGAATGCTATAAAGCGAAAATATTGGGGGGATAAAGGCGTTGTTTTCCACTCTCGCGATATTCGTAAGTGCCAAAAGGAATTTGCTATTCTTTTAGACCCAGAAGTAAAGGCTGCTTTCTATACAGACATTAATAATCTCATTACTAATTCTCCGTACACAATTATTGCATCAGCTATCCACAAAGAGCGACACATCAAATCTTATGGGACTATCGCAGATGACCCTTATGAGATAGCTCTTTCATTTGTGGTTGAGCGTAGCATATTTGCACTAGATGCAATGCCAGAGCCGGAAAAGCAGCTAAGCATTGTGCTAGAGATGAGAGGTGGTAAAGAGGATAAAAAGCTCACTCAGCACTTTGAAAAGCTCTTAGCTCGTGGGGCCGGCTATATAAACGCCGAAAGATTAGCAGCTTATAAGATAACTCTACAGTTAAAAAGCAAAAAGGAAAATATCAATGGCTTACAGCTGTCTGACTTAGTAGCATATCCTATTGCCCGCTATGTATTGGACCCTAATCGTGCAAACCCAGCGTTTGATTTGCTCAAGGCCAAGTTTCGAACCTCGCAAAGAGGCTTCCTTGGTGCAGGGCTCAAGATTTTCCCTTAGGGGCTATAAACGAAAACAGGGAGTCGGCCGTAGCCACTCCCTGCCGATCGGGGACACCCCGGTCCAAAAACTTTGCTATAAAAGCTAAATTTCATTACAAAGCTAATCTTAGTACAGATACTGATAGCAAATAGTTCACCAAATAGCTGTAATAAGTACTAATAATTCACAATTAATTTAAAAATAATGTGAATTATCTTATTTTAGTCTTATAAATTATTAAATTAGTAATAAGTTGATGTTTACACTAGGTGTAAACTCGTATATCATTGCCAAAAATTATTGCTGCGCGCCACTGGTAGCAGTTTGGGCGGCGAGGGGCTAGCGCAGCAGCCGGCCTGGCCAATAGCAGGCGGCCTTTTGGCGCGATACGAGCGCCCGTAGCTAAAGCGGCCGAGATAACTATTGCTCAAAAGCATAAGGCGTTTGCACCCGCGCCGCTAGGGTGGCTATCGAGGCAAACCTGGGTAAGCGTTTGGTAGCAGCCTGTCCTTAGGCTAACCGCAGCTAGGCGCGCGTGGGACCGGTTACTTCCATATAAAGGCCAGGATACCTTGCGTTTGGCCCTGCGCATCTTTCAGCGGCTGGTAGAGAAAGTCGACGTAAACCAAGGCGGGTTTGCTGGTGCCCGCTTGTTGCAGCCAGGCTGGTTTGCGCTGGCCGCGATAAGGCTGCGACGAGGCGTAGACCTTATCTAAAATGCCGACAAATCCCTGCTCGACGAGCTCGGGCAGGGCTTCGGCTACCGGGCGGCCCAACTGGGCGCGGTTGTTGGCAATGGCCTGGTAGCTTTCGTTGAAAAACACAAAGCGATGCTCGGGGCCCGCCAGCGTGGCCACGGCCGCTGGCAACTGCCCGAGTATCTGGCGCAGCAGGCCTTGTTGCTCGCCCAGCTGAGCCCGCTGCTGCTCGGCCTCGCGCAGGGCGGCTTCCACTTGCTGGGTGCGCTCGGCCACGCGCGCTTCGAGCTGTTCATTGAGCTGCTGCACTTGCTGGCGGGCCAGCACCTGCTCCGTCACTTCGTAGGCAAATAATGACAAGCGCTCGGCGTGCCCGTTTTCGAGGTGAGCCTGGTACAGGAAATTGAAGTAGCGCGGACTGGCTAGCAGGGGGCTAGCCAGGGGCAGCTCGACTTCCAGCACGGTTTCGCCGGTTTCGTACACGCGGTCGAGCAGCGTGATAAACCCTTGGTTGAGTGCCGCGGGCAGCACTTCGGCGGCGGGCAGGCCCTCGAGCTTGCGGTGGGCAAATAATTCGGCGAAGGCCGAGTTGACGTACTCAAACTGGTACTCGGGCCCGTGCAGCAGGCAAATGGGCGTGGGGGTCTGGGCCAGCACCCGGTGCAGCACATCGCGCTCTTGGGTGAGCTGCTGGGCCATGTGCTGGGTGCGGGCCAAAGCGCTGTAGCTAGCAGCCAACCGGGTGGCCGCCGTGCGGGCCGGCAACTCGCTGAGCAGGGGCAGGGCGGCCGTCAGGCTCACGGCTAGCCCGGTGCCGTAGCGCTGCGCCCGCGCCCGCCAGCCGCTAGGGTAGCCAAGGTCGGTGGCGCACAGTGTGCCCGCCAAAAAGGCGTCGCGGTAAAACCTGAACTCGGCTTCGGCCTGCGGGTGCAGGGTGCGAAAAGTGGCCGTGGGCACCTCGGGCAGCCGCAGCAGGCGCTGGGCGGCCGGGTTTAGCCGCAGGTAGGCCAGGTCCACAATAGTGGCGGGGTCGCTGACCGCATACACGGGCCGAAAATGCACAATGCCCAGCTCTGCGTCATCCAGCAAGTCGGCCGGCACGGCATAGGCCACGGACGGCGAGGCTACAAGTAAGGGCATAAAACAAAGGCGCGGGCATTTCGACAAGGCTAAATTACCTTGCAGAAAGTAACCTCCTGTATTATTTGACCAAGCAGCCCAAATACCGGCCGTACTAGCACTTATGCTTATTACATGCTTGGCTAAGCGAAGGCTCGGCCCTCGCAAACAGCCGGACTGGGCGAGCGCCCCCGCCGGCTAGGCCCAGTGCCCTGGCCCCCGCCGCAACCAACCCGGTGCCCAGACGCCGTGTTGGGAATATCTTTCGCTCTTCAACCAGGCTTTTCCTCGTGCGCACCCACTTTTTTTTGCCGGCCTTGCTGCAACTGCCTCTGCTAGGGGCGGCCCAAATAAATGAGCGGAACCGCGATGGCGTGAGCGTATTTAATAATGGCTATGTGCTAGTGCCGCCCGAGGCTAGCCTGGTGCACGGCAACCCATTTCTGCAGCCGGGCTGGCAGGCCACCAGCGTGCAGCTGGTGGGCAGCGCTAACCCCTTGCCCACTACGTTGCGCTACGATGTGTACCGGCAAGAAGTGCGCGTGCGCCGCCCGCAGGGCGATTCGGTGGTAGTGCCTCTTACCCGCATAAAGGAATTTACGCTGACTCCCGCGGACCGCCGCTTTGTGTGCTACCCGGCCGCCACGCTGCCCACCGAGGTGCAGGGCGCGTGCGCCGAAGTGCTGGCCAACGGCCCGCACCTGCAACTGCTCAAATTCTGGAACAAGAAACTGGTAAAGCAGCCCGCCGATAACACCTCTTATGGGTCTAACAGCACCATGACTGTGCTGGAGGAAAGCGTGCGCTACTACCTGCGCTGGCCCGCCGATGGGCACTGGACGGCCGTGCGCCCCAAGCAAGCCCTGGCTGGCCAGCCCACCGCCCTAAAGGCCCAAAAAGCAACCCTCAACTCTGAAGCCGAGCTGACCGCCGCGGTGCCGGCGCTTGACCCTACCATAACCCTTGGCCACTAGGCCATTAGCAAAGAAAAAAGAGATGCGCAACTTACTGTTGATGAGCTTGCTGGCCGCTGGTGCCCTGCCGGTGGCGGCCCAGCGCCGGGCCGCCGAGGTATCGGCCGCCACCGTAGAGCGGGTGCTGGCTACCCTAGCGGCCGACGATATGCAGGGTCGCGCCACCGGCCAGCCCGGCAGCGTGAAGGCGGCCGAGTTTTTGGCCAGTGAATTTCAGCGTATTGGCTTGCAGCCGTTGCCCGGGGCCACGGGCTTTATGCAGGAATTTCCGGCGTATCAGTCGGCCGTGACAAGCGCCACCGTTGCGCTCGACGGCGTGGCGCAGCCCGCCGGCCAGGTGCTGGCCATCACCACCCAGCCCAGCCTCAACTGGACTGAGAAAGACGCGGTTGCGCTGCTCGTGCTAGGCCCGCAAGACAAGGTGCAGGCGCACCTGGGCGAGATTCTGCGGCCCGCCAAGAACACGCTGGTGCTGCTCGACCCTAGCCAGGCGGCGTTCTTCAAGTCGCTGGCCGAGCGCTACAGCCGCCCCCGCCTGCGGGCTGAGCAGGCTGGCAACCCGTACTCGACGGTAGTGGTGCTGGCATCCGCGCCGGCCAGCCCGCCCACCTACCGCGTGGCGGCCACTGCGGCCACTACTACCGTGCTGCTGCGCAACGTGGCCGGCTACCTGCCGGGCCACGACGCGGCCCGCGCCCCCGAAAAAATCATTTTTTCGGGCCACTACGACCATTTGGGCATCCTCAAGCCAATAGCGGGCGATTCGATTGCCAACGGCGCCGACGACGATGCCAGCGGCACCACCGCCGTAGTAGCCCTAGCCGAGTACTTCAAGAAGCGCGACGACAATGCCCGCTCGCTCGTTTTTGTGGCATTCACGGCCGAGGAAATCGGGGGCTTCGGCGCCCGCTACTTCTCGAAGCAGCTCGACCCGCAGGAACTGACGGCCATGTTCAATATTGAGATGATTGGCAAGCCCGCCAAATTCGGACCCAACACGGCCTTCATTACCGGCTACGACAAATCGGACTTCGGCCCGCTGCTGCAAGCCAACCTCAAGGGTACTAAATTCAAGTTTGAGCCCGACCCGTACCCCGAGCAAAACCTGTTTTACCGCTCCGATAATGCCACGCTGGCCCTGCTAGGGGTGCCGGCCCACACCATCAGCACCGACCAGATTCCGACCGATAAGCTCTACCACAGCGTCGACGACGAGGTGAGCAGTCTGGACGTGAAGAACATGACGGCCGTGATAGGCGCCATTGCGCGCAGTGCTACCGGCATTGTGGCGGGCCGCCAAACCCCTAGCCGCGTAGCTCCCGAAAAGACTGATAAATAGGTAGTTGACGCTTGTAAGATTTGCGCAAAAGCTGTCTGTTATTGTGAGCACTAGTGCTCACAATAACAGACAGCTTTTGCGTGGGTATTCCTAACTGGAGAAGCAACAATTGCTAACCACCACTTGGCTAAGGAAGCGGCACGGCTTCCAGCTGGGCTAGCGGGGTGCCTGTGCGCTCGGCATTGGCGTACAGCAGCAGCAGCTTGCCCGTGATGCGGTAGGCCTGGGTGGTTTCGAGGGCTTGCGAAAAGGCCTGCTCGGTCACGAGCTCGGGGCACACCATGCGCGTGCTTTGGAGCGGGGCAAATTGCAGCTCGCCGTCGTCGGTAGCCGGCTTGAGGGCGCCCCGGAAGCGGTTGCAGCCGCCCTGGCCCTCGGCCGTGCCGGCGGCGCTGATGAACAGAAAGGGCTCTTGGTTGGGCTGGGCCGATTCGGCGATGGGCTGGCCGCCTACCTGGCGCAGCACCCAGCGGGTTTCGCGCAGCGGCGCATCGGGGGTAATGGAGGAGGCTAGCGGCGTGGTGCTGGCGCGCTCCGTAACGCGCTGGCAGGCCGAGCCCGCTACAAGCAAGCACAACAAAAGGGAAGCAGTATATTTCATAGCAAAGAGGGCAAAAAACAACCGACCTGCCCCTATACGTGGCAGGTCGGCCTAGAGTAGCAAATGTAGGTCGGAAAGCGATGCCCGGCCGCTAATTGCCGCCCAGCCGCAGGGCTAGCCCTGCGCCCACTATGGTAGTGCCCGCATTTACCCCGCCCAAGATGCGGCCCACCGTGGCATCGAAGCGCAGACCCGTCCAGGGCCGGTAGTAGAGGCCGGCCGTGGCGCCCGAGGTAAGGTTGGCGCGGCCCCGGCCGTAGCCTTCGAGAAAGTAGCCGGCCTTGTCGCCAATGGGCGCGGTGAGCGCCAGCGAGCCGATATACTGGCCCCCAATCTCGCCATTAAAAACATCGGCCAGCGTGAGGCCGCTCTGCACAAAGCCAAAGTTGCCCTCCAGGGCGGCGCGACGGCCTAGCTGCTGGCTCAGCAGCAGGCGGCCGGCGGGGGCCCAGGTGGTGCGGCGCAGGCCGTTTTGGCCGGTGTTGGGCAGGGCGGTTTCGAGCAGCAGCGTGGCCTGGAAGCGGCTGGCGCGGTCGGGCGTCAGCATTAGCTTGGCCCCCACCGTCAGCGGCGCCCAGCCCACCGAGTCGGCGCGCAGCAGGGGGCTTTCTCCCGCTGCGGCAGCGGTGCCCGGCGTGCCAAAGACGTAGGGCTGCGTAATGCGCAGCTCCATGCTGTTAAAAAAACCGATGCGCAGCGTGTTCACGTTGCCGGTGACGCTAGCCCCCGTGCGGGGCGCGAAGCGCTGAATCCCGGTTTCGAGCTGAAACTGGCCGGGGCGCAGCACGCCCGCCGAGATAGTTTGGCCGGGGCGGTCGGGCCGAATGTGCCGCACGAAGGGCGCGTCATCATTATCGTTGTTTTCTTCCGGCGTGTTCTGGGCCAGGGCGGGGGTGAGGTGGCCTGCGAGCAGGGCAGCCAGCACCAGCGGAGTGGTCTTGCGCATAGCCTATGCGACATGCAACCCGCCGCGATAGTTCAACGTAGTTGCCGGCCGCCGGGGGCTAGCCACTAAAAATGAGAAGTTAAAGGCCGTTGATTGCGGCCTTTAACTTCTCATTTTTATTTAGGTAGAGCGCGAAGGTCTGCTCCGAACCACAAATTTATTTACTGGCCTGAATAGCCTGAATAGCCGCCGCCGCCGCGGCCTGGTTTTGGGCCGCATTGGGCTTGCCAGCCTGCGAGTCAGAAGCTTTTTGCAGGGCCTCGACCATGCGCTTGTCAAAGCCGTAGGCCTTGAGCTGGGGTACCAGGGCTAGCTCCTGCAAGCGCTTTACATCCTCCGAAAAAGCCGTGGGGTCGTTGAGGCGGCCCAGTATCTGCACCATCGGCTGAATGAGGTTGTAGCGGCCACGGCCCTCGGCCTTGTCGTAGGTCGTGCGAATGTAGTTCCATTGCTCGGTGCCGCCCTGCTCGGCATACACGCCCAGCACGGCCGGGGCCAGGTGCTCGTCGTTCTCAAACGTTTTGGCGCGGGCCAGCGCCGCGCTGGGGTTGAACTCGCCCAGCGCTTCGAGGCTGGCGCCCTGCACCTCGTACGACTGGCTGCCCAGCGCCGAGGCCACGATTTTCTCGTCCTTCTTATCCTTCAGCTGCGCCAGAGCTACCAGGGCGGCGGCGCGCACGTGGTTCTCGGTTTCGCTGCTGGCTAGCTGGCGCAGCGTGGGCGCGGCGGCTTTAGCTACGTCCTTGTTGTCCAGCTTCAGGCCTTGGATGGCCCCAATGCGCAGGCCGTAAAACTTGTCCTTGAGGGCGGCCAGCACCACGGCGCGGGCGGCGGGGTTGGTGGTTTGGGCGTCCACGGCGGCCGTTAGAGCCTCGCGGCGGTCTACGTACAGCGGGGCGTGGCTGTACTGGTAGAGGCTCTCGCTCAAGGGCTTGTTGTCGGTTTTCTGCCAGAGGGTGAATTTCTCGGCGTCCACGTTCACCAACTCGGGCCGGGCGGCCAGGGGCATGGTGAAGGTCTGGCTAGCCTCGGTCAGCGTCACGCGCTGGCGCTGGGGCTTGCCGTTCACATAATAATCAATGGCCAGCGGCAGGCGGAACACCGTGCCCGGCTGGGTCTGCTTGATGGTGACGCTTTGGGTTTTGGTGCCCGCGTTCCAGCCGTAGTCGATGCTCACCACCGGGTGGCCGGCGCCGTAGTACCACTGGTTGTAAAACCAATTCAAATCCTGGCCCGACACAGCTTCCATGGCGAGCCGCATCTGGTGCGCCTCGCCGTTGCTAAACTTATTGTCGGTGAGGTACTTCTGCAAGCCAGCGAAGAACACGTCGTCGCCCAGGTAAGTGCGCAGCATCTGCACAATGGCGCCGCCCTTCTGGTAGCTTACGAGGTCAAAAACGTCCTCCTTATTATTGTAGTGGAAGCGCACCAGGTTCTTGGCCGCGTCGCGCGGGCTGCGCAGGTAGCTCTGCACGTAGCGGTAATTATGTGCGTCGGCGGCATCCTGGCCGTACTTGTGCTGGGCGTAGAGCGCCTCCGAAAAATCGGCCATCGACTCGTTCACCGTGATGTTCGACCACGACTCGGCCGTGACATAGTCGCCAAACCACTGGTGAAACAGCTCGTGCGCAATCACCGACTCGCTGCTGTACTCGCGGTCGAGCAGCTCGCGGCCGTCCATCTGCACCTGCTCGCCGTGCAGCGTGGCGCTGGTGTTTTCCATGGCGCCGCTCACGTAGTCGCGGGCCACAATCTGGGCGTATTTATTCCACGGAAACTCCACGCCCAGCCGCTGGCTGAAAAACTCCAGCATGTCGGGCGTGTTGCCAAAAATCTGCTTCGCGAAGGGCGCGTACTTGGGCTCCAAATAATACGTCACGTCCTTGCCGCGCCAGGTGTCCTTGTAGACTTTGAAGTCGCCCACCGCCATCATAAACAGGTAGGGCGAATGAGGCAAGTCCATTTTCCAGGTGTCAGTGCGTAGGCCGGGGCCAGCGGGTACCTGGCTCACGAGCTGGCCGTTCGAGAGCGTGGTGTACTTGGCCGGCACCGTCATGGCGATTTCCTCGGTCGTCTTCTGGTTGGGCCGGTCAATGGTCGGAAACCAGGCCGACGAGCTTTGCGTCTCGCCCTGCGTCCAGATTTGCACCGGCTTGCCCTTCACGGCACTGTCGGGGTTGATGAAGTACAGGCCCTTGGCATCGGTAATGGCCTGTGAACCTTGCACTTGCAGCTCGTCGGGCTTGGCCGTGTACTCGATATACACCACGTACTGCTCGCCGGGCTTAAATACTTTGCCCAGGTTGATGCGCAGGTTGTTCTTGTCCGGGTAGTCGTACTTAAGCGGCTGCTGGCTAGCCCCGTTCATCAGGGCCACGGTCTTGATGTCCATCCCCTGCGCGTCGAGGCGCAGCGTGTCGGTGGCGTAGGCGTGGGGCTTCAGCGTCACCCATTCCTGGCCGTATAGGTAGCGCTTGGCGTAGTCGAAGCGCACGGCTAGCTTGGTGTGTACCAGGTCGTTGGTCTTAGTGGCTGAGGGCTGATAGGGAGCGTTGGGGGCGGCCGTAGGCGTAGTGGGTGCCTGCGCCTGGGCCGTGCCAGCGAGCAGCAGGCAGCCGGGCAGTAGCGCGGCGAGTAACGTGGGTTTCATCAAAAAAAGGAGGGTGGCGAAGTAAAGACCAAAGATGCGGGCCGCTCCGCAAAGTTGCCTCCCGGCCGCCCCAAACGCAGCGAGCCGGCCGCTAGGGTAGCGGCCGGCTCGGATAATAGCAGCGGAAAGGCGGTATAATTATTTAACTACGACCGTAGTGCGAATTTCACCATTAGGGTACTGAGCGGTGTGAATGTTGGCGTACACGTGGCCCATCGTCAGCGAGTCGGGCTGCGAGGTAACCGTTGGGATACTGGCCGAAGTCAGCGTAGTCAGCGTAGTCGTACCCGTGATAGTGCCGCTGGTAGCTGCCGGCAGGTTTGCGAAAGGCAGCCACACGCTGCCATTGTGCTTGGCATCGCCATAGTGGAGGTGCGCGCCGGTTGGGTTGCCCGAGAGGCCAGAGAACGTGATAGTATAATTGAGCACCTTCGTTGAAGGCGTATAGGTACCCGTAACAGTGCCCGTAGCTGGCGACGTTACCACCGTAGCCTGCTTTTCGTTGGAGGCTGACAGCGTGCCCGAAAGCTGCATGGTAGCCGGAGTGTTGTCGTCGTCTTTTTTGCAAGCCGAAGTGAAAGCCAAGCCGGCCAGCGCGAGGAGGAGAAGTTTTTTCATGTAAACGGAAAAAGGAGGAATTGCTAGATGTTGGAAAATCGATGTGATAAACGGTTGCGCAAAGGTGAGTGGATTGCGAAAGTGAAAATAAGTTTTTGGCCCAACTACCACTTATTGCCGGTGAACATCGCCGTTGGGCTAGCGACCGTTGGCGGCAACTTCGGCAGGCTGGCCCGTCTTGGCGGCCCGGCGCGCCGCCGGGCTGGCAGCCCCGGCCGCCGCCAGCCCCGCTAGCCCGCCAAAGTGGCAGAAAAATGCGGCTGGTACGCTGCTTGTAATAAGGCCAGCAGCGGCCGCGTAGCTGCTACCCCAACCCAGACACCTCACTTTAAACTTCAGCACCCCACCTATCATGGGCAAAATCATCGGTATAGACTTGGGCACCACCAACTCGTGCGTCGCCGTAATGGAAGGCAACGAGCCGGTTGTAATCCCCAACTCCGAAGGCCGGCGCACCACGCCGTCGATTGTCGCTTTCCTCGACAACGGCAAGGGCGAGCGCAAAGTAGGCGACCCGGCTAAGCGTCAGGCCGTTACCAACCCTAAGAATACGATTGCCAGCATCAAACGCTTTATGGGCCGTAATTTCTCGGAGGTTTCCTCGGAGAGCAAGTACGTGGCCTACGACCTGACGCCCGGCTCCAACAGCACGATTGCCGTTAAAATCGGTGACCGCAACTACACGCCTCAGGAAATTTCGGCCATGGTGCTTCAGAAAATGAAGCAGACCGCTGAGGATTACCTGGGTCAGCCCGTAACCGAAGCCGTTATCACGGTGCCCGCTTACTTCAACGACGCCCAGCGCCAGGCTACCAAAGAAGCCGGTGCCATCGCGGGCCTCGATGTGAAGCGCATTATCAACGAGCCCACGGCGGCCGCGCTGGCCTACGGCCTCGACAAAAAGCATAAAGACCAGAAAATTGCCGTGTATGACCTCGGCGGCGGCACGTTCGATATCTCGATTCTCGAGCTGGGCGATGGCGTGTTCGAAGTACTGAGCACCAACGGGGACACCCACCTCGGCGGCGACGACTTCGACCAGGTTATCATCGACTTCCTGGCCGCTCAGTTCAAGAGCGAAAACGAAGGCCTCGACCTGCGCAACGACCCGATGGCCCTCCAGCGCCTCAAGGAAGCTGCCGAAAAAGCTAAGATTGAGTTGTCGTCTTCCAACGAAACCGAAATCAACCTGCCCTACATCACGGCTACTGCCAGCGGCCCCAAGCACCTGGTCGTAAAACTGAGCCGTGCCAAGTTTGAGCAGCTCAGCGACGACCTCGTGCGCCGCTCGATGGAGCCCTGCAAAAAGGCGCTGCAAGACGCCGGCCTGTCGGCTTCGCAAGTCGACGAGGTTATCCTCGTGGGCGGCTCGACCCGCATTCCGCGCATCCAGGAAGAGGTAGAGAAGTTCTTCGGCAAGAAGCCCAGCAAAGGCGTGAACCCCGACGAAGTAGTAGCCATCGGCGCGGCCATCCAGGGCGGCGTGCTCACCGGCGAGGTGAAAGACGTGCTGCTACTCGACGTGACCCCGCTGTCGCTGGGCATCGAAACGATGGGCGGCGTGATGACCAAGCTCATCGAGTCGAATACCACCATCCCGACCAAGAAGTCGGAAACCTTTTCCACGGCTTCGGACTCGCAGCCTTCGGTTGAAATCCACGTGCTGCAAGGCGAGCGCCCGCTGGCTAGCCAGAACCGCACCATCGGCAAGTTTCACCTCGACAGCATTCCGCCCGCACCCCGCGGCGTACCGCAGATTGAAGTGATTTTTGACATCGACGCCAACGGTATTCTCAACGTAACGGCCAAGGACAAAGGCACCGGCAAGGAGCAGAAAATCCGCATCGAGGCGAGCAGCGGCCTGACCGACGCCGACATCGAGCGCATGCGCGCCGAAGCCGCCTCTAACGCTGACGCCGACAAAGCCGAAGCCGAGCGCATCAAGAAAGTGAACGACGCGGACTCGCTCATTTTCCAGACGGAGAAGCAGCTGAAAGAGTTTGGCGACAAACTGAGCGGCGGCAATAAAACCGCCGTGGAAGGTGCCCTCGCCGACCTCAAAAAGGCCCACGAAAGCAAGGACCTCGCGGGCATCGAAGCCGGTGTGGCCGCGCTGAACAAGGCCTGGGAAGCTGCTTCGCAGGAGATGTACGCCGCCGCTGGTGCCCAGGAGGGTGGTGGCCAGCCCGGCGGCCAGGGCTTCCCCGGTGCCGATGGCGGCCAGGGTGGCCAGGGCCAGCCGGCCGGCGACCACGTAACCGATGTGGACTACGAAGAAGTAGACGGCAAATAGACCGCAGATGCAACGGATTTAACGGATTGCGCTGATACGGGACTTCGTCCCTGGCTAGGCAGCCGTTGAGTTGTTGTGGCTAAACAAAAGGTCGGGAGCGGGAGCTTCCGGCCTTTTGGCGTTTATTGGCAGCTTACTTTTTAGGGTAGAAATAGAAATGGGTTACGACAGTACATATCACGCGCAAAGCCGGAAGCTGGGCCGATGAAGACGACCAAGCCGCTATCTCGCTGGCCGAGTGGCAAGAGTACGTATCTAGCGGCCCCGAAATGCGCCTCGACAACCGAGCCACGGTACCGACACTACGCTGAGCGTCGAGGCCGCGGGCCTGAGCGTGCGGCTAGCCTATTCTAGAAATGGGCGCACGGGCAACTACGCCTGGTTCAGCCACTAGGCAGACTGGGTGACCGTCAAAAACCCAAGGAGAAAATTTTGGGCAAGATGCTGGCCATTGCGCAGGCGCTTGGGGCCCGGGTGCAGGGCGACGATAACGAATATTTCGACGATAGCCCGGCCTACCTGGCCGATGCGCGCGAAGGCACCATTTTCGAGGCTAGCCACGGTTTTCGGAATTTTTAGGTCTTCGCCTCGGCCGAAGCGACGCAGCCGCTGCTGGCCGCACTAGTCCAGCGCGGCATCCTGGCCCCCACCACGTCGCGATATCTCGCCCAATACCCTGCAACTGCTGCGCCAGCACCGCGTGGCCGAGCTAGCCCAGCCCGGCAACTACAAGGACCACAAAGCCTGGATACTGCGCGGCTATATCTCGGCGCTGCTGGGTGGGTTCTTCGGCATGCTCATTGGTTACCAGCTTTATACTCACCGTAAGCAGCTGCCCGGTGGACGCCGGGTGCCCGCCTACAGCGCCCACGACCGGGTGCACGGCCTGCGCATCATAGTGCTGGGCGCCATCGTATTCGTGCTCGTACTAGGTGTGCAAGCAGTCCAACTCCTGAATGAAAATTAAATTGGTAACAAAAGAAGATTTTTGCCTGGATAATAACCATTATTGAGTATAATTTTAAGAAGAAGGTGATAATCGGTTAAAGGTAAATTTCGTTGGTTAACAGTAATTTAGATAAACAATACTCTCAAAAATGCTTTGCATAATCTGAAGTAGTGGGTTTGTGGAAAGCGCCGGCGTTATATAACTTGCACAGTAATTACTGGCTGGCAATCATTTGGCTTAACATCTACTTTATCTAATTTTTCAACGTAGTAGCACTAGCTCCGCGCTTTTAGCGTTGACTAGGAAGGCTACCCCGGGGGACAGCACCTGCAGCGTAGCTCGTTTTATTCGCGAGCCTACAGCACGGGTGCAACTAGCTAAAGTGGGCGTTTAACGAAAACCGGGTCTCGGCACGGTTTTTATTTAATTGTTTTGCCAACCGGTTAGCCAAGTCACTCCGTAGGTCAGGCCATGAATACCGTTACTGCTATGTTATTTCGTCGCTTTGCCCTGCTTCCGGCACTTGGGTTGTTGTTTGCCACAAGTTGTACCCTGCGCGAAACGCGACAGGAGGGTGCTCCCAACGTGGCACCCGAAGTGAAGCTGCGCGCCGTGGAGCAAGCCAGCCTTGGCACGCTCAACGTGCTGCCACTGCGCACCCCCGGCGATGTAGACTTGCCCCGGCGCAATCAACTCATTGAGGGCTACGTAAATAAGAGCTTGCCCCTGAAAATGCGCGTGCGCCTCAATGCCTACAACCCCAACCTGGAGCCTACCGCCATCACTGGTCTCGACTACACGGTGCTGGTTGATGGCAAGGTGCTGGGTTCGGCCAGGGTGCCGCTGGCCGTAGAGTTGCCCCCGCGCGACTCGGTGCGCGTACCGCTCGAGTTTGAAATGAATACCTATAAGATACTCGGCGATGATGCCCTGCCGGCCCTGCGCAACTTTGCCCTGGGCTTCGGCGACGTCAACCGCAAGCGCGTAACCCTGAACCTGCGCCCGGTGGTGCGTAACGGCCGGGGCCGCCTCAGCACCCTCATTCGCCGCCTGCCAGTGCCCATGGCTAGCGTGAAAACCCAGCCGGCTAGCCGGCCCCGTACCCTGCCCGCCACCGTTGAGGCCAATTCGCGCCCCAAGCCCGGCAAGCAGGCTTTATAAAGTGTAGTAATTGCTTTGTTTACAGATTGTTAGTGGGTTATCATGTGTTGATTGTTTGTGAATTATGAGAGCGGCCCGCCGGCTTATCCACTAAGGATAAACCGGTGGGCCGCTCCGATTTTAGGCCAGTTGGTGGGCTAGTCCTCGACTTCTTCGGTGGCCGCCTCGGCTATTTTCTCGCGGGCTTCGAGGCGGTCCTCGGCGTCGGGGGCCTCTAGCTCGGCTTCCTGGGTTTGCCAGCCCTGGGGCTCGTAGCTGAGACGGATGTAGATGGGGTAGTGGTCAGAGCCAATGTGGGGCAGGCGCTTGAGGTCCTGCAAGCGGAAGTGCGCCGAGTGAAACACGTGGTCGAGAGGCCAGCGTAGCAGCTTATAATCGGCATGAAAAGTAGGCAATAAGCCCCGGCCCACGCGCGGGTCGAGCAGCCTAGCCAGCCGCCGAAACAGCTCGGAGGTGTGGCTCCAGGCCACGTCGTTGAGGTCGCCGGCCACGATAGTAGGCCCGTCGTGGGCCTGAATGGCGCGGCCCACCAGCAGCAGCTCGGCGTCGCGCCGGGTGCTCGTTTTCGACTCCTTGGGCGCGGGCGGCTTGGGGTGCACAAAGTGCAGGTTGGCCTCGACGCCGCTGGGCAGCCGCACCCGCCCGTGAAACGACGGAATGCCGGGGTCCAGAATAAACTGTATCTCCTTGGCCAGCAGCGGCAGGCGCGAAAACACCAGCATGCCGTAGGTATTGGGCAGCGGCGCGTGGCAGGTGTGCGGGTACTCCTGGGCCAGGTGCCCGAGCTGGCTCAACCACCAGTCGTCGGTTTCGACGGCCAGCACGATATCGGGCCGCTGCTCGCGAATGACGCCCAGGCAGCGCGAGGCGTCGCGGTTGTACATCAGCACATTCGTTACCAGCAGGCTGAGGTGGTTGGGGTCGGCGGCGGGGCGCTGGCTGTCCTGCACCTGCTTGCGGTGCCAGCGCGTGTAGGGCCAGATGCGGCTAGCCTGGTAGCCCACCGCCGCCAGCAGCCCAATAAGCACTGCCGGATGGTAGGCCGCGGGTAGTGCGCTGCCGGGCACCGCTACCAGCAGTACCAAGCTCAGCAGTAGGCCCGCCACTATCTGGAGGCGTGGGAAGTCGCACACGCGCACCCACCAGGCGGTTTGGCGCAGCAGCGGCAGCAGCGTGGCCAGCAGGCCCACCCCGCCGTGCAGTAGCCCCAGGCAATTAAGCAGAAAATAAAGAGTGCGCACGCGAAGAAAAGCAGGTGTGGGAAGAATGAAGCCGTAAAGATGCGCCACCCAGGCAGAAGCTGAACCGCTCCTGCGCGTAAGGCCGGGCTAGCGGCCGATACCTTTGTGGCATGGAAGTCCTGCTCGCCACCTTCACCACGCTTTTTTCGGTCGTCAATCCCTTCGGGGCCATGCCGATGTTTCTCACCCTCACCGACAGCGACACCAACGCCGAGCGCACGGCCACGGCCCTGCGCTCGTGCGTGTACATGGTGGCGATTTTATCGGTGGCCTTTTTTGGCGGGCAATACATTCTCAACTTCTTCGGCATCAATATTCAGCACCTGCGCATTGCGGGCGGCATCTTGCTGATGCGCTCGGCCTTCGAGCTGCTCACGCCCGGCGCCAACCGCGACCGCGTGGGCCACGAGGCCCTGGAGGAGAGCAAGCTCAAGGACGACATCAGCTTCACGCCGCTGGCCATGCCCATGCTCTCGGGCCCCGGCTCGATGGCGCTCTGCATCGGCCTCATCCGCCCCACCTACGCCGACAAGGCCATGACGGTATTGGGCTTTGCCCTGGTCGCGGCGGCCGCGTTTATTATCCTGGTATCGTCGCTGCGCCTCACCAAGTTCATGGGTCGCCCCGGCATGGCTGCGCTGGCCCGCATCATGGGCTTTCTGACCCTAGCCATCGGCGTGAACTTCTTCGTAACGGCCGTGAAGGTGCTGTTTCATGTGGAGTAGCAGTTAGTGAGCAGTGAACAGTTATCAGTGAGTAGTGAATCTGTTCAGGAAGTAGTCTCACCGTCATGCTCATCTGGCGTCCGCTCCGCTGCGCGGACGCCAGATGAGCATGACGAGATACAGGATGGTGACTTTCTAAGCAGCTTTATTCCTGGTTGATAACTGTTCACTGCTACTTGATATTCACCCGCTTGCCGGCCGTGCGCCCATACTTGGTAGGAAAGTAAATCATCTCCAGCCGGGCCGGATTGAGCGTGTAGCTGCCCTGGTAGCGCGGCTGCAACGCCACCCGGAAGGTATGCTTACCCGCTGGCAGGTTGTCGATAAAAATGCCCACCTGGTGCTTGAGGTACTCGCGGTGCACCTCCACGTAGTTGGGGGCGGTCGGCGGGCCGTAGGAGCAGCCGGCCGGAATCGGAATCTCAAGCAGCGCGTAGCGGACCTCGGCCTTCACCTCCACGGTTACTTCCAACTCGGCGGGCTGGCCGGCGGGCAGCGCCACGCGGCCACTGGCCTGGCCCGCTAGGGTAGCGTGCACCACGAAGGGCGCGGCCGCCGCCGCGGGCGCGGCGTTCCAGCGCGTCTGGTAGGCAGTGGCGTACACGGGCAGGCCGCCTTGCTTGCGCAGCGTGAGCGTGCCCGTTCCGGCGGGCAGCGTGAGGGCTAGTGGAAACTGCGTGATGGGCCCTACCGGCAGCGCCGGGCTGCCGCTGAGCTGCACCTGCGCCGCCTTGCCGCCCGAGCCCGGCACCAGCAAATCGGGGCCGATGGTGAGCAGAATCTGGGCCGCCTCGTAGGTGCTGCTCCAGTAGCCGCCACCGCGCAGGCCCAGCAAAAATGTGCGAATGCGCGCCAGCTCGGCCGCGTGGCCACCCTGCTGCCGCAGCAGCCGGTAGGCGAGCAGCGTAGTGCCCACGCGCTGGTCGAGCAGGTAGCGGTAGTAGGTGCCGGTCCGCAGCGTATCGCCGTAGCTGGCGCCGCCCAGCTCGGTGCGCAGGCGGTAGCGCCGCAGGCTATCGAGCTGGTACGACAGGCCCAGTTGCTGGCGCAATTCGGTGAGGGCCAGGTAGCGGTCCAAGGCCGGGCGGCGGGTGCGGCTAGCCTCCAGGCGGCGCAGGTAGGTGCCGTAGTCGGCCGGCGCGGCCAGGTCGTGCAGCAGTTTCAGGAGGCGAATCTGGTCATCATCGGTGCGGAAATAGCCGGTGTATTGGTGGCTAGGGGTGGGCTTGCTGAGGCTCTCGTCGAGTTCGTGCAGCAGGTAAGCGTGCAGCGGCGCGCGAACGAGGCCGGTGGTGTAGCCCAGCTTTTCGGCCGCCAGCAGCGCCTCCACCACGTGCGCGGTGGCCCAGGGGCTCACCTCCGAGTTGGGCCAGGTGCCCCAGATGCCCTCGGGCTGGTGGCGGCCATCGAGCAGCTTCTTAATCAAGAAATTAACGATGCGCTCGTACTTAAACGGTACCTCCTGCATGGTGCAGATGCGCTGCTCGAGCAGCAGCGCCAGCAGGCGCGAGGCCGCCTGCTCGTTGCAGAGGTAGGCATATTCCTGCAAATGGTGAATCTCGGCCAGCAGGGTGGGCAGGGCGTCGGCTTCGAGGCGCACGCGCACCTCGCCCAGGCTGGGGTCGAGGGGCAGGGCGAGCGTGGTGTCGGCAGCCGTGAGCACGGCGTAGGTGCCCACGCGCTCGCGGGTGCCCACCGGCAGCACCGGCAGGCTGCGCTGCTCGCCATCGGCGTAGCCGCTGGCCTGCTCCAGCCCGAAAGCTATTTGCAGCGAGTCGGCCGCCGCGGGGGCCGTCACGCGCAGGGTGTCGATAAAGGCCGTGCTCACGCGGTGGGCCTGGCGCCGCACCACCTGCCCGCCCACCCGGAAGGTGGTAGTGAGCTGCGCGGTATCGGGCTGGTAGTTGAGGGCTTTGCCGAGCAGCTGCACCTGGTCGCCGGCCAGCAAAAAGCGCGGGCCGCTGAGCGTGGCTAGCAGCGACTTAAAGGCCCGCACCCGGCCAGTGGCGGTACCCAGCCGCCGGTGGTCGTCGGAGCCGATAACGAAGGTGTCCCAGCTCGTAATGTCGTCGGGCAGTACCACGTCGGCGTGGGCACGGCCCTGGGCGTCGGTCACGAGCGTGGGGCGCCACCAAGCGTGGTCGCTGAAGTGGCGGCGTAGCGCCAGGCGCGGGTCGGCGCCGGGCAGCAGGTCGGGGGCACCGGCGGGCGGGCCGGCCAGGCGGCTGCCGGTTTTTAGGGTAATCAGCACTACGCCCGCGCTGGCCCGCGCCCCATAAATGCTCATTGCTTCGGGGCCTTTCAGCACCTTCATCTCCTGAATATCACTTGGCGAAATATCCGCCAGGCGCCCAATAAAGGGCAGCCCGTTCACGATATACAGCGGCTGCTCGCCGGCCGTTACCGACGATACCCCCCGGATAAGCACCTGCGCCGGCGCCCCGCTGATGCTGACGCCCGCCACGCGGCCTTGCAAGCTGCGCTCAACCATAGAGGTCGCGCTACCGCTGTAGCTAGGGCTGTAATCCGGTGCGCCGGCGCCCATCACCACTACTTCCGACAGCTCCTGGGTAGACTCGCTCAGCGTTATTTCCAGCGTAGTAGCCTTGTCGAGCAGCCGTTCCTGCGTGACGTAGCCGACCGAGGACAACACCAGCGCCCGCGCCGCCAGGGGCACGTGCAGCGTAAAGCTGCCATCGGGACCGGTGGAGGTGCCTAGCGCAGTTCCTTTTACCAGCACCGTCACGCCGGGCAGGCCTTCCTCAGTGTCGTGGCCCACCACGCGCCCGCGCAGTAGCCGGGTATGGGCGCCGGATTTGCCCGGTTGCATTAGTTTGAGTTGGCGTTGGTCGGGGGCTACTACTTGCTCGCGCACGGGTGGCGGGGGCGGCGTGAGGCGGCGCAGCCACTGGTTGAGGCGGTGGCTGAGGGCGGCGGCCCGCTGGCGGTCGGCCCGGCGCAAGTGGTAGTAGGTCTGGCCATTGGCCTGCACCAGGGCGAGGTCTTGGGGCAGCAGGCAGCTGCTGTCTGCCAGCAGCACGGCCACGCGGTAGCGGCCGGCCGGCAGGTCGTGCAGCAGTGCATACACCGGCTGCAAGCGCTGAAATTTAGGCTGGTCGGGGCGGGTGAGCAGCACGTAGAGCGGCTGCGCCAGGCTGTCGGGCAGCAGCAGTTGCAGGCGGCCCCGGCCCGCAGTGGTGCTGCTAGGGTAAGTAAGCTTGGGCTGGCCCCGGTAGGGCTCCCGGATGAGCACGCGGCCGGGCTTACGCTTGCTTTTTTTGGCGGCGGGCAGGTGCTCCCAGGGCCGCAGCAGGGCCTCGGTGTAGGCAAAATCGGCGAGCGGCAGCTGGTCGGGCAGGCCCGCGCCGTTGAGGGGCCCGAGCTGGCTAGGGTCGAGGCACAGCATTTTCACCACGCCGGGGCTGAACTGGTAGCTGTAGAGTGGCTCAAACAAAAACTTGCGGCGTCCGCCATTGGCGCGCGTCGGCGCCGCGCCCTCGCCCAGCGGGCGCAGCAGTACCGAGTCGGGCCGAAACGGGCCGGCCAGGTAAAAGCCTTCGTGGTACTGCGAAGCGTAGCCGGTGGCCAGCGGGCGCAGCACCGGCCCCTGGCGCAGCGTGGCGGCAGCCTGGTTGCTCACAGCCACCAGGGTGCGGCGCAGGGCCAGTAACTCGTCGGGCAGCAGCTCGGCGGGGCGCTTTTCTACCTCCAGCTCGGTGCAGGGTAGGTTGGGGTCGAGGCTGAGGGTGAGCTTGTGCTGAGCTTTGAGGTACACATCGCGCAGCGTGATGAGCCGGTTGGCGGTGCGAATGCTGAGGCTGTGGTGCCCGCTATCGGCCACGGCCACGTAGGGCTGGTCCTGGTTAACATCGTGAATGTAAGCCGGCTGGTCATCCACGTAAATGGCAATCGGTGCCTGCACCCGCCCCGAATCGACCACGAACGCCGCCACCTGCGTGAGCCCGCCCGGCGCCGGCCGGTACTCGTAAAAAGCCCCGCTGGCTGGGTACAAAAAGTGGTAGAATTGCAGGGAATCGAGCCCAAGCTGGTTGCGCCACTGCGGCCAGGCCAGCCGCTGCCGCCCCGCTTCGTAACGCCCAAAGCCACCCGTGAGGGCAAAACGCTGCCGGGCCAGCCGGCCCGGTACCGGCGGGGCGGTGTCAGGTATTTCGGGCAGGGTACTCTGGCCAAATTTGCTGTTGTAGGCGTAGGCTGAGAGGTCGGCATCGGGCACGGGGCGGCCGTGCTCGTCGGTCACCACGAAGCCTAGCCGCAGGCGCTGGCCGGGGTAGGCAATGGCCGGCTCATCGGTGGCGATGTGGAGCGCCCGCTGCACCGGCCCCACCGAATACTCGGTATCGCGCAGCTGCCCGCCCCACACGTAGTGCAGCGACACGTGCCAGGTAGTCACGTTGCTTTCTTTTATAGCCAGCTGATAGGCAGTAGTATAGCCCCGGTAGCGCAGCTCGTTGCCCCGGTATACGTAGTACCAAAACGGCAGCCCGTGCGGGTTAACCACAGCCAGGCGTAGCGAGTCGGCGGTGCGGGCCGAGGCCAGCGTGAAGTCGGCATTGTCGGCCTGCAGGGCCACGCCGGCGGTGCGGCCGGCGGCGTCGCGCACCGTGTAGCTGGGCGCCTGCGGGTTCACGGGCAGGGCTAGCGGCAGGCGCACCGGGCGGCGCTCCAGGTAGGCACTGTCGCTGGGCGCGTAGCCGACGCGGGCTATTTCGAGCGTAGCGCGGTGGGGGCGCGCCAGGCCCAGCGAGTCGTAGCTCAGGCGCACCGAGTCGCCGACCAGCGCGGCGTGCAGGCGGCCGGGGTCGAGCTGGTAGAGCAGATGAGTGGACTCGACGTGCCGCTCATTATCAGCGGTCAAAAACGTGGCCCGCACCTCGTAGCGCAGGCCGGTATTGGGGAAGATGCGGGCCGGCAGGTTCACTCGCGTTTCGCCCACCGGGTCGAGTAGTTGGGTGTGCGTCCAGAGGGTATCGGGCAGGAAAAGCTGGCGGCCCGCTATTCCGCCCGGCCCGCTCTGCGGCACCACCACCAGCCGCACCCGCGCATCGAGCAGGTTGAGCTCGCTGGCATCGCTGCCCCGCAAAAAGACGGCCTGCGGCTGCCCGCGCCGGGGCTCCTTCTCCAGCATCCGCAGGCTGAAGTGGTTGTTGTTCAGCTCATAATCTTCAAATCCAAAGCTGCCCTCGGCCAGCGCGTGCCCGGGCGTGTCCTCCAGGCTGAGGCTAGCCACGTTGCCCACCCGCAGGCCCAGCGTATCGGTGAGGGGCAGGCTATACTCGTAGGAGCCGGGGCGCACGGGGCGCAGGCTAGCCAGGCGCTTGCGGCCCGGCAGGCCACCGCCGCTCAGCCACAGCGTGAGGGGCTGGGTGCTGGGGCGGCCATCGCGGCGGCGCAGCACGCGGGCCTTCAGGCGCAGGGTGTCGTGGGCGGGGCGGTAGCGCGGCTGACTCACGAGGAGGTAGCCCTGCCATTGCTGCTGGTGGCGCTGGGTGCGGGCTTCCTTGCGCTGCTCGCGCCAACTGGCCCGCTCATCGCGCACATTTTCGCTGAAAGCCGAGCGCACCAGCCCCACCGGCCCCGCGATGGTGCGGCTAGGGTGCCGCAGGCCGCGCACCGTTTGCCACACCGGCCGCGTGAGGTAGCCCAGCGGCGGGCCAAACAGCACGCGGCTGCCGATGCGCAGCGCCCGGCCAGCGCGCCAATGGCCCTGGGGCTGGCGGTAGGTTTGCTGCAAAGGGTGAAAGGTGGTGCGCCCGCCGGCCGTTACGGCCACGATGCCCGCTGGGCTGGGCCGGGCGCGGCGGTAGGTGCGGGTGGCGGGGTCGTAGGGCAGGGGCCGGCCGCTTACCGCCACCTGGGCATCGGCCAGGAGCTGGCCCAGCGAGTCGCGCACGGCCAGGGTCAGGTCGGTCTGGTTGTCGATGACTTGCAGCGTGCG
The DNA here is from genome assembly GCA_050954765.1 of Janthinobacterium lividum. GTDB lineage: Bacteria > Bacteroidota > Bacteroidia > Cytophagales > Hymenobacteraceae > Hymenobacter. The sequence goes on along the minus strand of JBPBQJ010000090.1, from coordinate 36,344 downwards.
CGAGGTTTCGGCGCGCAGCCAGTACACCAGCTCGGGGCCTTCGGTGTGGGCCACCAGGTAGTAGCCTAGCGGCAGGCGCCGCCCGGCCGGCTTATCGCTGGGAAAAGAATCGACGGCCTGGGTGAAAAAATCGGGCCTGGCGGCTTGCAGGCCGCGCTCGTACAAGCGCTGCGCCTGGGGGGTGGTCAGCCGAAAAACTTTGGTGAGGTAGCTGCTCTGGCGGGCCTTGGCGAGCTGCTGCTGGGCAAGCACCGGCAGGGCTAGCCAGCACAAGAGCAGGGTGAGTACGAGCTGATACATAAGCGGCGGGGTAGGGAGTGGCTACCTGATGCCGCCGCTGGGTTTTTTGCACAGCTGAGTTTGAAAGTATGAGCAAAGACGCCTGTCATGCTGAGCTTGTCGAAGCATCTTGGCAGGGTGGGTAAGGTTATTACTCCTTGCGCACCCAGCCAAGATGCTTCGACAAGCTCAGCATGACAGGCGTCCTTAGTCAGCCTCTTTCTGCGGCTATGGGTTAGTCGACCACAGCCCCGCTTCCTTGATGAAGATGCGGCGATTCAGCTTCAATTGCGAGACGATAAACTCGGCGATGTCCTCGGGCTGCATCACCTTGTCGGGGTTGCCGTCGGTGAGGTTGTTGCTCATGGCCAGCTCGGTAGCCACGGTGCTGGGCGTAAGGGCGCTCACCCGGATGTTGTGCTTGCGCACTTCCTGCATCAGGGCTTCGCTCAGGCCCATCACGGCAAATTTGGAGGCGCTGTAGGCGCTGCTGCCTGCCGCGGCGCGCAGCCCCGAGGTCGAGGAGATGTTGATAATATCGCCTGATTGCCGTTCTATCATGGCCGGTAGGGCGGCCCGCGTCACGTAGTACACCCCGAGCAGGTTCACGCGGATAATGTGCTCCCAGTCGGCCACCGGCATCTCCAGAAACTTGGCAAACGTGCCGATGCCCGCGTTGTTGATGAGGATGTCGAGCGGCCCCAGCTCGCCCGTGATGTGGGCCACGGCCGCGTTCACGGCGGCTTCGTCGGCCACGTCGGCGGCGGCGAAGCTGGTTTTCACGCCCAGCTTCTGCAGCTCGGCGGCCACTTCCTGAAGTTGGTTTTCGGAGCGGGCCAGCAGGCCCACGTGCACGCCTTCGTGGGCCAGCGCGATGGCTACAGCCTTGCCGATGCCTTTGCCCGCGCCCGTTACGAGGGCGACTTTTCCGGTTAGTTTTTCCATGGGTGGAGAAAGAATAGGGGAGGAGATTTCGCCTCCTAACCGGCCAGGCCCACCAGAAGTTGGGGCTAGCCCTGCTTTTGAAGGCACATGTAGTGGCGCGTCTTTGCGGCTCGCCGTCGTTTGGCTCGCCAAACGCAGGGGCGTAAGGATGCGCTGCTACACCTGCCTAAAAGTAGCGGCGGGTGAAATGGCATGAGGCAAGTAGGAGGCAAGCGACGGGGTAGCCCGGTAAGAGTGAGCCGCCGAGGCTAGCGGGCGTAGCTTGCGCCCCAGCGCTCGCCGGGGCTGGCACAACGCCTACCCGTCGGGCTACGTCTCTATAGCCTATGAAAGCCATTGTGATTACCCGCCCCGGCGGCCCCGAGGTACTGCAGTTGCAAGAGCGCCCCCAGCCGGTGCCCGCTGCCCACGAAGTCCTCATCAAGGTAAAAGCCGCCGGCCTCAACCGCTCCGACTTGGCCCTGCGCGGGGGCAAATACGGTGGCCAGCCAGTGGCCGGCATAGTGCCCGGCCTCGAAGTGGCCGGCGAGGTGGTGGCCGTGGGTACCACCGCCAGCCGTTGGCAGGTGGGCGACCGCGTGTGCGCCCTGCTCAGCGAAGGTGCCTACGCCGAGTACGCCGCCGTAGACGCCCGCCACTGCCTGCCCGTGCCCGCCGGCTGGTCGCTGCTCGAGGCCGCTAGCCTGCCCGAAACCACTTTCACGGTGTGGGCCAATGTGTTTCAGGCGGCCGCCCTGCAGCCCGACGAAACGGTGCTGGTGCACGGCGGCAGTAGCGGTATTGGCCTCACGCTTATCCAGCTAGGGCACGCGCTGGGCCACCGGGTACTAGCCACCGCCGGCTCGCCCGATAAGTGCCAGGCCTGCGAGCGGCTGGGCGCCGCCCGGTGCGTGAACTACAAGCACGAGGATTTTGAGCAAGCCTTTAAAGATGAGAAAATCGACGTTATCCTCGACATGGTGGGCGGCGATTACACCGCCAAAAACCTGCGTCTGCTAGCCCCCGACGGCCGCCTCCAGAATCTCAACGCCATGCAGGGCGCCCAGGTCGAAATCAACCTGCTCGACATCATGACCAAGCGCCTGCGCCTCAGCGGCAGCATGCTGCGCCCCCGCTCCGCCGATTTTAAAGCTGCCCTCGCCGCTGAGGTCGAAAAGCACGTGTGGCCGCTGGCGGCCAGCGGCCAGCTCGAGCCGGTTATCTACAAAACCTTCGCCCTGGCCGAGGCAGCCAAGGCGCAGGAGCTGATGGACAGCAGCGAGCACATCGGCAAGATTTTGCTGGTGAATGAGGGATAGCGGAGAGTTATAAAAAACGGCTGTCATGCTGACGAAGGAAGCATCTTGCCCACACCGCTAAGGTCACTAACCCAATGATGCGAGCGAGCTGCTTCCTTCGTCAGCATGACAGCCGAGAGAAAACGGCCGGAATAGAATCAGGTGCTACTTCAGCACCTGCGCGGCGTGCTCCTTGGTATCGGGGCGCTTGATAACCTTCTCAATCACGCCCTCGGCGTCGATGAGGAACGTGGTACGCACGGTGCCCCAGTAGGTTTTGCCGTAGTTTTTCTTTTCCTGCCACACGCCGTAGGCGTTCACGATGGCCTTATCGGCATCGGCGATGAGCGGAAAATTGAGGTCGTACTTCGTCGCAAACTTGCCGTGCGAGGCCGCGTCGTCGGTGCTCACGCCCACTACCTTGATGCCCTGGGCAACTAGCTGGGCTTCGTTGTCACGCAGGTTGCAGGCCTGGGCGGTGCAGCCGGGCGTGTCGTCCTTGGGGTAGAAGTACAGCGCCACGCGCTGGCCCCGCAGGCTACTCAGGGTGAAGGGGTTGCCGTGCTGGTCGGGGGCGGTGAAATCAGGGGCTAGGGTGCCGGGTTCGGGAAGCATCTTGTTGAGTTATGAGTTAGAAGTTATGAATTGAGGCTAGCTGAAAAGAGGCTAGCTGAAAAACCGACAAGCAACCACGGTCGTCATGCTGAGCTTGCCGAAGCATCTTGCTCGCAGCGTTGAAGTGTTAATGCTAACGTGACCTGCCAAGATGCTTCGGCAAGCTCAGCATGACGACCGTGGTTGCTCTTTTGACCAACGCTACTTTACAAGTTCAGCGGAATAACCTTCTCATTGCCAGCCTGGTCGGCCAAGTGCAGCTCGGCCGCGCCGCGCAGGGGTGGCCCTAGCGTGTCGCCGGCTACGGTGAAGAGTGTGGCGTTCTTATACTCGTAGCGCAGCAGCCGGAAGCGGCCGCCCACCAGCAGCTTATAGGAGGCTAGCCCCGAGAGGTCGTCGCCGACACGGAAGGTGAGCTGGCCGCCGGTGCGGCCCACGAGCTGGGCGGTGGGCGCCTTGGTATCGGCATAGAGCCGGAACTGACCGAACTGCTTGAGATTGGTCGAAATCTGAGTGCCCGCCTCGTTCCAGGTGCCGCCCACGTAGGCCCGGCCACCATTGGCCGACACGCTGTAGATGGCGGTGCGGGCGCGGTCGGCGGGGGGGCTAGCCGGCTTCAGGGTCAGGCGCAGGGGTAGGTAGAGCGGCACCAGGGGCGTGCCCACCGTCCAGCTTTCGGGGGCGGCGGGCCCGGCGTCGGGCCGGTGCAAGGTGCTCAGGTAGAGGTTGGAAAACAGCGTTTGGGCGCCGAACACCACGTTGAGGTAGGGTGTGGCGTAGTTGGTTTCCTGGCCGGGTGCTATCGTGGCCTGGCGGTCGAAGGCCAGGCGCTGGTCGCCGAGCAGCAGCGAGTCGGGCAGGCCGGCGCGCAGGTCGTAGAGGTAGGTGGTGGCCGCGCCCACCGAGTAGCTGGGGCGCAGGGCTAGCTGCCGGCCGCCGCGCCGCAGCTGCAGGTACTGGGGCTGGCCGGCCGTGTCGGCGGGCGCGTGCAGAGCCGTGGCTCGCAGCAGGTTGCGGGTAATGTCGTAGCTGAGCTTGGGCTTGGCGGCGGGGGCGGCCGCGCCGGGCAGCTTCACGTAGTCGGCGGGCTTTTGGCCGCGCAGCACGAGGTGGGCGGTGGCCTTGTTGTTGTAAGCGTCGGCTAACTCCAAATCAATGCTGTAGACCTTGCCATCCTGCACCTCGAGCTTGCCCTGGCCCAGGCCGGGCGGCGTGTAAAAGGGCAGGTCGTTGCCGTCCTCCACCCACAGCTTTTGCAGGGTGCGGCCGCCGGTGCGGGCGTAGGCGTAGTCCACAAAGTTGTTGACCTGCCGCGTGCCCATCGGGAAGGGTACGGCGTCAATCATGTGCTGGTAGTGCGGCTGGCCGTTCACGCGCACCGTCACGCGCTGGATGCCGTTCTTATTCCAAGCGTTGTCAAATCTATCGAAGCCCTGCAAAAGCAGGCCCACCTGACCAAAGCACGTCACGGTATCGGGCCACGCGGTGGCCGCGCCGGGCAGGGGCTGCAGCCGGGGCACCAGCAGCGCCCGCTCGAAGCGCCCGCGCACCCTGGCCGTGATGGCCAGCGGCTCCACGGCCAGCGCCTGCAGCGTCGGCCCGGTGTGGTCCTGCACTTCCGAGAAGCCGCCCCACTGCAGGGGGTTCAGCTGGCGGTCTTGGGCGTCGCGCACTTCCCAGTGTACGTGCGGGCCGGCCGAGCCGCCGGTGTTGCCCGACAGGGCCACTTCTTCGCCGCGCTTCACAGGGAACTGGCCTTTGTCGAAAAACAGCTCCAGCTCGTAGGTTTGCTTCTCGTACTGGCGGCGCAGCAGCTCGGCGCCCACGGCGCCCTCAAACTTGTTGAGGTGGCCGTACACGGTGGTCAGGCCGTTGGGGTGGGTGATATACAGTACGTTGCCGTAGCCGAAGGCCGACTGCTTGAGGCGCGAGACATAGCCATCGGCCGAGGCATGCACGGGCTTGTTGACCCCGCCGCCGGTCTTGATATCGAGGCCGCCGTGGAAGTGGTTGGGCCGCAGCTCGCCCATGCTGGCCGCCAAAAAACCCGGCTGCCCGGGCGCAATCGGAAACAGGAAATAGCCCGGCGCTACCTCCACCTTACCCGCGGCGGCGGCCGGCTTGATGGGCCCGCTCACGCGGCGGGCAGTGGTGTCGTCCTGGCCATCGTCTTGGCCGTAGCCGATAGTAGCCAGCAATAGAAAGCCGCCCAGCGCCGGCAGCGACAGCCGACGCAGTAGTTTGATAGTCAGCAAAATAAATTAACTTGGATAGCAGGAAAATAACGTAGCGCGGGCTTTGTAGTCCGCGTTTGGTAGCAGTACAGGCGCGAACTGCGAAGTCCGCGCTACGGGGCTAGCGCACGGGCACTTCCAGAATTTTCTCGTCTTCCAGATACCCCACCAGCTCATCGCCGGGCTTTACCGGGCCCACACCGGCGGGCGTGCCGGTGAAGATGAGGTCGCCCTGCTTGAGGGTGATGTACTGCGATACGAAGGCCAGAATCTTGGCAAATGGGTGCAGCATCAGGCCCGAATTGCCCTGCTGGCGCACCTCGCCGTTGACTTCGAGCCGGAAATTGATGTTGGCAAAATCAGCAAACTCGGCCACCGGCCAGAAAGTGGGCGACACGGGCGCCGAGCCGTCGAAAGCCTTGGCTAGCTCCCAGGGCAGGCCTTTTTTCTTGAGCTCGCTCTGCAGGTCGCGGGCCGTGAAATCGACGCCCAGCCCGATGGCATCGAAGTAGGTGTGGGCAAATTTCTCCTCGATATGGCGGCCATTTTTGCTGATGCGCAGCACCAGTTCCAGTTCATAGTGCACGTCTTGGGAGAAATCGGGCACAAAAAATGGCTGGCCGCGCTGCACCAGGGCAGTTTCGGGCTTGAGGAAGATGACCGGGGTAGTGGGTACCTCATTTTGCAGCTCGGCAATGTGGTCGGCGTAGTTGCGCCCGATGCAGATAATTTTCATGGACAAGGAATAACGGGAGAAAGCCGGCTGGCCGCCGGGAGGGTGGGCTAGCCCGCGCCCGCCAGGGGCGCGGCCGGCCGCTGCACAAAGTAAACATTTCCCCCGCCCCGTTGCGTATAGGCGGCACGGCCTGGCCCGCTATTTGGTGCCCGCTAGGCCCCGGGCGGCGGGGCTAGGCTACTCTTTCTCTAACCCTTACCAACGCTTTTTTCATGTTCAAGAAAATTGTACTTGCCAGCAGTTTAGTGCTCGCCGCCGGCTGCACTACCGTGCCCATCACGGGGCGCCGCCAGCTTAGCCTGGTGTCAGACAGTGAGATGAACACGCTGGCCGTGACCCAGTACAAGCAAACGCTGGGCACGGCCAAGCTCTCGACCAATGCCGAGCAAACCGCCATGGTGCGCCGCGTGGGCGAGCGCGTGGCCGCCGCCGTGCAGCAGTATTTCAAGCAGCAGGGCCAGAGCAGCCAGCTCGAAGGCTACAAATGGGAGTTTAACCTCATCGACGACCCCAAAACGGTGAATGCCTGGTGCATGCCCGGCGGCAAGGTGGCCGTGTACACGGGCATTCTGCCCCTTACGCGCGACGAAAATGGCCTGGCCGTAGTGCTGGGCCACGAAATTTCGCACGCCGTGGCCAAGCACGGCGCCGAGCGCATGAGCGACCAGCTGGCCCTGCAGCTGGGCGGCACGGCCCTGGCCACCGCGCTCTCGCAAAACCCTGCCGCTACCGGCAGCCTGTTCAATACCGTGGTGGGGGCCGGCGAGCAGGGCGCGGCCCTGGCTTTCAGCCGCCGCCAGGAAAGCGAGGCCGACCACCTGGGGCTCATTTTTATGGCGATGGCGGGCTACAACCCGGCCGGCGCCGTGCCGTTTTGGGAGCGCATGGCCGCCCAAAGCCAGAACAATACGCCGGTTTTTCTCTCCGACCACCCCGCCGACGCCACCCGCATTGCCGACATTCAGCGCCTGCTGCCCGAGGCCGAGAAATACTACAAGCCCCGCTAGGAAGACAGGTATGAGTTAGAAGTGAAAAGTTATGAGTTGGCTAGGGTAGGCCACAAACTCCTTCCTTCTCCGTATGTACATCACCCGGCAAAATTTCAGGCGTTGACCTTCTAACTCATAACTCATAATTCAATCTGATGCGTACTCTACCCCGCTTGTTTGGCCTGCTGCTGCTCGGCGTGCTCAGCGGCTTGCTGCTGCTGTCGTCGTGCGAAACCACGCGCCGCCGCGAAAGCAGCAGCCCCAGCCGCGAGGCCCAGCGCCTGAGCGACGCGGCGGGTGCCGCCCTCTCGGGCTCGGCCAGCAGCCGCCAGATTATGCAGCTCGATGGCAAGGGCACCGTGAAGTACAAGCTGGCCCAGTCGGTGATGGCCGCCGCCCTCGTGCGGCAGTTCAACGACGGCACGGTATTCGACCGTATTATGGTGCGCAAGGCGCCCGGCAGCGAGGCCGCCCAGCCCGTGTACTACCTCATTGGCATGGGCCACAACAACGGCGCCTACCGGGCCGTGGCCCTACCGCTGCGCGGCACCGATGACAGCACCTACTACCTCACGCCTACGGCCAGCCGCTACGTTATCACCGGGGTGGGCTGCCCGAGCTGCTACTTCGATTTTGAGGATGGCCACATCATCGGCACTACCTGCGACGATAACTCGGGCGGCAGCTCCTGCACCATGAAGGTGCTGGAAGCCAACCAGGTATTCGCCAAGTCGCTGCCCGAACCCGACTTTAAAAAAACCACCAAATGAGCCGCGCTGCCAAGTGGGCCCTGCGCCTGAGCCTCGCCGCCCTGGCCGTGCTGCTCGCCAACGACAGTGGCCCGAAGCCAAAAAAGCCCGCTAGCTAGCGGGCTTTTTTGGCTTCAACCTGGGTCACGCACGGCGGCCTAGCGGTGGTAGTGAATAGTGTATTGGTTGAAACCTCGATAACTGGTTTTGACCTCTTTTATGAAGCTGGTTGGCGTGAATGAACGGATATACCACTCGTTTTCTGCCACCGGAATGCGAATGGCGTCGCCAACACGCTTATACCCATACACCTGCACGTAGTATCCGTTGGTGTAGTTCTTGATGGCGTCGCGTTCTACCTGCATGGCAAAATTTACAACGGCCACTGAGTCAGCGGTAAGTTCGCCCCGGCCATTGTAGCGAAGATGGTGCAGTTCCTGAGCCTGCTACCGCCCCAGCAGCGGGTCGGCGGGGGCGTCTTTGTGGCAGCCGGCGGTAGCGGCCAGCAACAGCAGGGCGTAGCGTTTCATGGGAAAAAGCAGAAAAGTGAGGAAGAAACTAACGTAGCACCCTAGCGGGCAATGCGAATTTGCTTGCGCACGGTTTTGCCGGCGGCGTCGCGCAGCTCCAGGAAGTAGAGGCCGGCCGGCAGGTTGCGCACGTCGAGGTGCAGGCGGCCGGGCTGGGCCTGCTGCTGGCGCACGGGCTGGCCGTAGGCGTTGGTGAGGCGCACCGGGCCGCCGCCCTGCTCTACCGTCAGCGACTCGCTGGCCGGGTTGGGGTAGGCCACGGCGTTGGGGTTGTAGGGTTCGGGGTCGAAGGGGCCGGTGCCGCCGCCCGTGCCGGTGCCGCAGGTGCCGTTCACGGGCACCGTCCAGTAGTAGTAGTCTTCGTAGCCGCAGCGGTTGGTGAGCACCACCGTTACCTGGTTCTGGCGCAGGGTAGTGGCGAGCGTAGTGCCGGTGTAGTAGTCGCGGCCATCCACTATCCAGCGGATGGTGGCGGGTAGGCCATTGCCGTAGAGGTCGAGGCCGCTCACGTCGAACTGCACCGGTCGGCCGCACACCACCGAGCCATTGGGGGCGTAGAAGCCCGGCCCCGAGCCCGACACGAAGAGCTGCAGCGGGTTGTTGGCCTCCGTGATGCTGCCCCGGTTGTGGTAGAGCGTGGCCGACGCGCTGGACGGGTTGCAGCCCGAACCTGGGTTGGCGGTGGTGACAGTGACGGTAATGGGGCCATCGTTGCCCCCCGAAACCGCCACGGGAGCGTTGGCGGTGGTTGTCACAGCTGGCGTTACGGTGGCGCCGTTGCTGGCCGACCACTGGTAGTAGCTAGCCCCCACGGCGGCCGCCCGTAGCGTCACGGTTTCGTTGGTGCAGTATAGCTTCGGCAGGCCCCCATCTACGGTGAGGGTCACGGGCGCCGTTTGGGAGCTGATGGTAATGGCGACGCCCGGCGCCGCGGCCGTAGTAGAAACCCCGTTGCGGGTGTAGGTGGCGCTGAAGGCGATGCTGGCCGTGCCAGGGCTGCCACTAAAGGCGGTGCCTACGCTGTAGCTGCCCGTGAGCGGCCCGGTGGCCCGCAGCTGCCCCCCTACCTGGAAAGCCAGGTTGCTGAATGTCCCGTTGCTGGGGGTGGCCCCGGCTACTACCCGGAAGTGATAGTCGGACTGGTAGCCACAGGTGAGGCTAAAGTTGCCGCCGCTGGGGCTCTTGTCGCTGAGGATGGTGAGCGTGGGCGTGGGGCGGGCAACGAAGCCGCTCGCCGTTTTGCTGATGGAGTTATCGGGGCCGGTCGAACTGTTGACGCAGTTGTTATTCACGGCCCGCACGCTGATGACGCCGCCGGTGTTGGGGGCGGGGGTAACGGAAATCTGGTTGCCGGCCTGCGAACTGCCGCTCACCCGATGGGGGTGCTGCCATCGGAGACGTAGTTGGTGCCGTCGTTGTACTTCCAGTTGACGGGGATGACCCAGTCGTAGGTCAGGGCGTAGAGGGGCGCGCTGGCTGCGTAGCTCTGGGGCAGTTCGACCAGGGGCACCTTGAGGGTGAGGGCCGTATTGTCACCGAAGGGCAATAGATATTGGGCGCCCACGGCCGTGTTGTTGATAGTGAGCGGGCCGGGCGTTTTGTCGCTGATGGAGCTGACGAACACGGAGAGCGGCGTGGTGCCGGCGGCACCGCAGTCCATAGATACAGAGGTGGGGTTGCTGTTGGCGTCGGTAGGCACGTCCGACCAACGGATGGTGATGGCACCGGAGTTCTTGGAAACGACTGTGTGGTCCCCTTTCACCACCCAGTTGCACCCGAGAGTAGAGCCTTTGTAGGTGTAGGTGTAGTCCTTGTTGGGACACGCATCGCCAGCCGGGGAGTTATTTATTTGAGCCTTCACCAAATACGGCAAAACGGCCAAGGCGAGCAACAAAGCAAGTAAAAGTGTCTTCTTCATAGTGTGCGTTGGGAAAGGTGAAATATTAAAAACAGACGGATAGCCCCAGTACCTGAACTGGGAGGTACTTAACGCGCCAAGTATTAACTATTTTATCGTAATACACACCGCCGGGTGATACACCGTAATTGGGGTTATCAACAGTGGTTGTGTAGCTGCCCCCGCTTTTTTGGCGCTGATAACTTATTCCGACTGCCGTTTCGGCAAACAGGCGCACTCGCGTGGTCAGGGCGTAGCTCAGGCCCGCAAAGCCCCGGGCCTGTACCTGCCAGCGGGCGAGGTCGCTCGAGCCAATATTTGTGTTTGTGTAAGGGCCACCCCCGTTAAACCCGATAGGGTCATAATAAAGATTAGTATAGTCGCGGTGCTCGTGGCGGTAGCCGCCGCCCGCTTCGAGGCCATAATTCACTTGCCAGCGGTGGGCTAGGCGGTGCTGCCACTCGTAGCCCACAAAGGCGTTGAGCTCCCAAACCCGCGCCGTCGGCCCCGTTTCCTGAATGTAAAAGGCCCCGCCGGCGGTGGCCGTGTCGCGGCGCGAGTAGTAGCCGGTGAGGCGCACGCGTAAGGCCCGGCCGGGGCGTAGCTGCCGCTTGTAGAGCAGGCCCAGGGGCAGCACCTGGTTGGCCGTGAACAGGTTATCGAATTGCGGACTCACCGTCAGGCCCAACTCGTGCTTGTAGAAACGGGCCGTATCGGCCGGGGCGGTTTGGGCCAGCGCGGGGCTAGCCAGGGTGGCCAGCAGGCCAGCGGGGAAAAGGAACCGAAAAGAGGGCATGAAAAGAAGAATGAAGTGCGTGGCGAAGCTACACCTGGCAAAGGTGAAGAATAGATGTACTGCTAAAAAGGAAAAACCTACTATTTCTATGAATTGTACTTAACAAGCAAAGGATATGATTTTTTTTGGCTAATTTCCCTATGAAGCCGTTTAGCGATGCGTAGCTAGCAGCCGCGCCGCCAACCGCCCGACAAAAAATGGCTGGCTACGTGACATCGCTGCTACATGAGGGAATATAAAAGCTATTGTATTTGTGAGGCTATTGTGCGGCAGCACGGGCTTTTAGGCCACGAGGGAACACGCCGGGTGCGCGCGGGCTGAAAGACCGCGCTGCTTGCCCGGCCGTACCCCTAGCCCCAAAAATGCGGTGGCGGGCCGGTGCCGCCGCCCGCGGCAGGCGCAGCCTACCCGCTTGCCGCCGCCAACCCGGCGCCGCCCGGCAACGCTGCCCCCGCCACCAGGAAGCCGCCCTGGCGGGCGGCGCCCTCCCTCCTCAAAAAACGACCCGGTGCTGGCCGGGCTAGCGGGCCGCAGGCTGGCTGGCCCGGCGCGGGCTAGCGGGCGCTGCCTGCGGCAGACCCAGCATCAGCGCTACGCAGTAGCAGGCGTGCAAAAAGAGGAAGAGGGCAGTGTGTATTGTCCACACGTTTTTGTTGAACTGCAGCGAATAGTGCCGCAGCATGTAGTTGCTGAACAGGGCAATCTGGAGGTAGCCCACAAAATACAGGGCTAGCCCCACCGACACCCAGAACATGGGCTCGTGCCCCAGGCGCACCACCTGCGCATCGTGCAGCAGCTGGCGAAAATACAGGACCACCATACCCAGTATTAGCAGGCTTTGCAGCACCTGCTGGCCGGGCTTAAACCACGTGAGGTCGGGCGCCAACAGGCAGTCGAGGATGGTATAGCTGATGAACAGGCCCACCAGCCAGGGCAGCACCCGCTGAAACGCTGCCGCCCGCACCGCCGCCCCGTATACCAGGGCCAGCAGCACCAGCTCGCCCACCGTGTATAAGGGCATGATAAAAAGGTTGTTGCGATGCCAGAGGCCTAGCCCGGTTGCCAGCACTTCGAGCGGTAGCTCAAACCAGGCCAGCCAGGTCAGGTAGCGCAGGGGCGCCGCCAGCCGGCGGTAGCGCCAGCTACCTATGGCCGCCGCGCCCGCAACGAGCAGCAGCGACGTGCCTAGTTTGAGAAGCTGCACCAGGGTAGGCAGCGGCATGGGCAGGGACATTAGCATAAAAGGCAAGGGGCCGGGCAGGGGGCTAGCCCCACCGCCCGGCGCAGGTGCAATGTGGTGGCCCGCCGCGCTAGGCCGTAACCTCGGCCGCCAGTGCCGCCAGGTCGAGCCCGTCGAAGGTGCCCGAGGTCATCAGCAGCAGGTTGGTATCGGCCCAGGTTTGGGCGTGCAGGAAATGGGCTAGGGCCTGGCTGTCGGTAAATACTTGTAAATCGGGCCGCTGAAAGGCCGCCTGCACGGCCGCGGGGGCTAGCAGCGGCAGGCGCTTGTGCGCGAGCACATGGGGGTTGAAGTAGACCACCGCCACGTCGGGCGCGTCGAAGCAGTGCGCGTACTGCGGCAAAAACGCCGGGTTGAGCGAGCTGAAGGTGTGCAATTCGAGGCAGGCCACCAGCCGCCGCTGCGGGAACTGCTGCTTGAAAGCCGTGGCCGTGGCGCGCAGCTTGCTGGGCGCGTGGGCAAAGTCCTTGTACACCACCGACCTAGCGCCTTCCTGCACTAGCTCGAGCCGCCGCGCCGCGCCCTTAAAGGTCGCCACCGCTTTGTAAAAGTCCTTGCCCTTGATACCCAATTGCTTGCACACTTCCTTAGCCGCCGAGATATTGCGCAGGTTGTGCTCGCCAAACACCTGAATGGGCACTTCCTCGTCCTTCTTGGTGAGGAGAAACGTGCGGCCGTCGCGCACCACGTTTTCGTGCGGGCCGTAGCCTACGTAGGTCACGTCGGGGCTGGTGGGCACGGCCACGAGCTGGGTTTGCTCGTCGTCGCGGTCGTAGATGAGTACGCCGGCCTTGGGCGTTTGGCGGGCAAAAATCTCGAACTGCTCGCGGTAGATTTCCTCGGTCGGAAACACGTTGATGTGGTCCCAGCTGATGCCCGAAATCACCCCGATGTGGTGCTGGTAGAGGTGGAACTTGGGCCGCCGGTCCACCGGCGACGACAGATATTCATCGCCCTCGATAATGATAATTGGCGCATCGTCCGTCAGCTGCACCATCAAATCGAAGCCCGCCAGCTGCGCGCCCACCGCGTAGTCAAACTTGCGGTGGTGAAAGCGCAGCACGTGCAGAATCAGCGCCGTGATGCTCGTCTTGCCGTGCGAGCCGCCGATTACCACCCGCTGCTTGTCGCGGCTGGCCTCGTAGATGTACTCGGGAAAGGAGTAGATTTTGAGCCCCAGCGCCTGGGCGCGGGCCAGCTCGGGGTTGTCGGGCCGGGCGTGCATGCCCACAATCACGGCTGAAAGTCCGGCGTGCACCTTTTCGGGAAACCAGCCCTCGGCGTCGGGCAAGATACCGGCGGCCGCCAAGCGCGCGTGAGCAGGCTCAAAAATCTCGTCGTCCGAGCCCGTCACCTGAGCCCCGCGCCGGTGCAGTGCCAGCGCCAGGTTGTGCATGATGCTGCCGCCCACGGCAATGAGGTGAATCTGTTCCAAAGCGTTTTTTATGAGAATATTACGGCAAAAAACCACTGAATGGCACCGCCCGGCCGGGGCCGGGCCACCCGCCGGGGCTAGCGGCTAAGCCACCCGCAGCCAGCCCATTGGCAGGGGCGAAAGTACGGCTGAGCTTGCGCCCGGGCGGGGCCGCGCCCACTTTCCCGGGGCTAGGGTCGGCTTTCTTTTGGGGCACTTATTGGTTAGCTTTGTTAGTTCGGGCACCCAGTTGCCCGGCCGCTTTTTCCGAAGGCGAACCTCCGCGCTGCTATCTGCCTTTTGCCCAGCTTATCTGAAATGAACGACCGTATGGACGACCGCCTCAAGCAATCTGCGGCCCGCGCCGTTGCCGCCTTCCAGGGCGGCCGCGGTCAGCGCACGCCCGTGCCCATGTCGCCCACCGGCAAGCTGCCCCCGCAGCGCCTGGAGATGGAAGCGGCCGTGCTCGGCGCCCTCATGCTCGAGAAGGATGCGCTCACGACGGTAGTCGATATTTTGAAGGCGCACAGCTTTTACAAAGACGGCCACCAGCGCATCTACAAGGCCATCAGCAACTTGTTTGATAAGTCGGAGCCCATCGACCAGCTCACCGTGGTGCAGGAGCTGCGCGAGATGGGCGAGCTCGAGGCGGCCGGCGGCGTGGGCTACGTGGCCGGCCTCACCATGCACATCAACTCGGCGGCCAACATCGAGGCCCACGCCAGGGTCATTCTGGAGGCGGCCATCAAGCGCGAGCTCATTCGCACGGCCACCGATATTCTGCGCGACGCCTACGAGGAAACCACCGACGTGTTTGAGCTGCTCGACGCCACCGAGAAGAACATCTTTCAGGTGTCGGAAGACAACATGCGCAAGGGCGTCGACTCGATGCAGGATTTGATGGTGAAGGCCATCAAGGAGCTCGAAGAAAAGAAGCACCAGAAGGATGGCCTCACCGGCGTGCCCACCGGCTTCTCGGCCCTCGACCGCGTCACGAGCGGCTGGCAACCCTCTGACCTCGTGATTATTGCGGCCCGGCCCGGCATGGGCAAAACCGCTTTCGTAGTGTCGGCCATGCGCAACGCGGCCGTGGATTTTAAAAAGCCAGTTGCCATTTTCTCCCTGGAAATGTCGTCGCTGCAGCTCGTCAATCGTCTGATTTCGGCCGAGGCCGAGCTGGACTCCGAGAAAATCAAGAAGGGCAACCTGGCCGACTATGAGTGGCAGCAGCTCAACAGTAAGATTTCGTCGCTCTCGTCGGCCCCAATTTTTATTGATGACACGCCCGCACTTAGTATTCGCGAGCTGCGGGCCAAGTGCCGACGCTTGAAGTCGCAGCACGATATTCAGCTGGTTATCGTCGATTACCTGCAGCTGATGAGTGGCGGGGAGGCTGGCCGGCCCGGCGGCAACCGCGAGCAGGAAATTGCCAGCATCTCGCGGGCCCTCAAGGGTATTGCCAAGGAGTTGAACATCCCGGTGATTGCCCTGTCGCAGCTCTCGCGCTCGGTCGAAACGCGCGGCGGTGACAAGAAGCCGCAGCTGAGTGACCTGCGCGAATCGGGCTCTATTGAGCAGGATGCCGACATGGTTATCTTCCTGTACCGGCCTGAGTACTATAAGATTACGGAGGACGAGATGGGTAACCCGACCCAGGGCATGGGCGAGGTAATTATCGCTAAGCACCGGAATGGCTCGCTCGAAACGGTGCAGCTCAAATTCATCGGCCGCTTCACCAAGTTTGCCGACCTCGACGGCTTCGATGGGGGCGGCGACGCGGGCGGCTTCGGCGGGGCGCCGGCCTTCGCGTCCAACTCCTTCCCGACCAGTAGCTTCGACTCGGAGCCGACTAGCGCGCCCGCGCCGGGCGGCGGCTTTGGGGCGCCCAACACCATCCGGCTAGGCTCGCGTATGAACGATGCGCCCGCGCCGACTCCCTTCCCCAAGGGCAACAGCTTTGGCGAGGAGCCGCCGTTTTAAGTTAACAGTCAGTACAAGTATTGTCCGTCATGCTGAGCTTGCCGAAGCATCTTGGTCGCACCGCTAGGGGTACTACCCCAACGATTCGAGCAAGATGCTTCCCTGCATTAAGCATGACGGTTTTTTGTGTCTCTTCCAATTATGTTCCTTAGCGACCCAGCTTATACCCTGCCGCTCCTCTGCGCGGCCTCGCTGCTAGCCGGCCTCATCGACGGTATGGTGGGCGGCGGCGGCCTCATTCAGCTGCCGGCGCTGCTGCTGCTGCTGCCCGAGGTGCCGGTGCCCACGGTGCTGGGTACTGGCAAGGTGGCTAGCCTAGCGGGTTCCTCCGCCTCCGCCTTTCGCTACCTGCGCGGGCTCAATGGCGTGGCCATCAACTGGCGCACGGTGGCGGTGGCGGCCGTGGTGGCAGGCTGCTTTGCGCTGCTAGGGGCGCGGGCGGTGAGTGGCCTCAACAAGGAGCTGGTGAAGCCGCTGGTGCTGGCCCTGCTGGTGCTGATGGCCGCCTACACCTTCTGGCGCAAGGATTTTGGCAGCCTGCACGCGCCGCGCCTGCACGGCCGCCGCGAGCTGTGGACGGGTGTGGCGCTGGGCGCCAGCATCGGGTTTTACGACGGGTTTTTTGGGCCGGGCACGGGCAGCTTGCTGCTGTTTGCGTTCGTGGGGCTGTTTGGCTACGACTTTTTGGCGGCCTCGGCCTCGGCTAAGGTGGTGAATATTGCCACTAACATCGCTGGGCTAGCCTACTTTATTTCGACCGGGCAGGTGCTATACCACTACGCCTTGCCCATGGCCGCCTGCAACGTGCTGGGCTCCTCGCTAGGGGCGCGGCTGGCGCTGCGGCGCGGCACGGGCTTTGTGCGGGTGCTGTTTCTGGTGGTCGTGAGCGGCTTTATCCTCAAGCTGGGCTGGGAAACCTGGCAGGCGATGGTGGGCCCGGCGCGGGGCTAGCCAGCTGATGAAGTTGTTTAGGAGGTGGCCATAACTATTGCTTGTCCTCCTGAGCTTGCCGGAGCATCTTGCCCACATCGGAAGGTTGGTAACCCTAGCGGTGCGAACGAGATACTTCGGCAAGCTCAGCATGACCAAATAAGGGCTAGCTCAACCAGCTTCGTAGCGAAAAGCCTCCCGCTGCACCAGGCAGCGGGAGGCTTTTCGTTAGACCCTAGCCAGCACTAAAACCGATACGCGACCGTGGTCAGGAACTGGCGGGGCGGAATGGGGTTGATGCTGTAGCGGTCGTGTACCAGGTAGTTCAGCTCGTCGGTGATGTTGCTGAGCTTGGCCAGGATGGAGAAGTGTTGGTAGGCGTAGCCCACCGACAGGTCGATGGTGGTGAAGCCGCTCAGCGAAATCGTGCGGCTGTAGGTGCCGGCCTGGCCCACGGTGTTGTTGTTGCCGCCCAGGCGCTGGCCGGTGTAGAAGGCCGAAGCGCCCAGCTTGAGGCCGCGCAGGCCGGGCCGGTCGAAGGTGTAGAAAATGGAGGCGTTGGCCGTGTGGGCGGGGTTGTTGGTGAGGCGCTCGCCGCCCACGGGGCTGCCCACGGTGGTGCCGGCGTTGGTGTAGCGGGCGAAGTTGTAGGCGTAGCCGGTGTTGAAGTAGAAGTTCTTCGAGAAGCTGCCGCTGATGTCCAAATCCACGCCGTCGCTGGTCGTTTCGCCGGTCAGCTCCTTGATGTTGGTGTTCGCATTGGGCTTGCCAAACTGGTCGAGGGGCGCAGTCTGGGCAAAGTTGTTGTTGACGTAGCGGTATACCGTGGCGTTGGCAAACAGGCGCCCACCCAGCAGCTCGGTCTTCACGCCGGTTTCGTACTGGTCGACAATCGAGGGCGATAGGTTTTGCAGGTAAATGTCGGTGCCCGTGTTTATTAGGAAGTTATTCGCGTAGCTGGCGTAGAGCGACAGCACGGGCAGGGGCTGGAAGATAATGGCCGCTTTTGGCGACCACGCCTTGTCCACCTTATCCAGGGCCGCGCCGGGGCGGGTGCGCTGCTTGTCGTAGTTCTCGATGCTGGTTTGCTGCGTTTTCTGCCACGAGTAGCGCACGCCGGCCAGCACTTTGAGCATGGGCGTGATGGTAATCAAATCCTGCACGTAGCCGCCCACGCGGTACGAGGGCGAGGTGGTGCGCGCCGTGTCCAGAATGGCCGGCACGTCGTTGCGCTCGGTTTCGGGCGAGCGATTGAGCAGGTTTATCTTGTCGTAGGCCGTGCCAATCTTGCCGGTGGCGTCGCGGTACTTGAAGGTGGCGCTGGTGCTGGTGATGCGTAGCGCGTCGCCGCCCACCAGCAGCTGGTGGCCCAAAAAGCCGGTGTCAAACTTGCCGTTCAGGTTCAGCTGGCCGTTCCAGTCGCGCTCGCTGGTGCCCACGGCCCCTAGCGCGCGGGTGTAGTCGCCGTTGGCGGCAATGGCATTATTGGGTACGGCCAGCCCGAAGCCGTGCACGCGGGTATCGGTAACGCCCGTAATGGCATTGAGGCGCCACTGGTCCGAGAAGCGGTGGTTGAGCACCGCCGAGCCGCTCGCCTGGTCGGTGACGTTGTAGGCCCACGGCGTGTTGATGAAGCGCGAGCGCGGCGTGTTGGGCAGCAGCTGGGCGTCGCTGTTCAGGTTGATGATGCCCACGCCCGCGTCGGGCGTCACGTCCGAGCGCAGGTAGTCGCCCTGCACCAGCAGGTCGGTTTTCTCGCCAAATTTGTAGAGCAGCGAGGGGTTCACGTAGAGGCGCTTCGAGCTCACCACGTCGCGGAAGCTCTTGGCGTTTTCGTAGGTGCCCACCACCCGGAACGCCAGGTTTTTGGTGAGCGGCCCGTACACGTCGATAATTGGCTTGTAGAAGTTGTAGCTGCCGGCGCGCATCTCCACCGAGCCGCCCCACTCGTAGCGTGGCTTCTTGGTCACTAGGTTGATAATCAGCCCGCCCGACACGTTGCCGTAGAGCAGGGCCGAGGCGCCCTTGAGCACCTCTACCGACTCCAGGGTGCTGGCGTCGGGAAAGCCCTGGGTGTTAGTCAGCAGGCCATTCTTGAAAATGCTGCCGCCCGCGCCCCCAATACCGATGCTCGAGCCACGGGCCGAAAACGTTTCGGCCACGCCGCCGCGCTGCTGCGTCAACGACACGCCGCTCACGTTGCGCAGCACGTCGCCGAGGCGGTTCAGCTGCTGGTCGGCAATGACGGTGCTCGACACCACCCCGATGCTCTGCGGCAGGTCGAGCGGGGCTAGCCCCGCCTTGCTGGCCGTGGCCGGCCGGTTGATGATGCTGGCGCCCGTCACAACTACCTCGCTCAGGTCGGCCGCGCTTTCGCTGAGCGTAAAATCGGCCTTCGTGGCCCGGCCCGCCAGCACCGTCACGGTTTGCTGCTGCGGCTTCAGGCCCACGTAAGACACCTGCAGCTCGTACTCGCCCGGCTCGATGCCCGTGATGTGAAACGAGCCATCTTCGGCCGTGTTCGCGCCCTTGCCCAGTTTCGGAATTCCCACGCTCACAAAGGCCGCCGGCTGCCCGTCGCTGGTGCGAATAATGCCCCGCACCGAGCCCGGCCGCTCGTAAGCATCAGCAGTAGTAACCGAGGCCAGCGTCTGCGCCTGGCCAATTGCCGGCACGACCACGCTAGTGAGCAGAAGAAAGGTGGAAAGGTGTCGCATGGGCTTATTTAGAATCGTTCAACGCACTGCAAAGGTGTGTCTAAGTTTAGAATCGTTCCAAATAGATGCGAAAGGTATTTCTGCTGCCACTGGGAAAGCGAATGCAGCAGCTATTTATAAGCTTCTTTATAACAGTTAGTTGCTAATAAAAAAGGCTCTGCACGCAGAGCCTTTTTTATTTAGAATAAAATTAAATAGCGGCGGGTACGCTTAGTCCATCAGCACGTCGGCATTCACCACTGCACCGGCTGGCGCCAGGTCGAAGGCCTCGGCCAGCAACTCATACGAGCGCAGGCGGTCGGCAAAATCGGCGGTGATGCTGGTCAGGATAAGCTCATCGACCTCATACGCGGCGGCTAGCTCGGTGAGCTGCGCGCGCACCTGGGCGGGCGTGCCGCTCACCACGCGGGCCTGGTGGTGGCGCAGGCGGGTCCGTTCCAGCGGGCCAAACTGGTAGGCGGCGGCCTCGGCGGCGGTGGGGTAGGGGCCGCGCACGCCCTGCTCGAAGCGCAGCAGCTGCATCAGCATGGCCTTGGCCAAGGCGTTGGCTTTCTCCTCAGTGTCGGCGCACAGCACAAACAACGCCACGCTGGCCGCGGGCGCGGCCAGCTCGGGCGAGGGCCGGAACTGCTGCCGGTAGGCGCGCACGGCCGCTGGTCCGCCGCTAGGGTTGATAAACTGCGCAAACGTGAAGCCCATGCCCAGCTGCGCCGCAAACTCGCCGCTCTGGCCGCTGCTGCTCAGCAGCCATAGTTCGGGCTGGGTGTCAATCTGCGGAATAGCCTGCACCCGCTCGTGGATGGTTTCGGGCGTGCGCTCGTCGCGCAGATAGGCTTGCAGGTCAACCAGTTGCTCCACAAAGGCTTCTTCCGCAAACTTGTTGCTGGGGTTGAGGGCGTAGGCCGTGAGGCGGTCGGCGCCGGGCGCGCGGCCGATGCCCAGGTCGATGCGGCCGGGGTGCAGGGCCTCGAGCATCTTGAAGTTTTCGGCCACTTTCAGGGCCGAGTAGTGGGGCAGCATTACGCCGCCCGACCCTAGCCGGATGTGGGTGGTGTGGGCGCCCAGGTGGGCCAGCAGCACCTCGGGCGCGGGGCCGGCCAGGGTAGTGGTATTGTGGTGCTCGCTCACCCAGTAGCGGGTGTAGCCGAGGCGGTCGGCGAGCTGGGCGAGCTGCGTGGTTTCTTGCAACGCTTGGCGGGCGGTGGCGCCGGGCCGCACCGGCGACTGGTCGAGCACGCTCAGGCGCAGGGTGGATGGGGCAGACATAAGCTAACGGAATAGGAAAACAAGAATTGACGGGTGAAAACATCGGCCTCCGCCGCCTTGTTTCCGGCTCCGAATCCCTATCCCAGTTTCCCCTCCTTTTTTATGAGTACCCCCAACTCGCTCGTGCTGCCCGTGGCCGATGGCACCGAAATGCACGCCTACGTAGCCCAGCCCCAAAACACCACCAGCGCCCCCGGCATCATCCTCTTCCAGGAAGCCTTCGGGGTGAATGGTCACATCCGCAGCGTGGCCGACCGGCTAGCCCAGGCCGGCTACGTAGTGGTAGCGCCCGAGCTGTTTCACCGCACGGCCGCCCCGGGCCTCGAAATTCCGTACGCCGAGTTTGCGACCCTAGCCATGCCGCACTACGGCGCCATCACGCCCGAGGGCCTGCAGCAGGATGCGCAGGCCGCCTACGACTGGCTGCAAGCCCAGCCCAACGTGCAAAAAGACAAAATCGGCACCATCGGCTTCTGCCTGGGCGGGCAGGTGGCTTTCGTGGCCAACGCTGCGCTGCCGCTGCAAGCCGGCGTATCGTACTACGGCGGCGGCCTGCACACTCGTACCGATATGGCTAAAGACCTGCACGCACCGCACCTCTTCTTCTGGGGCGGGCTCGACCAGCATATTTCGAAGGACAACATCACGACGATAATCGACGCCGTGGAGGCTGCCGGCAAGCCCTACCTCAACACCGTCATCTCCTACGCCGACCACGGCTTCAACTGCGA
The DNA here is from genome assembly GCA_050954765.1 of Janthinobacterium lividum. Classification (GTDB taxonomy): domain Bacteria; phylum Bacteroidota; class Bacteroidia; order Cytophagales; family Hymenobacteraceae; genus Hymenobacter. The sequence continues at coordinate 15,019 of JBPBQJ010000090.1, read as the reverse complement.
CGAGCGCCCGAGCTATAACAAGGACGCCGCCGCCGAGGCCTGGGCGCTCACGCTAGCCTTCTTCAAGGAGAAGCTGGGCGCGTAGCTAGCTCAAGCAATAAGATTATGCGGCCCCGGCCCGCCAGTACTAGAGAGCAGCTTCCAGGTGCTGGCGGGCTTGCTGTTTATAAGTGTCCAAGGCGTGCGTATTGGGGTCTGATTGCCCAGCCTGCTCAAAAAAAGTAGTGGCCTGGGCGTATTCGCCCCGGTCGAGGTGGTAAATTCCCAGGTTGCGCAGCGCGTAGGCCTGGGTTGGTTCTAGGGTAAGGCTGTCTGTGATAGCCGCCAGGCCGGCGGCCGTTTGGCCCAGCTTGAGGAGCGCCAGGCCACGGTTGGCCTGCACGTAGGGAACCTCGATATTGAGCAAAACTGCTTGGTCAAAATCAGCCAGGGCTAGCTCATACTTACCCAAGATGTTGTGAGTGTAACCCCGGTTTACATACGCCATCGGGTAAGGCTGCGGGTGGTCGATGAGAGCCGAATAGAGTGCATTCGCCGCCAAATGCTGGTTGGTGCGTGAGAGCAGTAGCGCATGGCTAAATTGGTCGTCGGCCGTGATTTCGCTCGCAAAATCTCGATGATGCTGGGAACTCAGTGTTAAGGCTTCGGCATAGCGGCCAGCCTGGAACAAAACGTGAATAGCCATGCAGAGCAGGGGGCGCGTTGGGGTCGTCTGGCGCAGCAAGGCTACGTGTAATTCCGCACTCTCGGCATAGTTGCCGGCCGCAAAGCTGCTGGCGGCGCGCTCGGCTAGCCGGGCCGCCGCTGAGGGAAAAAATAACTGTCGCAGCTGCGTGCCGTCGGTGCCGACCAACTGCCCGCCCGCCAGGCGTACGGCACTGGCACCAGGCAGTAGATTCCGGAGCGTGCTGACTACCGCCACAAAAAAGAAAACCAGGGCGAGCAGTCGATGCGACCCATTTTCGACGTGAAAGCTTAGGTAAAAAGCGGTGCCCGCCACCAGCAACGGCAACAATGGACCCGCTAGCACAAATACCGCCTGCCGCCAGCGAGCCATCGTAACGGGCTGTTGGTAAGCGCAACACCCGCCCCGCCACTTCAATAAGTTGCGCTTGCCAAACAGGTGTAACCGGCCCAGCCGCACCTGCCAATTGCCATCGGGCTGGCCATGCGAGCCGAGGTGCACCAGCACCACCCCCGGCGCGAGGGCCAGCGCCGCTAGGGCGTGGCCTATTTCGTGCAAGGCAATCAGGAGTAGCCAGCTCAGCAGCAGCACTACCGGGTAGGCCAGTAAATAACCCAGAATCAGCATAGAAGTCACGATGCGAAAGAAACCTGCGTAAAGATGCACTTACCGGTGAGTAAGTCTCGCCGCATTTTGGCTCCTTGCACGCAACCTTTCACCCCCGAATCCATACAGAGGGGCATGAAAGCATCCCACCAACGTTCTTCTTCCTGGGCCTGGGCCGCTGGCCTGGGGCTAGCCGCCCTGGCCACCACCGTTTGGCGCAACCGGCGCGGCTCGTATGAGCTGGCCGGGCGCACCGTGCTCATCACCGGCGGCTCGCGGGGGCTGGGCCTGGTGCTGGCCCGCCGCGCCGTGCGCGAGGGCGCCCGCGTGGCCATCTGCGCTCGCGACCAGCAAGAACTCGACCGTGCCCGTAAGGATTTGCTTGGCTACGGCGGCTCCGAAAGCAGCGTGCTGGCCCTCGCGCGCGACCTTACCGATGCGACCGAAGTGCGCTCGCTGGTGGCCGAAGTAGAGGAGAAGCTGGGCGGCATCGACGTGCTCATCAACAACGCCGGCATCATCATCGGCGGGCCGCTGGAGAACATGGACACCCGCGATTTTGAGGACGCCATGAACACGCACTTTTGGGCGCCGTTCCACGCCATGCAGGCCGTACTGCCGGGCATGCGGCTGCGCGGCGAGGGGCGCATCATCAATATTTCCTCGCTAGGGGGTAAGGTAGCTATTCCGCACCTTTCGGCCTACAGCGCCAGCAAATTTGCTTTGGTGGGCTTGTCCGAAGGCTTCCGGGCCGAGCTGAATCAGCACGGTATTTACGTCACTACCGTGTGCCCCGGCTTGCTGCGCACCGGCAGCGCCCAAAACGCCGACATCAAGGGCAACCACGAAAAAGAATACGCTTGGTTTAGCGTGGCCGACGCGCTGCCCGGCTTCACGATGAGCGCCGAAGACGCCGCCCGCCGCATCTGGAACGCCGCCCGCCGCGGCGACGGCGAGCTCATCTTGTCGCTGCCCGCCAAGCTGCTAGCCACCTTCCACGGCGTGGCGCCCGGCACTACGGTCGATATTCTGGCCTGGGTCAACCGTGCGCTGCCCGCCACTGGCGAGAGTGCCGCCGCCAACGAGCGCCGCAAAGGCTACGAAAGCGAAACGGCGATTACCAAGTCCTTCCTCACCAAGCTCAACCGTGACGAGGCGGCGCGCAATAACCAGAATTAAACCGCTACGGACGCAGTGCGCCGACGCCTACGAAACTAAAAGAGGGCTAGCCGATGATACCGGCTAGCCCTCTTTTGGTGTTGCCTTGGCCCAGGGAAGGCAAGACATTTTGTGGGACACGCCTGCCCAGTAGGATAAGTTTGCGGGCGGTGCCGGAGCAGCGCTCCAAGAGCTCAGAAAGAAGTAAACAGTTGGTCAGAGGCTGGAAGGCCGGGCTAGCAGGCAAAAAAGGGCGAAAAACAAGTAGCGGAGGTAGCAGCAGGCGTAACTAACTAAGCGTCAAATAAAGATGAAGATTGGCTGAAAAACAAGCCGAAGTGCTGGAAGGAAGCTGCTGATAAGCAAGAAGCTCACTTCGCTAGCTCGCCGGAGTAGCGGCGGCTGCGCTTCCGGGCCGGCGCCCCGCCCTACGGCGTGAGTAGCGCCCCTAGCTGGCGTAGCGTTATCTCGGCCGACTTGGCGGCGTAGCGGTAATTGACCAGCCGGTAGCCAGCATCCTCGAAGCTTTGCTGCGCGATGCGCACGTCAACCAGGGTTGAGAGGCCGGCGTCGAGGCGCATTTGCACCAGCTTGAGGAGCTGGCGGGCGGTGGTGTAGCTCTGCTCAGCGGTGGTCACGAGGCTCAGTTGCTTCTCATACGACTGCCAAGCTTTGAGCGCGTTGAGGCGGTAGTCGCGTTGCAAAGCATTACGCTGCAATTCGGTAGTGCGGGTGTTGAGGCGGGCAATATCGACCAGCTTTTTATTAACCCCACCCGAGTAGATAGGCACCGACACCCCCAGCCCGCCATACGGCCCGTAGCTCTGGTTGAAGAGGGTGTTGCCCACCGCATTCTGGGCGCGGGCAAAATTGGTGCCCGCGTTCAGGCCCAGCGAGGGGTAGCGATTGGCGCGGGCCTCGCGCTCCAGCAGCTCATTCACGCGCACCTGGCGCTCGGCGGCCAGCAGGTCGGGGTTCTTGTCGAGCGCGCCCTGCAGCTGCTCCCAACTCAGCGAGCGGTCCACCGGAATGGTATCCTCCACGGCCACGGCCTGGTTGAGGTCGAGGGTGAGCGAGCGCAGCAAGTCGGCAGTGGCCTGCTGGGCGGCCAGCGCCTGCTGCTGCTGGGTCAGCAGCTGGGCGTTCAGGTCAAGCTGCGCCTGAAACTTATCAGCATTGTTGGCTAGCCCCACCGCTTGGCGCGCCTCGATGAGGCGCAGCTTCTGGCGCGACACTTCCACCGAGGCTTCCAGGGTGCGGATGTAGCGTTGCTGCTGCACCACGGCGTAGTATTTCAGGCTCACATCGGCCAGCACGTTCTGCACCGTCGAGTTGAGCTGGAGCTGGCTGATTTGGGCCAGCTCGTTCAGGCGCTTGCGGGTGGCCACCACCCGGCCACCGTTGTAGAGCAAATAGCTGCCAGCTAGCCCCACGTTGTACTGCGTCGAGCGCGCGCCGGTAGCCGAGCGCGGGTCGCCGGTGTTAAACTGCTGCTGGGTATTGTTGATAATGACGTTGTTGCTGGCACTCAGCCCCACCGTAGGCAGCGCACCCGCAAAGCCCGCGTTGTTGCGCAGCTCCTGCACCTCCACGTTGGCCTGGCTGATTTGAATGTCGAGGCTGTTTTTGAGGGCCGTCGTCAGGGCGTCGTGCAGCGTCAGCACCGGGCCGGGTGCCGGGCCTTCCGGCGCGCGCGGCGTGGTGGCGCCGGGGGCCGTTTGGGCTAGGCTAGCGGTGCTGAGGCTGAGCAGCGTGAGGCCGATAAACAGATATTTCATGGCAGGCAAATACAATCGGTGTCATGCGGAACGCAGGGAAGCATCTTGGCTGCGTCGCTAGGGTTGCTACCGCTGCCGACAGCTGGCAAGATGCTTCCCTGCGTTCCGCATGACGGTATTTAATTACTTGGGAAAGGAAGCTAAGCAGCTACTTCAGCCGGCTGATGAGCCGGTACAACTTCCCCATCTTCAGCCACCGGCTTGCGCTCCTTGGCGATGAAGGTGTAGATAGCCGGAATAACCAACAACGTGAGCACCAGCGAGAATAAGATGCCGCCCACGATAACCGTGCCCAGCGGCTTGCGGCTGGTGCTGGCCGCGCCCAGGCTCATGGCAATGGGTAGTGCGCCCAGCGCCGTGGCCAGCGAGGTCATCAAAATGGGCCGCAGGCGCTGCTGCGCCGCTAGCCTCACCGCCTCGTGCAGCGAGTGGCCGGCATCGCGCTGGTGGTTGGCAAACTCCACGATGAGGATGCCGTTCTTGGTCACCAGGCCGATGAGCATAATCATCCCGATTTGCGAGAAGATGTTAATCGTCTGGCCCATCAGCCACAGGCTGAGGAAGGCGCCGGCCAGGGCCAGCGGCACCGTGAGCAGGATGGTGAGCGGGTCGCGGAAGCTTTCGAACTGTGCCGCCAGCAGCAGGTAGATGAGCACCAGGGCCAGCATGAAGGCGAAGGCTGTGTTGCCCGAGCTCTCGGCAAAGTCGCGCGACGAGCCGGTGAGCGCGGTTGAGAAGCTGGCGTCCAGCGTCTTGTCGGCGATGGTCTGCATGGCGGCCACGCCGTCGCCCACCGTTTTGCCCTCGGCCAGCTGGGCCGAGAGGGTGGCGGCCTTCAGGCGGTTGAAGTGGAAAAGCGTGCTCGGGTTCGAGTTTTCGACCTGGTGTACCACCGCTGTGAGCGGGATGCTCTCGCCGCGGCTGTTCGTCACGTAGAGGCGGCTGATGTCGGTGGGCGCGCTGCGCGAGTTGCGGTCAACCTGCCCGATAACCTGGTATTGCCGGCCATTGAGCAGGAAATACGCCATGCGCCGGCCGCCGAAGGCGCCCTGCACGGCCGCTACCACGTCCTGCGTCGTCAAACCTAAGTCGCGGATTTTCAGGCGGTCAAACGTCAGCTGTACCTCGGGCTTGTTGAATTTAAGGTTGGCGTCCACGTTCTGGAACGTCGGGTCCTGCCGGGCGGCGGCCAAGAACTTGGGTAGCGCTTCCTTTATCTTTTCGAGGTCCGTGTTTTGCAGCACAAACTGCACCGGCACGCTGCTCTTGGCCCCCGAGCCCACGGCAATAGTCTGCTCCTGCACCACGAAAATGCGGGCGTCGTTGAAGCGCTTGGTATTCTTGGTGAGGTACTTGGCTATCTGGTCCTGCGTGCGCTGGCGCTGGTCGGGCGGCACGAGGCCGGCGCGCACCTGGGCGGTGTTGGCGCTGCCGCCGGCGGGCGTGCGGGCAAATACAAATTCATTTTCGGGCACCGAGTCGCGCACGAAATCGGCTACCTGGGCGCTGATTTTCTCCATCGCGTCGAAGCTCGTGCCCTCCGGCCCGGTCAGGGTCAGGCGCACGCTGCTGCGGTCTTCGATGGGGGCTAGCTCGGTGGGGATGCCGCGGCCCACGAAGTAGATGATGACCGCGCACGCCGCCACCACCACCCAGGCTAGCCCGCGCACCCGCAGAAAGCCGCCCACGATGCGGCCGTAGCCGCTTTCCATGCCCTGAAAAAACGGCTCGGTTTTGTCGTACAGCCGGCCGTGGCCGCTGCCCTCTTTGTTCTTGTTTTCGCGGTGCAGCACCACGTTGAGCACCGGCGTAATGGTGAGCGACACGAAGGCCGAAATCAGCACCGCGCCCGCTACCACTACCCCAAACTCGCGGAACAAGCGCCCGGTGAAGCCTTCCAGGAAAATCACTGGCAGGAACACCACCGCTAAGGTCAGCGAAGTCGAGATAACGGCGAAGAAGATTTCCTTGCTGCCTTCGAGCGCCGCCCGCCGGATATCCATGCCTTCCTCGAGCTTGCGGAAAATGTTTTCCGTCACCACGATACCGTCATCCACCACCAGGCCGGTGGCCAGCACGATGCCGAGCAGCGTGAGAATATTGATGGTGAAGCCCGCCAGGTACATCACGAAAAACGTGGCAATCAGCGAAATCGGAATGTCGATGAGCGGGCGCAGCGCCGTGAGCCAGTTGCGGAAAAAGAAGAAGATAACCAGCACTACCAGCCCGAAGGAAATGGCCAGCGTTTCCTCTACTTCCTCAATCGAGTTGCGGACGATTTTGGTGTTGTCGGTGAGCACCCGCATTTGGATGTCGGCCTTGTTTTCCTTCTGCACCTCTTCCAGGCGCTTGTTGAATTCTTCGGCAATCTCCACGTAGTTGGAGCCCGGCTGGGGCACCACGGCCAGGCCCACGGCGTAGGCGCCGTTTACCTTCCAGGCCTGCTCGTAGCTTTCGGGCCCTAGCACCACGCGGGCCACGTCGCCGAGGCGCACGATGCCGGTTTTATCTTCGCGCAAGATGAGGTTGCGAAACTGCGCCTCGGTGGTGAAGCGCGCCATGGTGCGAATGGTGAGCTCGGTTTTGCCGCCGTAGATTTTGCCGGCCGGTACCTCCACATTTTCGGCGTTGAGCGCCTGCTGCACGTTCGTGAACGACACCTGGTAGGCGTCCATCTTGGCCGGGTCGAGCCACAGGCGCATGGCGTAGCGCTGCTGCCCGAAGATGTTGATGGCCGACACGCCATTGATGGTCTGAAAGCGCTGCTGCAGGTTGTTCTCGGCAAAGTCGCTGAGGTCCATCAGGCTTTTGGTGCGGCTTTGCACGGCCAGGATGAGGATGTTGTCGGAGTTGGCGTCCGACTTCGATACCACCGGCGGCGCGTCGATGTCCTGCGGCAGCGAGCGCACGCCCTGGCCCACCTTGTCGCGCACGTCGGAGGCGGCGGCCTCCAAATCCACGTCGAGGTTGAACTCGACCGTGATGTTGCTCGACCCCAGCGACGAGCTGCTCGTGATGGCTTTAATGCCCGGAATGCCGTTAATCTGCTTCTCCAGTGGCTCCGTTATCTGGTTCTCAATCACGTCGGCGTTGGCGCCCGTGTAGGAGGTGCTCACGCTGATAATCGGCGGGTCGATGGCCGGGTAGTCGCGCAGGGCCAGAAACGAGAAGCCCACCCCGCCAAACAGCAGCAGCAGCAGGTTAAACACCGTGGCTAGCACGGGCCGCTTCAGGGATAGCTCGGAGATATTCATAAGGGATAACTGGAAAAGGCGTCGGTCATGCTCATCTGTCGTCCGCGCAGCGGAGTCGAAGCAGCTTGGTCACTTCGTTACAAACGCTAGGAGTTAGTACCCCAGCCAAGCTGCTTCGACTCCGCTGCGCGGACGACAGATGAGCATGACCGACGTTTTATATGTATCGATACAATTTCTATTGTGCTTTTCGTGCCTTCCTCACCTTCACCGGCTTGCCGGGCTGGGTGAAGAGCACGCCATTGGTCACCACCGAGTCGCCGGGCGCGAGGCCGCTCACCACGGCAATCTGGTCATCCTGGCGGTCGCCGGTTTTCACGTCCTGCATCACGGCTTTGCCGTTTTTTACGAGTACCACCTGGTCCGATTTGTCGCCGGGCATGATGGCGTTGGTGGGCAGCACCACGCTGCGCCGCGCGGTCCCGGTGGGCACCAGCACCCTAGCGAAAGTGCCGGGGCTGACCTGGGCGCCGGCCGGCAGCAGGGCGCGCACGGTCAGGTTGCGGGTAGTTTGATTGACCTGGCTTTCCTGGGCCTGCACGGTGGCAGGGTAGGTGCGCGGCGGGTTGCCGGCAAAGCGCACGGTAACCCGGGTGCCCGGCTGCACGATGCTGCCGTTGGCCTCGGGCAGGGTAAAATCGACCTTGAGCTTGGTGTCGGCCTGCAGGGTGGCGATGATGGTAGCGGGCGTGACGTAGGCGCCGGGGCTCACCTGGCGCAGGCCCAGTACGCCCGTAAAGGGTGCCCGGATGATGGTTTTAGCTATCATGGCCTGGCTGTAAGCCGCGTCGGCCTGGTAGCTGCGTACCTGGCTCACGGCCAGGTCGTAGTCGGCCTGGTTCACGCCCTGCACTTTGAGCAGCTTCTCCAGCCGGTCTTGCGAGAGGCGCGAGACTTGCAGCTGGGCGCGGGTTTTTTGCAGCGTGGCTTGCAGGTCGGCGTCGTTGATGCGGGCGATTACGGTGCCCTTGCTCACGCGGCGGCCCTCGTTTACTTGCAGGTAGGTAAGGCGGCCGTTTACCTCGGGGTGCAGCTCCACAAAGTCGTTGGCCACCACGGCGCCGTTGGCCTCTACCGAGTCGGTGACGGAGGTGGGGCTAGCCACCAGCACATCGACGAGGGCGGGGCCGTTATTCTTCTTGGCATCTTTGCCGTCTTTGCCACCCTTGGCATCGTCGGTTTTGGAATGGCAGCCGGCGAGGAGAGCCAGCGTGCCGGCCAGCACCAATGGGGCCAGGCGGGGCCAGGCCGCAGTAAAAAAGCGCATACGAGAATTATGTGAGAATCAGCTAGTAAGCTTCGCAGTGGCGGGCTAGGCTAGCCGAAGGTCGGTCAACAGGGAGCGCTAAGTTCGGGTTCAGTGCGCGCGCAATGACGCGGCCCCACCCAGCGGGTTGCGCCACTGGCTAGCCCTGGCCCGTAATTTCACCCCATGAAAACGCCCACCCCCGACGGCCAAACCACTCCCGCGCCCGAGCGCAACTACTTTGCCGACGTGCACGAAGTGGTGCGCCTGGTGCCGCCCGGCCGCATCACCAGCTACGGCGCCGTGGCGCACTATCTGGGCGCCACGCGCGGCGCCCGCGCCGTGGGCTACGCCCTCATGGCCTCCAACCTCGACGCCATGACCCACCAAAAGGATGCCCCCGTGCCCGCCCACCGCGTCGTGAACCGGCTGGGGCAGCTCACCGGGCGCCACCATTTTCCCACACCCACCGCCATGCAGGAGCGCCTGGAAGCCGAAGGCGTGCGCGTGGAGGCCGACACGGTAGTCGATTTCAAGCAGTTGTACTGGGACCCGGCAGTGGAGCTGGGCTAGGGCCGCTATTTTATTAGCCGCGTAACGGCGGCCGCGCCTACTGCTTCTTTTACCTGATGCAGCGGCAGCGGGTCGGCCGGGCTGTATTCGAGGTAGACGGCCGCCGAGGTAGTGAGCGCTACGGGAAGCGCAATTTCTGGGCCGGTCGCCGGGGTTAGGTAAACGGTAATCGGGGGGCCTAGGGGTGGGGAGAACGATACGTAGTCGTTGGCTGCCAACTCCTGCGCGGACCCGCCCGAGGAGAGTCGGACCCGCACGGCGGCCCCCTTCGCTTGGCGTGGACGATAAATAAAAAGCTGGGTGGGCCGCTCGCCGCCCGACGCCAGGGCGGTACCCATCGACTCGCTTTCGCTAACGGTGCCCGTGACGGTGCTCAGGCGGTAGAGCGCCCGGTGCTCGGCGTTGGTGCTCAGGCCACCGACGCCAGTTGTGAGGGCCGAGGCCACGCCCAGCATATTGATGGCCGAATGGGTGGCCGCGTCCGTGCCAGCTCGACCAAAAAAGATGTAGTCGTCTTGATGGGGCCGCAGCCGATAAAAATCCCGGCCCTGACGAATGTAAACCTGGTCGCCATCGCTGAAGCCCCACACATCCGTGGCTAGCACACGCTTGCCGTTGCGGATATGGTAAGGCTTGATGTCTTCATCGCCAGCCCATTGGCTGCCGGCAATAGGACGAGCTTCTACCTCCGGCGCGCCCGGCTCGCCCGGGTCGTCAGCCCTGAACTCGGCCCAGGAATAATAGAAGCCCGGCTTGCGGGGCGCCCCCGGCTGTAGCCGCGGCAGCGTAGCGGTGGGCTCTACCACCGTGGCTAGCTGGGCTGCTGAGTAAGCCGGCCCAAAGGCTAACCAGGCGGCTTGGTTGGCGCCAACCGCAGCCGCGTTCAGAAACAGGGCCGTCAGATTAATGGTGTGGCTAACTAGCGCCGCGCCGGCCCCGCCCGAAACCGGGTGCTGAAGCTGCTGCGCAAAATTTGCTACTGCCCGATAGGTTCCATCGGCCTGCGGGGCATACAAAATGGCTTCCATTGTGGCCGTCACCTTAGCTGCGCTTAGGTAACGCGTGTCTTCGGCGGCTTCCAGCCTGGTGAGCCGCAGCACGAGTGGCACAGCCTGAGGCTGGCCGGGTGCAAAATGGGTGAAGCAGCGCTGCATGGTGGCGGCTAGCTCATCGCGAAACATAAGTGGCTGTGCCACTGGGCTCCCAGCCTTGGTATACCCTAGCGCCGTGCGGTAGGGGCGCGCATCCACTACGCGGGCTATGTAGGCCGGTGCCGGTGGCAAAGCGGTCAGGCCCTGCGGCTCGGCGAGGTATTGCACTACCTGCGCCCTACAAATGCCGCCAGGCAATGCCAGGCCAAGTACCGTCAATAGCGTAAAAAAGAGGCGCATGTGAAAGCTATTACGGAAGGTGACGACTCTTTAGCGGGTCGTAAATTATCCGCAATAATAGCCCTGCTCCGCATAGGCTGGCTGCCACCTGGCGCTGGCTACGCTGCCAGCGCCAGGTGGCACTCCTTGTACTTCTTGCCCGAGCCGCAGGGGCAGGGCGAGTTGCGGCCCAGTACCTGCTTTTTGGCGCGTAGCTGACGTAGCCACTGGCGCGGGTCGGGGCGGCCGGTGCTAGCCCCCAGCGTTTGTTCGGGATGCTGGTGCAGGGCCTGGGCCAGCAGGTCGAACAGCTCGGGGTGGTGCTCCTTCAGCTTCTCGGGGCGCTCGAAGAAGTACTCGTTCACCACCGCAAAAAACTCGGCTTCGTTGGTGCCCGCGTAGGGGTCGATGTCAGAATGGCCGGCCCGGATGGCGGCCAGCTCGCGCTGCATCACGGTGGCCCAGGCGGGGCGCAGGGCGGGCGGCAGGCCCGCGCCGGGGATGCCGTCAATCTGGCCATCGGCCTCGTCTACGAGGTGGGCAAACTCGTGCACGCCCACGTTGCGCCGGTCTTCGGCATCGGCGAAGCCCTGCACTAGGGCAGCGCGGCTCAGGCGCATGTACTGCGAGGTCTGGAAGCGCTGCACCGACCCTAGCAGGGTGCCTTGCAGCGACTGCACCTCCTGGTCGGTCTTCGTTTCGAGCTGCCAGGCGTCGGGCACTATCAGCACCTCGTGCAGCGTGGGGTACTCCCAGCCCGGGAAGCCGAACACCGGAATAACGGCCGCCGCCGCCGTGAGCACCCGCGTAAGGTCATCGACCGCGGTCTGGATGCCGGTGAGGCGCGTGCGGGCCAGAAAAAGCTGCATGTTCTGCTCAAAACGCACTTTGTCGGCGTCGGCTAGCCCATCGTAGAAGGCCACGTTTTCGGTCAATAGCGTGCGCCAGGCACTCGGAAAGGGCGCGGCCAGCGCGGCCCGGCGGCGCCGGGTATCGGCAGTGAGGTAGCGGTAAAAAACCAGCAGCAGAGCCAGCAGCACGGCGCTGGTGAGCACGTAGGAGAGGGGCATGGCCGCCTTAACGGTGGGCCGGCGCCGGGGGTTGGCGGGCGCGTTTGCCTTTTCGTGCGCAAATTTGTGGCGTATTACTTCCCCGTTGTCTCTTCCCCCTTGCCTGCCCCGATGAACGCCGACGACCTGAACAAAGCCCTGCTGGCCCTGATTGAGAAGAAAGCCGAGCTGCACACGCTCACCTACGACGATGCGCGCTACGACGACGTGGAGGAATCGCTCCACGACCTCGAAGACGACTTCAACGACGACTATGGCACTGACCTCGAAGCGGCCCTCGAAAAAGTGCACCTCGAATTGAAGTCCGACACCGACGTGCTGCTGCCCACCGCCTACCTGCCCGCCACCGACACCCCCCAGAAGGAAGACGGCGTCTGGATTGACTCGGAGAAATACCCCGGCCGCGTGCGCCTCGTGCTGCGCGCCAATCCGCCCCGCTTCATCCTCACCACCAGCAAGGGCCAGGAGCACGAGCTCTGGAAAGCCTAGAAGTCAATAACAATTGTCAGTTATCAGCAAATGTGCACTGATAACTGACAATTGTTAACTGATACTTGTAAAAGCCGCCCCGGCGGCCGGCTACTGTCCGGCTGCCGGGGCGGCTTTTGGTTATGGGCGGGGGCTAGCGCACGGCTAGTACCTGCCGGGCGCCTTCCTTGGCCTCGATTATGGAACTGTAAAGCTGCGTATGCAGCGCGGCGCGGTCCTGGTGCTGGCGGGTTTCTTCGATGTAGCGTTGGGTAGCAATCTGGCCAAACACGTTTTCGGCTACTACCACGCTCACTTCGCGCAGGCCGGCGGCCGTGGCGCGGGGGTTAAAATCGGCAATGAGCCAGGCCTGGGCCTTGGCCGGAATAGCGCCCATTTGGCGCACATCGCCTACCCAGCCCCAGTGCCGCTGGGAGGTGGAATGCGCCTCAAAGTATTTTAGCGCAAATTCTTGCAAATCAATAAATTCGGTGGCATTGGCAAAAGCGTGCCACTGCGTGATGATGCACGGCACGCTGGCATCGACCAGCACCACGCCGTAGGGTTTAGAATAAAGAAGCTGGTCGCTCATGGGGCAGAAAGCAGGTGGGTAAACAGGGAAGGACAACTGACCGCGCTTGGCCCTGCGGTGGCTAGCACTACTGGGCTAGCCACGTGGCCAAGCAACTGGTGCCGACCTAGTAAAGTGCCCGCATACGGCTAGGCCGGCAGCTGGGTTATAGCCGCGCGCCCGGTGAATTTTCCGCACTGTTTTCCACGCTTGGGACGCTAAAAAAGGCCAGCGCACGAATGCGCTGGCCTTAAAGCTAGGCTAGGCTAAGCTGAAGCAGACGGGCTAGATAAAGTCGCTGAGTTCCAGCCAGCGCTCGCCCTTGGCATCGAGGTCTTTATCTACGGCTTGCAGGCGAGCCGGCCAGTCGGTCAGCTCCTGGCGCGAGCCCTGGCCGGTGGCGAGGCTAGCCACAAGGGCTTCCTTCTCTTTTTCGAGGCTAGCGATGTCTTTCTCCAACTGCTCAAACTCTTTCTTCTCGGCAAAGCTGGCGCGGCGCTTGGGTGGCGCGGCGACTACCGGGGCCGGCGCGGGGCTAGCCACCGCCGCCTTGGCGGCGGCGCGGGCGGCCTTGGCGGCTTTTTCTTCCTCTTCCAGGGCGGCTTCGGTTTCGCGCTCGGCCAGGTAGTCGCGGTAGTCGGTGTAGTTGCCGGGGAAATTGAGCACCGCCCCGCCCGGCTCCAACACGAAGAGGTGTTCGGCCAGATTATCAAGGAAATACCGGTCGTGGCTCACGATGAGCAGGCAGCCCGAAAAGTGCAGCAAGAAGTCTTCCAGAATGTTGAGCGTGCCCAGGTCCAGGTCGTTGGTGGGCTCGTCGAGAATGAGGAAGTTGGGGTTTTTCACCAGCACGCGCAGCAGCTGCAGGCGGCGCTTTTCGCCGCCGCTCAGCTTGCTCACCAGCGTGTACTGCTGGGCCGGCGGAAACAGAAACAGCGTCAGGAACTGGCTGGCCGTGAGCACGTCGCCGTTGGCGAGCTCCACCACTTCGGCCACTTCTTTCACGATATCAATCACGCGCTGGCTGGGGTCAAATTCCAGCTCGGTCTGGGTGTAGTAGCCGAATACGGTGGTCTGGCCCACGTCCACGGTGCCGCTGTCGGGCTTGAGCTTGCCGGTCAGCATGTTGAGCAGGGTAGACTTGCCCGCGCCATTGGGCCCGACCAGCCCGATACGGTCCTTTTTCTTGAATACGTAGCTGAAATCGTCCAGCACCACCTTGTCGCCAAACTTCTTGTTCAAGCTGTCGGCCTCGATGATTTTGCCGCCCTGGCGGGTAGTTTTCACACTCAGCTCAAGCTGCTGCTTGCTGAGGTTGGTGCTGGCCTTTTCCTTGGTCACGTAAAAGGCGTCGATGCGGGCCTTTTGCTTGGTGCCGCGGGCCTGGGGCATGCGGCGCATCCAGTCGAGCTCCTTTTTGAAGAGCTGGCGGGCCTTCTCCACCTCGGTGGCTTCGCGCATTTCGCGGTCGGCCTTTTTCTCCACGAAGTAGGCGTAGTTGCCCTGGTAGCGGTACATCTGACCCTTATCGAGCTCCACGATTTCGTTGGCCACTTTGTCCAGGAAGTACCGGTCGTGGGTCACCATCAGCAGCGTGAGGCTGGGCGAGTTGAGGCGGTTTTCGAGCCACTCGATAGTGGCCAGGTCGAGGTGGTTGGTGGGCTCGTCAAGCAGCAGTACGTCAGGCTCTTCGATGAGCACCCTAGCCAGGGCCACGCGCTTGCGCTGCCCGCCCGAGAGCTTGCTCACGTTGCGCGTCAGCAGCTCGCCCAGGATGCCCAGCTTGCCCAGAATCTGCTGCACCTGCGATTCGTAGTCCCAGGCGTTGAGGTTGTCCATGCGCTCCATCACGCGCTGCAAATCCTCGGGGTCGTGGTTGGGGTCGTTCACCACGTGTTCGTAGTCTTTCACGGCGCGCAGCGTGTCGTTCTGGCTGGCGAAGATGGTTTCCTCCACCGTCAGGCTCTCGTCGAACACCGGCTGCTGGCCCAGGTAAGTGACCCGGATGCCCTGGCGGCGCGTGACAAGGCCGGTATCGGGGTTTTCGAGGCCGGCCAGCACCCGCATGAGCGTGGTTTTGCCGGTGCCGTTAATGCCCACAAAGGCGATGCGCTGCCCCTGTTGCAGGCCAAAATTCAGGTTTTGAAACAGCCAGCGGTCGGCGTAATTCTTCGAGACGTTCTCGGCGGATAGCAAATTCATAAGTACCCGCAAAGGTACGGCCGGCTAGGGGCGTAGTG
>JBPBQJ010000089.1:0-78019 GCA_050954765.1 Janthinobacterium lividum | reverse complement strand
GAAGGATTCTAAATAACAAAAAAAGACGGCCCCGCTAGGGGCCGTCTTTTTCATTTGGCTGGGCAACCTAGTGGTGCGACTTCTCCAGTTCCAGGGCGGGTAGGCCGTTTTTTACGCGGTAGTCGTTGATAGCCATCTTGATGGCATCTTCGGCCAGTACCGAGCAGTGAATCTTAACGGGCGGCAGGGCCAGCTCTTCCACAATCTCCATGTTATCGATGGCCAGAGCCTCATCCACGGTTTTACCTTTCAGCCACTCGGTAGCCAGGCTCGACGAAGCGATGGCCGAGCCGCAACCGAAGGTCTTAAACTTGGCGTCGGTAATGGTGTTGGTGGCTTCGTCTACCTCGATTTGCAGGCGCATGACGTCGCCGCACTCGGGGGCACCAACCAGGCCAGTGCCCACCGTTTTTTTGCTTTTGTCCAGCGTGCCCACGTTGCGGGGGTTGCTGTAATGGTCGATTACCTTATCGGAGTAAGCCATGATTTTTTGAATTAGAAATTAGAAATTATGAATTGGAAATCGAAACCATGCGTATTGCAGAAAAGCAATCCATAATTCATGATTTCTAATTCATAATTAAACCCTAGTGCTCAGCCCACTCGATGGTGCTGAGGTCAACACCTTCTTTATGCATCTCCCAGAGCGGCGACATTTCGCGGAGCTTGGTTACAGCCTCCTTTACGTGGCCGATGGCGTATTCGATTTGCTCGTCGGTGGTGAAACGGCTCAGGCCGAAACGTAGGCTGCTGTGGGCCAGGTCGTCGCTCAGGCCCAGGGCCTTGAGCACGTAGCTAGGCTCGAGGCTAGCCGAGGTACAGGCCGAGCCCGAAGATACGGCGAGGTCTTTCACGCCCATCATCAGGCCTTCGCCTTCGACGTATTTGAAGCTGATGTTGGTAACGTGCGGCAGGCGATGCTCACGCGAGCCGTTTACGTAGCTTTCTTCCAGCGGAAGCAGCGAGTTTTCAAGGTGATCGCGCAGCTTGCTCAGGCGCTCGGTGTCGGCGGCCATCTCGAGGCGGGCTAGCTCGCAAGCTTTGCCGAAACCCACGATACCGGGCACGTTGAGGGTGCCCGAGCGCATGCCACGCTCGTGGCCACCACCATCCATTTGGGCGGTCACTTTCACCCGCGGGTTTTTGCGACGCACATAAAGCGCTCCCACGCCCTTGGGGCCGTACATTTTGTGGGCCGTGAAGGCCATCAGGTCAATGCCGTCGGCTTGCACATCTACCGGAATTTTGCCGGTAGCCTGAGTGCCGTCGGTCATGAACAGCGCGCCGTGCTTGTGGGCGATGGCGGCGATTTCGCGGATGGGCTGGATAGTGCCCGTCTCGTTGTTGCCGTACATGATGGTCACCAGGATAGTCTGGGGCGTCATGGCCGCTTCCAGCTCTTCCAAGCTAATCAGGCCCAGCTCGTTTACGGGCAGGTAGGTAACCTTGCCGCCGAGCTTCTCGATGTGCTTGCAGGTGTCGAGCACCGCTTTGTGCTCGGTGGTAGTCGTGATAATGTGGTTGCCGCGCTGGCTATACATCTCATAGACCCCTTTGATACCCAAGTTATCGCCTTCCGTAGCACCGCTGGTGAAGATAATTTCCTTGGGGTCGCAGTTGATAAGCTGGGAAATCTGATTGCGGGCATAGTCTACGCCTTCCTCGGCGGCCCAGCCAAAGGGGTGGTTGCGCGAAGCTGCGTTGCCGAATACGTCGGTCAGGTAGGGCATCATGGCCTCCAGTACGCGCGGGTCGAGCGGCGTAGTGGCGTTGTTGTCCAGGTAGATAGGTAGCTTAAGCATGGCGCTGGGCTGAATTTTCTGGTAAAGGCTAATAACTAGGCGTTGGCTGCAGATGAAACAGAATTTTGGCCTAAACAGTTTTTTCGAATCCACAAAAATAGCTGGAATCTGTCTAAAAACCGCGCCCGGCCCCAGGCTAGTTCCGGCAGCTGGTAGCTTTGCGTGGCTGGGCTAGCCAGTCACCTTTCCGTTATGCTTACTAACCTCGAACACTTGGGCCTGGCCGTGCGCGACTTGGCCGCCGCCACCGACCTCTACACCCGCCTGCTGGGCCAGCCGCCCTACAAAACCGAACACGTGCCTAGCGAGGCTGTAGACACGGTTTTTTTCCAGGTTGGCGGCTCCAAAATTGAGTTGCTAGCCGGCACCAGCCCCGACAGCGCCATCACCAAGTTTCTGGAAAAGAAGCCCGAAGGCATTCACCACGTCGCCTTCGAAGTCGATGATATCGAGGCCGAAATGGCGCGCCTGCGCGCCGAAGGTTTTATCCTATTAAATGAAAAACCCAAGCGCGGTGCCGACAATAAACTGGTGTGCTTTGTGCATCCCAAGAGCGCGGGCGGCGTGCTGGTAGAACTCTGCCAGACCGCAGAGCTAACGAATTAAACGGATGGCGGGCGTATCCGCGCCATCCGTTTAATTCGTTAGCTCTGCGGTCACCGCCGCCACTATGGCATCGGGCGCCTCGCGGGGCACGTAGTGGCCGACACCGGGCAGCACGCGGCGCTCGTAGGGGCCGCTGAAATACTGCTCTTTACCTTGGGAGGATGCGACGAGGCTAGCCCCGTCTTGCTCGCCGTGGAGCACGATGGTGGGCACGCCGATGGTGGGTTGGGGCGTCAGTCGCGCCTCCAGGGCGGCATAGCGCGGGTCGGGGTCGGCGGCGCCCCAACGGAAGCGGTAGGAGTGGAGCACGACTTCGACCCAATCGGGATTGTCCCAGCTGGCGGCGGTGCGCTCGAAGGTGGCCTCGTCGAACTGCCAGGCGGGCGACCACAGGTGCCAGATGTAGCGGCAAAATGCGCGGCGGTTGTTTTCGAGCATTTCGCGGCCGCGCTCGGAGTGGAAAAACCACTGATACCAGTAGGCGCGCACTTGCTCAATCACCAGCTCCTGGCCTGGCTTAATGCCCGTTTCGTAGCCCACCGAAATGGCCACCATCCGCTCGATGCGCGCGGGCCAGAGAGCGGCCAGCACGTAGGCGGCGCGGGCGCCCCAGTCGTGGCCCACCAGCACTACTTTTTCGATGCCGAGGTGGTCGAGTAGGTCGATGGCATCCTGGGCCAGGGCCGTGGTTTGGCCGCTGCGCGGGGTGCTAGGGTCCCGGAAAACGGAGCCGCCGCAGCCGCGCATGGAGGGGGCCAGGGTCTGGTAGCCGGCGGCTACTAGCTGCTCGGCCACGGCATCCCAGGTGCGCAGGTCGTCGGGAAAGCCGTGGAGCAGTAGCGCCACGGGCGCGGTGGCGGGGCCGCGCCGCTCGTAGGCAATGCGGAGCGTGGGTGAGTCGAAGGTGTGGGCGGTGGGTTGGGAAGCAGTCATGAGGGAATCCGCATCTTTGCGGGCTCTTCGCTGAACGGCGGCCGCGCGGCGTGGTTTCATCCCGGGCTAGCCCCGTATAAGCCCTTAGAGGCTGGCTGTTCCGCACTTTTGCCTTTTCGTTTTATGTCATCCATGAATTTTTTTCGCCAGGAAGTAGACAGCGCCGTCGATGTGCTACTGGCTCAGCAGGTCATTCTCTATCCCACCGACACCGTGTGGGGCCTGGGCTGCGACGCCGAAGTGCCCCGCGCCGTCGAGAAATTATACAAGCTCAAAGGCCGGCCCGAGGGCACGCCCAGCATCGTGCTAGTGGCCGACCTGGAGATGCTACGCCGCTACGCCGCCGAAGTGCCCGCCGAGCTCGAAGCCGCCCTGGCCACCCAAACCCGGCCCACCACCTACATCGTGCCTGCCAGCCGGGCTCTGGCGCCCAACCTGGTAGCCCCCGATGGCACCGTGGGCCTGCGCGTGGCGCAGGACGAGTTTTGCCACAAAATGGCGTTGCGCCTGGGCCACGGTATCGTGAGTACCTCAGCTAACAAAACGGGCGAGCCCACGCCCGCCGTGTTCAGCGAAGTCAGCCCGGCCATCGAGCGCGGGGTCGACTACGTGGTGAACTGGCGCCAGGACGACCAGACGCGGGTGGCGCCCTCGCGCATTGTGCGGCTAGGGGCCGGCGGCGCGCTCGAGGTAGTGCGCGAGTAAGTAGCGCAGGCTTTCGGGCTGCGGGTTGGCAGGCTTGAACAAGCGCGGACTAAAAGTCCGCGCTACTGCGCGGCGGCTCCGAACCTGCGCTAGGCGTAATTTTGCGCCCATGACGACGCCCACGCTGCCCGACCTACCCATCTTTCGCACCATCGCCGCTGCGGCCCACGACCTAGGTCAGCCGGCCTACGTTATCGGCGGCTACGTGCGCGATTTGGCCCTAAAGAGAGGCAGCAAAGACATCGACGTGGTAACGGTGGGCGACGGCATCCGGCTAGCCCAGGCGGTGGGCAAGCGGCTGCCGGGTCGCGGCCGTGTCACGGTGTTCAAGAATTTTGGCACCGCCATGCTGCCCACCGAGGAGGCGGGCGAAATCGAGTTTGTGGGTGCCCGCAAGGAGAGCTACCGCGCCGAAAGCCGCAAGCCCGAAGTAGAAGCCGGCACCCTGGAAGACGACCTGGCGCGCCGTGATTTCACCATCAACGCGCTGGGGTTAAGTTTGAATGCCGAGGACTTCGGTACGCTCGTGGACCGCTACGACGGGATGAAGGACCTGGCCGCCAAAATCATCCGCACGCCGCTGGGGCCCGACATTACCTTCAGCGACGACCCGCTGCGAATGCTGCGCGCCATCCGCTTTGCCAGCCAGCTCAACTTTGATATTGAGCCCGATACCTACGACGCCATCGCCCGCAATAAGGAGCGCATCAAAATCGTGTCGCAGGAGCGCATTACGATTGAGCTCAACAAGATAGTGGAGTCGCCGGTGCCGAGCTACGGCTTCAAGCTGCTGTTTCAAACCGGCCTGCTCCAGCTCATTTTCCCGAAGATGGCGCTGCTGCATGGCGTGGACAAAGTGGGCACCCACGCCCACAAGGACAATTTTTACCACACCCTGCAAGTGCTCGACAACGTGGCCGCCGCCGGCGGCGACCTATGGCTGCGCTGGGCGGCCGTCCTGCACGACATTGCCAAGCCCGCCACCAAGCGCCACGACCCCAAGGTGGGCTGGACGTTTCACGGCCATGAGGACAAGGGCGCGCGCTGGGTACCCGGCATTTTTACCGACCTCAAGCTGCCGCTGGGCGAGGAGATGCGCATGGTGCAGAAGCTGGTGCGCCTGCACCTGCGGCCCATTGTGCTGAGCAAGGAAATCGTGACCGACTCGGCGGTGCGCCGCCTGCTCTTCGAGGCTGGCGACGACATCGACCGCCTCATGGTGCTGTGCCGGGCCGATATTACCAGCAAGGACCACCAGCGCAAGGCCCGCTACCTCCAAAACTTCGACGTGGTGGAGGAGAAGCTGCGCGAAATCGAGGCCAAGGACCACCTGCGCAATTTCAAGCCCGTCATCACCGGCGAGGTCATCATGGAAACCTTCGGCCTCAAACCCTCGCGCCAGGTGGGCGAACTCAAAGAAGTCGTGCTCGAAGCCATTTTGGAAGGCGAAGTTCCCAATGAGTGGGCACCCGCCTACGCCCTGCTGCTGCGCCGCGGCGCGGCGCTGGGGCTAGCCCCAGCTGCCCAGCTGCCGCCGCCCGAGGTGCCTGCGCCCGCCGCGCAGTAGGTGTCCGGGGCAGCTAGCGAGCCAGCACGTAACGGCGCTCGCTAGCCGCGGGGCTAATGCACCCGGTAAAGAGCCAACCCCGACTAAACCACCCACCAAGTGGCCCGCTAGCTGTCCGAGACAAATCTTACTTCCCTTCCCTATGCCCCCTGTCACTACCCCGGCCGCGCCGCTGGGCCGCCCCCGCCTGGGCGGGCGCCGCGAGCTGCTGCTCGCCTTGGTGCCCACTATCACGGTGCTCGGGCTGCTGTGGCTGCTCAAGGCCCTCAGCAATCAGCAGCTGCTATTTGCCTCGCTGGCCAGCAGCTGCTTTTTGATTTACCTTGACCCCAGCCACCCGGCCAATAGTGCGCGCACGCTCGTCGTCAGCCAGTTGGGGGCGGCGGTGCTGGGCTACGGGTTTCATGCCTGGCTGGGGCCGGGCTACGGCAGCGCGGCGCTGGCGTTGGTGAGCATTATCGGGGTGATGATTGCGACCGATACCATGCACCCGCCGGCGGTGGCCACGGCGCTCAATTTCGCGTTTCGGGCTGGGGCGGGTGAGGGTAATCTGGCGTTGTTTGGGCTGGCTGTAGGGCTGGTGCTGGTGCTGCTGGGGGTGCAGCGCGGCTCGGCCTACCTGGTGCGCCGGTTCACGGCGGCGGGCTAGCTTTGGCGCATGATGTTGGTACTGATTGAAAATCCCGCTAGCCTGTTTGCCCGCACCGAGGCGGGCGTGGTGGCCGGCGTGCAGTGGCTCAAGTTGGGCGTGGAGGTGGTGGGCGCGCTCATTATTGCGCTGGGCATTCTCACGGCGGGCGGCCTGCTGGTGCGGGCGCTGCTGGCCCGGCGCACGGCCGATTTCACGGCCATCCGGCTCACGCTGGCGCGCTACCTGGCCCTGGCGCTGGAGTTTCAGCTCGGGGCCGATATCCTGAGCACGGCCATCGCCCCGAGCTGGGAGCAGATTGGCAAGCTCGGCGCCATCGCCGTTATCCGCACGGCGCTTAACTTCTTCTTGTCCAAAGAAATGGAAGCCGAGCGCGCCCAAAGCGGCCACGAGGAGCGCATCGTGTCGCGCTCGCACGGCGCCGACGAGCCCGGCCAACTGCCCACCCGCTAGCCTACTCCTAGCCG
Source organism: Janthinobacterium lividum (assembly GCA_050954765.1). Classification (GTDB taxonomy): domain Bacteria; phylum Bacteroidota; class Bacteroidia; order Cytophagales; family Hymenobacteraceae; genus Hymenobacter. Next base: position 71,290 of record JBPBQJ010000089.1, on the reverse strand, counting down.
CTGGCGCGCCCGCACCACGTCCTCGGGCGTGTCGATGCCGAAGGCATCGAGCTCGGTAATGGCCGTTTGAATGGCAAACCCGGCCTCCAGCCAGCGCAGCTGCTCCAGGCTTTCGGCCAGCTCCAGGGGCGAGGGCGGCAGCTGGGTGAGCTGGCGCAGCACCGCCGGCTGGTAGGCATACAGGCCCAGGTGGCGGTAGTAGGGGTGGTGCGCCAGCCACTCGTGGCTAGGGTACTGGCGCTGGTAGGGCAGGGGGTGGCGGCTGAAATACAGCGCCTCGCCCCGCTGATTCACGACCACCTTGGGCAGATGCGGGCTGAATAATTCTTCCTCCGTGAGCACCGGTTTGAGGAGCGTGGCAATGGCGGGCGGCGGGTTGTGAGCGAATAGCTCGACCAGCGCGTTTATTTGCTCGGGATGAATAAACGGCTCGTCGCCCTGGATATTCACCACGCAAGTCACCTCGCCGGGCTGGCCCAGCAGCTCGAAGGCCTCCCTCACGCGGTCGGTGCCGCTGGGGTGGTCGGCGCGCGTGAGCACGGCCTCGCCGCCAAAGCCGTGCACGTGGTCGAGGATGCGCTGGTCGTCGGTGGCCACCACCACGCGGGCTAGCCCCGCCTGCCGGGCCTGGGCCACCACGCGCTGAATCATGGACTGGCCGCCCAGGTCCACGAGGGGCTTGCCGGGCAGGCGGGTAGAGGCAAAGCGAGCCGGAATAATGCCGAGAGCAGCCATAAAGAAGGAAATAAAAGCAAGAAATAAGCGACCAGCCGCGTTGCAGGCCCGGCCGCCGGCCAGGGGCTAGCCAGCCGCCAAACCCAGCTTGCGGCCCCGAAACTAGCGCCGCCCGGCCGCTAGGTAGTTACTTTGCCTACCGCCGGCCCTGGGCTGGGGCCGGCCATTGGCTGGTTTTGGTACACCTTTAGCTTTGCTTCTGCGCATGAGTCTGCTCGCTTCCATTCTGATACTTAATTCGCTGCACGGCCCGCTGGCTACCCTGCCCCCTAGCCACCGCCTGCCCGCCGACTCCATCGGCCAGGAGATGCGCGGCGGCCAGCGCTTCGTGCGCCACCGCGTGGCCCAGGGCGAAACCATGTTTGCCCTCAGCCGCCGCTACCGCGTCACGGTTGACCAGATTACCACTGCCAACCCCCAGCTCAAAACCGGCCTCGGTATCGGCGAGGTGGTGCTCATTCCGCGCCCCAGCGCCGGGGGCACCCGGGCCGCCGCGCCGGCCGCTAGCCCCGCCCGCCTGCCCACGGCCGCCGCTACTGCCGTGCCCGACCGCTATACCGTGGCCAAGGGCGAAACGCTCTTCGGCATCGCTCGCCGCTTCAACCTGGCGCCTGCCGACCTCATTCTCTACAACCACCTGCCCGCCGGTGGCTCGGTGCGCGTGGGTCAGGAGCTGCTGCTGCGCGCCGCCGAAGGCGGCGCTCCGGCCACGGCGGCTAGCCCGGCCCCCGAGCCCACGGCCCCCGTCGCCCCGAAAATCAACCCCGCCGCGCCCGCCCAGGTGGCTACCGTGACGCCCGCCACCCCCGCCGAGCGCCGCGAGGAAGCCGCCGAAACCAAAGGCCCCACCCACGCCAGCGAACTGGTGAGCCGTAAAACCGACGTGGGCATCGCCACGGCCATCGCCAACAACGGTACCGACAAGTACCTGGCCCTGCACAAAACCGCCCCCGTGGGCACCATCATGCAGGTCAAAAACCAGATGAATGGCCAGTCGGTGTACGTGCGCGTTATCGGCGTGCTGCCCGACACCGGCGAGAATGAAAACATCCTGGTGCGCCTCTCGCCCCGCGCCGTGCAAAAGCTGGGCACCAGCGACGCTAAGTTCCGGGTCGAGACGAGCTACGTGCCGTAGGGCCGGGCTAGCCTTGTTACTTACCGCGTCATGCTGAGCGCAGCAAAGCGGAGCCGAAGCATCTTGCCAGGAAAACTAACAGTATGCGTTAGGTACTACTGCACCGGGCAAGATGCTTCGACTCCGCTTTGCTGCGCTCAGCATGACGCTTTATTTTCTTCTTATACCGAAGTAGATGCCCAAATTAGACCTGGCAGAACTGCGCGCCCTGCTCGACGAGCGCGCCGACCAGTACAACCAGCCCGCGTTTCTGCTCAAAGACCCCGTCAGCATTCCGCACCGCTTCACGGGCTTGCAGGACATTGAAATCAGCGGTCTCTTTGCCGCGCTGCTCGCCTGGGGCCAGCGCCCCACCATCCTCAAAAAAACGGCTGAATTGATGACGCGCATGGACGACGCGCCCTACCAGTTTATCACCCAGCACCAGGACGAGGATTTGAAGCGCCTGCTCGGCTTCTGCCACCGCACTTTCTGCGATACCGACCTGCTGTATTTCGTGCATTGGCTGCGCTGGTTTTACGAAGAACACACCTCGCTGGAGGATGCCTTTTTGCACGGTGCCACCATGCGCGAGCGGCTCATCAACTTCCACGACCTATTTTTCAGCCTGCCCGAGGCGCCGGCCCGCACCCGCAAGCACGTGGCCACGCCCGCCCGCGGCTCGGCCTGCAAGCGCCTCAACATGTACCTGCGCTGGCTGGTGCGCCGCGACGATAACGGCGTCGATTTCGGCCTCTGGACGCGCATCGCCCCTAGCGAGCTCATCTGTCCCATCGATGTGCACGTCGAGCGCCAGGCCCGCCTGCTCGGCCTGCTCAAACGCGAAAAAGTAGACTGGCAAGCCGCCGAGGAGCTGACGGCTACCCTGCGCCTGCTCGACCCCAACGACCCGGTGAAGTACGATTTCGCGCTATTTGGCGAAGGGGTGGGCTAGCGGCTGTCGTAGTGTTGGTGGAGTAATGATTAAGCACAAGCGGCGATACTGAACACGAATAACTCTTTTCGGATGGAATTTGACCTGCTGCTGACTAATCGGTTAAAATTATTGGGGTGTTTTTGCCTCCTAGTAGGACTTATGGTTTTAGCCGCCGTGATATGGGTATTTTTAGACAGTTATAATAATTTTTTGTGTGCCGCGGTAGGGACAATGTTTTTCTTTATGGGCGGTTGGCTGCTGCTATCTATTGATAAACTAGCTGGCGAGCCAGTAAGGATTACGATTAAGCCCAGCGAAATAATCGTCTGGAATCAGCTTACCGGTAATACAGAAGCTTGGCCATTTGATGCCATAGTGGCCTATAAGTTCTTTCCGCCTTTTAGGGGACGGGCTATTTTGCGGCTCACCCTGCGCGCGGGAGCCAAGGTTAAATTACTTGCGCTTGACATGGGTATAACGAGCACAGCTAATACAAGCCGCTTGGTGTCAGTGGTTACGGCATTCGGAGGAGCTTGGCGATTGCATCAGCAAGGGCAACATTAGTTGTAGCCATTGGAAGTGGTGGGCTTCGGCTAATCGGGAACACAAAAGCGTCGCTAGCCATAACCCCGTCGAATCTTCCGGCCCCGTTCGCTGTTTTACCTTCGCGGCCAGTTAGTCAGTTTTCCCGCGCGTACCCGATTTGTTAGCTCCCCAAAATTTTGAAGCCAAGATTGGCTTCGCCACCCTGCGCGAGCTGCTCGAGCAGCTTTGCCTCTCGGCGCTAGGCCGGCAGCACGTGGCCAACATGCAGTTTATCACCCAGCACGAGCAGCTCAGCAAGCTGCTGGCCCAAACCGACGAGTTTCGGCAGCTGCTGGCCGGCGGCAGCGAGTTTCCGGGCGCGTTTTACTTCGATGTTACGGTGCACCTCAAGCGCGCCTCGCTGCCCGGCGCCTTCCTCGACGCGGCGGCGTTTTACGAGGTCAAGATGAGTCTGCGCACCATTCGGGCGGCGCTCACCTTCTTCACCCACGCTTCCGCAACCCTCTACCCCAACCTGCGCCTGCTGGGCATCGGCATCCAGGCCGACCGCAACCTGCTGGCCGCCATGGACAAAGTGGTGGACGACGAAGGCCACGTGCGCGACGATGCCTCGCCGCTGCTGCGCCAGATTCGGCAGGAGCTCATTCAGCGCCAGGGCCAGCTGCGCAAGCAGATTGCCAGCGTGCTGCGCCACGCCAAAAGCGAGGGCTGGATTCCCGGCGATGCCGAACCCACCATCCGCGGTGGCCGCCTGGTGCTGCCCGTGGTGGCCGAGCACAAGCGCCGCGTGCGCGGCCTGATTCACGATGAGTCGGCCTCAGGCCAGACGGTGTTCATCGAGCCGTCCGAAGTTTTTGAGCTCAATAACGATATCAAGGACCTCGAAAACGCCTACCAGCGCGAGCTGATTCGCATTCTCACGGCCCTCACCGACCAGCTGCGCCCGCACCTGCCCGACCTGCGCAAGGCCTACGGCTACCTCGGCCTGCTCGACTTCATCCGGGCCAAGGCCCGGCTAGCCCGCGAGCTCGACGCCCAGCTGCCCGAGCTCAGCAGCAAGCCGCTCATTCGGTGGCGCGGCGTGCGCCACCCGGTGCTGGCCATCACATTTAAGGAGCAAAACAAGGCTGTTGGCAAAGATGGGGAGAAGCGCGAAGTCGTGCCGCTCGACATTGAGCTGACGCCCGAGCAGCGCATTCTCGTCATTTCGGGGCCGAACGCGGGCGGCAAATCGGTGTCGCTGAAAACGGTGGGCCTGGTACAGTACATGCTGCAATGCGGCCTGCTCATTCCGTGCGACGACTACTCGGAGGCCGGCATGTTTGAAGACATTCTGCTGGATATCGGCGACGAGCAGAGCCTCGAAAACGACCTGAGTACCTACTCCTCGCACCTGCTGGCCATGAAACAGTTCGTAACTGTGGCTAACAAGAAGAGCCTGGTGCTGATTGACGAATTTGGCACCGGCACCGAGCCTAGCCTGGGCGGCGCCATCGCCGAGGCCGTGCTGGAGCAGCTCAACCAGGCCCGGGTTTTTGGGGTGATAACGACCCACTACACCAACCTCAAGAACTTCGCCGAGAAAACCGAGGGCCTCGTGAACGGCGCCATGCGCTACGACCCCGAGCGGCTGCAGCCGCTCTATCGCCTCGAAATCGGCAAGCCGGGCTCGTCGTTTGCCATCGAGATTGCCCGCAAAATCGGCCTGCCCCGGCAGCTCGTGGAGCGTGCCACGCAGCTCGTGGGCAAGGATAAGATTCGCTACGACCGCTTGCTCGAAGGCCTGGAGCGCGACAAAACCGAGCTCGAAACCAAGCTGCGCGACACCGAGAAGCTGCAAAACGGCCTGCGCAAATTCACCCAGGAATACCTGGACCTGAAGAAGCACCTCGAAGACACCCGCCTCGAGCGCCTGCGCGACGCCAAGCAGCAGGCCCAGAAGCTGCTCAAGGACACCAACCAGCAAATCGAGGCCACCATCGGCGAAATCCGCCGCTCGCAGGCCGAAAAGGAAACCACCAAGCAGGCCCGCGAAAAGCTCGACACCTTCGTGCGCGAAAAGCTGCAAGTGGAGCCGCCCAAGGCCCGCCCCACCCGCGAGCTGGCCGAGGCCGGCACCCTAGCCAGCGGCGACCGCGTGGCCATCCTCGGCCAGGAGGGCCACGGCGAGGTGGTAAGTGTGAAGGGCAAGACCGCCGAAGTTCTCTTCGGTGGCATGAAGACGCTGGTAAAAGTGGCGCTGCTCGAAAAGCTGAGTCGCGCCGAGGTGCGCGAGCGCGAGGCCGCCGCCCGCAAAACCGCCGCGGCCAACAACAGCGGGGCTAGCCTCGACCTCACGGGTCGTATGGCGGGTTTCAGCCCCACGCTCGACCTGCGCGGCGAGCGCGCCGAAGACGCCCTCACCAAGCTCATGTCATTTGTGGACGACGCGGTGATGTTCGGGATTCCGGAAATCAAGATTCTGCACGGGCGCGGCAACGGCGTGCTGCGCCAGATAGCCCGCGACTACCTGCGCCGCAACCGCACCATCGCCAGCGTGGGCGACGAGCACGCCGACCGCGGCGGCGACGGCGTGACCCTGGCCGTGCTGAAATAGCGCTTCCACTACTGGAAAGCGTTCGCCGGTGGCCAGCCAGCGGAAGCTTTTTAATAGTGGAAGTTTTTCCTGAACAAAATTTGTAGCCACCCGATGGGCGCGCTAGGGTCGTGCTTACTTTTGCAGGCTATGTCACCAGCCGTTCCCTTTGCCCCATTACTGGACAGCACAGCCGGCCGGGTCCTCATGGACCCGGCCGGTTTTGTGCGGGTGCACTGGAGCAGCCAGCCGCGCACATTTGCCGAAACCTGCGCCATGCTCACCACGGCAGCAACCGCGCTCGAGCGCAATGGGTGGGGCCGTATCCTGACCAATCAAATCAACATGCAGCCGTTTTCGCCCCGCGAGCAGCAGTGGCTAACCCAGGAGTGGCTGCCGGTCGCCGTGCACACCAATGGCTACCGCTTCGGGGCCGTGGTGGTGGCTACCAATGTGCTCACGCGCCTGGCCACGGCCTTCGTGACGACGAGCTTCTCCGATATGCCGCTGCGCTACCGCTCCTTCGATGCTGAGGCGGAAGCGGTAGCCTGGCTGTTACGGCAGCCGCAGTAGGCGTGGCTAGCCTTCGCCGCCACCTCAGAGTAGCAGCACGTCGATGCGGTGTGCGTGCACCAGTTGCAGGGCTTCGGACCACGAGAAGACGGTAAAATTGCCATCCTGCGAGGCTACCAGGGCCAGGGCATCGTGCTGGTCGTGCACAAACTGGGCGGCGGCCAGGTGGCGGGTACCGCCGTTTTTGGCGGGATGCAGGCGGGTGGCGCTGCTGCCCACCACGGGCTCGGTTACTACCAGTTCTTCGACCGACGTGCCGTCGGCACGGCGCGTTACCTTGGCCCCGAAGGCTAGCAGCTCGTACTGGCTGGTGAGTACGGTGGCGCCATCCACGGCCGTGAAGCCACCCACTATCTCAATGGCATCCAGGATGTTCTCTTGCCAGTCGCGGTGGCTGCGGTCGGCAGTAGTAAGCAAGGCCGCGATGCTGCCGAAGGCCGGCGCCACCGGGTAGCCCAGCGGCTGCACCACCGAGGCCCGCCACGCCGCCGAGCCGGGCGGCACCAGCAGCAGCAGGCCGCCACGGCCGTGGGCGCGCATGGCGCGGGCCAGCTCCAGCAGCACATCGACCTTCACCTGGCTAGGGTCGTAGGTGCCGGGGCAGGGGATGGGCGGCAGCGACTCGCGCAGGGCCGGGTAGTCGGCCAGGCCCTGGCTGTCTTCATCCACCACCCGAATCTGGTCGCCGCGCAGCACGGCCACGTTCACAAATTTGCCGAAGCCATCGGCCCGGCGGTGCTTGGCCACCAGCAGGCCGGGCTCCACCACCTCCAGCACAAAGCACACCGGCGGCACTTGGCTAGCCGTGCCCCACACGTAGAGGCCCTCCTCATCGAAGCCCACTCCGAGGTGGATGCCCGGGTGCTCCACGGCCGGCGCCAGCTTGATGAGCACCTGCGGCGTGAGGCGCAGCCGGTGCCCAAAGAGCAGCGGCTGCCCGGCGGCTTCGGGCTCGAGCAGGGCCAGCGAGATGCGCGGCGGGCGACCTTCCTCGCGCCGCAGGCTGGCCCAGAACGCCACGTCGATAATAGCCTCGAGTAGCGCGGCCGGTGGGGGCGGGGGTAGCGGCGGGCCACCCAGGCGGGCGGCCTCGGCGCGATGCTGGGCAAAGTGATTTTCGAGGGCCGGCGCCACCATGCGGGCGGCCAGGTAAGTAGGTTCGGAAAGCATGAGAAAGGCGGCTAGCCCGGCGCCGCAGGTGCGGCGCGCCGGTAGGCTAGCAGAACAACGCAAACCCAAAAGTGCTTGGCAAAGGCTAAAAAACCGCGCCCTGGCTAGCCCGACGCCGCTGCCACTACTCGGCGGCGTCGGGCTAGCCAGGGCCGGCGTATGTTTGCCGGGTTATTTGTTGCGTTTCCTATGCATTCTTCGGCCAGGCTAAGCGGCCACTTTTGGCCCCTGCTGGCCCTCATGCTGGCGGCTTGCCTCTCGTTTTGGCTGTCGCCCGCGCCGCAGGGCCAGCCCGATGTCGAATACTGGGGGCACTACGCCCGCGTGGGGCCGGGCCTGGGCTTCATTGTCAACCACGACAGCTACGGCTACCTCGAGGTGGCGCAGGAGCCGCGCCGGCTGCTGCGGCCGCAGGAGGTGCGGCAGTCGCGCCCGCTCTATGGGCTGCTGGGCGCGGCGGTGGGTTACCCGCTCACGGGGTCCCTGGCGCTGGCCGGGCAGCTGGGGCTAGCTCCCCGCTGGCCCCCCGAGGAGCGGCGCTTCTACGGTTTTTACAGCGGCTACGTGCTGCTCAATGGCCTCACGCTGCTGGCTAGCCTGCTGCTGTTCAAGTGGTTGTTTGAGCGGCTGACGGCTGGCCGGGGCCAGGCCTGGCAGCTCTACGCCGGGGCCTGGGTGCTGGCGGCCAATCCCATTACCAAGGCATTTTTCTGGACGGCCCACCAGCAGATGCTGGCTTTTCTGGTGCCGCTCTTCTGCCTGGGGCTGGCGCTCGGGCCGGCTACGGGTAGGCGCACCTGGGGGCGGCTCGCTGGCTGGTCATTGTCGCTAGGCCTGTTACCGCTGGTATACGGCAGCTTTGTGCTGGCCTGGCCGGCCCTGGCCTACGGGCTGGGGTGGCCGGCGCGCGCGGGCGCAACTAGTCGTCGCTGGGCGGCCTCGAGTGGCCGGCTGGCGCTGAGCGCGCTGCTGTTTGCGCTGCCTACCCTAGCCTGGATACTACTGTTGCGCACCCAAGGCACGACCTACTACAACCACGAGGCCGTGCGCTACCACCAACTTGTGTGGCTACCCGAAGCCTGGGACCGGCCCTGGCCCGAGTTTGCGAGCGAAGTCCTCGATAAGCTGCGCGGCTATGTGGCTAGCCTGCAAGTAATGGGCTGGTGGCTCCTGCTAGGGGCTGGCTGGCTAGCGGCTACCTGGTGGCGGCAGCGACGGGCGGCCGCGCCGGTGCTACCCCAGGCAGTTGGGCCAACGCTAGCCTGGGTGTTCGGCGGCTTTGTGCTCTTTTTTGCTTTGCTGGGCTATTATCCCGAGCGCCTGGCCTACACGCTGCTGCCGCTGCTGCTGTGCTTGTTGGTGGGCCTACTGCCGCACTGGCCCCGGCGCTATGCGCTGCCCCTGGTGCTGGTTGGGGCGGCCGGCTGGCACCTCTACGTGCTGCTGAGCTACGGCCCTTTCTCGTAGAGAAGTCTTACTTTCGCTAGCTACCTGCTTGGTAACTAGGGTGTAGCAAACCCCTCGCTTTTTACAGATAAATACTGAACGTAGTGCCTACCTCGGGTTGGCTGGCTACTTCAATATGCCCACCCTGGGCCTGCACCAGCCGGTGCACCAGGAAAAGCCCAACGCCCGTGCCCGAAGCGGCGTCGGGGTGAAAGCGCCGAAACAGCTGAAACAGCTCGCCCCGGTGCCGGTTGAGGTCAATGCCCAGGCCATTGTCCTGCACCTCGAGCACGGGGAGGCCGCTGACTAGCCGGGTGCGCAGCTGCACGTGCGGTGGCAGGCCCGGGCGGTGGTATTTCAGCGCGTTGGCCACCAGGTTGAGCAAGATGGTGCGCAAGTTGCGCGGCACGTAGCGTAGGGTCGGTACCTTAGCAAAGTCGGTAGTAATAATGGCCTCAGTATCTGCTATCTGCGAGTGCAGCGCCTGGGTGGTTTCGGCCACCACTTCAGTCAGGTCAATTTCCTCGGCCAGCTCCAGCGAGGGGCGGCGGCCTTCCTGCACCACGGTGGCCAGGTCGGCAATGGTGGTGGCCAGCACCCGCAGCGAGTCGTCGGCTAGCCCCCACATGTGTGGGGCGGCCGGGTCGGCAAATGTGGCAGTGTGGCGCAGCTCGTCGAAGAGCCCGCGCAGGTTATTCACCGGCTGCTTGAGGTCGTGCGAGGCCGCGTACACAAAATTGTCGAGGTCGGCGTTGGTGCGGGCCAGCTGCTGGTTGGTGATTTGCAGCTCGGCATTTTTGGCGCTAAGGGCACGGCGCGTTTCCTCCACCATGTCGAGCGACTCGCGCAGCTGCTGGTTCATCACCTGCACCTCGTGGTGGTAGCGGCCCTCGTACTGCCGCCACTCGTTCTTTTCCACGGCGTGGCGCACCGTTTTGCTCAGCAGCTCAGAGTCAAACTGCTGCTTTACCAAGTAATCGAGCGCGCCGGTATTAAGGGCGCGTACGGCTAGGGCCTCGTTGCCACCACCCGTTATCATTATCACGCACAGGCCGTTGGGCGGGGCTAGCTCCTTTAGTCTTATCAGCAGGTCGAGGCCGTCGGTGTCGGGTAGGTTGTAGTCGAGCAGCACACAATCGGGCTGCGTGGCCATAAACTGCGCTATTGCTTCGGCGCCCGTGGCGGCTTCTGCCAGCTCTATTCGCTCGTGGCCTAGCTGCTTACCCAAAAACCGCCGATACAGCTGTCGGTCCTGTTCATTATCATCAATTAGAAGAATCTTCTTCACGCGGCGCAGCTAGTTCAGCGGGGGCAGCTCCGATGTGCCCAACCAATACGTAATAGTAAGGCGAATTTTCTCCTCCAGCGCCGCGTACTCGATGGGTTTAGTCAGGTAGCTATTGGCACCCAACCGGTAGCAGTCCTCGATATCGCGCACACTCGACGACGTACTGAAAACGATAACGGGTATCGAATACAGCAGCGGGTCTTTTTTAAGAATATTGAGCACCGCCCGCCCGTCGGTGCCGGGCAGGTTCAGGTCGAGCAGCACAATGGCGGGCAGTGTGGCCGGCCAGCCCACCGCCTTGCCGTAGCCCTGCAGGTAGGTTAGGGCTTGGTCGCCGTCCTCACAGCGCAGCACCGGGTTCTGGAGCGCATGCTTGCGAAAAGCCCGCCCCAACGCCGTGAAGTCTTCGGCACTGTCTTCTACCACCAGTACGGGTTTTAACGGGCTACTAATCATGGCTTTCGTATAGTAATTATAAGTCAACTGTTTCTTTGGGCAGAGCAAAAAAGAAGGTTGCTCCCTGGCCCAGCGCGGAGTCGACCCACAGGCGGCCGCCGTGCTTCTCAATCATTTTTTTGGCGATGGCTAGCCCGGCTCCGGTACCTCCACCATATTTTTCTTGAGCGTGCAGGCGCTTGAAGAGCTTAAATATATTTTCGTGGTGCTTGGCGTCAATTCCAATACCAAAATCCTGTACGTAAAAAACGTGATAGGAGGATGAATTGGTGCCTGCGCCGGGCACAACCGTGCTGGCCGGTGCCTGGCCCACTATTACCGTTTTAGCGGGTTGGTCGCTGTACTTAATGGCGTTGGTAAGCAAATTATTGAATACCTCGTGCAGGCGTACCCGGTCGACCGGTAGGATGGGTAGCCGGCCCTCGACCACGACCGTAGTGTTGGTTTGCTCGAGGCGCGGCTGCAGCAGGTCGATTACCTCGGCCAGCAGCTCGTTCAGGTCGGTGTCGACGAGCACGAGCTCGGCGCGGCCCACCTGCGAGAGTTGCAGCAGGCCCTCAATCAGGCCCTCCATGCGCTGACTCAGGCGCACCAGGGTTTGCAGCTTGTTCACGCCGTCGGCATCGAGCTGGTCGGCGTAGTCTTCGAGCAGGAAGAGCGAATAATTGTGGATGCCCCGCAGCGGCTCCTTCAAATCGTGCGAAGCCACGTAGGCAAACGAATCGAGCTCGTCGTTGCTGCGTTCCAGCTCAGCATTGAGGCGGCTCAGGGCCTGGGCGCGGCTGTGCAGCTCGTTGAAGACCTTGAGGCGCACATCGGAAATATGCAGCCGAATTTCGGTGGCCGCCCGGATTTCGATAGCCTGCCAGGGGGCGCAGGTGTTTTCGACCAGCTGCTTCCAGGCCTCAAACGACTGGCGCGGCGAGAGGAAAAGCTGGCCATCGACCAAGAGCTGGGGCTTCTCGTTCTGGCCGGCCCAGCGCACGGTTTGCACCACCTCGGGCCGAAACCACAGCAAGTAATTGCCGGGCGCCTCGGCCAGCGAGGCCGCAATGAAGCCGCTCGCCGTGCTGCGCAGGGCTAGCCCCGCCGGATTGAGTGCGGCGTAGGAGTTGGTATGAAAAATGTCCTCCCGCACGTTGGTTTGCAGCCAGGCGAGCAGCTCCTCAATCTGGGGCTGGCTAGGGGTAACGCCGAGAGTAATAATCTGGCCATCAAAGCAAATGGCTGCCCCGCCGCAGTCGAACACGTCCATCAGGGTGGGCGTTTGCTGATACAGCCCCTCGACAAAGTTGGGCGTGCTGGACACGTGCTCGAACAGCCGGGCCTGGCGCTCGCGCACCAGCAGCTGGTAGGCCTGCTCATCTTGCCGCTCCTTGGTGCTGAGCAGGGCCGAAAACGTTTTGGCAATAAATTGGCACAAGTCGCGCAGCTCGTAGCTTACCAGCTTGGGCGTGAGGTGGTGGCAGGTTATCATGCCCCACAGCTGCCCATCCTGAATGAGCGAGATGGTCATGGTGGCCGCCGAGCCCAGGTTGTGCAGGTACTGAATGTGGATGGGCGACACGCTGCGCAGCACGGCGTAGGTCATGTCGGGCGGGCGGCTGCTGCGGGGCGGGCGCAGCGGCACCAGCCGCGCGGGCACGTAGCTGGCGTCCGGAATGAAGCGCAGCCAGTTCTTCAGATACATGGCCCGCGCCTGCTGCGGAATATCGGAGGCCGGGTAGCGCAACCCTAGCCAGGGCGCCAAATCGGGCCGAATAGCTTCCGAAATGACCTCGCCGCTCTCATCGGCCGCAAAGCGGTAGATGGCCACCCGGTCGAAGCCCGTGATGGCGCGCACCTGCTCCACGGCATACTGGCAAAACTCGGCGACCGAGCCCGCCGTCAGCATCTGGCTCAGGGCCGCGTTGAGGTAGGGCAGGTCGAGGCTAGCCGGCCCCGACTCCTCCACCGGCTCAAACTCGAGCCACAGCAGCCGGTCGTAGCGGTGCATGATGAGCTTGTAGAACGGCTGGCCCGCCACCTGCGCGAGGCGCACGCCCAGCAGCTGGTGCGCTTCGGTGAGGGTAGCAAACGTCTGCGTTATTTCGGCAGCCCGCTCGGGGGCTAGCAGGCGGCCCAGGCCGGCGCCCACCAGCTCGGTGGGCGCAATGCCGAGCAGCGCCTGCGTGTTTTCGCTGGCATAGGCCACGTGGTGCGATACCTCATCGAGGCACAGCACAAAGCCGTAGGGCTGAATGGCCCCCGGAATATGGATGGGCTCGCGGTCGCAGTTGGTCAGCGTAATGGGCTGGTCGAGCAGGTTCTCGTCGGGTAAGCTCACGGGTGGGCTAGCCAGGTGGCCAGGTGTTGAAACGTATGAATGGCCGACTGCACAAGTTCGTTTTCCGTGGCGGCGTCGGGGGCCGCGGCGCCCAGCAGCTGGCAAAAGGCCTTCCAGCGCGGGCCGGTTTGCGCGCCGTAGCCAGTGAAATAGCGCACCTGGCTGCTGCCCGCCTTGGCGAGCTGCCGGGCCAGCACCTGGCCGCCCAGCGTCGAGCCCTCCAGCACGTACATGGCCCCCAGCAGCTGCGGCACCGTGGCCAGCGGCGGCATAGCCGGGCACTGCGGCAGCTGGCTCGGCTCGGCGTGCAGGTCGGCCAAAATAAGGTGGGCGCGTAGGCGCTCGGGTATTTCCCAGGCGGGGCCCAGCGCGGCGGCGTGGCCGAGCAGGGCCGCCTCGTAGGGCGCCAGAAAGCCGTACATCTTGGCCAGAAACCGGGCCGTGGCCGCCTCGCTCGGGGTGCCGGCCGCCAGCGCCTGGTTGAACTCGTTTTGCTCTACCGCATCGTGGTAGGGCCGGGTTGCGGTGCGCAGGCGGGCCAAAATGGGCGCGGGAGCGGGCGGAGTGAGCAAGGCAGAAAAGGGGGTGAGCGAACAGACAGAACTTGCAAATTAACCGCCAAATAGCCAAGTGCAACGGAAAGTTTCCGGCGCAGCTTTCGTTAAAAGCACGTAGGCCGCTCATCGTCAGAACGAGCGGGCTAGCCAGTGCGTAGGTTAGCTAACTGCGCGGGGTGGCCACCGGGCAGTGGTTACGACCGCTTTTTCTTGCCGCCCGTGATGATGGGTACCGCCGTTGAAGTAGCCGTGCCGGCCGCGTTGCGCGAGGCCACCTGCACGTAGTAGGTCGTGCCCGGCTGCAGGCCCTCCACCGTGATGCGATGCTGGGTCGAGAAGCCCTCGGCCACGCGCTCCTCGGTGAGCTGGGTGGCCGAAGGGCCAAATTTGAGGCGCGTGTCGCCGGGGTAGAGCGTGGTGTATTCGAGGGTAAAGCTCTGGGGCGTAGTGCCCACCGGCACTGGCTCGGCCGTGATGCGGGGCAGGCCGCCGCCGCGCATCAGGTCGCTGCTCAGGCGCGGCAGCAGCTGGTAGCCGCCCGTGCCGCTGGGCGAAAACTGGCTCAGGATGCCGCGCACGTCGAAGCTTTCGCCCTTGGGCACGGCCGCGTCGATAATGCCCGTGGGCCCGGTGCTGGCGTTGGTTACGCGCAGGGCCGCCGCCTTGTCGCCATCGAGCAAAAAGTTGGCGTTGGCCGACAGCGTCTCGACCGGTGCGCCCGCTGGGGTGGTGAGCTTGCTCACGCCCGTTATTTCGAGCAGGCGGCCTTCGTTGGCCTCCACGTAAGCGCTGCCGAGGTCTTTCATCGGCACCTTGAGGGCGCGCACCTTATTGCCGCTGCTGATTTTGCGCACCGTCGTGATAGGGTCCATCTCCAGCAGGCCGTTATAGCTTTTGAGCTGCCCGGTTACTTGCAGGCTATCGCCGGCCCGCAGCTCGTCGTAGCCCGGCACGCGAGTGGGTAGCGCGTACAGGGCTAGCCCCGCCTGGGTATCCTGCACAAAGCGCAGCGCCCCCAGCTCGGGCCCGTTGCTAATAACGCCCCGCACCGTGACGGTGGCGCCCGCGCCCATGGCTTTGGCGGCTTTTATCGACAATACCGCCGGGCCGGGCGGACCCGGCTTGGAGCCAGGGGCGGCTACCAGGTGGCTGGCCAGGCTAGCCAAAAGTAAAGACGTAAAAACTATCATAAAACGGAAAGAAAATCAGACTACTTATTACCTGTCGGCACAAAATAACGGCGAAAAACAACGGCCCGCAACGCGGGCCGGTTAAGCGAAGAGTGTTGCTGACTAAAATTTTGATTTATAAGATATTAACTTCGGGGTGCAGCTCGATGCCGAACTGCGTGCGCACAGCTCGGATTATCTCTTCGGCCAGCTCGCGCAGCTCGTGGCCGGTGGCCCCGCCGTGGTTCACGAGCACCAGCGCCTGGCGGTCGTGCACGCCGTGGGTGCCCGCGCCCGCGCCCCGCCGCAGCCCCTTGAAGCCGGCCTGCTCGATAAGCCAGCCGGCGGGCACCTTCACGCCGCCCGGCACCGGGTAGCCCGGCAGGCCAGCGTAGCGGCCTTTCAGCTCGTCGAACTTGGCCTGCGACACCTCGGGGTTTTTGAAGAACGAGCCCGCGTTGCCCACCTCGGCCGGGTCGGGCAGCTTCGAGCGCCGGATGTGCACCACGGCCTGGCTCACATCGCGCGGGGTAGGCTCGGCCTCGATGCCCAGCTCGGCTAGGGTTTCCTGGATGGCGCCGTAGCTGCTGTTGGTAGGCCGCTGGGCGGCGGCGCGGTGCAAGCGCAGCACCACGGCCGTCACCACAAATTGATTTTTGAGCGGTCCCTTAAACACGCTTTCGCGGTAGCCGAAGCCGCATTCTTCCTTCGAAAACACGCGCAGCTCGCCGGTGCCGATGGCCAGGGCCTCCAAGCGCTCGAAGGTGTCCTGCAGTTCGGCGCCGTAGGCCCCGATGTTTTGGAGGGGCGCCGCGCCCACCGTGCCGGGAATGAGCGAGAGGTTTTCGACGCCGCTCAGGTGCTGGTCGAGGGCGTACTCGACCAGCCCGTGCCAGCTTTCGCCGGCGCCGGCCCGCAGCAGGGCGGTGTGCGTGTCGGCGTCTTCGGAGCTGATTTCGAGGCCTTTGATTTCATTTTTTAAGACTACGCCCCCGAAATTCTGCGTCAGCAGCAGGTTGGAGCCGCCGCCCAAGATGAGCAGCGGCCCGGCCTGCACCGCGGGGCTAGCCAGCAGCTGGCGCAATTCCTCAACCGAGGCGAAGCGGGCAAAGTAGCGGGCCTGCACATCGAGGCCAAACGTGTTGTGGGGGCGGAGCGAAACGTGTTCTTCAAGCTGCATGGCCGCAAAGGTCGGCAAGTACCGTGGACTCTGCGAGTCCGCGCGGGAGTAGCTTAGGTAAGCGGGCCACGTGCGGACTACACAGCGTCCGCGCTATATTCGGCCGCATGGACGCCAAGCAAACTACCCGCCTCAGCAAATTTCTCAGCCAGCACCTGCGCCACGCACCCGAAGCCATCGGCCTGCACCTCGACCCTAGCGGCTGGGTGGCCGTGGCCGACCTGCTGGCCGCCTGCGCCGCCCACGGCCACCCCATGAGCCGCGACGAGTTGGAGGACATCGTCGAAGACAATGACAAGCAGCGCTTTGCCTTCGATGAAACCGGCCAGCGCATCCGGGCCCAGCAGGGCCACAGCGTGGCGGTCGATTTGCAGCTAGCCCCCGCCGAGCCGCCGGCCGTGCTCTACCACGGCACCGCGCCGGCCGCGCTGGCCACCATCCGGCGTGAGGGCTTGCAGAAAATGAGCCGCCACCACGTGCACCTCACCGCCGATGAGACCACCGCCCGGCGCGTGGGCCAGCGCCGCGGCCGCCCCGTGCTGCTGGCCGTGGCTGCGGCCGCGCTACACGCGGCGGGCGGCGTGTTTTATCGTTCGGGCAACGGCGTGTGGCTCATCGAGGCTGTGCCGCCGCAGTACGTGCGCGAGGCCTAGCGGCGGGGTTTTGCATAAGGTTAAACATGAAAGAGCCGGCAAGCAGCCGGCTCTTTTTACTTATACACGAGGTAGTGCTCCTAGCGCACGCGGTAGCCGCTGAGCGCATAAAACAGCAGGTAGGCGTAGCACAGCGCGGGCACCGCGATGGCCACCCGCATACCGCCGCCATTGGTGGCCAGAAAGCCCATGAGCGGCGGTATGAGCGCGCCGCCCACAATGGCCATAATCAGGTACGACGACCCTTGCTTGGTAAACGGCCCTAGCCCGGTGATGGCCAGCGGGAAGATAACGGGCCACATAATTGAGTTCATCAGGCCGCATAATACGATGAGCCACAGCGCAGTTTCGCCCTGGCTAAGGATGGAGGCGCCCACCAGCGCCACGCCCGCCGCGCACACCGCCACCAGCAGCACCCGGTTGTTGTAGCGCAGCAGCAGCGGAATGCCCACCACCCGCCCCACTAGCGAGCCAAACCAGTACGACGATACCAGCACCGCGCCCACCGCCTTGGTGAAGCCCGCCGTGGTATCAATCGGGGCCGGGCTTTGCCCGAATAATTCGCCCGCAAAATTGGTAGCCACGTTCAGGCCCCGCACCAGGCTCTGGGTGAAGGGCGACAGCGCCCGGATGCCCTGGCTTTCGCCGTAGCGAATGAGGAACGACCCTAGCCCAACTTCCACGCCCACGTACACAAAAATGGCCGCGATGCCCAGCACCAGGTGCCGGTAATCGAGGGCCGAGCGGCGGCCCGCCGCCACCGACTGATGCTCCAGCACTTCTTCCTCGGGCAGGGCGTCTATATCGGGCAGCCGCAGCATAAAGAAGATGCCCGCCAGCACCGCCAGAAACCCGGCTAGCCCCAGGTAGGGCGCTTTCACCAGCTGGGCTTCCTGCGCCAGCCGCTGGGCTGTGGGCAGCGCGGCCAGTTGCGCCTTCAGGGCCACCGAGCCGCCGAATAACAGCAGCCCGCCCACCAGCGGCGAAATGGCCCCGCCAAAGTTGTTGGCTACGCCCACGATGCTCACCCGCGAGGCCGCCCGCCGCGCTGGCCCCAGCACGCTCACGTAGGGGTTGGCCGCCACTTGCAGTAGCGTAATGCCCGCCCCCAGCACCGCCAACGCCGTCAGAAACAGCGGAAACTGCCGCGTATTGGCGGCCGGCACGAAGAGCAGCGCCCCGCCCGCCATCACGAGCAGCCCCACCACAATGCCGCGCTGGTAGCCCAGCTTCTCGAGCAGCTTGCCCGCCGGCAACGACATCAGAAAATACGCCCCAAAAAACGCCGACTGCACCGCCGATGACTGCAAGTCGGTGAGTTGGCACACGTCCTTGAGGTAGGGCATGAGCACGTCGTTGAAATTGGTAACCGCCCCGAAGAGCAGAAACAGCAGGGTCATGAGCACCATCGGCCCGGCGTAGGAGCGGGTAATGGTATCGGTAGTAGCGCCGCGCGCAGTAGTAACAGGAGTAGCCATACGGGGCGGAAGGTACAAAAAAAGCCGGCTGTGGGGCCGGCTGGGGAGAGGAGGTATCTAATAGATAGAATTTAGGCTGAATTAGTCATCCTCTGAAAACCAGATGATACCGATTTTGCTGTTGTCGCAAATAACGATGCCTGAATCAAATGTCAACTCAGTTAACGGTGCCCATGAGCTCAAGCCAAATTCAAAGTCCTTATCTGGTCCAGCATACTCATTTTTGTTCCAAGTTGAGTTGGAAAAATATAATGCTTGTTTACTAAATAAGGAGAAAAATCTATCGGCCAAGAGATTAGCCTTATCAAGTGGCATGAGTTCCATGCTATGGCCCATTCCCTTGTGGAGTAATGCTGTTAAAATAGCTTTTGCAAGCTCTACATTATCTATTTCCTGGAAGGAGTTTTTAAAATCCTCCCCCGAAGTTATACTTGTTGGTATTCTCTCAAATAGGAGTGATTGCCATTCAACATCTATTGCATTGTCATATATTCCGAAATGATTGATGCCGGACCATATGGCTTCCTGCATTTCTTGCAGTAATTTATTTGTGTTCATATGCTCAGCAGATAATTTTAGCTTAACCAGTAAGTTATGGCTTAAACCGCAAAATCATCCCCTCACGTATCACCACGACCTCGCTGTTTTTATGACGCTTAAATTCTAGCATTCGCTCATAGGCAATCTTTAAGCCTGCTGCAATCTTCTCTTGGCGCTCAAGCTGCTCTGTTAGATTATAGTGGTTTCTTAGTTGAGTGTACAGAGTGTCGTTAATGATATGGAAGCCGTCAACAAGCTTTCGAGCTAATAAAATCGGCTCGCCACTCAAATTGTCATAGAGTGCTGCTTAATCCACCAGCGGTAGGTAATTGCTGAAAAGCCGTTCGGTACCCTGCCAATACCTGCGGTCAACTACCTCGGAAGCAATAAAATGACCGCCTTCCGCCACCCGCGTTTTCACGCGCTCCTGGGCTAGCGCGGGGCTGCTGAGCCAAAAATACAGCAGCGTAACGGTGTAACCTTGCTGCTGGGCGGCGCGGATTTTCTGCTGGTAAATCTTCGTGGCTAGGGTCGTTTCGAGGGCGAAGGTTTCCGTACTGGCGCGAGTTTAGCGCAGCGTAACTCGTGCTAGGCTAGCTAGGCCACGTCAACTGCCGTACTGGCGCGAGTTTAGCGCAGCGTAACTCGTGACAAAGCTATGGTATGGAGGCTGCGCCTCCACTGCCGCCCTAGCGGCACGCTTGCGTTTGGATAAGGCTAGTTTTTTGGCAAGTGCTTGGTGATAAAACAACACCATTTTGCCGCTAGCGCGGCAGTGGAGGCGCAGCCTCCACGTCATAAGCAGCACGAGTTGCGCTGCGCTAAACTCGCGCTAGCCCGGGCCAGCCGCACAGTGGGCAAGTAGGCTTCGCCCGCTAGCCCCGACCTTTGCGCCATGCACCTTACCGCCACCACCCAATTTGGCCTCGAAGACGTACTGGCCGAAGAGCTGAGCCAGCTCGGCGCCACCATCGACTACGTGGGCAGCCGCGCCGTCGAGTTTAGCGGCGACAAAAAGCTGCTCTACAACACCATTCTCTGGAGCCGCACGGCCATGCGCCTGCTGCGCCCCTTCGCCGATTTCTACGCCCGCGACGAGCGCGGCCTCTACGACGAAGTATTTAAGATTGACTGGAGCCGCTTCATCCGCCCCGGCCAAACGTTTGCCATCACGGCCGTCGTCAATAAGTCGAGCTTCGAGCACTCGTTATATGTGGCCCAGCTCACTAAGGATGCCATCGTGGACCAGTTTCGCGAGCGCACCGGCGAGCGGCCCAGCATCGACACCCGCAACCCCGACATCCGCATTCACCTGCGGATGCTCGAAAACGACGTGATTCTGAGCCTCGACGCGGCCGGCGACTCGCTGCACCGCCGCGGCTATCGCCGGGGCACCAACGAGGCCCCGCTTAATGAGGTGCTGGCCGCCGGCCTGCTACTGCTCAGCGGCTGGGATAAGAAAAGCACCCTCATCGACCCCATGTGCGGCTCGGCCACCATCCTCACCGAAGCCGGCCTCCTGGCCCAGCGCATCGCGCCGGGCTTGTTTCACCAAGGCAAGTTCGGCTTCGAAAACTGGCCCGACTTCGACGCCGCGCTGTGGGCACAGCTGCGCCAGGAAGCCGAGGCCCAGCGCATTGAGGAGCCGCAGGCCTACCTGGCGGGCTCCGACCTCGACCCGAAAGTTATCCGCGACGCGGCCGCCAACATTGAAGCCGCCGGCCTCGACGAGTGCATTCGGCTGAGCGTGCGCGACGTGCGCGATGCCCAGCCGCCCCAGGGCCAGGCGCCCGGCCTTGTCATCACCAACCCGCCCTACGGCGAGCGGATAGGGGAGGAGGCGCAGATGGATGAGCTGTATAAAACCATCGGCGACGCGCTGAAAACGAATTTTCAGGGCTACGATGCCTTCATCTTCACCGGCAACCTGGAGGCGGCCAAGCGCATCGGCCTGAAGGTGTCGCGCCGCATCCCGCTCTTTAACGGGCCGATTGATTGCCGCTTGCTGAAGTATGAATTGTACCGCGGCTCGCGGCGGGCCCCGGCGGTCAATCCGAGCAATAATCAACAGGTATAAAAGATGCGCCGCGTTCTGTTTGCTGAAATCAAGCACCTTCTACCGCCAGACTGCTGGGCGGTTTGGCGCAATCAAATTCATAACGGTGAATTTGAACAAGAGCCAGTTTTGGTTTTTGACCAAGACACTGTATTAGAATCACTGAACCTGGATTTTCAGCCAGAAGCGGAAAACCATATTTTCTTAATTCTGGTGTGTGGTAATCTCACCGTTGAGCGCTTCATCTACAACGAAGAAACTGACGGGGCTACGGGCTTAACGGTATTAGGGAAACTGCAAACAAACACGATGCTGGTTGGCGGCCAGGAAATCTATGTTACTGGTGACCTTGTAGTAGAAGAGCTTTTTTGGGGAGATTATAACCACGGTAGCTTGCGGGTACTAGGTAATGCTAGCATAGCCGTTTTTGCAGCAGTTGACTATGAGGTTCAAGTAGAAGGCGAAACTAACTGCGGTGTCAATCTAACGCCTGAAGATGAAAAAAGCAATTGGCAAGGCATTGACATTACCTTGTTGCAAACAACTCTGGTAGGGAAAATTTTTCAATTAGATAGCATTATTATTGATGATGAAACTGGTGAGAAAGATGCAGAAGTAGCGCTGCTGCGCGGTGAGGAAATGTTGAGCCGGCTGCAAGCTGGTAAATCGTTACTGAAAAAATAAGGTGTCTATTGTCGCCGGCTGAAGTGCGAGCTGTACTGCGGCTCGCGGCGAGCGCCGGCTGAAAAACGGTAGGTTTAGTTTAGGTGCTGATTTAGTGTAGATAAAGTACATTACTGTTGAGTAATATGCGGCTGAAAGCAGGTAAGTAATTTACTTGCTTTCAGCCGCTTTTGCATCTATTGTTGCTGGCTGGCCGTAAGGGAATAGCTCAACCATTCACTACTCCCTTACCATGCGCCTTACCTGGACAAGCGCTTCGGCCCGCTGGGCCGCCCCGGTCGCGGCCCTGGCTCTGCTAGCTTCCTGCAGCAGCAGCCAAACCACCGAAACCGCCACCACCAACGCAGCCAACGACTCGACGACCACCGCCACCAAGCCCGCTGCCGATAGCTCGGCCGCTGGCCAGGCAATGGCCGTGAAGCCCAGCGGTGCCAAGCCTGCCTGGGGCCCCGACCTGCACCCCGAGATGCAGACCGTCATCGAGCAGCTCACCGCCATGAGCGGCCCCACGCCGATGGCCAAGCTGACGCCGGCCGAAGCCCGCAAGGCCCCCAGTGCCACTGATGCCACGATGGCCGTGATGCAGAAATTCAACATCCCCACGCCGCCCGCTACCGCCGACACTATGACCCGCGTACTAATGCCCGGCGTGAAGGTGCGTATCTACACGCCCAAGGGTGCGACTGGCACGCTGCCGGTTATCGTGTATTACCACGGCGGTGGCTGGGTTATCGCCAACCTCGATACCTACGACCCGTCGGTGCGCGCCCTGGTGGAGCAAACGGGCGCCATTGTGGTGTCGGTAGCCTACCGCCAGGCCCCGGAAAACAAGTTCCCGACTGCTCATAACGACAGCTTTGCCGCATACCAGTGGACGCTCAAAAATGCCGCTAGCTTCAAGGGTGACCCCGCCCGCGTAGCCGTGGCCGGCGAAAGCGCTGGTGGCAACCTGGCCTGCGCCGTGAGCATGATGGCCCGCGACAAGAAAGTGCAACTGCCCAAGCACCAGCTGCTCGTGTACCCCATCGCGGGCTACGACTTGAACACGCCTTCGTACCTGGCTAATACCCAGACCAAGCCGCTCAATAAAGACCTGATGGCGTGGTTCTTCAAGTATTATCTGCGCACCCCGGCCGATGGCAAGAGCCCAATGATTGACCTCGTGCACGCCAACCTGAAGGGTCTGCCGCCCACTACGGTCATCACCGACCAGTATGACCCCTTGATGAGCGAAGGCAAGATGCTGGCCGACAATCTGCAAAAAGCCGGTGTGCCCGTGAAATACCAGAACTACGACGGCGTAACGCACGAGTTCTTCGGCATGGCCGCTGTAGTGCCCGAGGCCAAGCAAGCCCAGGCAATGGCTAGCAGCGAGCTGAAAAGTGCGCTGAAATAAGCAAGCTCCTTGCACTTTGTGAAAGGAAAAAACGGCACCCTAGCGGGTGCCGTTTTTTTATTGCTGGAAGGGCTAATTTTTTTATTGCTGGAAGGGCTAATTGAGCTTGGAACGCTATGTGCGCTACAAGCGCGCATCGGCGGGTAATTGGCTGAAATACTGCTTTAGGTCAGAGGAAAAGTATAAGATGCATCCAGCTAGCAAATACAAGCTACTATTCACCAAAAAGCCCAGCGTAGGTCCACCCGTTGGGATATTTTGAGACAGAATATACCCCGCCAATAAAAGCTGTAAAGTCAACAACATATAGGTGAACCCCAGGGCTAGCCGCCAGCGCTGGTACAAGCCTAGCAGCAACAGCCACACCCAGCCCGTGCCACCGCCAAAATGCCCGCTTTCGGCCACGAACCAGAGCTTGTGCCAGACCGGCAGGTAAGCCGCCAGTAGCAGGCACGCCGCCACTACAGCCAATTGAAGGCGGACCGGGTAAAGGAGAGGAGGCTGCATGGCTACGTTAGGGTCAAAAGTCTTACTAGCTGGGAGTTATCTACGAAACTGTAGGTGGCTAAGATACACACTGGCGGCCGTTTCTAACGCAGGCGTTGCCCCTCGAAAAATACATAGAGCCGGCTTTTCGACTGAGCAAAAGGCCACTGCCGGTGGCCGGCTCGCTACCAGAGGCGTTGCTAGCCGCTCGTCGGGCGGCCATTGGCTAAATTCTTTGGAACTTCGTGGGGCCGATTGTTATTTTAATCTTTCGACCGAAGTGCCTTATGTCTGCTGCCACCGCCTCCCCCGTTTCCCTCACCGCTGCCCGCCGGGCGCTCAAGCGCTACTACGGCTACGATAATTTCCGGCCCATGCAGGGCGATATTATCCAGAGCATCTTGGGCGGCCAGGATACGGTAGTGCTCATGCCCACGGGCGGCGGTAAGTCGGTCTGCTTTCAGATTCCGGCCGTGGTGAGCGAAGGTATCTGCGTGGTGGTATCGCCGCTCATCGCCCTCATGAAGGACCAGGTGGAGGCGCTGAAAGCCAACGGCATCGTGGCCGCCTACATCAACAGCAGCGTGAGCCAAAGCGAGTCTACCGACATCACGCGGGCGGCCCTCAGCGGCCACCTCAAGCTGCTCTACGTAAGCCCCGAAAAACTGCTGGGCGAAGGCTTTTTGCAGTTTCTGAAGCGGCTCAACGTCAGCATGTTTGCCATTGATGAGGCGCACTGTATTTCCTCCTGGGGTCACGATTTTCGGCCCGAGTACACCCAGCTAGGGGCCTTGCGCCAGCACTTCCCCAGCACGCCCATCATCGCGCTCACGGCCACGGCCGACCGCCTCACGCAGCGCGACATCAAGACCCAGCTCAACCTGCACGAGCCGCAGGTGTTCCTCTCCAGCTTCGACCGACCCAACATCAACCTAGTGGTGCGCCCCGGCCAGGACCGGCTAGGGCAGATGCTCGACTTCATCGGCCGCCACCCCGGCGACGCGGGCATCATCTACTGCCTCTCGCGCAAAACCTGCGAAACGGTGGCCCAGAAGCTTCAGCAAAAGGGAATTAAGGCCGGCCACTACCACGCCGGCATGACGCCCAACCAGCGCGCCGAGGCCCAGGAGAAGTTTTTGCAGGACGACTTGCAGGTTATCGTGGCCACCATTGCCTTCGGCATGGGCATCGATAAGAGCAACGTGCGCTGGGTGATGCACTACAACCTGCCCAAAAACATCGAGGGCTACTACCAGGAAATCGGCCGCGCTGGCCGCGACGGTACCGATGCCACGGCCATGCTGTTCTACAGCTTCGCCGATGTCATGTCGATGCGCGAAATGGTGACCAAGGACGTGCCCCAGCGCCAGGCCCAGCTCAACACCGCCAAGCTCGAGCGGATGCAGCAGTTTGCCGAGGCGGCTAGCTGCCGCCGCCGCATCTTACTGCACTATTTCTCCGAAGACCTGGGCCACGACTGCGGCAACTGCGACATCTGCCGCAACCCGCCCACTACCTTCGATGGCACGTTGCTCGCCCAGAAGGCGCTCTCGGCCAGCGCCCGCGCCCAGCAGCGGGTGGCCATCAACTTACTGATTGATATTCTGCGCGGTATGCGTAACCAGGCCGTGCTGCAAGGCGGCTACGACCAGCTCAAAACCTACGGCGCGGGCCAGGATTTGCCCTACCTCGATTGGTACAGCTACATCCATCAGATGCTGAACGACGGCCTGTTCTACATCGCCTACGAGGAAGGCTACGCCCTCAAAATAACCGAGCGCGGCCAGCAGGTGCTCAAAGGCCAGCTGCCGGTGTCGCTCAAGAAATTCCAGGTGGCCGAGAAGGCCGACAAGCAAACCCGCGCCAGCAAAAAAGCCGCCGCTGATGCTGCCGCGGCCGGTGCCGGTACGCCCGAGGCCAAGCTCTTCGAGCGCCTGCGCCAGCTCCGCAAGCAAATTGCCGACGAGCAGGGCGTGCCGCCCTACGTGGTGTTTACCGACACCACGCTGCAGGAAATGGCCCGCGAGCAGCCCACCAGCCGCATCGCCATGCTCTCGGTATCGGGCGTGGGTATGAAGAAATTCGAAACCTACGGCGAGGCCTTTATCGAGGCGATTTTGCAGCACAGCCCCGCCCGGCGCGTGCCCGACGCCACCGATGAGGCGCTGAACGTACCACCTTTCAGTGAGGACGACTACGTGCCCGCACCCCGCGCCACGGCCGCCAAAGCTGCTGACCGCGACGTGAATGGTACCGAGGATACGACCTTCCAGCTACATCGCCAGGGCCTCAACCCCGACCAGATTGCCGAGCAGCGGGGCCTAGTGGTGGGCACCGTGCGCGCCCACCTCGAACGCGCCTATGCTAAGGGCCTCGACCTGCGCATCCACGAGTTCCTCTCCGATTCGCAGCTGGCCGAAATTGCCGCCGCCCGCGCCCAGCTGGGGGGCGCGCCGGCCCTGCGCGACCTCTTCGACCACCTGCGCGAGAAGTACGACTACTTCCAGCTACGGCTAGCCGGCATAAAGCAGCAGCGTGGGCGCTAGCATTAGCGGCAATGGAGTTCTACCAGAAGCATCCGGTGTGGGGGTATACCCGCTTCACTACCACGGAAGACGGTTTGTTGGTGGACCGTGAGCGGTTAACCAGCCGCGTCAGAGTCGAGATTCCTTACGAAGACCTGCTACCGGTTCGTGGCAAGATGGAGCGCTCGTTTCCGCTGCTGCTCAGCTTCTTTGTGGCCTTCGGGGTTGTGGGTTCCTGGGTGCAGGAGCTAGGCAAGCCGATGGCTAGTCAGGCGTGGCTGGTAGCATCTGGAGGAGCCTCGCTGCTACTAGCCGGGCTGTGCTATTTCACGTACACCCGCTGGCAAAACCGCTTTACGATAACAACCGGCCGAGGTGATTTTTCAGTAGTTGCCCAACCCGAAGCTGACGAAGCCATGCAACAGTTTGTAACTGATTTGCGAGCTCATGCGAAAGCCTATTTGCACCAACGGTACGTGTACCGTGGCCAGGAATTAACCTCGAAGAAGGGAGTTTCGCGCTGGTATTGGCTGCACGAGCAGAAGGTTATTTCTACTGAAGAGTTTCAAGCGGGCTTTGCCGTAAAGAATAAAAAGCCTGGGAAACAGTAACTGAGATGCGGCTCCGTTTTGCGCAGCATAATTTGCCGCTCAAATGCTGCGCAGAATTCTTTTCGCCCTCGCTGCCCTGCTCATCGCCGCCTTCGCGGCCCTGATGCTCACCAAAACGCTGCCCTACTACTCCTTCGAGAAGGGTATTCATTTTCTCACCACCAAGAGCGACGAAACCAACGACAACCCGCGGTTCCGGCTAGCCTTCTACGTGCACATCACCACGAGCCTCATCGTGCTGGTGCTGGGCTTGCTGCAATGGCTGCCCGCCGTGGCTAGCCGCGGGCCGCGCTTGCACCGCTGGCTGGGCTATGGCTACGTGGGCGGCATTTTGGGGCTAGCGGCGCCGTCGGGCCTGGTGCTGGCGCGCTTTGCCAATGGCGGGCTGGTGGCGCAGGTGGGCTTCTCGCTGCAATGCCTGGTGTGGTGGGGCAGCACCTGGCTAGCCTACCGGGCCGCCCGCCGCCGGCAGTGGCCCCGGCACGTCGAGTGGCAGGCGCGCTCCTACGCCATTACGCTGGCCGCGCTGGCCCTGCGCGGCGAAAGCTATTTCATGTTTTACGCCTTCCATACCAAGCCGATAGAAACCTACCTCACCGTGACGTGGCTTTCGTGGGTGGGCAATTTACTTGTGGCCGAAGTGCTGCTGGAACTGGGGCTAGGCCGACATTTTCTGCGGGAGATAATGAAGAAATTGCGCCCTAATTTGGCGGCATGAAAAAGCTCTGCGGTCTTATCATGTTAGCTGGGGCCGGTAGCGCCTGCCAGCAGCAATCGCCTTCGACTAAGGCAGTCTCGATGACAGCCGCTAGCCCCACAGTTGCGCAGGTAGCCCCGAAACCAAAGGAACCAGTTGTTGCTGTCTCGGAAGAGCTGGCGCCGGCACCCGTTGCGGGGGCTGGGCCGGCCAGCAGCCCGGTCCTCTCAAATGTATTGCAGCGCTACGACCTGTCGGCCCTCTGGCAAGGAAAGTATGATGATGACGTAAAGGAGATGGGGCCGATGGATGGCTTTTTCGGCCGCGATTACCGCCGTATCGCATTTGTATTCACCAAAGTTTACCGCGATAGCCTACAACCCACTGTGTACCGGGTAGAAGGAAAAAACCGGTTCCAGAAAACGGTTTCGCCCTTTACAGGCACTATCACTATTCAAACGGTGGCTCACCCAAAGGCAAGTTTAACCATGGAAGAAGCGGGCCTGCTAGATGTAGAGAGCCTGCGTAGTGTGTTCAGCGCCAAGGCAAAATTTGAATTTCGGGAGCAGCCACAGGGTAATACGGCGGGTATTTTCACCGGTGCCGGCTATCTGGATTTTTATATTGACAAGGAGAATAAGCTGCACAGCGCAATATCCATGATGGAGGCTAGCCCGGCAATGCTCGCCAAAGGTGCTGGCGTACTTTACACCGGGCAATGGGTCAGCGACAACACAGGGGCTAGCAAGCCCCTACTGCTGAGCGGCAACGTTTTTATAACGGCGCCCGCGACGCTCACGCGCTTCGCCATCGGCGACCGCGACCCCTCGTTCAATCCCAAATATGCCAAGCTGGGCTGGAACGACTACTGGGCCAATGACGAGTGGTGGGCCGACTCGCCCAAGCCTAGCTTGAGTATGTAACTATGCAAAGAACGCTTATTATACTAGGGCTAGCCAGCTTAGCAGCCTGTCAACATTCGTCTCCCGCCACGCAGGTTGCTATTCCAACTCACCAGCAGTTGGCCAAGTCGCCTTTAGTGCTACCAGCCGCTTCAGTTCCAAGCTTGTTTAACGTCGGCGACACGCTTACGAAGGCCAACCGAGCCGTTCTACAACGCTACAACCTAAGTCAGTTGTGGCAGGGCTATTCGCAACGGCAGCAAAATTCTATTTTGGAAGGAGTATTCGGCCCGGACCACTATCGGTTTGAACTGACTTTTCAGCAGGTCGAGCGTGACCCACAGCGCCCCGATTACTACCAAGTGCGTGGCAAGTGCCACTATCGCAAAAATGTACGGCCCTTTACTGGCTGGCTGATAGTGCGCGAACTATTGCCGCTGGAGCCGCCATATGAGGAAGATGATGGAAGCCTAGGCCTTGGTATCCGACCCGACTCAATATCGCCCGATTCATTTATGGCTCGCGAACAGCGCATTTTTTCCAAAATAAACTATTATGCGCTACGTGCGGAAGTGCGACTGGTCGAGCAGCCGGCCCCCAACAGCGGTGAGCTACGCGGCGAGGCATTGCTCAACTTCTACGTTACACCTAATGGCCGTCTTGGCTTTGCCCCAGCACCCATGCGCCCTACTGATGGTATTTGGCGTGAAGGAGCACTGTTAGTACGTGGCAGCCGGCGCAACGTCACTACACATCAACTTAAATCGTTTGTAGTAGCTGATAATGTATACGTGGCCGCTGCCGACGTGTATCAGGACTTTGGTCTGGGTGACCGGAGCTATGAAACCGAAATTAACCCTAAGTATTCTCACTTAGGTTGGAACGAAAAATGGGAAAACGACGAATGGGGGGCCGACTCGCCCACGCCCAGCCTGAATTTGTAGGGCTAATCCCCGCACAAACGGTAGCAGCCGCCCCAGTTGAGGCGGCTGCCTTGGTGCCAGGCTAGCCAAAATTCTACCCAGCCCAACAATTCCCACCCCGTTAGCGTTGGCAAGTCTAATGGAATTAGTAACTTGCAGCTTGTGTTGCCGGTTTTGTGCGTCGCGCGCCCTCCGCGTTGGGTTTTTCCTCCCCTGTCTTCCCTAACCGTTATGATTAATACCAACCTCAAGTTCTGGCGCCGCGAGCTGAGCCTGACCCAAGCCCAATTAGCTGATAAACTAGGCATTAAGCGCTCGCTGGTGGGTGCCTACGAAGAAGGCCGCGCCGAGCCGCGCCTGGCTACGCTCGTTAACATGGCCCGGCTCTTCAATATTCCGCTTGACTCGCTGGCTACCACCGACTTTACGAAGCGCAAAAATGCCAAAACCGCCGCCGCCCTACGCGAAGCCGGTCCCCTTGACGATACCCTGCCCGAAGACAAGCCCATGCGGGTGCTGGCCATCACCGTCGGCCCCGATGACAAGGAAAATATCGAGCTGGTACCTCTCAAAGCCGCCGCCGGCTACCTCAACGGCTACGCCGACCGCGAATTTATTGAGGAGCTGCCCCGCTTCCGGTTGCCCATGTTAGCCAGCAGCGGCACCTACCGCGCCTTCGAAATCGCCGGTGACTCGATGCTGCCCCTGGCCAGCGGCACCACCATCGTGGGCCGCTACGTCGACGACTGGGCCAGCGTGAAGGACGGCACGCCCTGCATCGTGGTGAGCCAGAAGGAGGGCATCGTGTTCAAGCGCGTGTACAACAAGCTGAAGCAGAGCGCCATGTTTGCCCTGCAATCCGACAACCCGCTCTACTCACCCTACGACGTAAAAGCCGAGGACGTGCTCGAAATCTGGGAAGCCAAGAGCTACATCAGCAGCGCCTTCCCCATCGGTGGTGTGTCGCTAGAGCACTTGGCTAGCATGGTGCTCGACCTCACGCAGCAGGTCAAGCAGTTGCAGATGCAGCGGGTGTAGCTTGCCGGGCTAGCTAGTAGTACAGAGTTATAAAAACGTCCGTCATGCTGAGCTTGCGAAGCAGCTTACCAAGTTTGAACAAACAGTTCTAGCGTGATAAGCTGCTTCGCAAGTTCAGCATGGCGGACGTTTTTGCTTTTAGCCAAATCTGCTTATTTCAGCTGCATCTCCTCGATAATGCGCTTGATTTTGTCCTCCGCCTTTTTGTGCGTCATCTCATAATCGGCAATTGAGGCTAGCGGCTCTTTTACGCTGAAATAGAATTTAATCTTGGGCTCGGTGCCGCTGGGGCGGGCCGATATTTTATCGCCGGCTTCGGTGAGAAATTGCAGCACGTTGGAGCTTTCCACGCCGGTGCTTTCTTCCTGGCCCGATTGCAGGTGGTGAATTTTGCCAGTCTGAAAGTCACGAATTTCCACTACCGGCGAGCCGGCTAGGGTCTTAGGCGGGTTCTGGCGCAGCTCCACCATCATCTCCTGAATTTCTTCGGCACCACGCTGGCCCTTCTTGGTCAGCGAGATAAGGTCTTCGACGTAGAGGCCATACTCGGCGTACATCCGCTGCATTTCCTGGTAGAGGGTGCGGCCCTGGCCCTTGGCTACGGCGGCCATTTCGGCCACGAGGGCGCAGGCCGTCACGGCATCCTTATCGCGCACAAAGTCGCCGATGAGGAAGCCGTAGCTTTCCTCGCCGCCGCAGATGTAGTTTTCCTTGCCCGCCAGGTCGCGGATGAGGCCGGCGATGTACTTGAAGCCGGTGAGCGTGCGGTACGATTTTACCCCTAGCCGGTGGGCGATATCACCCAGGATTTCGCTCGTCACGATGGTGTACACGATGAAATCGTTGGGCAGCGCCTTGCCGGCTTGCTGGCGCGCCGACAGGATATAGTGCGTGAGCAGCGCGGCGGTCTGGTTGCCGTTGAGCAGCACCCACTCGCCCTTGTCGTTTTTCACACCCACGCCCACGCGGTCGGCGTCGGGGTCAGTGGCAAGTACGATGTCGGCGTTTTGCGCCTTGGCCTGGTCGAGGGCTAGCTGCATGGCCGACTTCTCCTCCGGGTTGGGCGACTGCACAGTGGGGAAGTTGCCGTCGGGCGTGGCCTGGGCCTCTACTACGCTCACGTTGGTGAAGCCAAACTCGGCCAGCGCCGGTGGCACCAGCTTGATGCCCGAGCCGTGGATGGGCGTGTACACGATGCCCAAATCGTGCTGCTGCTGAATGGCGGCAGGGTTGATACTGAGTTCTTTGACTTCGGCCAGGTAAGCCGCCTCTACCTCCTGCCCGATGAGGTGAATGCGGCTAGGGTCGCCGGCAAACTTCACTTCCTCGGGGCTCGTTATCTTGTTGACCTCCGTGATAATATTCTTGTCGTGCGGGGCCACTACCTGCGAGCCGTCGTTCCAGTATACCTTGTAGCCGTTGTACTCCTTGGGGTTGTGCGAGGCCGTGATGACGCAGCCGCTCTGGCAGCCCAGGTGCCGGATGGCAAACGACAGCTCGGGCGTCGGGCGCAGGCTCTCAAACAGGTAGGCCGTGATGCCGTTGCCCGAAAAGATGTTGGCTACTGTTTCAGCAAATAGGCGCGAGTTGTTGCGTGAGTCGTGGGCAATCGCCACCTTGATTTCCTGGTTCGGAAAGCTGATTTTCAAATAGTTACTCAAGCCCTGCGTGGCCATGCCCAGCGTGTAGCGGTTCATGCGGTTCGAGCCCGTGCCCATGATGCCGCGCAGGCCGCCGGTGCCGAACTCCAGCGAGCGGTAGAAGGCGTCGTTGAGCTGGTCGTCCTGGTGCGTGTCAACGAGCTGTTTGATTTCGGCCTGGGTATCAGCATCATAGGCGGGGGTGAGCCAGGTGTTAATGCGCTGCTGAACGTCGGGGGAGAGGGGCATGGGAGGAGGAGATTAGTAAGGCGTGGTCGCACAAAAGTAAAGACGCCGGCGGGCGTCTTTACAAGGAGTTGGTCTACGATAAGAAGGCCCCGAAGTTGGGCCAAGGCTAGCCAGGCTAGCTAGTGGTGACGTTGTCTTCGCGCAGGGCCACGCCGTAGCGTTTGGCAAAGCCTTCCAACTGCCCGCGCAGCACGGCGCGGCGGCGGGTACCTTTTACCTCGCGCATGTTCAGCACGTGGATGTCGCCGTCTTTGAGGCGCACCCGCAGCTGGCGGGGCAGCAACTCGAGCAGGCTCATGCTTTCGGCGGCGAATACCTGCTTGGCCCGAAACAGGCCGGCCTTGTGCACCAGGTAGCCGGGGGCAAACTCGAAGTAGCTCTGGGTACCAAAAACCGGCGCATTGTGCACCAGAATAAAGCCCAGGTACACCACGCAGCCGGCCAGAAATACGTAGCTAAGCCAGTAAAAATCCTGGGTGTCGGGCGAGTTGCGCAGCATCAAAACTGCGTAAACAATGGCAAAAAGGGCCAGCGAAACCTGCACCCCAAACGAGAGGCGCGAGGAGTTGGCGGGGCGTAAGCGAATGCGAGTGGTACCAGTGGGCATGGGGCAAAAGTAGTTATGAGTTAAAAGTTATGAGTTAGGAGTTGACGGCCAGATACGCAGGTGTCTGACCATCAACTCCTAACTCATAACTTTTAACTCCTAACTCTACGAAAGCTTGGCTTCGAGCGTCATTTCGCCCACGGCGCTCAGCGCTTTCGACACCGGGCAGTTGGCCTTGGCAAACTCGGCGTGCTTCTGAAAATCTTCGGGCGTAATGTTGCCGCCGGTCACTTTGCCTTCCACGCTCACCGCGATTTTGGTGATAACGGGCGGGTTCTGGGTCGGGTCCAGCGATACGGTCGAGGTGGTTTGTAGGTCTTCCACGGTGTGGCCGTGCTGCGAAAGCACAATCGACAGGAACATGGTGTAGCAGCCGGCGTGAGCCGCGCCGATAAGCTCCTCAGGGTTAGTGCCTTTTACGCCTTCAAAGCGCGAGCCTACCGAATACGGAGCCTCTACTACGCCGCTCTTAGTGCTGATGGTGCCGTGGCCCTTGGCATCACCTTGCCACTGCGCTTTACCAAATTGGTTAATCATGGGGATTTTTGAAAAGAAGAAAAAACAACTGCTAGCTCTAAGCTGGTAGCCGTAGTACGGCTAGCCGGCGGTAAAGATTCTGTTTAAGGTTGATGCGTGCAAAGCTAAACAAAATAATCGATTTGGCTTGCTACGCTGAGCTGAAATAGCAAGCTAGCGCAGCTAACAGTTGCGTGCGCCGCGTGCGTGGTTGGCCCGGCCCCTAGCGGGCCGCCTATTTTTGCGCCCGATGGGAATTAAAGCCACTTTGAGCCGCCCGCTGGCGGCCTACACCGTGCACCAGTACCGGCAGTGGCAGCGCCACCCGGCCGCCACCCAGCTAGGCCTGCTGCGCGAGCTGACGCGCACGGCGGCCGGCACGGCCTTCGGCCGCGCCCACAACCTGGCGGCGGTGCAAACGCCCGCCGACTTTGCGGCTAGGGTGCCCATCCGCGACTACGAGGCGCTGAAGTCTTATTTCGACCGCGTAAAAGCCGGCGAGCCCGATATAGTATGGCCCGGCCGGCCGCTATACCTAGCCAAAACGAGCGGCACTACCAGCGGCGCCAAGTATATCCCAATTACCAAAGCCAGTATTTCCAACCACATCAACGGCGCCAAGGATGCGCTGCTGCACTACGTAGCCGCCACCGGCCGCAGCCGCTTCCTCGATGGCAAGCTGATTTTCCTCTCCGGCTCGCCGGAACTGGAGCGCGTGGGCGGCATCCCGACGGGCCGGCTCTCGGGCATCGTCAACCACCACGTGCCGGCCTATCTGCGGCGCAACCAGCTGCCCAGCTACGCCACCAACTGCCTCGAAGACTGGGAAGCCAAGCTCGAAGCTATTGTGGCCGAAACCCTGGGCCAGCCCATGACGCTCATCTCCGGCATTCCGCCCTGGGTGCAAATGTATTTCGACCGCCTCGTGGCGCGCACCGGCCGGCCGGCGGGGGAGGTGTTTCCGCAGTTCGACCTCTTCGTATCGGGCGGCGTGAGCATGGAGCCCTACCGCGCCCGCCTGCTCGAAAGCATCGGCCGGCCGGTGGATACTATCGAGCTTTTTCCGGCTTCCGAAGGCTTCCTGGCCTTCCAGGACCAGCCCGGCAACCCCGGCCTGCTGCTGCGCCTCGACAGCGGTATTTTCTTCGAGTTCGTGCCCGCCGAGCGCTTTTTTGAGGATAATCCGCCCCGCCTCACCATCGCCGAAGTCGAGCTGGATACCCAGTACGCCGTGGTGCTCACCTCCAATGCCGGCCTGTGGGCCTACTCGCTCGGCGACACCGTGCGCTTCGTGGACCTGCATCCGCACCGGGTGGTGGTCACGGGCCGCATCAAGCACTTTCTGTCGGCTTTCGGCGAGCACGTTATCGGCGAAGAAGTGGAAGCCGCCCTGCGCGAGGCCGTGCGCCAGCACCCCGAAACGGAGGTCACCGAGTTTACCGTGGCCCCTTTGGTGAGCGACGACCCTAGCCAGCCCTCGCGCCACGAGTGGCTGGTCGAATTTGCCCAGCCGCCGTGCGACGTGGCTAGCTTCGCTGCCGCGCTCGATGCGGCGCTGCGCCAGCGCAATACCTACTACGACGACCTGCGCCAGGGCAATATCCTGGTGCCGCTGCAACTCACGCCGCTGCCAGCCGGCGCGTTTCAGCGCTACATGAAGAGCGTGGGCAAGCTCGGCGGGCAGAACAAAGTGCCGCGGCTGGGCAACGACCGAGGGCTAGCGGAGGGGTTATTGAAGGTGTCGTAGTTTGGTAATATGCGAATTTTACTGCTATTAACCTGTTGGCTGCTAGTAAAAAGTACTGTTGCGCAAGTCTCCTTCTTCGATGTGCCGCTGATAACCGAAACATCGGTTGGCCAGGCCAAGCTGGGGATGCGATTTAGTGAATTGCGCAGGCTGTATGCGGGGTTCACTTTTACGCCCACTCACTTGTCGGCATACGGCTTTGATGCAATATCGGAAAAACCTGACGCAACGCTAGTTAGTAAGGATGGCCGAAAATTATTCGTGTATTTTGATGGTTTCAATTTTAGCAATACTAGAGAAGTACATACGAAAAAGATAGTGGGCCTTCTTGTCTTGCATTCAAGCTATTGTACGAAACAAGGTATTCATATTGGCTCGTCGTCGGGTGAATTACGTCGGGTATTGCCCGCAATCAAAGTGGCTCCTAGTCCTATTCCCCTGTTTGATTTGCAGGAAGCCGGAACCGCTCAGTCTACTATTACCTATGTTTTTATGGCTCAGAAAGAGTTGGGGCCGCTGAGTAAAAAACACCACACGGAGCCAGTACCTCTGGTTAGCAGCACCGGATGAATTTCCTGGATTCAGCTTTGCTGCCGATGAGCACTTCGCCGTGACCTAGCCAGTTTGTAGTTGTATGACTCATACCCGCGCCATGTCCACTATGATTCAGCGTTGTCTAGCCGACTGCTATCGACTGGACGGCCAAAATAAAAGCCGCGCTGGCCAATTGGTCAGCGCGGCTTTTACACGGGTAGCTGGAGTGACTTAAAAAATCGCCTTCGTAATAGCAAACCGTGGCGAGGTGGCCGTGTAGGGGTATAGTACAAAGGCCTCCGTGCCGTTGCGGCGGGTGATGGTGGTGGCACTCACGGCGCCCGTGGCGAAGCTGCCGGTGGCGCGGGTGGTGGCCCAGGCATCGGTGCTAGCCATGCGGAAAACGGTGTTTTGGCTGCCCGCTACCACGAGTAGGGTGTTGTTGTCGAGTAGCAGCAGCCCATCGGCGCCCACCAAACTCTGGCTGCTGGTTACGGCCGCGAAGCTAGCCGGGGTGGCCAGGGGTACTTTATACAGCGTGCCGTCGTTGGACTTGGCCACCAGTAAATAGCCATCGGGGTGATACACAATGCCATTGAGGCCAAAGCCAGTGCCGCCGCTCAGCTGCGAATTCTCCAGAAAAACCGTGGCTACGCCCGCCGCATCCACCTTGTAGATGATGGGCGACAGGCTATCCGTGATATAGGCGTTGCCCTGCGCATCGACGGCAATATCATTGGCAAAGTGCGCCTGCGTGGGCCGCAGCGCCCCCAAGTCGACGTAGCTGGTCAGCGCGCCGCTGCTGGGGTTGAAGATGGCCAGCGCCGCCAGCTTGCGCAGCGTGGTGGCTGTGGAGCGGGTGGTGTTGACGCCGGCATCCGACACGGCGGCCAGTAGGCGCTGGCGGGTGGCGTCGAGGTTCAGGCCGATGGTCGACACCAGCCGGGGGTCATCGGCGAGCTGGGTGTAGGTGCTGTCGTCGCGCACGGTGCCAATGCGGCCCTGGGTGCGCGAGCTCACGATGAAGCGCTTGTTGGTTTCGTCGTACTGAATGCCCTCGGGCGAGAGCGCCCGCTGCGGCACCGTGATTTTGCTGGGGGTGGCCGCGGTGGTTTCATCGTCTTTGGAGCAGCTTGACAGTAAGCCCAGCAAGCCCACTGTTAGGGCCGCTACGCCCACTGCCCGCGGTAGCGCAACCGACTTAGTACGAGGCGATAGGAAAGGAAAGAGCATAACTGATGGCTTAAATGAATGACGGATAAAGCTGCTTGTACGGCTAGCCGTTGAGAAAGCTGTCGGTCGAGCCTGGCTGAGCTGCAAAAGACGTAGGCCAGTCAGCGCATAACAGTGAAAAGAGGGCAGTAACCTAGCGCTGGCCATACTAAGCGGCGGCCGTGGCGGCCAAAACCGGAAGGCTGTAATGGCGCCACTTGGCGGAACGATAAAGAAGCTGGCTAGCCTATTCCTAGCGCAGCTACCGTTCTGTTAATAGGCTAGCGCCCTACATTTGCCGCCACCGACCCAACGCCCGCGCCATGTCCAACATGATACAATTCGTCGCCAACTACGACGACCTCTCGACCGATAAAGGCTTCCAGTTTAAGTTTCACTGCGACCAGTGCCGTAATGGGTACATGTCGCGGTTTCAGCCCAATGCACTGGGCATTGCGGGCAGCCTGCTGAGCGCGGCCAGCAACTTTTTGGGCGGCCTGGGCGGCGTGCAAAGCGCCACGTACCAGATTCAGCAAGCCGTGGGCGGCAAAGCCCACGACGAAGCCCTCGAAAAAGCCGTGCTCGAAGGCAAGCAGAGCTTCAAGCAGTGTACCCACTGCGGCCACTGGGTATGTCCCGACGTGTGCTGGAACGCCGCCGCCGGCCTCTGCGAAGCCTGCGCGCCCGACGAGCAGGAGTCCATGCGCGCACTACAAGCCCAGGCCACCCGCGAGCAGATTCGCAACAAGACCCGCGCCACCGACTACACCAGCAACCTAGACTTCTACGGCAAGGCCACCCTGCTCCAGTGCCCCAGTTGCCAGGGCAAGCTCGCCGCCGACCAGAAATTCTGTCCTAGCTGCGGCACCGCCAACCCCGCCGCCCAAACCCAGGCGCGCCACTGCACCGGCTGCGGCACCAGCCTCAAGCCTGAGCAGAAATTCTGCGCCGAGTGCGGCACCAAGAACTTGTAGCGCGGACTTTGTAGTACCGATGTGCCCAGCACGAAAGCGCGGACTACAAAGTCCGCGCTACAGTCTCCTTGCCTAAGTGCCCCTGCGCGAGTAGCTTGCGGCTGTGGCCCGGCGCGTAGTATCCCCGTCGGGCGCGTCAGCGCATGGAAATCCAGTACCCAGCCACGGCCCAGGAGCGGGCCCCCGCCGCTAGCCTCACCAGCCACGACCTGGCGCCCACCAGCCCCGCCGCCCGCACTTGGGGCACCTGGAACTACGCCGCGCTCTGGATTAGCATGAGCCTGTGCATTCCCACGTATATGCTGGCCAGCTCGCTCATTCAGGGCGGTATGAATTGGTGGCAGGCACTGGGCACTATCTTCCTGGGTAATGCCATCGTGCTCGTGCCCATGCTCTTGAATGGCCGGGCGGGCGCCCGTTACGGCATTCCGTTTCCGGTATTTGCGCGGGCCAGCTTCGGGGTGCTGGGAGCCAATGTGCCGGCGCTGCTGCGCGCCGTTATTGCCTGCGG
Source organism: Janthinobacterium lividum (assembly GCA_050954765.1). Taxonomy (GTDB): domain Bacteria; phylum Bacteroidota; class Bacteroidia; order Cytophagales; family Hymenobacteraceae; genus Hymenobacter. The sequence goes on along the minus strand of JBPBQJ010000089.1, from coordinate 33,239 downwards.
CTGGTTCGGCATCCAGACCTGGATTGGCGGCTCGGCCTGCTACCAGGCGGCCGTGCGCTGGTGGCCGGGGCTGGGCACGCTGCCGGCCGTGTTTCCGGCCAGCTGGGGGCTGGCCACGGGGCCGGCCATTATGTTCTTTCTGTTCTGGCTGCTCAATATGTACGTGGTGTACCTGGGCGTCGATAGCATTCGCAAGCTGCTTGTTTTCAAGGCGTTTTTCCTGCCTGCCGCGGCGCTGGCGCTGCTGCTGTGGGCCATTTCGGCCGGCCACGGGCTGGGGCCTATTTTGGCGCAGCCGGCGCACTTTGCCACGCCGGGCGGATTCTGGAAATTCTTCTTTCCTTCGCTCACGGGCATGGTGGGCTTCTGGGCCACGCTCTCGCTCAACATCCCCGATTTCACGCGCTACGCCACCAGCCAGCGGGCGCAGCAGGTGGGCCAGGCGCTGGGCCTACCCCTCCCGATGACTTTGTTTTCGTTTGTGGGCGTGGCCGTTACCTCCGCCACGCTCCTCATCTACGGTACCACCATCTGGGACCCCGTGGTGTTGGCCGGCCGCTTCGAGGGCCGCTGGCTCGTGACGGGCGCCATGCTGGCCGTGGCCCTGAGCACTCTGGCCACCAATATCGCGGCCAACATCGTGAGCCCCGCCAACGACTTTGCCAACCTCGCGCCGCAACGCATCAGCTTCCGGGCCGGCGGGTATTTTACGGGCGTGGTGGGCCTGCTCATCTTCCCCTGGAAGCTCATCGCCGACCCTAGCGGCTTCATCTTCACCTGGTTGGTAGGCTACTCGGCGCTGCTGGGCCCCATCGGCGGCATCCTCATCACCGACTACTACCTGCTGCGCCACCAGGAGCTGGCGCTGAGTGACTTGTATCAGCCCGAAGGACGGTACACCTACCACCGGGGCTTCAATCCCGTGGCCCTCGTGGCGCTGGTGCTGGGCATTTTGCCCTGCGTGCCGGGCTTCCTGGCGGCCGTCGGCGTGCTCGACAAAGCGGCGGTGTGGCCCTGGCTGCTGGAGGTGTATAACTACGCCTGGTTCGTAGGCTTTTTCGTGGCTAGCGGGGTGTACTGGGTGCTGATGCGCGGGCGGGTGCGGGCCGGAAGCGCGTTGCGTTAACCCGTTGTAAAGTATCAGTGGCTACAAACTAACGGAAAAGGCCGACGTATCTTTAAGCTACTATGGCGCCCATTAACGACATCTCGCAACTCGACCTTACGCAGTCCTATACTTACGCCGATTACCTGGGCTGGCGCTTTACAGAGTACGTCGAGTTGATTAGGGGGAAGATACTCCGCAAAATGTCAGCTTCTACCTCGGAGCACCAGCAAATAGCGTCGAACCTTCACGGCGAATTGTATGCGTTTCTGAAACGCCGGCCCTGCCAGGTATTTCCGGCGCCCTTCGATGTGCGCCTACTGCGGAGTACGGGCAACGGCGATGCCCAAATTCGCACCGTAGTGCAGCCGGATATCAGCATTATCTGCGACCGCGATAAGATAGATAAGCGCGGCTGCCTGGGCGCCCCCGACTGGATTATCGAAATCGTATCGCCCAGTTCCCTGGTCCTCGATACGCGCACCAAATTTGACCTCTACGCCGAAAATGGCGTCGGTGAATACTGGACTGTCTTTCCCGGAGAGCAGACTATTGTGGCCTACGCGCTCACGGTCGAGGGGCAGTACGAGGCTATCGGCACCTACGCCGAGCCAGGATTAATGCCCTCGCATACGTTACCTGAGCTAGCGGTTGACTGGCTAGATATTTTTGAGGAGGTGAAGTAGGTATGCTTTCATAGTGTAGAGAAGAGGTGTGCAATTAAGCTTGATTCGTGGGCTTCTTCGTGGCTAGTGCGGTGTATTAGGCGCTGATGCGCGGGTGGGTACTGGCGAAAGCTTAATGTTGTGCACATCACTTTACGCAAGTTGAAAAGAAAACCTAGCAACTATTTGGCGACATAAAATAGGTATCGAAAAGCCTACCTGCTCTTATCCAATTTTCTTGTTCTTCCCCGTCGCCTGCGCCTTCCTGCTGAACCCTTAATTGGCAATTATGGCAAAACTTTGCTGGATTATCCCTTACGCACTGTAAGCTTTTACAATACAGCAAAGCTTGCCGGACCTGCTGCAATGTAAGCTCATATACCCAAGCTGCAGTAATAACGCTGTCTTCTATATCGGTCTGGCTAACCACATCGCCAACGGCAAGACGTCGGCCTTCTATTCGGGGCGAACCTTGTAAAACAGTTTCGGTAGTAACGATTTCAGGAAATCGCTGGTAGGCTGAAATTCGCCAAATTTGCTCGAATTCCTGTTGCGCAGTTTGATATTCAGCAAAATCTATGCTGCCGAGAGGCTCCTCGGCAAGGCCACCAAATTTATCCTCTGAATATTCGAGGTCATATTTGAGAGCGTTTCCGTTCTCAAATAATTGTAGCTGTCTCAGAATTTGAAATTCGCTGTTCGTTTCAAAAAAAAAGGTCGAAGTGCCCCAGCTATCAGTAAACTCTGTTCCAGTGGTTTCAGGCCATAGTCGCTTGAAATAGTGCACTTGCCCAATCAGTTAAAGGTTGCCAAGCGAGAGTTTAGAATTAATAAAGACGCCTACGCCAGCTCAAACTGCAACCGCAGCAAATTGGCATAAAGCCCGCCTTCGCGCTCGCTCAACTCCTCGTGGGTGCCGGCCTCCACGATGCGGCCGCCGTCGATGACGAGAATCTTGTCCACCTTGCGGATGGTGCTGAGGCGGTGGGCGATGATGAGGCTGGTGCGGTTCTGCATCAGCTCGTCGAGGGCGCCCTGCACCAGCTTTTCGCTCTCGCTGTCGAGCGACGAAGTGGCCTCGTCGAGGATGAGCACCGCTGGGTTTTTGAGGATGGCGCGGGCGATGGCCACGCGCTGCCGCTGCCCGCCCGAGAGCTTGATGCCGCGGTCGCCGACCACCGTATCGAGGCTTTCGGGAAAGGCACTGATAAACTGCCAGGCGTTGGCCCGGCGGGCCGCCTCGATTATTTCATCGTCGCTAGCTCCCGGCTTGCCGTAGGCGATGTTCTCGCGGATGGAGCCGCCGAAGAGCAGCGTTTCCTGCGGCACAATGCCAATGTGGCGGCGCAGGCCGGTGAGGTCGTAGTCTTTGATGTCGTGGCCATCGACCAGGATGCGGCCGCCGCTGAGCGGGTAAAACTGCATCAGCAGGCCGGCGATAGTGCTTTTGCCCGCGCCGCTGGGGCCCACGAGCGCGATTTTCTCGCCTGCCGCAATGTGAAAGTCAATGTCTTGCAGCACCGCGATGTCGGGCCGGGTGGGGTAGCGGAAGGCCACGTGCTCGTAGCGGATTTCGCCGCGCACCTGGGTGGGCACCAGGCCCACGGCCGGCTCCAGGTGCGTAGGCTCGGGTGCTTCGTCCAGGATTTCGAGGATGCGCTCGCTGGCTCCCAGCGTGCTCTGCACCTTGCCGTAGAGCTCGCCCAGCCCGGCCACCGAGGCGCCGATGTATACCGTGTAGAGCAGAAATGACACCAACTGCCCGATGTTGAGGTGATTCGGGTCGCTTTCGGGCGTGTGCACCAGCGTGGCGCCGCGCCACAGCACCAGGATGATGCCGCCAAACAAGCCGATAATGACGAACGACACGAAGCCGCCGCGGTAGAGGTTGCTTTGCAGCGCCGCCTGCACCACTTTGCGCAGCGAGGCGTTGTAGCGCCCGATTTCAAACCGCTCGTTGGTGAAGGCCTTCACCGAATTGATGGCTTGCAGTGTTTCCTCCACAATGGTGTTGGTGTGGGCCAGTTCCTGCTGCACGGTCTTCGAGAGGGTGCGGATTTTGCGGCCGAATAACCCGGCGACCAGCACGATGGGCGGAAACGTAACCAGCATAAACACCGACAGCTTCCACGACACGAACATGATGAAGGCTAGCCCCGCCAGTAGCGTAAATACCTGCCGGAACAGCTCGGCCAACGTCAGCGAAAAGGAATCCTGAATCTGGGCTACGTCGGAGGTAATGCGCGAGGTGACGGCCCCCACGCGATTTTGCTCGAAAAACGGGATGGGCAGCTGCACAAATTTGGCGTAGAGCGCCTGCCGGATGTCGCGCACCGTAAACTCGCTTACCTGCGTGAAAAACCAGATGCGCCCGAACGAGAACAGCCCTTGCAGCACCGTGACCAGAAACAGCCCCAGCGCGATGTGGTTGATATCGAGCACCGTGCCGCCGGGCAGCGTGAGGGGCTTGTTGGTGGCCGCATCCACGAGCTTGCCGCCTATCCACGGAAACGACATGGTGCTAAGGCTACTCAGCACCAGCAGCGCCATGCCCACGATAAACTTGCCCCGGTAGGGCAGCACGTAGCGAAAAATGCGCAGGCTGCGCTTGAGCGACTCTTTGTTTACTTTAGCTTTGGGCAGGTCGGCGGTGGCGTCGCTACCGCTGGTATTCATTCCACTACGGGCCATAATTCAATCTGGCCGGCTAGGGGCCGACCCACTTATTTACTAGACGAACAAAGGCTGCGCTTGCTTTAGCTACGTTGCTTTATTGCGGCTATTTAGAACTAAAGACCGTCATGCTCATCTGGCGTCCGCTTGCCGAAGCATCTTGGTCTGAATCGTTAGGTTAGTACCCCAACGGTGCGCGCAAGATGCTTCGGCAAGCGGACGCCAGATGAGCATGACAGGCATTTTCTATTTTCAATTGCTTTAATTCAAACCCGGCGCGTCCTTGGTCGAGCGGGGTACTTTGCGGTCGTTTTCAAACTTCACCACGCCGGCGTTGTCGAACGGCACGGGCACTTGCACCAGTACCGGCACGGGCACGCCGCGGCGGGTGGCGGGCTGCCAGGCGGGAAGGGTTTGCACCACGCGCAGGGCTTCGGCGTTGCACTCGGGCGTGAGGCCCTTGGCTACTTTGGGGTTGCTGAGCTTGCCATCGGTGCCCACGGTGGCGGTCACGAGCACGTCGCCGGTCACGCGGGCCTGCTTGGCTTTTACCGGAATCTGCACGTTTTTGGTGAAAAACTCGCCCATTGCTTCCTCGCCGCCCGGAAACTCGGGCGCGTGGTCGGGGCGGTTATTGGCGCCGCCGCCGGCTTGCAGCTGCATGTTGCCGGGCGTGAGCACGATGGGCGCCTTGGCTGGGGTCGGCTTGGTCTGGGCCAGCGCGGCCAAGGGCGCGGCCAGCAAAATAGCGAAGAAGTACGAGCGCATAAGAGTAAGAAATGAGGCAGAAAGAATAGGCAATCCGTAAAGATACCCATCGCTAGGGCCTCGCCTTAGGACAATTGCGCGGCGGCTTCGGTTCGGTCGGCGGGGCGCGAAATCAAGAGTAAGCCCAGGTAGATGAGCGCCCCATTAAGCAGCAGAATTTCGAAGCCGAATTTGTAGCCGCCCAGCCACTCCACGGAGTGCGACACGATGAGGTAGGTGAGGGCTACGCCAGCCACGCAGGTGGGCAGCACCAGCCCATCGCGCAGCTGCCGCGTGGTAAAAATGCCGAATGCAAACAGCCCCAGCAGCGGCCCGTAGGTGAAGCCCGCCGCCTTATACACGGCATCAATCAGACTCTGCTCGTTGAGGGCGCGGAAGATGAGGATGATGAGGATGAGCACCACCGACCAGCCTAGGTGCGTGAGCTGCCGCAGCCGCGTCTGCTTGGCCTCGTCGTACTGCCGGATGTTCAGAAAATCAATGCAAAACGATGTTGTGAGCGACGTGAGCGCCGAGTCGGCCGAGGCATAAGTGACGGCGATAATACCCAGAATAAAGATGATGCCTGCCGCCAGCGAAAACTGCGTGGTGGCTAGGTAGGGGAAGACCTTATCGGTATCGAGCGTGCCCTTCGCGTTGAGCAGCTGCTTCATGTGGGCCAGGTCGAGGCCCTGGGCGGCGGCGTATTTGTAGAGCAGCACCCCGAGCGTGAGGAACAGAATGTTGACGCTCACGATGACGGGCGTAAACCAGAACAGGTTTTTTTGCGCCTCGCCGAGGCTGCGGCAGCTTAGGTTTTTCTGCATCAAATCCTGGTCGAGGCCGGTCATTACGATGGTGATAAACATGCCCGAGGCAAACTGCTTCCAGAAGAATTTGTCATCGCGAAAATTGTCGAAATACACCTGCGACATCGGGCTGTCGCGCACCGTGCTGATGAGCTGCTTGAAAGAATAATTCAGCGCGTCCGACATGAAGTAGATGCTCAGCCCCACGCAGCTCAGCATGGCCATCGTCTGGAAGGTATCGGTCCAGAGAATTGTCTTGAGCCCGCCCTTAAACGTGTAGAGGTAGATAAATAAGATGCTGACTACCACCGTAATACTGAACGGCACGCCCATCGAGTCGAACACGGCCAGTTGCAGCACGCCCGCCACCAGGTACAGGCGCAGCGCCGACCCTAGCGAGCGAGAAATCAGGAAAAACAACGCCCCGGTTTTGTAGCTCCAGTATCCAAACCGCTGCTCCAGGTACGAGTAAATACTCACCAATTGCAGCCGGTAGTAGAGTGGCAGCAGCACCGTGCCAATGACCACGTAGCCCGCCACAAACCCGAGCGCCACGGCCAGGTAGCTCCAGCTTTTGCCGTACACGTTGCCCGGCACCGAGATGAACGTGACGCCTGAAAGCGACGTCCCAATCATGGCAAACGCCACCATATACCACGGCGCGTTGCGGTTGGCAATGAAGAAGCTCTCGCTCGTGGCCTTGCGCGAGGTGAGCACGGCAATGATGATGAGGACGGCGAAGTAGCCGGCAATCAGACTTAAAACAAGGGTCGGCGACATAGGCGGCAAAGGTACGGTCCTGTTATTCCCACTCCGGCCAGCGCATGATTTCGCCCACGGCGGGCGCGTGCAGGGCCCCGCGCAGCAGTCCACCCGCGGCTACTTCCGTGAGTAGGCGCAGCGGCTCCGAAGCCGGCTCGTCGCTGAGGTCGAAGGTGCCGTGGTGCATGGGCACCACGTGGCCGGCGCGCAGCACGTTGGCGGCCTTGGCCGCCTCGTGGGGGTTCACGTGGCTCTGGCTCATCATGAAGGCTGGCTTGTAGGCACCGATGGGCATAAGTAAAATGTCGATGGGGCCAAAGGCCTGCTCTATCTGCTCGAAGTGGTCGCCGTAGCTCGTGTCGCCGGCGAAGTAAATGATGCGGTCGTCGGTCTTAATTAAAAAGCTGCCCCAGAGGACTTTATTTAAATCGGTGAGGCCGCGGCGGCTCCAGTGGCTGGCGGGTAGAAAATAGATTTCCATCGGCGCGTCGGGCCCCAAGTCGTACTGCTGCCACCAGCCGGCCTCCTGCACCGGCAGGCTGGGGGCCATGCCGCGCAGCAGGCTAGCCATGCCCAGCGACGACAGTACTTTCACCTGCGGATTTTGCTGCGCCAGCAGCTTGACGGACTTCTCATCCAGGTGGTCGCGGTGGCCGTGCGAGAGCAGCAGGTAGTCAATATTGCGCACTTCCTCGGGCCGGCAGGGCAGCGCGTGGCGGTGGCGCAGGCCCAGCGACGAAAACAGCACCGGGTCAAAGAGCAAGCTCACGCCCTTGATGCGCAACAAAAAGCCTGAGTGCCCTAGCCACACCAGCATATCCTCGGTCGAGAAAAACGCCTCGGCGCAGGGCACTACAGCCGGCACCCAGGTATCTTTTTTCTTCTCCTCCTTTTGGGGGTTGGCCGTGAGCTGCCAGCGCAGCGCCGTGCCGAAGGAGGGCTCAAACAGCGCCTCGCCATTGCAAAATTCGGAGCCGACGAGCTTGTTGCCCACGTAGCCGGGGCGAATGGTGCGCAGCGCCTCGTTGCGGCGATAGTGGATAGGAGCAGACATAACGACAGGCAAAAAGCGCGGCACCAAACGGCCGCAAAATTGTTATACTACCAACGGTAGCGGCCAAAGTTCGTAAGTTGGCAGCCACAACCACGTTAATCTCTTTTAGCACCTTTTTTCATGAGCGACAATCAATCCTTACCGGACCGCGACCGGTCCGTCGCCCACCAGCTTTCGGCCGAAGACGCCGCTCGCATTCAGGCGCAGTTCTTCGCCCAGGTTTACGGCTGGATGGCCGCCGGCTTGGCCCTCACCGGCGGCGTGGCCCTGTTTGCTGCCGGCACGCCCGCCATCATGGAGTTTGTATTTGGTACGCGCTTCGTGTTCATTGGCCTCATCATCGCTGAATTGGTGATAGTGGGCTTCCTTTCGGCCCGCATTTTTCAGTGGAGCCGCGGCCAGGCCCAGGCCGCTTTTATCGGCTATGCGCTGCTTAATGGTCTCACGCTGAGCGTGATATTTCTGGCTTACACCGCCGATTCAATTGCTTCGACTTTTTTCACCACGGCCATTATGTTTGGGGTGATGAGCGCGTTCGGCTACTTCACCAAGTCCGATTTGTCGGGCTGGGGTAAGCTGCTGAGCATGGCCCTCATCGGTCTGGTTATCGCGATGGTGGTCAATATGTTCTGGGGCAATTCTACGCTTAGCCTGCTCACCTCGTTCATCGGCGTTATCCTCTTCACGGCCCTGGCCGCTTATGATACGCAGAAGCTTAAGCAGCTAGCTTTCCTGGGCGTGACGGATGGTGAGGAAATGCACGACAAGGCCTCTATCCTGGGTGCCCTCACGCTTTACCTCGACTTCGTCAACCTGTTCCTGTTCCTGCTGCGCTTCTTCGGCCGTCGCCGCTAGGCTAGCCAGCAACTGATACTACGAAAGCCCCGCCCGAAATTTTCGGGCGGGGCTTTCTTGCGAATAGTCTGCGCAGTGCGCCGGCCGCTAGCCTAAATGCTCTGGCGGATTTCGTTTTTGAGGTGCTGCACCAGCTCGGCAAATTCGGGGCGGCCCTCGATGCCGGGCTGCCAGGCTAGCCCCATCTGGGCCAGGTTGTATTGGTGCTTCTCGTTGATAGTGGCGCCCGGCAGGCACTGGCCGGCCGCGTCGCGCTCGGGGGCCAGCAGCCACAGCGTGTCGGAGATGGCGGTGGTGGTGTTCAGGTCGTGCGACACGATGACGACCGTGTTCAGGTCGTGCAGCGTAGTGACTTCCACGATGATTTTTTTCACTTCGTCAATCATCGCGATATCGAGGCCCGAAAACGGCTCATCCAGAATGATAAAGTGTTCGGAACAAAGCAATTGTTGCGCAATCGCCGCCCGCTGGCGCTGCCCGCCCGAGAGCATGGCCGGGTACTTGCGCCGGTGCGCGGCCAGCCCAAAGCGCTCCAGAAAGCTCTCGGCGCGGGCCAGGGCCTCGGCGGCGGGATGCTTGCGAGCGGCGGCCACCAGCAGGTTGTCGAGCAGCGTGCGGTGGTTGAAGAGCGGGTAGCGCTGCTGCACAAAGCCCACGTCGCCGGTTTGCACGGGACGCGCCGGAGCGCCCACCTCTACGGTGCCGGTGCTGGGCGGCAGCAGCCCCGCCAGGATGCGCGACAGCACCGACTTGCCCATGCCCGAGCGCCCGTAGAAGCCCACCACCTGCCCCTGCTGCACCCCCGGCCGCACCACGTTGCGCACTTGCAGGTTGATGTCGCGCAGCACCAGCTCGCCGTCAAACTGCCGTGATACGTTGCTGAGCGTCAGCAAGGGTTCCTGATACGTAAACTCGGTCATTACTTAGCGGCGGTAAGGGTGGCGTAGGGGAAAAACGTGCGGCGCAGCCACTCAAATGCGTAGTCTTGCAGCGTGCCGGTGGCCAGAATGACGAGTTGAATGGCCACCACGCCCGCCAGGTGCAGGTAGCGGTTTTGCTTATACAGCAGCAGCCCGATGCCGCCCTCCGATTGATAAAGTGTTTCGACCAGCGTTATCAGCGTCCAGATAATGGCGAAGTTCTGGCGCACTACCTCCAGCATGTCGGGCAGCTTGCCCAGCACCACTACTTCCAGAAAGCTGCGCCACTCGCTCATGCCCAGCGTGCGGGCGTGGTCCAGCTCCTCCTGCGTAGTGCCCAAAATAACGCTCGTCATGCCCGTCACTAGGTACACCGTGGCCCCAAAAATGAGTACCGACAGCTTGACCTGGTGCCCCGAGCTGAGCAGCAGCGCCATAAAAAACGTAAGTCCCGTGAGCGTGAGGTAGCGCAACTTGCTGGCCGCGAAGGCTAGCGGCCGAAAAAATGGCAGCGCCGTGAGGTAGGCAATCAGCAGCGCCAGCACCGTGGCAATGCCAAGGGCCGCCAGTGCCGTGGTGAGGCTAGCCCACAGCTCCTGCACCAAACCTTGTGTCTGCACCAGGTCCTTAAAAGAAGCCAGCACCTCGCCCAGCGTCGGGAACAACTGCAACGGGTACACCAGCCACAGCAGCAGCAGCGCGGCTACCTGCGCGGCTACCATCGACAGAAATACCGACCGCCGGGGCTGGGCATTGGGGGTGAAGAGCGTTTTGAGCATAGGGAGAATAGGAATAAAAACCAAACCGTCATGCTGAGCGAAGCCGAAGCATCTTGCTCGCACCGCTAGGGTTGATAATCCAGCAGTGTGGGCAAGATGCTTCGGCTTCGCTCAGCATGACGACCCTTTAATGAAACGCTGTGGCAAGCTTAGTTGCCCAGCACGATTTCTACGCGGCGGTTCTGGGCTTTGCCAGCGGGCGTGTTGTTGCTGGCCACCGGCTCGCTAGCCCCGTGGGCAAACACCTGGATGCGGCCCTGCGGAAACGAGCTGGCGCTTTTGGCCTCCAGCCAATGGCGCACGGCCATGGCGCGGTCTTCGCTCAGCTGCTGGTTTTTCTGAGGGTCGCCGGTGTTGTCGGTGTGGCCGTGCACGGCCACTTTGAGGCTGCCCGCTACCACGAGGTCGTCGAAAAGCTGGTTTAGCTCCTGCTGCGCGGCCGGGGTGAAGGTGCTCTGGCCGCTGTTAAATTCGATGTTCCAGGCGCGCTGGCTCACGTTGCGCCGAATCTCGTCGCCGGCCACAAACTTCGGCTTGTCGGCCGGGGCAATGTTCTTGCCCTTATATTGGGCCTGCATAGTGCGCAGCAGGCTCAGGTCGAGCATGTCGTTGAGGGGCACGTAGGTAGGCAATTCCTTGGGGTAGAGCTTGCTTTGCACGTCGCCAAACGCCTTATACACCGAGGCATAGATGTTGGTGCCGCCCTCGTTCAGGCCAAACAGCGCCAGGTTATCGCTGAAATTGAAGGCCTTGCTGCCGCCCAGGCTCACCACGTTGCCGTCGCGGTCGGCTTCCTCGGTGCCTTTGTAATACTTCAGCCAGTAGCCGCCGTTCTTGTCCTTGTCGCCATACACGTCGGCCGAGATGTCGGCACCGCGGGTCAGGGCCTCGGGGTGGCTTTTCACCTGGTCGCCGGCTAGGGCAAAAGCCGTCATCATGCCGACCACTTCCTTCTGGTGAGCATCGTACCAGCGCTTGGTCGTCACCATGATGTTAGGCATCTGGTTCGAGTATTCCTTAGTGCTCACGATGCTCACGAGGCCACCTTTCTGCTTGGCGATGTTCACGTCGCCGGGCGTCCAGGTGGCTACGGCGTCGGCCACCACGTCCACTTTCACGCCGGTGTCCTTGCCATCTACCACTTTGCTGCGGCTCTCGGGCTTGGCGGTGATGTACTTTTCGGCAGCCACCAGAAAGTCGCTGCTCGACATGAAGTTCACGGCCTGCGGGTCGTAGGTCGTTTCGTCGGGGTTGACCTTCAGGCCGTTATCGGCGCACCATTTCAGGGCGATATTCTGGTCGCCGTCGCGCAGGTAGCAGGCAATGGTTTTGCCCAGCGCCGCCTTAGGGTTGTCAATCCACTCCTTGGGGCCCATCAGCTTGTCCTCGCCAAAGCTTTTACCCACCGAATACGGAATAATCTGGAGCTGCGTACCGGCTTTCTTCAGCTCGTTCTGCACCGCCGAAAAGCCCGGTAGGCCGTCGCCCATGATGCTCACCACCAGGCCCGGCGCGCTAGGGTTGTTTTGCAGGTCAAGGGCGTTTTTCACCAGGTCAGCCTGCATTTTCGACACGTCATCCTGCCGCACTATTTGCAGGTTGAGGCCGTTGGCCGCCATGGCCGAGCCCTGGGTCGAGCGGGGGCCGCCGTTGGCTAGCATGCCGGCAATCTGGCTGTTCCAGGCCATTACTTCCCAGGTCACGGGCGTGCCCTTGTCGGCGGGCGTGGCGGTGGGCAGCGTGGCTAGGGGCACTACGTTGGTGACGCCGTCGGCGCCGGTCGAGGCCGGCAGCTCAATTGAGTTGAGCACCACCGACTGCGTTTCGGCTTTTTTAAACAATATGTTGCTGGACAGTAGCTTGGTGATGCCAAAATACAGGCCAATTACTACCAGAAGGGCAATAACAATCTTACCGCGGGTGGTCATTCAGAAAAAAGTGAGGAAGTGAAAATGTGCTGGGAGTGGCTAGGCCGGCAACGCAGCCAGGCGATTGACTATTAAGCCTGCTAGCCTCAAAGAATTATAGCCCTTCGACAAGCTCAGCATGACCGTTCGAAGGAAGTTATGCCTAAGTCAGACGCTCCTTAGTCGAGCAGCTTTCCATAAGCGTCGTCAGTGGCTTTGGCCGTTTGGGCGGTGGTGAGGCGCACGGGGGGCTGGTCCTGCATGATGGCGTTGAAGTCGCCCTTCTGGTAGCGGTCGAGCAGGCGCTGACCTTTCTCGCTCATCACGCCGTTCTGGATGTCCATTTCCTTCACGAACTCTTGCGAGTAGCGCATGGCCTGCTTGATTTGGCCGAGCTGCTGGGCCATATCCTGGGCCACGCGGTCGGTGGCTAGGTCGAAGAAGTACTTCTTATCGGGGTCGCCGCGCAGGATGTTCATGGCGGCACGCATGCCCGAGCTGGTGCGCTTCACCAGCTCATATTCATCCTTCAACAAGTTGACTTTGAATTTGCTGCCGTCAATCTGGCGCAGGGCAGCCTTCAGAATCTGGCGCATCACCAGGCTCACGTTGGCCGTGGTGGTGGCCATAGGTTGCAGGCGCTTGTTGTAGTCTTCGAGCTGGGCGGCGCGGCTGGCATAACTCTCGGCGCTGTCGCGCTCGCCCTGGCGCTGAGCCGAGTCGGCCAGGGCCAGGTACTCCTGCATCTGCTGCCGATTGGCTTCCAGCTTGCGCTTCACCAGCTGGTGGGCACCCTCAATATGGCCTACTTCGGCCTCCATATTGCGGGCCTCCTTCTCGGTGTTCGAGATGTAGTCTTCCATGATGCCGATGGGGTCGGTATTCACGAAAATGCCCGCTAGCATCCGAAACGTGCGCTGGCCCAAATACCACAGCCCGGCCTGAATCCGCTTATTCGTAGCCAGCAAAAACAGCACAAACAGCGCCCCGAGCCCAACGGCCAGCTTCACGCTATTGAATACAATATCAACGAGGTAGGGCAAAATCTGGCCCCAGTAGTACACGCCCGCGCCGGCCAAGGCCGCCACAAAAACCCAGGCGGCTACTTTTTCGGGTTTTTGCCAGGCGGGCAGGTTGCCGTCGCGGCTGGGCGGCGGGCCGAGTAAAGGTGAATCCATAGACGAAAGCGAAAAAACGGGCGCTATTTGGCGGCGGTGCCGGGCAGCAAGAACGACTCGGCGGCGCGGTGGTGGGCTTGCAGCTCGGTGAGGGCGGCGGCCTGGGCCAGCTGGTAGCTAGCCAGGGCCGACTGCGTTTTCTGGCGTTCCTCGGCGAGCTTCTGCTGAGTTTCGACCAGCTGCTGCTGCTTGGCTTGCAGCTGCTGGCTAAGGTCGGCGAGGGCGGTGGCGAGCTTGCGCTCCTGGTCGGCGAGCTGCACCACGGCGCTGGGGGCGCCGTTGCCGGCTACCTCGCCCATCTTTTCGCGGTGGCGGGCCAGCACCTTGTCGCGGTCGGCCGTGAGGGTATCCTCGTACTGGTTGGCTGAGGCGAGCAGGCCCGGCACGGTGGCGCCGTTCACGGCCGAGAAGGCGTTGAAGGCCGTTTGGTAGAGCAGGTTACCGCTCAGGCCGGCGGCAGCCAGGCTTTTCACCATCTTCAGGTAGGCCGGAAAATCCTTGCCATCGCCAGCCAGCAGCCCGGCAATGTGGTCGAGGTGGCGCTGCTCGGCCTGCACCACGGGCGGGCCCGCGAAGGCGGCGCCCGGCGCGGCAAAGGGCGCGGGCTGGGGCAGCGCCTCGGCGGGCTTGGCACCATCTTCAGGCTCCACAAAAAAGTCTTTGGCTGCTTTGGCCAGGCTGTCAAACATTTCCATAGATAAAATCGAAGAATTGCGGAAAATCGGCCGGAAGGTACGCCAAAGAAATAGCCTAGCTACTACCCATTTGTACTACCCAACGGCACACCATATGAGGGTGGCACCGTGCCAAAGGTAAGGGGCTGGCGCAGCTTACAAAAGGTGGCGCTAGCCTAAAAAAAAGTAGCCGGACGCTGGCATAGCAGTCCGGCTACCAAAGTATGCGGGAAGAAGAAAAGCGCCTACTTGGCGGCGCTGGCTAGCCAAGCGGCGCGCTGCTCTTTTTGGGCGGCGGTGGCGGTCATTTTCTCCACGCTTTCCATGGCCTGCACCTGCACGTTGGTGTCTTCGGTGAGTACTACCTGCACGTTGCGCTCCACGCCGGCGCGGCTGCGCACTTTCACGGGCACGAGGTCGGCGGGGGTGTGGCGGCGCATAATGCCTTCGAGCGTAGCCATATCGGTGATTTTCTCGCCGTCGAGGGTCACAATCTGGTCGCCCCGGTCGATGCCGGCCTTGTAGAGGCCCGAGCCGATGGTGGTGTTACGGTTGAGAATGCAGCGGCCTTCCTCGTCAAACTCGACCTGGCGGGGCAGGGCGGCGGCCAGGGCCTTCACCGGCACCACGGCCAGGCCCATCGTGGCCAGGTTTTCGCCGAAGCGCGGCGCCTCGTGCCCGTAGATGTAGCGCCGGAAAAACGTGCCCGCGAAGGCCGTATCCTTGGCTACCGTGCCCAGTACGCGCTGCAGGTCTTGCACAGTATAGGCCTTGGCGGGGGCTAGCGTGGAGGTTTGGGGCTTGCCAAATTCCTGCCACATGGCCTGCATGTACTTATCGAGCGAGGTGTGGTAGCGCTGGCGCAGCTGCAAGTCGAGGCACAGGGCTAGCCCCGCGCCCTGCACGTAGTACGAAAGGTAGGTATTGTTGCGGTTGGTGGGGTCTAAAGACACGGCGGCGTCGGCAAAAGCCGCCTGCCGGCTCATCTCGATGGGCGAGGTGTAGCGGGCGCCGGGCGCATTGAGGCGGGCATTGACCCAGGAGCTCACGCGCTCAAAAAACTGCTCGTCGTCGTAGAAGCCGGCCCGGCGCAGCACCAGCTCGCCATAGTACTGCGTGAAGCCCTCGCCAAACCAGAGGGCGTCGCTCATATTAACGCGCTGAAAATCAAATGGCTCCAGGCCCTGCGAGCGAATGCGCTCGGTGTTGTAGGCGTGGAAAAACTCGTGCGACACGGTGCCCAGGTTGCGCAGGGCGCCCTCTTCGTGCAGCGGCTGCGACGAGGTGAGCGAGGTCGAGTTGCGGTGCTCCATGCCGTCGCCGGTGGCCTGGGGCAGGTAGTCGGCCAGGAACGTGTAGCGGCCAAAGTCGAACTGCGGATACTCACCGCCGTACACGCCGGCCGCCTCGCGCACTACTTTCTGGGTCTTTTTTACGAACGCATCGACCTCGCTGCTCGGGCCGGTGTAGTAGGTCGCCATCTCGAAGGTGCGCCCGCCATCCTGCCAGGTGTGCATAAATTGCTGCGAGCCCAGCACCGTGGGGCTGTCCATGAAATACTGCAGGTTGGGGGCCGTAAAGCTCGTTTTGTCGGCGCTGCCGGGCTTGAGCTGGGTGGCCACTTTCCAGTTGGGCGGCAGCTCAAACTTCACCTCGGCCGGGCGGTTTTCCATGCCCTGCGCGTAGCAGAACGTGGCCGGCATATTGAGGTGCGCGTGCTGCTGGTCGATGCCCACAAACGTGCCGTCGCTGCGGTCGCCATATAGCGTATAGTTGAACTGCACGGTGCCATCGGCGCCCGGCGTCACCTCCCACGAGTATGGGTCGGGGCGGTTGATAGGCAATAGCTTGCCTGCGCCGTCGGTGGCTACGGTGTAGTACACGTTCTTCACAAAATCGTGCAGCGCGTAGCGGCCCGGCGACGAGCGGGGCATGCGCACCACCAGCTTCTGGCCGGCCGCTAGCCCCGCAAACGTGGCCGTGATGCGCGCCTCGTGGTGCACCGCATTCGGAAACGTAACCGCGTAGCGCACGGCCGGCCCCTCGGGCGCCAGGCGAGTTGCCTTGGGAGTTGAAACCGGCGCTGGGGCCGGCTGAGCAGCCGGTACTACGGCAGTGGCTACCGGGGCCGGGGCGGGCGCCGGCTTGGCGGCGGGCATTGCCTTAACTGCCACAACGGGCGCTGGTTTGGCTGCCACTACCGGTGCCTTTAGCACAGGCTTGGCCACGGCTACGGGTGCCTTCAGAACTGGGGCTAGCGGGGCTTTAGGGGCAGGGATTAGGGGGGCTTTGACCGGCGTAGCGACCTTAGCGGCGGGGCTAGCGGCGGGCTTGGCGGCGGCTGGGGTAAGGGCTTTAGCTGCCGGGACAGTAGCCGGTTTAGCGGCTGCCGGAACGGGCTTGGTGGGCAAGCTAGCGGTGGGTTTGTGGGTGGCGGCGGGCACCGTAGCATTAGCCATCAGGCCCGCCGATGGCGTCTGGGCTAAGGCCAAGCTGGGCGAGCTAACCAGCGCCAGGCCAACTAAGCTTCTTGGGTGAAGAAGTTTTTTCATAAAAACCAGTTGAATAATGCTAAATTGTATTGATAATGGGGCGGGCCTAGTCTTAGCCTATGCAAAGTAAATAGGAATAAGCACTGCCAGTGCATTTTTTCACCTAAATCAGCTCGTTTTTATCTCGAAGTCATTTAGGACTATCCCGGCTATGGCGCCACCAAAAAAATGCTTTTCCCAGCGCGGGCTCAGGCCTAGCGCGGCCAGTTCGGCGGGCCAGGGAGGTAGCTGCCGCGCCCGCAGGCCCACGGTGACGTTAAAAAACCAGTACATGAGTTGCAGCAGCCCGCGCCGCCAGCCGTGCCGAGCGGGCCGAAAATCGGCCACCAGCCAGGGCGCGCTGGGCTGCCGCGCTGCCTGCAGCCGGGCCAGCGCACCGGGCAAGGCTGCGGCCGGAAAACAGTCGAGCACAAAAAAGGTGATGAGGACGTCGAACTGCTCGCTGGGGTCCAGGCTAGCCTCGGTGCCCTGGCGCAGTTCCACGGTAGCGCCCGGCGGGGCGGGGTGGCGCCGCAGCCGGGCCCGGGTGCGCGCCAGCATGGCCGCCGAAACCTCGAGGTAAAGCACCTGCGCCTGGGGGCGCTGCCGCCAGATTTCGCTCAGTACCCAGCCCGCCCCGCCGCCCAGCACCAGCACCCGGGGCGCTGGCCCGGCTGGCAGGCCCGCCGCCAGAGTGGCCCGCTGCGCCCGCCGCAACGCCCCACCAAAGACCAGCCCCGCCAGCGCATCGTAGAAAAAAGCCACCGGCCCAAAATCGGCCCCGGAAGGGCTGGCGGGCGTGGCAGAGGCAGGCACAGAAAGCATTTGGAAGGGAAAGAAGGTCGAAAAAATGGAGTCTGAACGCAAAAGCTGTGTCGCAGCGGCAGGTTTTTTAACAAAAAAATGATGACGCAAGTAGCTGACAAACAAATTTCGTGGTCGGTAGCTGGCGGTGCATAGGCTAAAAATGCGGCTCCGTGCTTGTGCGGAGGCCAGGCAGGCAACTATCTTTGCAGCACCAACAGCAACCACCGACCGGGTGGCCCCGCTGCTGGGCTTCGTTTGCGCTTGTGGCGAAATTGGTAGACGCGCTGTCTTCAGGCGGCAGTTCCGCAAGGTGTGAGAGTTCGAGTCTCTCCGAGCGCACGATTTTTGAGTAGAAAAGCCAGCCCCGCAACGGGCTGGCTTTTTTATTGCGCAGCGCGGTTAGCCAACCCGGGCAGCCAATGCTGAGTTAATTCCGTTCAACGTAGTTTTTCAGTCTTCGCTCGCCATGCCCGTTCCCGTTGCGCCTCCCGATTCTCCGCCCACTCCCTCGGCGCGCGCGGCCGGGCTAGCCGAGCTTTTTACGGCCGAGGTGCTGGTGGGCGGTGTGCTGTTTCTGCTGGCGTTCGGGCTGTTTTTTTACCTCACGCGGGTGGTATTTGCCGAGCATTCGCAGGTGTTCGACGACTGGGGCTTTGCCCAAATGGATGCCTTGCGGGCCGCCCACCCGGGGCTGACGCCGTGGGTGTTTCGGCTCACGTTTTTTGGCTCGGTGCGGTTTTTTGTGCCGGCCGCCCTGCTAGGGCCCTTGCTGCTGCACTGGCGCGGCTACCGCCGCTACGCCATCGAGCTGCTATTATCGATGGCCGGGGGCGCGGCGCTCAATGAGCTGCTCAAAGCCTGGTTTCACCGCGACCGGCCCACCACGGCGCTCATCTACCAGTACGGCCTCAGCTTTCCGAGCGGCCACGCCATGATGAGCATGGCCTTTTACGGCTGCCTGGCCTGGCTGGCTGTGCAGCACGGCGGACGCTGGGGCTGGGCTATATTGCTGGTGTTGTGGGCGTTGCTTATTGGTTGCACGCGCATGTATCTGCACGTGCACTATCCTACCGATGTGGTGGCAGGCTTTGCCGGGGGCGTGGCGTGGCTGGTGCTGCTGCGCACGGGCGTGCGGTTGTTTTGGAAGGAAGAACGTGAGTTGGAAGCTCCTGCGGCGGCGTTGCCCAAGTAGCGCTAGCCCCGGCGCCGCTAGATTATTTTAAGGCGCCAGCAGCACTTTCTGGCTAGGGGCCAGCGGCCGGCCATCGGCATCCAGCGCTTGCAAAAAATAGAGGCCAGGGGCTAGCGGGCTTACGTCCAGCTGGGTTTGCTGCTGAAAGGACAGTTGGCGCACCACCCGCCCAGTGGCATCGAATAGCCGCAACTGCACCTCAGTCAGTGGGTTGGTGAATTGCACCCAGAGTGTATACCGGGCCGGCTGCGGCCAGGCCAGCAGGCTGGCGCCCGCCGAGCTACTGGCCACGGCTACTACCGAGGAGTACGTAGCCGTGCCATCGGCAGCGAGCTGCCGGAGGCGGTAATACACCAAGGTGCCGGGCGCCGTGGCATCGTCGAAAGCGTAGGCAGTGGGTTGCCCCGCGGCCCCGCGGCTAGGCACGAAGGCCAGCGTTGCGAAAGTTGTTTCAGGCTGGCTACTGCGCTGCACCTCAAAGCCCTGGCTGTTTAGCTCCGAGGCAGTGTGCCAGGCCAAGGCTACGCGGCCCGCGCCGGCCCGCTGGGCCGCGAAAGCCGTGAGTACCACCGGCAACGGAGTGGGCCGGGCGGCCGCTAGCTCCACCACAAAGGCCGTAGGCTGGGCGAAAACCACTTGTAATTGCTGGCGCTCGGTATCGTAGGTGTAGCTAGCCACGCCTTGGCCCGACACGGCCGCGGGAGCCGCCGCCAGGGCTAGCGTGAGCGTGGTGGCCCGGCTCACCGAGCCGTCGTAGCGGGTGGCGCTGGCTTGCTGCCAGCTTATGGTGGCGCGGCGGGTGGTTCTCACCAGGGCTAGGGTGTCGGCATACAGCACGGTGCCTTGCTCCAAAAAAAGCTGCGCGAAGCCGCCCGTGCTATCGGCCGAGTAGAAATTCAGCCGGCCATCGGCGCGCACCACTTGGGGCAGCAGCCCACTGGCATCGGTTTGCAGCAGGGTATCGGCCTGGGCAAACGCGAGGTCGATATAGGCCCCGGTGCCGGCCAGCGCGGCGGTGCTAGCCCCGCTGGTGGTGCGGAAGCGCGGCGCCCGGCCGGTGTGGGGGTACAGCGCCGCCAAAAACTGCGCTTGGGCCCGGCCGCTTTTCTGCACCAGCAGCGTGGTGTGGTTTTCAGCCGTGTTATAGGTGGTTTCGTGAATATTGGTGGCCGTGGTGTAGGCCGTGGCGCCGCCCGTAGCCGTGACATGCGCCAGCAGGCTAGCGCCGCTTTTTTGCCAAGTGCCTTCGTGCCGGGGCAGGCTGTCGGCAAAGGTGCCGGTGCTGGCCGTGCCCCCGGCTAGCCCGGCGCCGTGCAACTGCCAGGTATAGGTGTGCGGCGCGGCGGCGCGCACATCGTCGGCCAGCAGGTAATAGGCGTTGCGAATAAACAGCGCTTTGCGCACGACGCTAGCCCCTTGGTAGGAGGTCTGCACTTCGCCGTAGCTGAGCTGGGGCGTGTGCATAGTGTGCTGCACGGTGCTGCTGGCCGGGCTGGCCGCACCCGCCGTGCCAATGGCTGGCCCGGCACCATCGACCAGCACGAGGTTGTGGTTGGCGGCCTGACCTACCTCGGCCCGGCGGGCGTAGCTGAGGTAGCCGGGGTCGAGGGCCAGCAGCTGCCCGTGGGCATACAGCAAAAAGCTGCTCGCATCGCCCTGGCTGTGGCCGCCCGCGTTGGCCTGGGCTAGCCCGCCCCGGCCCGCCAGGTGTAGGTAAGAAGCCAGCGAATCGGGACCCGAGCGAAAAATGAGGTCGCCACTGGCCGGCAGCGCCGTGAGGGCAGGGTAGGCGGCGGGGCTAGGGTCGAGGGCGGCGGCCAGGTAGGCAGCGCGCATGTCCACGGTAGCATCGCGCAGCTGAGCCGTTAGCGAGTTCATGGGCGTGCCGGTGAGGCCGCTCAGCGCCAGGGGGCGCACGTACTGCGGCTGGCCGGTGAGGGCCAGCTCGGGCATGGCCATGTCCACATAGGAGTCGGCCAGGGCGGGCTCACGGCCATCGGGCAGCGCAATGGCCGTGAGCCACTCGTAGAGGCGGGCGTACTTGGGGTCGTAATACGGGTTGCGAATCGAGCGCGTGCTGGCCCCGAAGGTGTACGTCTGCCGCCCATCGGGCAGAAAATTACCCAGCGCCCGAAAAAATGGTAAGCAGTTGAGCAGCGCATACTTGCAGTAGTACGGCCCTTCGGCGTAGCCCGCCACTTGGGTCGAGTCGGACTGCCGCTGGGCGTCGCGCCACAGCACGTTGTCGATGTGGTAGAGACCGGCCCCGGCCCAGGCGGCGGGCTGCCGGTTGCGGTCGGGGCTCGTGGCCTCGTTCAGCACCACGGCGGCCATGCCCAGGGCGGCGGCCGTCATCAGGGTGTGGTTGTTCTTGATGGTGCCGTAGAAGGTAAAACCCAAAAACGGCGTGGTCGCCTGCCGGTACAGGTTGCCGGCAAACTCTTGCAAGCGGGCCTGGCTGGGGGCGAGGCTAGTGGGCGTTTCGCCGGCGCCGCGCAGCAGGTCATACGCGATGAGGTAATCAAGCAGCTCCTTCGAGCGCCACTGCCACTCGGTGTAGGAGGCGCCTCCCCAACTGGCAAAGGCTTCCACGCTAGGGTTGAGATTTTCGAGTAGGCCTCGGGTGGTAGCTACGCGGGCCGCGCGCTCGGCATCGGGCAGGGGGGCTAGCCCCACGTCGGTGGGCTGCCGGGCCAGCAGCACCACAAACGCCGCGTTTTTGGCAAATGTGGCCCGGGCCCGCCGCCCGTTGGCCGACGTATTATCGCCGGGGGCCGCGCCGCGCGTCTCGGCATACAGCCCGGCGTACAGGGCTTGCCTGGTAGGTGCCGCCAGGCTTTCGCGCACTTTAGCCAGGTCGTCGGCCTTTACGAGCGTGCGCGGATACGAGGGGTCGGCGCCGGTGGGTGCCCAGCTGCCGGTTTGGGCGCGGAGGCTACCGGCAAGCAACAGGCAGCCCAGCAGCCAATAAAAAATGGGCCCCTTTAGCAGGTAGCCCATTAGGTAAAATGTATGGTGGCAGGGTGGTAATTGGCAACTGATAGAATGAGCCGCTGGGGCAAAAAGTCGATGAGGCACGGGCATTAGTTAACTAACCTTACGGCTGCCCAAAGCCGGCGGCCCGAAGGCCGCCGGTGGGCTCACCACTAAAATAATAGAATAAAAAAACGTAAATAATTCAGCTAGGATAAAAAATAAGCAGCCAATAACTCGGATAGGATAGGGGGTGCGTAAGTGGATAAATCGAATAGGATAGGGGGTAGGTAAGTGAATAAGTGGCGTAGGATAGGGGGGATAAACTAAGTGGCTAAACCGATAGTAATTGAGTAGTAGTAATTGTACTTAACAAAAGTAAGCGCTCTGGTGCAGAGTAGAATAAAAAAGGGCTAATTACTTGAAAACTTACAAGTAGTTAGCCCTATTGTGCTTTTAGAAGTAAAAATGCCTGTCTTTATCGTCGGTCAGGGGCAAGTGCGTTTTGTACTTTGCAAATAAAAAATTTAGTCAGTGCTTATTTGGGGCGAGTGGCTAGGGGTAGCTACAGCTTCACATTCACGCGCAAGGCTAGCAGGCCTTTCACGCCCTGCAATTCTTCCAACTCCAGCTCCTCCACGCCGGGCTCGAGCAGCTTGCGGTCTTGCAGGTAGTCGATGTACTCGATGTACTCGGCGGCGTCGCGCGGCTGGGCATACACGAGGGCTAGCTGGCCGGGCTGGGTAAGACGCTCGCCGGTGCCAAGCACGGTAGCCTTGTCGATGCGCTTCTTGATTATCTCGTAGCGAATGTTATAGGCGCCGTCCACGTCGAACTGGCGCTCATCCTGCCGGAAGCGGATGCTCAGCGACTGCGAGTGGATGAGAATGAGCTGGGTGGTATCGAGCGGCACGGTTAGCTCGGCCTTGAGGGCGTGGGTGCGGCGCGTTATTTCCACCATCACCAGCAGTTGCCACAGGCGCAGGTTCTTCAGAAAAACCAGGTCGAAGGGCTTGTCCTGCACCAGGCTGCCGCCCACGTAGATGTTGTGCTCCACGCCATCAGTTTTGAGGCGCTGGAAGTAGTGCGGAAACATCTGCTGGGCCTTGGCATCCTCCTCGTCGAGGTAGTCGCTGATGGTGTCGTTGATGCGCGTCACGCTCTCCTCAAAATCGCGGCGGCGGTGGTACAGGATGCCCAGGTGCGGGTCTATCTGCTGCCAGTAGGCCGCGATGGTGGGGCGCAGCTCCACGTTGTTCTGGGCCAGGTACTCAAACAGCGGCTCCACTTCGGTGCGCAGCGAGTCGTAGATGCTCACCTCGTCGCCGCTGATGATGCCCTGGCGCAGCCGCCGCAGGTTCTTGGTAACGTAGAACTTGAGCTCATCCAGGATAGGCAGCTGCTGAAAATCGGACGCCTTCTTGAGCACCCGGTTGGCTAGGGTTAGGTGTTCGATAAGGTCGCCCTGCACGGCTTCGTTGCGGGCCACGCTGCTGCCCCTTATGTCGCAGGAGCCGTGCAGCGGGTACACTTCCTCAAACACAATGGCCTCCATTTCGGCCTGGCGGTTGCCGTCTTCCTGCCGGGCTAGCAGGCGCCGCGCCGCGTCGTTGAAGCGCCACTCCATGGTGGGGTGAATGGCCGTGAATTTCTCCTTGATAACCGCCTGAATGCGGGTTTCCAGGTCCTCGGCATTGCGCTTCACCGCCACCGCAAACAGCGGCACGAACTGATTAACTAACTCTAGGTCAAACTCATCGAGAGTATTGGCCTCGGGCGACCCAAGCTCGAGCAGGCCCACCGTATCGGGGCCGTAGGGCAGCAGCGCCAGGATGGCCGACTGAATACCCAGCCGCAGCATTTGCTGGCGCAGGCCCTCGGGAATGTCGGGCTCGGTGGCCACGTCTTCGAGCACCAGCGGGCGGCGCTCGGCCAGCAGGCGCTCGTAGAGCTGCCGAAATTCGGCCTCCAGCTGCTGCCCTTGCAGCTGCTTGGTAAGAAAGCTGTGGTTGATTTTGCGACCAAAATCGACAAAGGCTTTTTTGCGCTCGTCGTAGGCCGCAATGCCGAGCTGCAGGGCCGGCCGGGCAAAAAGCACCCGCAGCTTTTCCTGAATCTGCTCGAGGCGGTCGGAGGCTTGCAGCACGTCGCGCTCCAGCAGGTCGTACTTCAGCTCCGACAGGATTTCCTGGGTCGTCACGTCCACCAATTGCAGCACGTGAAAACCCTCAAACACAAAGTGTTCGGGCGGCAGCAGCTGCCGCCACAGGTCGAGGCGGTGGCGGTTGCGCACCAGGTCCTGCACCTGCTCGGCGGTGAGGGTGGGCTTGTTGCCCACCACCCGCACCTGCACAAACGACGAGTCGAAGCTCAGCCCGTAGTGCCGGTAGAGGCCGATGCGGTAGTCGGGCACCGTGAAAATAAACGCGCCCTGGTCGGGCACCTCGGCCCCGTACTCGCGCACCAGAATGAGCAGGTAGGCCATGCGCGTCATCTGCATTTCCAGCGTAGCCATGTCCACGTTGAGCGGCTGCTTGATGGTGCGGTCGCGGCCTAGCAGCACCTCCGCAAAGCGCGGCGTGTAGTAAAAGCTCTGGCGCTGAAAGGGCACGCCCGCCCCGCTGATGGCCGTGCTCATGGTGGCCGGCGGAAACACGGCCGTCATCAGCGTATCCACTACCGGCCGGCAGTCGTCGAGCGCATTAATAGTGGGCAGCTCGCCGCGGCAGCAGGGCGTGTCGTGCACCTGCGCCATCACGGCGCGGGCCAGGTGGGCCACGCCGGGGTTGGCATCCTGCTCGCGCGCTTGCCAGTAGGCCACGAGCGGCTCGAGGCTCAGGCGCGTAGCAAAGGGGAAGCCCGGCGGCACCCCGTCAATCGGCGCGGGCTCGAGGCCAGGGGGCGGGGCCAGGGCCTCGGAGGCGGCCGGCGAGAGGAGGGGGGCAGAAAGAGGCATGGGGCGTGAGAGCGGGCGGACGGGGGCTAGCCAGCAGCTAGCGTGTACGTAGGGCAAGGAACGGGCGGCGAGCGGCTGCCCGGCAAGGCTAATCGAGCTTGGTAATGGAAATCGGTACCGCCACCTTCACATCATTCTTTTCCTCCTTTTCAGTGGCATCAATGGTTTTGGTGGTATTCCGGCCCTTCAGCACGAAGGTTTTCTGCGTGTTTTCGTAGCAGGTGGTGCAGCCATCGGCATAGTACTGGCCCTGAAACTGTATCTGGACGAGGGTATCGACGTAGGTAGGCGCGCCCTTCACCGACAGGTCGTGTATCGTGAGCACGTAGTTGTAGGCATTGAGCTTGCCCCCCGTGGTGCTAGGGGAAAACGGCACCGTATTGCTGATAACGATGGTATTAGCCACGCTGAGGTTGGCGGCATCCAGCTTGCGCCGCAGGGCGGCATTGACAAGTGTCTGCTGGGCCCGCACGATACTCACCGGAGTTGACAGGGCGCCCTTGGGCTGGGCCGGTATCGCCGGAAGGGTGGTAGTGGCGGGCCGGGCCGCGGTGGCCGGGGCATAGCGCTGCAAATACACGGTATCTAATTCGGCCCGCGTAAAGCTGACACGCACCGTATCGGCGTTCACGCGATTGTTGGCGGGCACCAGAAACAGCGAATCGGCCTGCAAATCGTCGCAGGTGTTGGGGTTGTTGGCGCAGCAGCCGGCCAGCAGGGCTAGCAAAGGCGCGCAAGCCGCGCCGCGAAAAAGAAGGTTCATAACGAAAGTAACGCAAAACCCGGCCCCGGCAGTGCCCGCCGGGGCACCGTGCCGAAGCCGGGCTGCACCAGGGCGACCAGCCGCCCCCGCACGTAATTACTGTTTGCTGCTGCTGCCGGGCAGCGTGGGGTTGTTGACCTGGCCGCCGGCCATCATCAGCGGGCGCAGGCGCGTGGAAGCCGTGTCGAGCTGCGGCCGAATCTGGGCTAGGGCCTCACGCAGGGCCAGCACGTCGGCCAGGCGCGGAGCTTCGGTTTGCGAGTAGCCGCTGTACATGGCCACTTTCACGTTGGAAGTGCCCTTGCCGGTGTAGGTGCCCAGCAGCTCGCCGCTAGCATTCATCATCTGCACTTCGGCCTGAATGTCAGTCTTATACCACTCGAGCGGCGCGCCAAATACGCTGGGAATCAGAAAGGTGATAACCTGCGCTGCCTGCAGGCTGCGGCCAGTGCGGATGGTCTTTACCTTGGTTACCACCAGGCGGGCGTAGCCGTAGGTGGCCGTGTCGGTGGGCTCCAGCACGTTGCGTTGCAGCTCGGCCTTAAACATGCGCAGCGGGTCTTCGGGCAGGGCCCCGTCGTTCATGGCCAAGGGGCCCGGGTCGGCGGTGATTTCCAGCGGGGGCAGGCGCTTGGTGATGGTAGCCGTGGGCACGGATGTGAAAGTGCCTTTCACCGACTTACAGGCCCCCAGGCTGGCTAGCGCGAAAGTTGTCAGCCAAAGAACGCGGCTAGCAGGATATAAAAATTTCATAAGAGAGCAAGCGTAGTGCACGAATTGAAATATGCCAAGACGCGTTTAGATATCTGGTAGGAAATCGTTGGAAAAGGTAAATTTGGGAGCTAAGTTAAAGATTCGGACCTAATTACCACCTCTGATTCTCATCTTTCCTACGTAAAAAGCCGCCGGGCAAATTTGTTTGGCTAGCCGCCAAAATACTATTTTGCCTCGCCAGGCTAGTGGCTGGCCGTTCCCGCTGGCTCGGGGGCTAGCAGGTCGGCCGGGGCCACGTAGTTGTCAATAAATTCGCCTTCCCAGCGGGCTACTACGGCCGAGGCCAGGCAGTTGCCGAGCACATTCACGGCAGTGCGGGCCATATCCATGAGCGCGTCGATGCCCAGGATAATAAATACTGGCCAAGCCGGTAGGTTGAACGACGGCAGGGTAGCGAGCAGAATCACGAGCGAGGCGCGGGGCACGCCGGCCACGCCTTTGCTGGTGAGCATGAGCGTGAACACGAGCAGCGCTTGGTCGCCAAACGACAGCTGCACGCCCGCGGCCTGGGCCACAAACACAGCCGCCAGCGACAAGTATAGCGTAGTGCCGTCGAGGTTAAACGAGTAGCCGGTGGGCATCACGAAGGCCACAATGCGACGCGGCACGCCGATGCTTTCCATGGCCTCCATGGCGCGGGGCAGGGCCGCCTCACTGCTGGTAGTGGCAAAGGCGATGCTCACCGGCTCGGCTACGGCCGCCACGAAGCGCCGCAGCGGAATGCGCATAATCAAGGCCACCGGCACCAGAATGAGCAGCACAAAGGCGATGAGCGCGCCGTAGAGCGTGAGCAGCAATTGAAATGCGTTGAGCAGCGGCCCAAAGCCCAGCTTGGCCACGGTGTAGGCCATGGCCCCACCCACGCCCAGCGGCGCGAAATACATCACCACGTTGGTGAACTTGAACATCACTTCCGACAGGCTTTCGCACATGTCGAGCATCAGACGGCGCGGCTTGTCGGGGGTGAGGGCCAGGCCGATGGCGAAAAGGATAGCGAACACCACCACTTGCAGCACCTGCCCCTCGGCCACCGACTTGGCGATGTTTTCGGGGAAAATGTGCAGAATAATATCGGCCACCGACTGCGGGGCGGCGGCCGCTAGGGTGTCGGCTTTCTCGGCAATGGCGGTGTTCTTGATGCCCACACCCGCCTTGGTCAGGTTGATGGCGGCTAGTCCGATGAGCAGGGCAAAGGTGGTCACTACCTCAAAATAGACCAGGGCCTTGAGGCCCATGCGGCCCACCTGCTTGAGGTTGGCGTGGCCCGCAATGCCCACCACGAGCGTGGCAAATACGAGCGGCGCGATAATGGTCTTCACGAGGCGCAAAAAGGCGTCGCTCAGCACTTTCAGGTTCAGGGCCAGGGCCGGGGCGTCGTGGCCCAGCTCGATGCCGACCAGCATGCTCAGTACTATCCAGCCGGTGAGCGAGCGGCGCGGTGCCACAAAAAAGGCCAGCGCGCCCAGGGCTAGCCAGCGCGCGGCCGTGGCTAGGGAGCTGATTCCCAGTGCACCCGAAGTATTACTGGCGGCTGGCGCTGCGATGGCCCCCGCTAGGCCGGCGGTGTGCTGCCCGGCCCAATACGTGAGCGCGGCGGCGATTAGGATAAGTAAACCGGCCACCAGGGCCGCGCGAGAAAACTTCATGCACTAAATGAAAGCAAACTGAAAGCAGGTATCAAAGTACGGCACGCCGCGCCGAAACCCGGCTGCCTGACCAGGGCCGGCGTGGGCTAGCCGCCGCCGGCCCTGGTTACTATCAGGTTACTATCGCTGCCGTTGCCACCTTTGCAAAAGCTATTTGCCCGCCGCTTTCTGCCCGCCATGACCACCTGGACCCTAGCCACCCACGAGCTGCCGCTGCGCTACCTCTGGAAACTTTCGCGCAACGCCTCCGCCACCAAAACCAACCTGGTGCTGCAAGCCACCCAGGCCGGCACCAGCGGCCGGGGTGAGGCCGCCCCCAACGTGCGCTACGACGAAACGCCCGCCCTGCTGCAAGCCCAGTTCGCCGACCTGCTCGCCCACGGCCTGCCCCAGGCTGATACCTTAGCCGACCTCACGGCGCTGCTGGCCGCCCGGCCCGTGGCCCACGCCCTGCGCTTTGCCCTCGAGGCGGCCCTCACGCACTGCTTGGCGGCGCGTGCCGGGCAGCCGGTGTGGCAGTGGCTAGGGGTGCCCCAGCCCAGCGCGCGGGTCGCCACGGCGTTTTCGCTGCCCATTATGGAGCCCGGCGAGGTGGCGGGTTTTATCGCCCAGCACCAAGCCGCTCGCTTTCGGATGCTGAAAATAAAAGTAAACCGAGAGGGCGGCCTCGACCTACTGCGCGCCGTGGCAGCGGCCGTGCCCGGCCATGCGCTGCTCGTGGATGGCAACGAGGCCTGGCCCGACGCCGATAGCCTGCTGCAATTTCTGGAGCAGGTGGCCACTGTGCCCGGCTTGCGCCTGCAACTGCTCGAGCAGCCGCTACCCGCCGCCTGCGCCGCCGACTATCGCTACCTGCGCCCCCGCGCCGGCGTGCCGCTGCTGGCCGACGAGTCGGTGACCGACGAGGCTGATTTTGAGGAGATTGCCCGTCAGTTTCACGGCGTGAACGTGAAGCTGATGAAGGCCGGCGGCTACCAGCGCGGCGTCGAGCTGCTGCGCCAAACCCGCGCCCACGGCCTGCTGCCCATGCTGGGCTGCATGGTCGAAACCTCGCTCGGCATCTGGTCGGCGCTGCAAATCAGTGCCCTAGCCGAGGTGCACGACCTCGACGGCCTGCTCATTGTGCGCAACGAGCCCTTTGGCCTGGTGCGCGAAGAAGCCGGCGAGCTGCTACCAACCGAAAAAGCCGCCACCCCAAGTTAGGGCAGCGGCTTGAGCCTTGCTGAGGGAGTTAAGGATGAAGAAGCAGTCCGAAAAGTAGATTTCTGGTCATGCTGAGTGGAGCGCGGCATGACGAAACAATAGCTTCTTGCTACCCACTCATCAACGCTTATTTCAGGCCTTTGAGGCGCGTGTCCAAGTCGGTGAGCTGCCGGTCTACGGCCTCGGTATCGGGGGCATTGGGGTGGGTTTGCTGCAAGAGCGCCACTTTGCGGGTCAGCAGCTCTACTTTTTGCATCAGCAGCTGCTCACGCTCGTTGGGTGCGTCGCCGGTGATGGTGGTGGGCGCCGTGCCCACCTGCACATACTTCGTGTACTTGGCATCGGCGGCTACTGAGTTGTCGCCGCGTGCCGCCGCCGCGCTCTGCGGCGTGCTGAAGACGATGCCGCCTTCGGCATTGATGTAGTCGTTTTCGTGCAGGCTGGTAATTTTACCCCCCGGAAACTCTACGATGCCGCTCTTGACGTTGATTTTGGTGCCGTTGGGCAGCCGCACGTTTTGCGAAAGGGGCGTAATTTGGGTGCCCAAACGCTGCACCACTTCCCCGTTGCGAAACACGAACTGGGCGTTGCGGTTGGGGCGAATGGGGGCGCCGCCCGACTGGGCCTGGCTGGTAAAGGAGGTTAGCGACAACGCGGCGCCCAGCAGCGTGGCGGCGACAAAAGAAGAAAAACGCATAAGGTGAAGAGGTAGAAAGAGCGGGTGAAAGCCTGGCAGAAGCCAGCGCCTTTTACGGGAGTAAAAAAAAAGAGTGAAAATTACCAGAACAGTGTTGGTACATTTAATGTATGTACACTAAATTTGCAGTCGTAATCAATAAGTAGCCGTGCGCCTCGAAGAAGAAATCAAACAGTCCACCTTTCAAAGCGAGGGCCAGAAGGCTTACCTCAATATTATTTTCACCTCGGGCTGGCTCTCGCTGCGGCAAGCGGCGGCGTTTCGGCCCTACGGCCTCACGCTGCCGCAATTTAACGTGCTGCGCATCTTGCGCGGCCAGCACCCCAAGCCCGCCACGGTGGCGCTGCTCATCGACCGCATGCTCGACAAGACCAGCAACGCCTCGCGCATTGTGGACAAGCTGGAAGAAAAAAAGCTCGTAACCCGCACCGTGTGCCCCGCCAACCGCCGTGCCGTGGACATCTGCATCACCGAAGCGGGGCTAGCCCTGCTGGGCCAGATTGACGACAGCGGCCTCACCGACGTGCGCCAGAACGGCATGAATGCGCTTAGCGACAGCGAGGCGGCGCTGCTCAACGACCTGCTGGACAAAATTCGGGCATAGAAATTGGCTAGTCCACCCCCTAGCCACCTGGTTATTCCTCACCTCTCCCTTTTTTCTCATTACCCATTTCTCCCATGAAAAATATTTTGATGCCCGCCCTGCTCGGCGCCGCCCTGCTCGCTGCTCCTGCCACCTTCGCCCTCACTGCTCCGCAGGTTTCGGCTAGCCCCGCCGCCAAAGTAGTACCCTACAAGCTGCAGCCGCAGCTCAGCACCCTGGGTTGGGAAGGCAAAGCCGTAACCCACGGCCACAACGGCACCATGCAGTTTGCCAGCGGCGAGCTGCAAGTGAATGGCAACCAGGTAGTAGGCGGCACGGTGGTAGTGGACATGAAGACTATGAAGGCCACCGACATCACCGACAAGGATAACCACGCCAAGTTTGTGGGCCACATGAGCAGCGACGACTTCTTCGGCGCGGAGAAATTCCCCACTTCGACCTTCAAAATCACCAGCGTGAAGCCCATTGCCGGCGCCGCTGCCAATGCCGACAACGCTACCATCACCGGCGACATGACCATCAAAGGCGTGACCCAGCAAGTGAGCTTCCCGGCCAAAGTAGGCGTGAAAAACGGCGTGGCCGCTGCCACCGGCAAGATGACCATCGACCGCACGAAGTTTGGCCTGAAGTACGGCTCGAAAACCTTCTTCGACAGCATCGGCGACAAAGCCATTAACGATACGTTCGATTTGACCTTCAACGTAGTAGCCAAGCAAGGCTAATTGCTGGCAACCAGCGTAGCTACCAAAAAAGGCCCCGCAGTGCGGGGCCTTTTTTGCTGTTGGGGGCTAGCCCAGGCTAGGCGTTGGGTTAGTTGCCGCCGCCGCCGAGGGTCGGGGCGGGCACAGCGGGCGCCGGCGCCGGGGTGGGCGTGCTAGCCACCGTGCGCAGCTCGAGGCGCAGCGGCGCTACTGAGGGGTCGCGCAGGCTCAGCAGGCCATACACCGTTTCGCCGGGGCGGATGGTGCGGTTGGTGAGGTCGTAGGTTTCGAGGTCGCGGCGGAAGTTGTTATTGGCCAGCGAAGCACCCAGGATATTGCCGCCGGCAATGAAGGGCCCGGTAGGCAAAAACGTGCCGCCCGAAGTAGTGGTCTGGCCGTAGCCATTGTTGGTAGTGGTGCCGCCCACGTTAAAGTTGAGTAGCACGTAGAGCAGGTAAATCCACACGCCCTGCTTCATATCCTGGGCCGCGATGGGCGCCGCCACTGGCGAAATAGCCCGGTCGCCGCTGTACAGCACTACGTCGCGCGAGAAATTGAGGTCGGAGGCCGTCGAGTTGGTCACGCGCACGGCCACTACGTGGTAGCCTTTTTTCTGCTCCTTCTTGACGTATTTTTTATTGCGGCCGCGCTGGCGCAGTGCATCGTACTGGTAGCCAAACTGCACCGGCGCACCCACCGGCGACGACTGGTAGGTGGCAATGCGCTCGGGCTGAATGGGCGTGTAGGAGGCGGCGCACCCGCTGCCCAGCAGCGTGGTAGCCGCGAGGCCCAGGGCTAGCGAACGAGTAAGTACTTTTTGCATAGGAAAAGGTAGCGGGTTGAAAAACAGCTTTCAAATATAGATGCAAAAAAAGCCGGCCTACGAGGTAGACCGGCTTTTTCCAGAAAGATTACAACTTTTTACAGGTGAATTACTTCGTCGTAGGCGGCGGCGGCGGCTTCCATAATGGCCTCGCTCATGGTGGGGTGGGGGTGCACCGCCTTAATGATTTCGTGGCCGGTGGTTTCGAGCTTGCGCGCTACCACTACTTCGGCAATCATTTCAGTCACGTTGGCGCCAATCATGTGGGCGCCGAGCCATTCGCCGTATTTCTTGTCGAAGATGACTTTTACGAAGCCATCCTTCACGCCGGCGGCCGAGGCTTTGCCTGAGGCCGAGAACGGGAACTTGCCCACCCGAATGTCGTAGCCTTTCGCCTTGGCTTCGGCCTCGGTGAGGCCCACGCTGGCGATTTCGGGCTGGGCGTAGGTGCAGCCGGGAATGTTCTGGTAGTTGAGCGGCTCGGGGTGGTGACCCGCGATTTTCTCGACGCAAATGATGCCCTCGGCCGAGGCCACGTGGGCTAGCGCCGGGCCGGGCACGATGTCGCCAATGGCGAAGATGCCGGGCACGTTGGTCTGGTAAAAATTATCGACCAGCACGCGGCCTTTTTCTACCTTGATGCCCAGCTCTTCGAGGCCCAGGTTTTCGAGGTTGGTTTGCACGCCCACGGCGCTCAATACCACGTCGCAGGCCACTTGCTGCTCGCCCTTGGCGGTCTTGATGAACACGTTGCAGCCGGGGCCGCTGGTGGTATCCACTTTGGTTACCTCGGCGCTGGTGAGAATGTTGATGCCGAGCTTGCGGAAGGATTTCTCCATCTGGCGCGACACTTCTTCGTCTTCCACGGGCACGATGCG
The DNA here is from genome assembly GCA_050954765.1 of Janthinobacterium lividum. GTDB lineage: Bacteria > Bacteroidota > Bacteroidia > Cytophagales > Hymenobacteraceae > Hymenobacter. The sequence goes on along the minus strand of JBPBQJ010000089.1, from coordinate 563 downwards.
CGGCAGGTACTCCACGATGGTGACCTCGGTGCCCATGGCGCGGTAGAAGTAGGCAAACTCGACGCCGATGGCGCCCGAGCCCACCACCACCAGGCGCTTGGGTAGGGTGTCGGGGGTCATGGCCTTGCGGTAGCCAATGATTTTCTTGTCGTCGATGGGCAGGTTGGGCAGCTGGCGGGCGCGGGCGCCGGTGGCCAGGATGATGCTCTTGGCTTCTACCGTTTCTTTGGTGCCGTCGGCGCGGGTCACTTCGACCTTGCCGGGGGCCAGCAGCTTGCCGGTGCCCACTACGGTTTCGATTTTGTTCTTCTTAAACAGGAAGTTGATGCCCTTGCTCATGCCGTCGGCCACGCCCCGGCTGCGCTTGATAACGGCTTCGAAGTCGAAGCCCGCCTCCTTCACCGTCAGGCCGTAGTCCTGGGCGTGCTGGAGATACTCGTACACCTGCGCGGTTTTGAGCAGGGCCTTGGTGGGGATGCAGCCCCAGTTGAGGCAGATGCCGCCGAGGCTTTCGCGCTCAATCACGCCCACCTTCAGCCCTAGCTGCGAGGCGCGGATGGCGG
>JBPBQJ010000088.1:0-126482 GCA_050954765.1 Janthinobacterium lividum | reverse complement strand
GCTTGACCAGCAAGCTGCACGTGGTCGCCGACGCCCGAGGCCGCTTCCTACGGGGCTGCCTGACAGCTGGTCAGCGCCACGACGCGCCGCAGGCCTTGCCGCTGCTCGGCGACTTGGCCCCGGCCTAGCTGCTCGCCGACCGCGGCTACGATGCCGACCCGCTCGTGGCCGCCTTGGCCGCCCGCGGCACCTGCGCCGTGATTCCGCCCCGACGTAAACGGCGTCAGCCCCGCGCCTACGACCCCGTGCGCTACGCGCAGCGCCAAGCCATTGAGCGACTTTTCAGCCGGCTCAAGCAGTTTCGCCGCGTGGCGACCCGCTACGACAAGCTTGATGTGCACTTCTTGGCCTTCGTTCATCTTGCGGCAACCGTCTTGTGGTTACGTGACTGTTAACACTTCCTAGTGACTAATGGGTGATGCGTAACGCTGCTTGTGAAAGCCAGAGCAGCGTTACGCATCACCCATTAGTCATTATCGCAGACCTTTGCGCCATGCGCATCCTGCACGTTTTGTCTGCCAATTTTTATGCTGGCTCGGTTGCCTACGCCGTGGCCCTGGCCGAGGCTCATCACCGCGAAGGCCACCAGGTGTGGCTAGCCTCCGACATGGCGGCGCTGCCCACGGTGGCCGCGCAGGTGCAGCTGCCCATCAGCCAGCGCAAGTATGGGCAGCGGCTGCGCAACATCCGAGCCCTGCGCGCGCTGGTGCGCCGGCACAGTATCGACGTAGTGCACGCCCACTCGCGGGCCGCCAGCTGGGTCAGTTACTTTGCCTTGCGCGGGCTAGGGGTACCGCTGGTGAGCACCGTGCACGGCCGCCAGCACCTGCACACGTCTACGTCGCTCTTCGATATCTACGGCCAGAAAGTCATCGCCATTTGCGAAAACCTGGCTGAGCACTTGCGCGAAGAAGTGAACATGGCCCCGGCAAAAATAGTGGTGGTGCCCAATGGGATAGCCTTTGGTGAAGAGTTAGAAGTTAAAAGGGAAGAGGTAAGAGTTAATTTTGAAAAGGCAGCTGCTGCTGCGTCAGAATTAACTCTTACCTCTTCCCTTTTAACTTCTAATCCCCTCCGGTTAGCCTTCATCGGGCGCTTCAACGGGCCGAAGGGCGAGCGGGCGGCGGCGCTACTTCAGCACGTATTTCCGCCGCTGCTGCACGAGTTTCCGCAGCTGCGCATCACGCTCATCGGCGGCGAGCTCGAGCAGCTGCCCGCCGCCGGCAAAGCCGCGCTCACCCAACTGCAAAGCCAGTACGGCGAGCGCATGGAGGTCATCGGCTTCACCGACGACGTGGCGGGCTGGCTGCGCCGTACCGACCTCATCATCGGGGCCGGGCGCGTGGCAATGGAGGCGCTGGGCGCCGGCCGCGCTGTGCTGGCGCTGGGCGAGGCCCTCTACGCCGGCCCCGTGACCCTGGCGAGCTACCCCGCCGCAGCGGCCTCCAACTTTGGCGACATCTCGGCCCGGCAGCAGCCCGCGGCGGCCTTCGACCCGGCCCCGGTGCTAGCCGATGCGCGGGCCTTTCTGGCCCGGCCGCACCGGGTGGCGCCGGCCCTGGCGCAGCGGGTGGGGGCCGACTACGACCTGGCTAGCGTGGCCCGGCGGGTGCTGGGCGTGTACGAGTCGGCGCGCATGGCGCTGGCCGTGCCCGACTTCATGCCGGTGCTCATGTATCATAAAATTCCGGACGCGCCCATCGCCACCAAGCACCAGATTTTTGTCACAAAGGACAACTTTGCCAAGCACTTAGCTTACTTCAAAAGCCACAATATCACGCCCATTACCTTCCAGGACTACCAGGATTTTGCCAGTGGCCGCCGGCCGCTGGCCGAGTTTCCGCGCCGGCCCATCGTGCTCACGTTCGACGACGGCTACCTCGATAACTATACCAACCTGCTGCCGCTGATGCAGCAATACGGCTACCGGGGCGTGCTGTACCTGCTCGGCGATTTTGACGTGCGCCACAACCAGTGGGACCTCGCCGTGGACCCCACCGAGCCCCGCGCCGACCTTATGAGCGAAACGCAGAAGCAAGCCTTCGTGGCGGCGGGCTGGGAAATCGGGGCGCACACCCTCACGCACCCGCACCTGGCTAGCCTGCCCGCCGCTGCGGTCGCCCACGAGCTAGCCCAGAGCAAGGCCGAGCTAGAGCGTCGCCTGGGCATCAGCGTCCTGTCCTTCGCCTACCCCTACGGCGACCTTAATGCCGAAACCAAGCGCCTGGCGCAGCAGGCCGGCTTCACCTACGCCGTGGCCACCGACAGCGGCGGCATGCACCTGGAAGACGACCGGATGCAGATTTTCCGCATCAACATGTTCCCGCACGAGTCGGCCAGCAGCCTGTTCAAAAAGACAGCCTCCTGGTACCGCCGCTACTACCGCTGGAAGCGCAAGAAATAGCCTCACTGGCCTGCCCCGGCGCAGTAACGAGCCAGTATGGCCGCGCCGGCCTCCTCGCTCAGGCCGTCAATTGCTACCTTTTTGAAGGGCGCGGTGTGGCCGCTTAGCAGCTGCACAGCGCGCTTGGGCACACCAAATAGCTCGGCCAAAAAGGCTAGCAGCACGGCGTTGGCCTGGCCATCCTGGGGCGGGGCGGCCAGGCGCACCACCCAGCGGCCCGCAGGGCCGGGCAGCAACTGGGTGCGGCGGGCGTTGGGCTTGGCCTGGAGGTGAAGAATCAAGAGGAGCAGGAGTGAGGCGGCGGCTACGTGCTGCCTACAGTTGCTTGTCCCACCGGGCACACATCGCGCATGATGCAGCGCCCGCAGGCCGGCTGGTAGTAGTAGCAGCACTTCTGGCCGTGGTACATGAGGGCCTCGTGGTGGTCATACACCTGCTGGGCCGTCCAGTCGGGCGGCAGCAGGGCGGCCAGCAGCGCGTGCGCCGGGCCTTCGCCCACCTTGGGCCCGATGAGGGCTAGCCGCTGCGCCACCCGGTGGTGGTGGCTATCGACGGGCATGGCCGGCAGGCGCAGCTTACTGAAAAGCAGCGTAGCCGCGCTCGTTTTGGGCCCCACGCCGCTGATGCTTTCGAGCCAGGCCCGCGCTTCGGGAATCGATTTATCGGCCAAAAAATCGAGCGAGCAGGGCGGCAGGTTTTCATCGCCGCAGCGGCGACTCACCTCCCGCAGCACTTCCTGGATGCGGGGCGCCTTTTGCTCGGGCCAGGTGCAGGCACTGAGGGCCCGCTGCACATCGAGCGTGGGCGCGTCGCGCACGTCTTCCCAGGTCGGGAAGGTGGCGCGCAACTGCTGGTAGGCGCGGTGCGAGTCGGCGTTTTTGGTGCGGTGCGAGAGCAGCGCGCTGATGAGCTCGCTCAGCGGGTCCTTATCACTAAAAAAGAAAAACGGCGCCCCATACTCGGCGCACAGCCGCTGGTGGGCTAGCATCGCCAACGCCTGACGGGCCGCAAAATCGGCAGTATTGGCGGGCGCCGCTTGGCGGGGAGAAGGCATGAAGAGGGGAAATAGGTGAGGAAGAAGAAACTGGTCAGGTGCCCTGACTAGCATTGCCTTAGAAAAGCGTATGTCATGCTGAGCTTGCCGAAGCATCTTGCTCGTACCGCAAAGGCAGTAACCCAACGACCCTAACAAGATGCTTCGGCAAGCTCAGCATGACGTACGTTTTGGATTAACACCAAGGTGTCTTGCTACCGCATTATCCTGCCCTATTCCTTCTTCCCCAAATTACCGCAGCCCGCCGCTGTTATAAAGCGCGATGGCCTGGCGCTGGGCCGAGGCCTGCTTGCTCTGGAATATCAGCGGCACAATGAGCACCGGAATGGCCGCGTAGGTGATGGCCGAAATGCCGTTACTATTGGCCTGAAAGGATTGCAGCAGACCGTAGGCTAAGAGCGCGCCGCCCGCCACGTAGGCGATGGTGGTGGAGGTCTGGTAGCGACGGGCCTGGGCTAGCAGGGCCTGCGCGCCGGCGTTGTCGGTAGTGGCCAAGGCCAGGTTACGGGCGTTCAGGTTTTGAATGGGGCCGTTGTCTTTCGAGAAATACTCGGTTTTGGTGGTGCGGTAGCCGCCGTAGGGCGAGCCGCCGAAACCGCCGTAGCCAAAGCCCCCGTAGCCGTAGCCCGGCATGCCGTAGCCGCCACCCGGCGCGTAGCTGGTATTGTAGGTGGCGTAGAGGCTGATGCGGCCGGTTTTTTCGCGGCGCAGGGTGGCCTCGCGCGACGAGCGCGGCAGGGTGGTGCGCACGTAGTGGCCGGTCTCATTTTCGTAGAAGCCCACCTCGCTCAGCTCGACGCGGCGCTGGCCATCGAGCAGCAAAAAGTTGCGCCCAAACAACGGCTGCTTCACCTCCACATCGGATACATTGTACACCGCGCCATTTTTGAGGCCCACCTGGTAGCGCGTAGGCTGCGTAGAGCCCCCCATGATGTAGGGCCGGTTGAAGGGCGTGGCCGGGGCGGCGGGCTGCGCGGGCGCGGGGCTAGCGGCCGGGCTGGTAGCCATCGGCGCCGGGCGCGTCGAGTCGGCGGCCACGGCGGGTGCGGGGGCCGGGCTAGGGGCGGGCACGGCATCGAGCTGCCGGGGGGCGGGCGCCGCCTGGCGCGGCGCGGGGGCCGGCACCACAGGGGCCCCGCCAAGCTGGCGCGGCGCATCTTGCGCCGAGGCCGGCACCCAGGCGGCACTCAGCCCCAGGCCCAGCATCGCAACGAACGAAAGTTTCATGCAGGCAAATAAACACCATGCTGGCCAACTGCGGCCAGTGCCCGCCTAACGCCGCTGCGGCCGCCAAAAGTGCCCCGCCCGGTGGCTAGCCCCACATTTGCCGGAAAGGCCAAAAAATGGCTTGGCCGCTAGCTACTTAAGTAATTTCTCGAGCAGGCTCAGGCTATCGGCCAGGTCGCCGCCGCTGGCAAAATCGAGGGGCTTCAAAATGTAGCCGCTCACGCCCAGGCGGGCGGCCGCCTCGCGGTCGGGGTCGAGGGCCGAGGTAGTGGTGATGAACACCGGCAGGTGCGCCAGCTCGGGCGTGGCGCGCACGACTGCCAGAAACTCCAGTCCGTTCATGCGGGGCATGTTCAGGTCGAGCAAAATGACTTCGGGCAGGGGCGCGATGGCGGGCGTGCCCCGGCGGCCCAGTAGCATATCCAGCGCCTCTTCGCCGTTGAAAGCCGTGTGCAGCACGTGCGGCACGCTGAAGCGAGCGAAGGACTTCTGCGCCGTCATGGTGTCAAAAATGTCGTCTTCGACCAGCAAAACCGAACGGGCCGACGCAGTGTCGGCGGTAGTAAGAAAGGAATCGGGAGTCATACGAAATAAGCAAAAAGGTGAGCTAGCCGGCCGCCCCGCCCTTGGGCCAGGTAAAGAGGAACGCCGCGCCCTGCCCCAGCGCCGACTCGACACGGATGCTGCCGTGCTGGTCGTCGATGAGCTTTTTCACGATGCTTAGGCCGATGCCGGTGCTTTCGGCGGTGTGGCGGTCGCGCAGGGTTTGGAAGAGCAGAAATATCTTGTGGTGGTGCTCGGGCGCAATGCCGGGGCCATTGTCCTGCACCCGAAACGCGTAGTGCCGCCCCAGGTCCTCGGCGCTCACCGCGATGTGGCCCTGGCCGGCGGGGCCGGCGTAGTACTTCACCGCATTGCTGAACAGGTTGGTAAAGACCTGCTGCAAGCCCAGGCGGTCGGCCACAAAGGTAGGTAGGCCGGGGGCCAGGTCGAGGGTAAATTCGGGCGGCACCACCAGCTCGGCCACCTCGCGCACCAGCTGGGCGGTGTCGACGGGGCCGAGCTGGCGCTCGGTGCGGCTAGCCCGCGCGTAGGCCAGCAGGCCGTTGATGAGGTCGTCGAGGCGGGCTAGCCGGCCCTTCATCTGGCCCAGGTAGGTGCGCAGCTGGGGCGACAGCTCGGCATCCAGCTCTTCTTCTATCCACTGCACAATGGTGCTGAGGCCCCGCAGCGGCGCCTTCAGGTCGTGCGAGGCCACGTAGGCAAACTGGTCGAGCTCCTTGTTGCGGTTTTCCAACGCCCCGAACGCCGTGTCGAGCGCCTGGGTCATCTGGTTGAGCAGCGCGCCCAGCGAGGCTAGCCGGTCGTGCTGCTGGCCGGGGTCACTTATTTTGACCTTATAATCGCCCTGCACCACCTGCCGGGTGAGGTGTTCCATGGCTCGGATGCGCTGGGCGGTGTCGAGGTTGGTGCGGGTGAGCTGCTGGCGCAAATCGTCGTTGGCGCGCAGCTCGCCCACTATTTTCCGAAACAGCCACAGCACGATAATAACGGCTAGTACCGCCGATACGATGATAGCCGACGGGGCCAGCTTCTGAAACAGTGACTGCTGCTGGTTGCGCTTTTGCAGCAGCGTTTCCTCATACGAGCGCACCCGCGTCATCACGCCCTTCAGGATGCGCAGCGGCCCCTGCTCGCTCAGCTGCAGCGACTGGGCCGCCGGCGGGGTGGGCGCGAAAGTGCGAAACGTGGCTAGCTCGCGCAGCTGCTGGGCCACGAGCTGGCGCAGCGAGTCGGCTCTAGCGTGCTGGGCCGCATCGTCGGCCACCAGCGTGTGCAGGGTGCGCGCCTCGTGCTGCATCAGGGCCGCGTTGCGGCGATAGGTGGCCAGGTAGGTTGTGTCGGCCAGCAGCAGGTAGTTGCGCACGCCGCTCTGGGCATCGCGCACGCTGATGCGCAGGTCGCCGGTTTGGCGCAGCACCTGGTACGAGTGCTCGACCAGCCGCGTGTAGCGGCTGAGCTGCTGAATGGCCACGTACGAGGTGATGGACGTGGCCATAAGCACCGACAGCGCAATCGCAAAGCCGAGCAGAATCTTGGTATTGAGCCGAAGGGCCAAGTAGGGGAGGAGCTAAGAAGATGAAATAACGAGCAGGTGAAAAATGCCAGCTCGCCCGAAAAGCCAAAGGTACGCCCTTAAAAAACGGCTTAAAAGCTGCGTTTCCTTGCCCAGTCACGCCCTACTGTTCCTTTTCATTGCTTCAAGGCTCCCGCACCTCCTCCCCCAAGTAAGTACCTTCGTGGCATGTTTGCCGCCCGCCCATCCCAGCCCGACCGCATTACCAGCCTGCACAACCCGCGCATCAAGGACGTGCTGCGCCTTCAGGAAAAATCGGCCGAGCGCCGCCGCCAGGGTCTCACGCTGGTCGAGGGCTACCGCGAGCTCACCAACGCCCGCCAGGCCGGCTGGGCCGTGGCCACGCTCTTCGTGTGCGAAGAGCTGGCCGGCGCCGAGCTGGCGCAGCAGCTGGCCGAGCCGGCCCGCCTCGTGCCGCGCCCCTACGAGTACCTGCCCGTGAGTGCCGCCGTGTTTGCCAAGCTGGCCGTGCGCGAGCGCTCCGACGGCGTGCTGGCCGTGCTGCACACCCCTAGCCGTACCCTAGCCGAGTTGGTGCTGCCCGAAAACCCGCTGGTTATCGTGCTCGAAGCCGTGGAAAAGCCCGGTAACCTCGGTGCCATCCTACGCACCGCCGATGCCGCGCCCGCCCACGCCGTGCTGGTGGGCGATGCGCGCACTGACCTCTACAATCCCAATGTCATTCGGGCTAGCCTCGGCGGCATCTTCACGGTGCCCACCGTGGCCGCACCGATGCCCGAGGTGCTGGCTTTTCTGAAAGCGAAAGGCATCCGCACCTTCGCCGCCGCCTTGGCCGACGACGCCAAGAATTATACCGCCGCTAGCTTCACTGGCCCCACCGCGCTGGTGCTCGGCACCGAGGCCGACGGCCTCACGCCCGCTACCCGCGCCGCCTGCGACGAAACCGTTATCATTCCCATGCGCGGCGTGCTCGACTCGCTCAACGTGAGCGTGGCGGCGGCCGTGCTCACCTTCGAGGCCGTGCGCCAGCGCGGCTAGGGTCAATAAGCCAGGGAGTTGGCTAGCAAAGCAGGCGTCACCTGGGCCGGCAGGCGGTGCGTGGTGCGGTATGCGCGAATGGTCTGGTAGAGGTGGCGCCGGTTCCACTTCGTGGCTTTGATAAACCCGAAAACCGACCCCGCCAGCAGGCTGTACACCACCGGCGCCACCCAAGGGTCGTAGTAATACTTCTGGTAATTGACGCCCACGCCATACGGACCGGTTTCGTAGTGCCGGCCCACAGCCACCACCGGCGCCGCCGGAACGCCCGCGATGTACATGATGCGCCGCCCCGCGCTCCACTTGCGGTAGTAGAGCCGGATAACTGCCTGGGCCGTGTCGTTGAAGCCGTAGGTGTTCCCAAACTCCTCCTCCGACAGCCGGAACTCGCCCGGCTGTGGGTTGTCGTTCATGGTCGAGAGCAAGCCCTGCGCCCGCCCTGCGGACCCTAGCAAAAACAAGGTGGTAAAAGACAGTAAAAAGTGTTTCATTATATGGCTAAGGAAATGCGGGCGCTAAACTACCACCGCCACTCTAGCCACAACGAACCACCCAGCCCGAACCCTAATAAACCGCCAGCTCAAACCCTAACTCCTGGGCAAGTTGGCGAGCTTCCTCGGCCTGCTCATCGGCCACCAGACTTAGCGGATACAGGTCGCTATCAAGCGTGAGCAGCACCAGCGCCAGGCCAAGCAGCTCCAAGGCGTCTTGCAGTGCATCGAGCTGCTCGGGGCCGCTAGCCCCCCGGGTGCTGGCCACGCGCACGCGCTCGGGCCGGCCCTGCTGCACCAAAATATCGCTGAGGCCTTCGGCCGTGTCGGCCAGCGGGTCTTGCGGGTCACTCTCCCACAGCAAGTCTTCGCTCAGCAGGGCGTCGATGAGAGCTACATCGCGCAGCTCTTGAGCGGGCAATGCGGTTTCGATGCCGCGCTCGGCTAGCTCATCGGCATACTGCGCTTGGTAAGCCGCCGGGTCGCGCAGCACCAAGGCTAGCCGGGCCTCGATACGCTGCGTAGCAGCCGCATCAGCAAGACTGAAAAGCTGAACAAAGTCAGTTAAAGAACTCATAAAAAAACAAGTAAGCTACTTACTAAAAACAAAGAAAGGCTGCCCAAAGGCAGCCTTTCCCATACCTCCCACATAGTCAGCTCGCGCAGCGAGCGTATCCACGCAATCAGTTAAATCCGTTAAATCTGCGGTCTATTCGGCCGTCTTGGCGTAGCGCAGGCGCTCGTTTTCGTCAAGCAGAATCTTGCGCATCCGCACCGACTTCGGCGTTACTTCCAGGTACTCATCCTTCTGGATGTATTCCATGGCTTCTTCCAGCGAGAACTGGCGCTTAGGTACGATTTTGGCGTTGTCATCCGTGCCCGAGGCACGCATGTTGGTCAGCTTTTTGCCCTTCTGAATGTTGATGGTCAAGTCATTAGGACGGGTATGCTCGCCGATAACCTGGCCAGCGTACACCTCTTCACCTGGGTCCACGAAGAATGAGCCACGGTCCTGCATCTTATCGATGGTGTAGGCGGTACCGGGGCCAGTTTCCAGCGAAATCAGCGAGCCAGCAATCCGGCCGGGGATGGGGCCTTTGTGCTCTTCATAGTCCACAAAGCGGTGGTTCATGATGGCCTCGCCGCCGGTGGCCGTCAGCACGTTGTTACGCAGGCCAATAAGGCCGCGCGACGGGATGCTGAACTCTAAGTGCTGCAAGTCGCCCTTGGGCTCCATGATGCTCATTTCGCCTTTGCGCATGCTCACCAGCTCAATAACCTTGCCGGCCGATTCCTCGGGCACGTCCACTACCAGCAGCTCGATAGGCTCGAGGCGCTTGCCGTTTTCGTCTTCTTTGAACAACACCTGGGGCTGGCCTACCTGCAGCTCGTAGCCTTCGCGACGCATCGTTTCGATGAGTACCGACAAGTGAAGAATACCGCGGCCAAACACCAGGAAGGTGTCCTCCTTATCGGTTGTCTCTACGCGCAGGGCGAGATTTTTCTCAGTTTCTTTAAACAGACGGTCACGCAAGTGACGCGAAGTCACGAACTTACCTTCTTTGCCGAAGAACGGCGAGTTGTTGATGGTGAACAGCATGTTCATCGTCGGCTCGTCGATGCTGATGCGCTCGAGCTGCTCGGGGTTGTCGGCGTCGGCTAGGGTGTCCCCAATGTCGAAGCCTTCGATGCCCGATACGGCGCAGATTTCGCCGCTGCTCACCTGGTCCACTTTCACGCGGCCCAGGCCTTCAAACACGTGCAGCTCCCGCACTTTCACTTTCTTCACGCTGCCATCAGCTTTCATCAAGCTCATGTTCGAGCCTTCTTTCAGCGTGCCGCGGTGCACGCGGCCGATGGCGATACGACCAACGAACGCCGAGTAGTCGAGCGACGTAATCTGCATTTGGGGCGTGCCCTCCAGCACCGGCGCGGCCGGAATGGACGCTACCACTGCGTCGAGCAGCGGAATGAGGTTGTCGGTTTTTACGCGCCAGTCGGTGCTCATCCACCCTTGCTTCGACGAGCCGTACAGCGTCACGAAATCAAGTTGGTCTTCGGTAGCCCCGAGGTTGAACATAAGGTCGAAAACCTGCTCGTGTACCTCGTCGGGACGGCAGTTTTCTTTGTCCACCTTGTTCACCACCACAATGGGTTTCAGGCCCAGGTCGATGGCTTTGCCCAGCACGAAGCGGGTCTGCGGCATGGCGCCTTCGAAGGCATCCACGAGCAGCAGTACGCCGTCGGCTAGCTTCAACACGCGCTCTACCTCACCGCCGAAGTCGGCGTGACCAGGGGTATCGATAATGTTGATTTTTACGCCATTATAGCGTACCGACACGTTCTTCGATACGATGGTAATGCCGCGCTCGCGCTCCAGCGGATTATCGTCGAGGATGAGGTCGTCGAACTGCTGGTGGGCGTCGAAAATCTTGGAGGCGTGGATAATCTTATCCACCAAAGTCGTCTTGCCGTGGTCAACGTGGGCAATGATGGCGATATTCCGAATGTTCTGGGTCATACGTATGTTTTTGCGGCCGCAAAGGTACGGAGTTTCTACTACAAAACCGAGTTGCGTTTTTATTATCCTGAAAATCAACGCTAGCCGGCCCGTCAAACGTTCCGACTGAGTGCGTGGATTTTAACGCTGCCCCGCTAGCCTGCCCGCTGCGGCCCCGGCGATACCGGCATCCGAACGCGCTGGCTTTTACGTTTGTTAGAGAGGTAATTCTTTTCCCGCTAGCCTTTCGTTTTCTCATGCGTCTCTCCCTGCTTTCCTTGCTCCTGAGTGTGGCCGCCCTGTCGCCCGCCTGCTCGCAAAGCCATGCCGACCAGCCCCAAACCGTGGCCGCCGTGCCCGCTGGCCCCAAAGGTGCCACCGTCACCACCGCCAAATACCCGCAGCCCCAGCCCGTTACGGGCAAGCCCGGCGAGTTTCCCATCGTGAAAACCGATGCCGAATGGAAGAAGCAACTCACGCCCGACCAATACTATATCTTGCGCGAAGAAGGTACCGAGCGGCCCTTCACCGGCAAGTACCACGACAACCACGCGGCCGGCACCTACTACTGCGCCGCCGACCACAACCTACTGTTTGTCAGCGCTACTAAGTTCGACTCAGGTACTGGCTGGCCCAGCTTCTTCGCCCCCGCCACGGTGACTAGCGTCAAGGTAAAGTCGGATGAAAGCTTCGGTATGAGCCGCGACGAGATAGTGTGCGCCAAGTGCGGCGGCCACCTCGGCCACGTCTTCGACGACGGCCCCAAGCCCACTGGCCAGCGCTACTGCATGGATGGCAATGCGCTCGTATTCGAGCCCAAAAAATAGCGCCAACTACCGCGCCCGCAATCCGTTAGATGAAAGGCGGCCCGTTTTGGGCCGCCTTTTTTGCTATTTGGCATGTTCTTCCGATTCTCCTTGCGCGCCGTTAGCCTGGCGTTGCCGCTAGCCCTGGCATCCTGCTCAGCTTCCGAGCTTACTACCGAAAACGCTTCCCCGCGTGCCGTGCCCACCGAAGTCACGACCGATGCCGACCGCCGCGCCATCTACAACGCCAATGCACCGCGCGGCACCGCCGCCCGCACACCCGTGCCCGACGCCACCCCTAACGTTATGCGTCTTGGCGAGCAGGCTTCCGATATCAACCGCCTCAAGCGCCCCGAAACCCTCAACACCAACGACGCCAACAACACAACCAACGAAACCCGCATGCAGCGCATCGACCAGTCGATACCCGACACCCTGCGTCGGCCCTAGCCTACGCAAAAAGAGGCCGTTGCCCGCAATGGCAACGGCCCCTCCACTATTTCCATCCCTATCTGTGGGAAGTTACGGGGGTATAAACTAGGCGTTATCTACGGCTACGCTGTCGTTGCTGGTGCCCGTCGGCGTGCTCAACTCGGCAGAGGCTGTCTCCGGCGTGGCTTGGCGCTTGGGGCGGCCCGCGCCCCGCCCCGCGCTGGTGGCGGGTTTGGTCGTACTGCCTGTGGGGCGGCCGGCACGCTTCTTAGCTGGAATGCTTTCGGCGATTGGCGCCGGCTCGGCGGCACTCGCTTTGCGCGAGGCACTGGTTTTGTCGGTCGTTTTTTCTTTGCCCGGCGCAGCAGCGTGCTCGCTCGCCGGCGCGGGCAAGTTAATGTCGGTGGTGCGGCCCGGCGCAATGGAGTCGTAATGGCGTACAATGGTGTGCAGCGCCTGCTCAAACATGCGCTCGGTGTCCACGTCGAGGCGGCGCGTGGCTTCCTTTACCACTTCTTTCAGCTTGGCCTTCGTTTCTTTGCGGATGCGGTCCACCACTTCATTCATGCGCGCATCCAGCTCTTTTTGCAGCTGCTTGGCGGCCGATTTGAGGGTTTGTTTCTGGCTAGCCTTCTTTTCGGCGTGGTCTTCGTTGAGCGATTTAGTGGCTCGGCGGCCAGCCTTGTCCGCTTTGCGTTGCGCTTTTTCTTCCGGCGTGCGTTTGGCGGGTGCGGCCGGAGCCAGCGTATCCGCGCTGCTTTTTTTAGGCATGAGTAAACAGGATTTTGGTAAAGAAGTAATTCGGGAAAACTAGCTAAAAATTATTGCTGGCAAAGTCCTCAGTTTAACTAATTGGCAAACGGCCTTTTATATTTTTTGTTAGAATCCCGACGCTATTTTCTGCCTTTTTCCGAATAATTATTTTTCTTCTTTCGGCCTATTTACAATTTAAGCCAAACCTACGCATTGTTCGGTGTAAATCAAAGCTTAATTAATAATGGTGCCTACCTACTCGTAATGAATTCACTACCAAAGCGCTACACCGTAACGGCCGCCCTGCCTTATGCCAACGGTCCTGTTCACATTGGGCACTTAGCGGGGGTATATTTGCCGGCCGATATTTATGTGCGCTACCTGCGCGCTCAAAACCGCGACGTTAAATTTATTTGTGGCTCCGACGAGCACGGCGTGCCTATCACCATTCGGGCTCAGAAAGAGGGGGTTACGCCGCAGCAAATTGTCGACAAATACCACAAAATTATCGGCGATTCCTTCCGCGATTTCAACGTGTCGTTTGATGTGTATTCGCGCACTTCCTCCGAAACGCACGCCGAAGTATCGAGCGCCTTTTTCAAGAAATTATACGAAGCCGGTCAATTTATTGAGCAAACTACGCAGCAGCTCTACGACGAGCAGGCGGGCCAGTTTCTGGCCGACCGCTACGTGGTGGGCACTTGCCCCAATTGCGGCAATGAAAACGCCTACGGCGACCAGTGCGAGCGCTGCGGCAGCTCGCTCAGCCCGACCGAGTTAATTAATCCGCGCTCTATGCTCAGCGGCAACACGCCGGTGCTGCGCGATACCAAACACTGGTTTTTGCCCCTCGACCAGTACGAGCCCTGGCTGCGCGAATGGATAATCGAAGGCCATAAAAACGATTGGAAAACCAACGTCTACGGCCAATGTAAGTCGTGGATTGACCAGGGCCTGCACCCCCGCGCCGTAACCCGCGACCTCGACTGGGGCGTGCCCGTGCCGGTGCCCGGTGCCGAAGGTAAAGTGCTGTACGTGTGGTTCGATGCGCCTATCGGCTACATCTCGGCTACCAAGGAAGGCTTCCCCAACGAGTGGGAGAAATACTGGCAGGACCCCGAAACCAAGCTGGTGCATTTTATTGGCAAGGATAATATCGTTTTTCATTGCATTATTTTCCCGGTAATGCTGAAGGCGCACGGCGAATATATTCTGCCCGATAATGTGCCCGCCAATGAATTTCTAAACCTCGAAGGTGATAAAATCAGCACCTCGCGCAACTGGGCCGTGTGGCTGCACGAGTACCTAGCCGATTTCCCCGGCCAGGCCGATGTGCTGCGCTACGTGCTGTGCGCCAATGCGCCCGAAACCAAGGATAACGACTTCACCTGGAAGGACTTCCAAGCGCGTAATAACAATGAGCTGGTGGCCACACTTGGCAATTTCGTAAATCGTGCTGCCGTTCTCACCCAGAAATTTTTCGATGGTAAAGTGCCGGCTAGGGGTGAGTTGCGGGAAATAGACGAAGAGGTATTCCGGCAAGTAGCCGAATTTCCGACCCGCGTGGGTGACCTCATCGAAAACTACCGTTTCCGCGATGCCCTAGCGGAGGTGATGAACCTAGCGCGCCTTGGCAATAAATACCTGGCCGAAACCGAGCCCTGGAAATCAATCAACACCGACGCGGCGCGCACCGGTACGGTGCTGCACGTGGCTTTGCAGGTGGCGGCGGCACTGGTGCCGCTACTCACGCCGTTTTTGCCCGAGTCGGCGGCCAAGCTGGCCGCCATGCTCAGCTTTGAGCCCGGCGACTGGGCTAGCGCGGCCCGCGCCGAGCAGTTGTCCGCTGGCCACCAGCTGCAAGAACCCGCCTTGCTCTTCGCCAAAATTGACGATGCCGTAGTGAATGCCCAAGTGCAGAAGCTGCTCGATACCAAGCAAGCCAACGTGCTAGCCAACACACCGGTAGCGGCCGCGAAGGAAAATATCAGCTTCGACGATTTTGGCAAAATGGACCTGCGTATCGGTACCATCATTGCCGCCGAAAAAGTCGCCAAAACCAAGAAGCTGCTGAAGCTGACCATCGATACCGGCCTCGACCAGCGCACCATCGTAAGCGGCATTGCCGAGTCGTTTATTCCCGAAGCACTAATTGGTCAGCAGGCCATGGTATTGCTCAACCTGGCGCCCCGCGAAATTAAGGGCATCCAAAGCCAGGGCATGCTATTATTGGCCGAGAATGCCGATGGTACCCTAGCGCTTATGCAGCCTGGCAGCGCAGTGCGCAATGGTAGTCCGATTTTATAATAAACGCCAAAGTAACGGAAATGAAAAGGGCCGACGCTGCATTGCAGCGTCGGCCCTTTTCATTTCACATTAACAATGTTCATCGCCCTATCCAGGCCCAGCGCGCCAAAAGCCAGCACGGCCTCGCCGGCTTTTTCAATGCGCAGAGGCAAATCAATGCGCTCATCGGCCGAGAAAGGGTCTAGCACATAATCAACTTGCCGGCCTTTCGAGAAATTGGCATCGACGCCGAAACGCAGGCGCGCATATACGTCGCTACCTAGCGTAGCCTGAATATCTTTCAGGCCATTGTGGCCGCCTGCCGAGCCCTGGCCTTTCAGGCGCAGCTTGCCGAAGGGCAGGGCTAGGTCGTCGGTCACGACCAGCATATTCTCTGGCGTTATTTTCAGGGTGCTGAGCCAGTGCGCGGCAGCCTTGCCGCTGAGGTTCATAAACGTGGTAGGTTTCACCAGCACGTAGGTATGACCCTTGCTCTTAAACCCGGTTGTGAAGGCATGACGACCCAATTCAAAGCGTGGCGCCTCAAATTTAGCGGCTAAGTAGTCAGCCACCATAAACCCGATGTTGTGGCGAGTATCAGCGTACTCAGGCCCAATATTACCAAGGCAAAGAATCAGAAATTTCATTGTCTGAACCACGAATTCATCCAGATTTTTCGGATTACGCGGCTTTTGTAGGTGCGAACGAAGATAATCAATTGCCAGCTGGCATTTCCAGCGCCATTATGCCTGCAAAAAAAGGCCGACCAATCTAATTGGTCGGCCTTTTCTACTTCACGAAATCCGATTAATCTGGAAAATTCCGGTCGAATTCGTGAATTAACCTTACTTGTTGCCGGCTAGCTCGCCTTTCAGGGCGCGCGGTACGGTTACGGTAGCAATCGGGGCCTGCTCGCTGGTCAGAATGGTGTAGTTGGTGGGTTTTACCGCGCCTACTTTCACCGACTTACCTAGCTCGAGGGTGCTGATGTCAACTTCTACGTAGTCGGGCAGGTTTTCGGGCAATGCCTTTACCTTCACCTTGCGGATTTTGCTGGCTAGCTTGCCACCGGCCAATACGCCCGGCGAAACGCCGATGTATTTCACGGGGATATCCATGCGTACTTCTTTGCCATCCTGAATTTCCAGGAAGTCAACGTGCAGCAGCATCTCATTCACGGGGTGAAACTGGGCGTCCTGCACAATAGCGCGGAAATGTGCGCCTTCCACGTTCAGGTCCACAATGTGAGCCTCCGGGGTGTACAGCAATTCGCGGAACAGAATGGCCGGTACCGAGAAGTGAACCGTGTCGGTACCACCATACAGTACGCAAGGCACTTGGGCGTCGAGGCGCAGTGCTTTCGCATCCGTCTTGCCGAGATTCGCTCTTTTAAACCCTACAATCTCCAGGCTTTTCATAAAAGAAGTTGATTTGGAATGAATTATCCGCTGGGCAACCCTTGCCAAACGGGCCGCAAAGGTACGGATTCAGGGCGGGAATAGCAAGGGCCAACTAGGACTTAGAAGTCGCCGCGGCCTAGCCCCACCTCAATACTACCAACTATAAGATAGAATACAGCTAGCAGGGCAATACCGATGAAAGCCAGGAATATCATAAATAGCCGCTTAAGCTTCTGCGAAGTCGTACTAGCTTTTGCCACGAAGAATACAACAGCAGCTACTAACGCGAGCGCCGTTGGCAAAAAGAAGATGACGAAGTAGGCTGACACAAATTAGCTAAACAGCGAGCTGATGCTCTCGTGCGTCACCACGTTGCGGATAGCGGCGGCAAAAAGCGGGGCTAGCGAAATCACGCGCACCTTGTCGTTTTCCTCACGTTGCGGAATGGTGTCGGTTGTAATAAGCTCGGTGAGGGCCGAGGCGCGGATGCGGCTGTGGGCCGGCCCGCTCAGTAGCGGGTGCGTGATAACGGCGCGCACCGAGTTGGCGCCGCGCTCCATCACCAGGTCGGCGGCCTTGCAGATGGTGCCGGCGGTGTCTACCATGTCATCCACAAACACCACATCCATGCCCCGCACGTCGCCGATTACCTGCATCGAGGCAATTTCGTTGGCCCGCAGGCGCATCTTGTCGCACACCACTATTTCGGCCCCAAACTTCTTGGCGAAGGCCCGGGTGCGCACCACGCCGCCCACATCGGGCGAGGCGAAGATGAGGTTCTCCAGGTTCAGCGACTTGATGTAGGGCGCCGTGACGGTGGCCCCGTCGAGGTGGTCGACCGGAATATCAAAGAAGCCCTGAATCTGGCCGGCGTGCAGGTCGCAGGTCATCAGGCGGTCGGTGCCCACGCTCTGGATAATATTGGCCACCACTTTGGCTCCGATGCTCACGCGCGGCTTGTCCTTGCGGTCTTGGCGGGCATAGCCCATGTAGGGCATCACGATATTCACTTTGTGGGCCGAAGCACGCTTGCAGGCGTCCACCATCAGCATCAGCTCCATGAGGTGCTCGCTAGGGGGGAAGGTGCTTTGGATGAGGAAAACTTCGCAGCCACGCACGCTTTCGTCGAAGCTGGGACCTAGCTCATTGTCGGCAAAGCGCTGCAGGGTGAGTTCGCCGAGCGGCTGGCCATAGGCTTCGGCAATTTTGTGGCCCAGCGCTTTTGAAGCGCTGCCGGCGAAGATTTTAACGTGCGGGTCCATAACGGGTAGGGGAAACAAAAACGCCTGTCATTCTGCGCAAAGCGTGCAGAATGACAGGCGGGAGAAGAGAAATAACAAGCGAAAGGCGCCAACTTGCTCCCGGAGGGGAGAAGCCAGCGCCTTTGCTAAGTTGTCAAGCAGTGTCGACGTTGTCCGACCAGGGCTCGAACCTGGACTTTCTTGAATCAAAATCAAGCGTGTTGCCAGTTACACCATCGGACAATTTCCCGTAGAGCGGTGTGCTGTTCGGGATTGCAAAGGTAGCAAGAGAATAATACGAGGCAAGAGCTAGGGCAAAAAAAAATTAAAAAAGTGTGCGGGCTAGGTCTGCAGGTCACATTCGGCGCGGCTAGGGCAGGGCTAGTATTCACGTTAGCTTCAGCTTTGAAAAAAGGGGTTTGGGGCGTACTTTTGCACCCTCAAAAAGATTTAACTTCGTAAAACAAAACCAAATGGCGAATTCGGGCAAAATCACCCAGGTTATCGGCCCCGTGGTGGACGTGAGCTTCGCGGGCGCAGGCGAGCTTCCAAACATCTTCGACGCGCTGGAAGTAACCAAAGCAAACGGCCAGGTCGTGATGCTGGAATGCCAGCAGCACCTGGGCGAAGACCGGGTGCGGACCATCGCCATGGACTCGACCGAGGGCATGACCCGTGGCGCCGAAGTGCGCAGCCTGGGCCACGCCATCACGATGCCCACCGGCGACGGCGTGAAAGGGCGCTTGTTCAACGTTATCGGCCAAGCTATTGATGGCATTCCGCAGCCGGTGAGCACCGGCGGCTTGCCCATTCACCGCCATGCCCCGGCGTTTGAGGAGCTAGCCACGTCGTCGGAAGTATTCTTTACCGGTATCAAAGTAATTGACCTTCTCGCTCCCTATGTAAAGGGTGGCAAGATTGGTTTGTTTGGGGGGGCTGGCGTAGGTAAAACCGTTCTGATTCAAGAGCTTATCAACAACGTCGCCAAGGCCTACTCGGGCCTGTCGGTGTTTGCCGGCGTGGGCGAGCGGACCCGTGAGGGCAACGACTTGCTGCGTGAATTTATCGAAGCCAACATCATCCGCTACGGCGACGCCTTCAAGCACTCGATGGAAGAGGGCGGCTGGGATTTGTCGAAAGTAGACATGGTGGAGATGGAGAAGTCGCAGGCTACCCTCGTGTTCGGCCAGATGAACGAGCCTCCCGGAGCCCGCGCCCGCGTGGCTCTGTCGGGTTTGACCATTGCCGAGAGCTTCCGCGATGGCGACGGTACCGGTGCCGGCCGCGACATCCTGTTCTTTATCGACAACATCTTCCGCTTCACGCAGGCGGGCTCGGAGGTGTCGGCTCTCTTGGGCCGGATGCCGTCGGCCGTAGGTTACCAGCCTACCCTAGCCACCGAAATGGGTGCCATGCAGGAGCGTATCACTTCGACCAAGCGCGGCTCAATTACTTCAGTGCAGGCCGTGTATGTGCCGGCTGATGACTTGACTGACCCGGCCCCGGCCAACACATTTGCTCACCTGGACGCTACCACGGTACTGAGCCGCAAAATTGCCGAGCTGGGCATCTACCCGGCCGTTGACCCGCTGGACTCGACCTCGCGCATCTTGGACGCCACCATTCTGGGCGACGAGCACTACAACACTGCCCAGCGCGTGAAGGAGATTTTGCAGCGCTACAAGGAGCTGCAGGACATCATCGCCATCCTGGGTATGGACGAGCTTTCGGAAGAGGACAAGCAAACCGTGAACCGCGCCCGCCGCGTGCAGCGCTTCCTGTCGCAGCCCTTTTTCGTGGCCGAGCAGTTTACCGGCCTGCAAGGCGTGCTGGTTGACATCAAGGACACCATCAAAGGCTTCAACGAAATCATCGACGGCAAATACGACCACCTCCCGGAGTCGGCCTTCAACCTGGTGGGCAACATCGAAGATGCCGTGGCCAAGGGCGAGCGCCTGATGGCTGAGGCCAAGTAATTTTGAGTTATGAGTTGTGAGTTAGCAGTTATGAGTTGGGTAAACCCAGCATTTTAACAACTCATGACTCATAACTTTTAACTCATAACTCCAAAGCAGTGCACTTAGAAATCATCACCCCCGACCGGAAAGTTTACGATGGCGAGGCTACGTCGGTGCGGTTTCCGGGCACCGATGGCTCGTTTGAAGTGCTAAATAACCACGCTCCGCTAATTGCTGCCTTGAAAGAAGGCGATATAACGGTGACGGGCGCGGGTGGCGGTACGTTTCACATTAGCGGCGGCATCGTGGAGGTGCTGCGCAACCAGGTGATTGTGCTGGCCGAGTCGGCTTCAGCGTAGTCCCTTTTTAAAGAAGAATCTGGAAGCGTCCGCGCTGGCTTAGGCCGGCGCGGACGCTTTTTTGTGCGCCAGAGGCTAGCGGAGCCAGTCGTTTGGGGAAAAATTTCGTTCACCAGCTACTCATTCACTTTTTGCCGTTTGCCCGCGCTATGCCGCACTCTACTACCGAAGTTAATATTTATTCCCCCCGGCAGCGCTTTGTGCTGCTCATCATCACGCTGGTGGTGTTGGGGCTGCTGTCCTTTTTTGGGCTTTTGCAATACCTGACGGCCTTTTTGGGTGCAGGCATTTTGTATGTGGTGCTGCGGCCGTGGTTTACGGCGCTGGTGCACAAGCGCCACTGGAACCGGGCGCTGGTGACAGTAATGCTACTGCTCTTTGCCGTGGTAGTGCTGGTGATTCCGTTTTTTGCGCTCACCTCGCTGCTCATCGACCGGGTAGCGGAGCTAGCCAAGCACCCCGACCAGATTTTGCAGGCTGTGCAATCGGTCGAGCGCAAGGTAGGAATGCAGGTGACGCAGGAGAACCAGGTGCGCCAGTTGCTGCAACAGGGCGCCGCCCGCGTGAGCCAGTGGATACCCACCCTAGCCAGCAGCGTGCTCAACGTAATTGTGATTGTGGGCCTGATGCTCTTCACAATGTACTACCTCTTTATGCAGGAAGAGGTCTTCTTAGCCGGTTTGCACCGCTATTTGCCCTTCCGCGAAAAGACGATGGACGAGCTGAGCATCTCCCTCAAAAACAACGTGAACTCGAATGTGCTGGGTCAGGGCATTGTGGCGCTGGTGCAGGGGCTGCTCACGGGCGCCACTCTTGCTATTTTCGGGGTGCCCGATGCTATGTTCTGGACGATAGTAGCCTTCTTCATGGCTTTTATTCCGGTGCTGGGTACGCCGCTGGTGTGGGGGCCGGCGGCCATCTACCAGTTTGCGCAGGGGCACAATGGGCAGGGCATCGGCATTTTGCTGGTAGGCGTGATTCTTATTATTAACGTAGACAATGTGTTGCGTATCCAGCTGGGCAAGTATATGGGCAACATCCACCCCTGGGTGACGCTGGTGGGCCTCACGCTGGGCGTAGATATTTTTGGCATCGTGGGGCTGGTTATCGGGCCGCTGCTTCTTTCGTACCTCATTGTGCTGATGGACGTATTTGCGCGCGAAAATCTGGCCTTGCAGCACCTCATGCCCGATACGCTCACGGCCAAGGCTGAGCGCGTGATGGAAGCCGACACTGCCGAAAAAAGTGAGGCTAGCGAAGTGCGCCGTGCGCAGTAAAAGCGGCAGTTTAAGCGCCCTGAGCGCTACCTTCGCCCTACTATGGACCTGACCCCGATACACCCGAAAGTCACCCCGATTTACCAGACTTCGGTCTTCAAATTCAGCTCGCTGGCCGAGCTCGAAACCTACTACACTGCCCCCGACCACGGGGGCATGTACGGCTACTCGCGCTCCGAGCACCCCAACTCCGACGAGTTGGTGGCCGAGGTAGCCAAGTTAGAAGGGGCTAGTGGGGGTGTGGCCACTGGCGCCGGGCTAGCCGGCCTGCTGGCCGCCGTGCTGGCCGTATGCCAGGCCGGTGACCACGTGCTGTGTCCCGCCGAACTCTATGGTGGCTCGGTGGTGCTGCTTTCTACTGAATTGACGCGCCTGGGCATCGAAACAAGCTATGTGCCGCTGGCTGACCTCTACGATGTGGCGAGCCACCGCCGCCCCAATACCAAGCTGGTATTGGCCGAGGTGCTGAGCAACCCGCTGCTGGTGGTGCTCGACGGCCCGCGTTTGGCCCAGGCCTGCCAGGCTGAGGGTATTGTGCTGCTCATAGATTCATCGTTTACCTCGCCCATGCTTACGCAGCCGCTGGTTTGGGGCGCCGACATGGTGTGGCATTCGGTGACCAAATACCTGGCCGGCCACTCCGATGTAACGGCCGGCATAGTAGTGGCCCGCGACCCGGCCCTCAACAAAAACCTGCGCCGCCTGGCTACCAACCTCGGCCTGATGCTGGCCCCCATGGACAGCTGGCTAGCCCTGCGCGGCCTCAAAACGCTGCGCCTGCGCATGCGCCAACACTCTGATAATGCGCTCACTGTGGCGCGCTTCCTGGCCGACAGCCCGGCCGTGGCCCAGGTATTTTACCCCGGCCTGGAAAGCCACCCCGGCCACGACCTGGCCGCGCACCAGCTGCTGGGCGGCCTCTACGGCGGGATGCTTAGCATCCGGCTGGCCAATGACTCGGTGGAGGCCGTGGAAGATTTTATTCAGAAAACCAAACTCTTTCCACTGGCGCCCTCGCTGGCGGGCGTAGCCTCGTCGTGTTCGTACCCGGCTGCTACCTCGCACCGGGGCCTCACGCCCGCGCAACGCGCCGCGCTGGGCATTACGCCCGGCGTGATACGGTTGAGCGTGGGCATCGAGGAGGTGGCCGACCTGCTTGTGGACTTAGAGCACGCGCTGGGGGTGGGGGCGTAGGTGCAGTGCGGCGTACTCTTTTGCATCCTACACTCAGTATTCTATGGTTATTACGGGCAGGATGATACCCGGCACACTGGCGTGGCTGTGGGTAGCCAGGGCTTATTAACAGCCTGGAGTATGATTGGGGATGCCGTACTTATTGACGGACGCGCAATAGAGGGGCATTGCGCCGCTGCCGTTGGGCCGGGAAGGGAGTAAAAGTGGGCGCGCCCATCTTATCGCCGCCAGCCGCGCACCTACGACCCGGTGCGCTACGCTCAGTGCCAGCCCATCGAGCGGTTATGCAGCTGCCTCAGATAGTTTCATCGCGTAGCGACACGCTACAACAAGGTGGATACTTATTCTCTGGCCTTTATGCATCTTGCGCTACCATCCTCTGATTACGCGACTGTTAACGCTTTCCGGTTGAAACAAATTTAAAGAAGAATAGCAGTGCTTAATTACCGAACTGGACAAGTCCGGCAGCAAACTATATGACCACCATTGAGAAAATAACTGACCTACGCGACCTCGACGCTGCCTTTACCATTCGCGAAAAAGTGTTTGTGGGCGAGCAAAATGTGCCCGCCGACGCTGAATACGACGCCTACGACCGCGCCGGTACTACCCGCCATTACCTGGCTAGGGTGGCTGGCCAGCCCGCCGGCGCTGCCCGCTGGCGCCCCACCGACCACGGCGTGAAGCTAGAGCGCTTCGCCGTGCTGCCCGAGTTTCGGAACCAAGGCGTGGGCGAGGCCCTCGTGCACCGCGTGCTGGCCGACATTCGTGCCGAGGCCCCTGATGCCGCTCAGGTGTATATGCACGCTCAGCTGCGCGCCATCCCGCTCTACGAGCGCACGGGTTTTCACAAAGTGGGGGAGATGTTTGCCGAATGCGACATTCAGCACTACCAGATGGTGCTGGGGTAATAGCTTGCCCAAGTGAATAAAAGGCCCGCCGCTGCTGAAGCGACGGGCTTTTTTCAGGGAATATGGGTACGTAATAGAAGATGATGGGGGAATAGTAGCTATTCTTGTATGTCCTAGCTGGCCGCTTCTTCTGTTTCGCAATGCTTTCCTGGTCCTCGGCTCCTTTTTTGCGCGTGGCGCTGGCCTTTATTTTGGGCGTGGCGGGCTACCTGTATCTGGGCCAAGACTGGGTGGGCAGTGCCGCGCCCTGGGCAGCCGGCCTGGTGCTGGCCTACGTGCTAGCGTGGTGCTGGAGTCAGCGGCAGGCTAGCCCGGCCGCCACCGACGCAGTCGGTATAGTAGGGCTGCTGGCCGTGGCCGCGCTGGGCTTCGCCCGCAGCCAGGCCGCTACGGAAAGCCGCCGGCCCGACCACCTCGGGCACTTGGCTTCGCATATCGAGTTCTATAAAGCCACCGTGGATGAGGCGCCCGTGGTGCGCGCCAACACCTTCGCCACTACCGTGCGGGTGCAGGCGGTGCGGGTAGCCGGGCGCTGGCGGCGGGCTAGCGGTGGCATCCGCATCAGCCTGCCGCGCCACGAAACGGCCGATTCGGTGCCCGCCCCGCGCTACGGCGACGTGTGGCTGGTGCAGGGCGCGCCCGAATTGAGCAAAGGCCCCGCTAACCTGGGCGAGTTTGACTACCGCCGCTACCTGCAAACGCACCAGGTCTACCACTCGCAGTTTGTGCACCCTAGCCAGTATAAAGTACTGGGCTACGCCCCCCTCAACTGGGCCGTGGCCCTGAGCCAGCGCACCGCCGCCGTGCTCGATGGCGTGCTGCGCCGCTACGTGCCCAGCCACCGCGAGTATGCGCTGGGCACGGCGCTGGTGCTGGGCTTCAAGGACGATATCGACCACGATACCAAGCAGGCCTACGCCAATACCGGCACCACGCACATCATGGCCGTGAGCGGCTTGCAGGTGGGGCTGCTGTTTGCGGCCCTGCACTGGCTGCTGGCTAGGGCGCCGTTGGGCGGCGCGGTGCTGCGGCGGCGCCTGCTCACGGCCGGGCTGGGGCTGGCCCTCATCTGGAGCTACGCCCTGCTCACGGGGCTGTCGGCGTCGGTGCTGCGGGCCACGGTCATGTTCACGCTCGTCATCATCGGGCAGGCCTGGGAGCGGCAGAGTAGCTTGTTTAATACGCTGAGCGCGGCGGCATTCGGGCTGCTTTTATGGAATCCGTATCTGCTCTGCGACGTCGGGTTTCAGCTTTCCTTTCTGGCCGTGCTCAGCATCGTATACCTGCAACCCACCATTGGGGGCTGGCTCGATGCGCGTAGTGCTGTGCTCGACCACCGCCGCAGCTGGCACGCCCCGGCCGCCCAAAAGGCGTGGCGCGCCGCCGCCTGGCTAGCCGATGCCAGCTGGCAGCTCACAGCGCTGTCGCTGGCGGCGCAGGTAGCCACGTTTCCGCTGGGGCTGTATTACTTCCACCAGTTCCCGTTTAATTTTCTGCTGTCCAATCTGATAGCTGTGCCCATTTCGAGCCTGGCCGTGTACGTGGGCGTGGTGCTGCTGCTGGCCAAAGGGTTGGTGGCATTCATCGGGCTAGCCCTGCCCGCGGCCGCCGATGCCGTACTCGATTACCTGCCGCGGGCGATAGGCTACGTTTTCGAAGGTCTCATCTGGCTGTTCAACGAGTACATTTTCCTCATCGGCCGGCTGCTGCCGAGTGCCGTTATCGGCAATATTCACCTCAGCCAGGCCCAGGCGCTGCTGGTTTATTTGCTCATCGCCGCATTCTGTGTGTTTGTATCCTCCAAAAGGCTGGCCTGGGCGGGCTGGTGCGTGGCGCTGCTAGCCGGCTACGCCGGTAGCCGGGTGGCCGAGGCGCGGGCCGTGGCGCCGCTGCGCGAGTTTGTGGTGTACAGCATTCCGCGCCGCTCGGTGGTGGGCTTCTGGCAGGGCGCGGCGCCCGAGTTTATCACTGCCGACTCGCTGCCGCTCTCCGAAACCGAGCGCACCTATCGCCTCAAGCCCAGCCTGATACTGCGCCGCGCCCGCCAGCCGCGCTACTGCGTGGGCTGGCGCGGGGCCAGCGTGCCCGCCCGCCAAGTTGCCCCGCCCGATAGCCTCGAGCAAACCTTTCGCTACCCACCCGCGCCGCTGGTACTGGCCCGCTGGCGCGGCCTGCGCGTGGCCTTCGTGAGCGGCAGCCTGCGCCGCCTGGCTAGCCCCGCGCCCGTCCAGCGGGCCGATATTATCGTGCTGCGCCGTAATGCCTACCTCTTTCCCGAGGCCCTGACCGCGCACTTCGGCGCCGGTGCGCAGGTGGTGTTCGACTCATCGTGCAAGCGCTGGTACGTGGCCCGGCAAGACTCCGCTTTGCGCGCTGCCGGTTTCCGCACCTGGGATGTGAACGAGCAGGGCGCCTATACCTACCAGCTACCCGCCGACGATTGAGCAGTGCTGCGGACCTTCGCGGCAATTTTCTGCCTGGCTAAAAAGGCGACTTCTCGCTCGCCTTAAAATATCGCGCTAACTTGGGCCGTTTAATCTGGCTCGCCGCTTTCGCCGTACTTTATTCACTATGACCAACTATCTCTCCCCGGAACTGGACACGCTGCGCTTTCTGCAATACGAGGTGCAGGACCGCCTGGCCTACATCACACTCAACCGGCCCGCTAAGCGCAATGCGCTCAGTGCCAATGTAGTGACCGAGCTCAAGCAGGCCTTCGAGCAGGCCGAGGCCGATGATAAAGTGAAGGTCGTCATCCTACGGGCTACCGGCGAGGTGTTTTGCGCCGGCGCCGACCTCAAGTATCTACAAGAGCTGCAAGACAACACGTACCAGGAAAACCTGGCCGATAGCACGCACCTCATGCAGCTTTTTCACCAGATTTATACCGGTAAAAAACTCGTAATCGGGCAGGTGCAAGGCCACGCGCTGGCCGGCGGCTGTGGGCTAGCCGCGCTCTGCGACATTACGTTTGCCGTGCCCGAGGCCAAGTTTGGCTACACCGAAGTTAAAATCGGTTTCCTGCCCGCTGTGGTAAGCGTGTTCCTTTTGCGCCGCATCGGCGAGGCCCGCACCAAGCAATTGCTGCTCAGCGGCGACACCATCACGGCCCAGCAAGCCCTTGACTATGGGCTCATTACCTTTGTCGAGGAGAAGGAAAAGTTGGCCGACACCGTGCGCGCCTACGCCCTGCGGCTAGCCCGCGAAAACTCGGGCCACAGCATCGAAATCACCAAGGAAATCCTGGCCCGCCTGCCCGAGCTAGCCCTCGAAGACGGCCTGCGTTACGCCGCTGAGCGCAACGCCGCCGCCCGCGCCTCCGACGACTGCCGCCGCGGCATTGCCGCGTTCTTAAACAAAGAGAAGATTGACTGGTAAAATGTAGGGTAAGCTTCAGCTTGCCACCCGCTTGGCCTGAGCGTCCGGCAAGCTAAAGCTTATCCTGCATACTTCTATGAGTCTTCTCCCTGCCCTAGCTATTACCCTCGCTACCTTCGCCTTCATGGAGTTTTGGGCGTGGTTCATGCACAAGTACGTGCAGCACGGGCCGCTGTGGGTGCTGCACCGCTCGCACCATGTGCGGCCTAGTCCGCGGCCGTTCGAGCGAAACGATTGGTTCTTTGTGATTTACGGCGTGCTATCGGCCGTGCTATTCGTAACCGGTGCCAATGGCGAACGCTGGTGGTTTTGGGTGGGCGTAGGCATTGCGGCCTACGGCAGTGTCTACTTCTTTGTGCACGATGGCCTGATTCACGGCCGACTGCCGTTCTGGAAAAAGACGGACAGCGTATACCTGAGGGCCCTCAACATGGCCCACAAAATGCACCACAAAACCCAGGGCCGCGACCATTCGCAGGAGTTTGGGTTGCTGTGGGTGTCGCCCAAATACCTGCGCCTGGCCCGCGAGCAGGCCGCTAAAAAGCGCGCGTAGCGTACTTTGCGCCGCTTCCGGCAAACTATTTGCGGGGTTATGGAATTTGATAAAGTACTAACCTGCTAGATTAAGTAACGCGTTGTTTATTAAATATAGGTAGCAAATTCGCGCTGCTGGCCGTTGGTCAGGGCAAGAATATTATTCGTTCTTCCAATTCCGACTATCTGTGGCTCACTATTCTATCAGCGATTTGGAGCAGCTTTCCGGCGTGAAAGCGCACACCATTCGCATCTGGGAGCAGCGGTATAACCTGCTGCAACCCAGCCGGACAGCAACCAACATTCGCACCTACGGAGAGGCCGACCTGCGCCGGTTGCTCAACGTGGCTACGCTGTGCGCGCGCGGCCAGCGCATCTCGCAAGTGGTGCGCCTGAGTGAGGCGGAGTGCCAGGCCGCCGCGCTAGCCCTCTGCAACGAGGTGCAGCCCGCCGATGGCCCGCGTCTTAACGCTTTGCTCGCGGCCGCCCTCGACCTCGACGAGCCGCGCTTGCACCGGCAGTTCGACGAGGCCATCGAGGAGCTGGGCACCGAAGAAACCATCCTGCGGCTAGGCTACCCGCTGCTGCAGCGCCTGGGCGTGTCCTGGAAAGAAGGCTCGCTGAGCCTGGCCCAGGAGCGCCTCGTGAGCCAGTTGCTGCGCCAGGAACTGATGGCCTCGGCCGACGCGCTGCCCCTCATTCCGCTGGCCCAGGCTGAGGCGCCGCGCTGGCTGCTCTTCCTGCCCGAAGGCGAGTGGCAGGAGTTAACCCTACTATTTATGAACTACGCCCTGCGCGCCCGCGGCTGCCAGGTGCTCTACCTGGGCCCCAACCTGCCGCTGGCCGATGTAGTGGCCACCGCCAAGGTGTTTAAGCCCGCCGTGATAGCCACGGTGCTTACCACCGTGCCGGCCCGCAGCCAGGTGCGCAGCTACGCCGCCGAACTGCGTGCGCAGTGCCCCGAAGCCGCAGTTATTTTGTTCGGGTCGCTGGCCGTTCAAACGCCGACCTTGCCCGATGGCTGCCTGCCGCTAGCCTGCCTGCACGAGTTTCGTGATTTGATTCCGTTTGTAAATCAGCCAGTTGAGGCAGACTTAATCGAAAAATAATCGTTGGCTTCGGCCGTCGGGTTATTATTGTACGTACATGAGTGCGCTTAAACGGTGCGCCCCACATGCGACGCAAAAAAGCTGAGAAATCAGCCGGGGAGTGAGCCGGAGTTCTTGGCTTGTTGTCTATCTTTGTTTAAGATTCTGCTACGAACCCTTCTACAATATGACTTCTCTGGAATTCACCTCCCAAGTGCAGAAAATCTCCTCTTCGCTCCGCCCCGTGGCCATGAACCTCACCCGCGATGCGGATGACGCGAAAGACCTGGTTCAGGAAACGTTGCTGAAGGCACTGCTCAACAAGGACAAGTTTAAAGCGGGTACCAACTTGAAGGCGTGGTTGTACACCATCATGCGCAACACCTTCATTAACAATTATAACAAGATAACCAAGCGTAGTTCGAACATCGACTCGACGGAGTACTTCCAGTACTTCAATACCGATGAGAACTACATCACGCACAACGGCGCGACTACCGATTTCGTGGTGCGCGACATCAATGAAGCCATCGCTAGCCTGGGCACCGACTACCGCACGCCCTTCATGATGTACTATATTGGCTACAAGTACCTGGAGATTGCCGAGAAGCTGCAAATTCCGATTGGCACTGTGAAAAACCGTATTCACATTGCCCGTAAGGACCTCAAAAACGCTCTCAAAGTATACGCCCCCGCCGGCGCCGACCGCGTTGGGGCTGAAACGGACGTAATTGAAGACTAACTTGCCGCTACGAGTACCGAAAGCCGCGCCTTCCGTTCATTCGGGAGGCGCGGCTTTTTTATAACCTGAACGGCCTTTCGGCTGTCATGCAAGCGGCGACCCACGTGCGCCGACTTCTTATTTAAACCTAAAATGCCGAACGCAGTAGTAATTGGGGCTGGTTTTGCGGGCTTATCGGCCGCGAGTACCCTAGCCCAGGCCGGCTGGCAAGTTACCTTGCTCGAAAAGAACAGCGGCCCCGGGGGCCGGGCGCGGGTGTTTGAGGCCCAGGGCTTTACCTTCGATATGGGCCCTAGCTGGTACTGGATGCCGGGCGTGTTCGAGCAGTACTTCGCCAAGTTTGGGAAGAAGGTGAGCGACTACTACGAGTTGGTGCGCCTCGACCCGTCGTATCAGGTCATTTTTGGGCCGGACGATGAGGTAGACATTCCGGCGGGCATGACCGAATTGCGGCAGCTTTTTGAAAGCCTGGAGCCCGGCAGCGCGGCGCGGCTCGATGAGTTTTTGGCGCAGGCCAAGT
This sequence comes from Janthinobacterium lividum, assembly GCA_050954765.1. Classification (GTDB taxonomy): domain Bacteria; phylum Bacteroidota; class Bacteroidia; order Cytophagales; family Hymenobacteraceae; genus Hymenobacter. The sequence goes on along the minus strand of JBPBQJ010000088.1, from coordinate 96,791 downwards.
ACAAGTACGAGGTCGGCATCAACAAATTTGTGCACCTGCCCAGCCGCTCGGTCACCGAGTTTATCGACTGGGAAATCGTGAAGGGCGCCGTGCACCTCGACCTGTTGCAAAGCATGGCTAAGCACGCCCGTAAGTTTTTCAGCCATCCCAAACTACTCAAGCTCATCGAGTTTCCGGTGCTGTTCCTCGGTGCCACGCCCGAGAATACGCCCGCGCTCTACTCGCTCATGAACTACGCCGACCTAGCCCTCGGCACCTGGTACCCCAAGGGCGGCATGCACCAGATAGTGCGCGGCATGGTAGCCGTGGCTGAGGAGTTGGGGGTCAAAATTGAGTATAACCAAGAGGTGCGCGAGATTGTGGTCGAAAAGGGCCACGCCACCGGCGTACGCACGGCCAGCGGCTTTTGGCCGGCCAGCGCAGTGGTGGCCGGGGCCGATTACCACCACATTGAGCAGCAGGTGCTAGCCCCCGAGTATCGGCACTACTCGCCGGCCTACTGGGACTCGCGGACCATGGCGCCGTCGTCGTTGCTCTTTTACCTGGGCGTGAATCGTAAGCTGGATAAGCTGCTGCACCACAACTTGTTTTTTGACGAGGATTTTCGCCAGCACGCGCACGAGATATACGAGGCGCCGCAGTGGCCCAGCCGGCCGCTGTTTTATGCCTCGGTACCCAGCAAAACCGACCCCACGGTGGCCCCCACGGGCCAGGAAAACCTGTTCCTGCTTATCCCGGTGGCGCCCGACCTCGACGACCCCGAGGCCACCCGCGAAAAGTATTACAACCTTTTGATGGACCGGCTCGAAAAGCATTGTGGCCACCCCATCCGCGAGCATGTGGTGTACAAGCGCAGCTACGCCCACCGCGACTTTGTGAGCGATTACCATTCCTTCAAAGGCAATGCCTACGGGCTAGCCAACACCTTGAAGCAAACAGCCATTCTGAAGCCCACACTCAAGAGTAAGAAAGTTGATAACCTGTATTTTACGGGCCAGCTTACGGTGCCGGGACCGGGCGTGCCGCCTTCGCTCATCTCGGGCCAGGTGGTGGCGAAGGAGGTGATGAAGGAAATCAAAAAGTGAGAAGTAAAGTGTCATGCTGAGCTTGTTGAAGCATCTTGCTTGCATCGATAGAGTTCGTACCCTAGCGATGCGACCAAGATGCTTTGACAAGCTCAGTATGACGTTCTTTTGTAATGATTCACGCATTCATGGACCACGAAGCCCTATTCACCGATACCAGCCTGGCGTGCGCACAGCTCATCACGCGGCGCTACAGCACGTCGTTTTCGCTGGGCATTCGCACCCTCGACAAGTCGCTGCACCGGGCCATTTATGCGGTGTATGGCTTTGTGCGCTGGGCCGATGAAATCGTGGATACCTTCCACAGTCGCGACAAGGTGGCCCTGCTGGCTGAATTTGAGCGCGATACGTACGCGGCTATCGCGGCAGGCTTCAGCCTGAACCCGGTGCTGCACGCCTTTCAGTGGGCTGTGAATGCGTATCAGATTGACCACGAGTTTATTGATGCGTTTTTGCGAAGCATGGAAATGGACCTGGAAGACCGCAACTACCGCCAGGAATTGTACGAGCAGTATATCTACGGCTCGGCCGAGGTGGTGGGTCTGATGTGCCTGCGCGTGTTTTGCCAAGGCCAGCCAACGATGTTTGAGCAGCTGCGGGCACCCGCCCGGCGGCTGGGTGCGGCATTTCAGAAGGTGAATTTTCTGCGCGATATCCGCTCCGATTACGAGGAGCGGGGCCGGGTGTACTTCCCTGGTCTAAGCTACGAGCAGTTCGACGACGAAGCCAAGCGAGCGGTGGAGACCGATATCCGGGCCGATTTTGAGGCCGCTTACGAGGGCATTCGGCAGCTGCCGCGCCCGGCGCGGCTAGGGGTGTACCTGGCCTATATCTACTACCTTAAGCTGTTTCAGAAGCTGCGGCGTGCCCCCGCCACCCAGGTGCTGGCCGAGCGCGTGCGCCTGCCCGATAACACCAAGCTGCTGCTGCTGGCGGGCTCGTGGCTGCGCTACCGGCTGCGGGCGGTGTAGCCGGGGCCAGGCACTCTGGCTAGGGTTTTGCCGTTAGAGGGGGCTAGCGGCGGCGCGTTTTTGCGCGGCTTGTAGCTTTACGCCCATGAAACGACTACTTGTTCTTGCCCTGCTGAGCGCGCTGCCGGCAGCTTCCGGCGCGGTAGCGGGTCGGCCTTTTTTTCGGAATTCCGTTATGTCCCCTATTCAGCCGGCCGCCCTGCGCCGCCACTACGAGCAAGCCGCCGCCGACAAGCAGGCTGGCGAAAAATTTTATACCCTGCTGCGCGATTACGCCGGCCAGGATGCGTTGGTGCTAGGGTATAAGGCTGCATCTGAGGCCATTAAAGCCCGCGATGCGTCGATGCTCAACAAGCTCACCTACGTGCAGCAGGCTGCTAAAACCTTCGACCAGGCCGTGGGTCTGGACAGCGACAATGCTGAAATCCGCTTTTTGCGCTTCTCGGTCGAAAGCAACCTGCCGCCCTTTCTGGGCCTGAGCAAGCACGTGGATGAGGACAAAGCCTTCCTGTTACAGGCCGCGCTTCAGCACCCCGAATCGGGCATGGATGCGGAGGCTTTTCAAACCGTGCGCGGCTTTTTGGTCGACCGCAAGCACGTGAGTGACGACGATGCCCAGCGCCTGGCACGGGTGAAGAGCTAGCCCACCGGACAAAATTATCGTTCTAACGTTCAAAATTTGGGGCCGTTGCGATAACCTTGTTGGGCAGTTCGGGGTTAGCTTCACGATATGCAGTCCGGTTTGCACCTCAGCGTTCGTATCGACCCCAACTCGGGCTTCTGCTTTGGGGTAATTTACGCCATTCAGATGGCCGAAGACTTGCTCGAGGAGCAAGGATATTTATACTGTCTGGGTGACATTGTGCACAACGATGAAGAAGTGCAGCGCCTCGAAAAGAAGGGCCTGCGCATCATCGGCCACGAGCAGTTTGCGGGGCTGCGCAATGAGGCAGTGCTCATTCGGGCGCATGGCGAGCCGCCGAGCACCTACCAGCAGGCGATGGAAAACAACCTGACTCTCATTGATGCGAGCTGCCCGGTGGTGCTCAAGCTCCAAAACCGTATCAAGGCTAGCTTCGACCGCCGCGAGAAAATCTTCATCTACGGCAAACACGGCCACGCCGAAGTGGTGGGCTTGCTGGGCCAAACGAGCGGCGAGGCCGTGGTTTTTGAGAACCTGGAGGAATTGCTACGCCACGAGCTGCCCGAAAATATTACGCTCTACAGCCAGACTACCAAGAGTACTGATTCTTTCTATCGCATTAAAAACGAGCTGCTCGAACGCGGATTTAGCGTGAATGCCAACGACACCATCTGCCGGCAGGTGAGCAACCGCGACGAGGCGTTGCGGCGCTTCGCGGCGCAGTTTGACCAGATTGTGTTCGTGTCGGGTACCAAGAGCTCGAACGGCAAGGTGCTCTACCAAGTGTGCAAGGAAATGAACCCCCAAACGCACTTTGTGTCGAATACCGAGCAGATTTGCCCGAGCTGGTTTGCACCTGGGCAGTCGGTGGGTATCTGCGGTGCCACCAGTACGCCCATGTGGCTGATGGAGCAGGTGCGCGACGCACTGGAACAATTCTAGCTCTGAACCGCAGGTTCGGCGGATTTTTCGGATTAATCAGATTTTGTGGAAGACTTTTTAGAGCTGACTTACTCTTTGGGCCGTTCCTGGGTTATGAAGCCGCTTAGATAATCGTTTTAAAAATTCGTGCAAGTAGCTAACCATCTCCAACAGCTGACTAATCCTGCCAGCTCAACGGCTTCCGTGGCTCGGATTGTTCGCCCGGCGCCGTTGGCTGGCAAGGGAGTGCTAGCGGCGGCACTGATTATGGTAAGCTGGGCGGGGCTGCTGGCGTTTTTGCTAGGTTTTTACCGGCCCGACTGGCACTCGCCCGTGCCCTACCTGCTGGTGCTGCTGCAAACGCACTTGTACACTGGGCTTTATATCACGGCGCACGATGCTATGCATGGCGTGGTGAGCCCCAATAAGCGGCTGAACAACGCCATCGGCACGGTGTGCGCGCTGCTGTTCGCCTACAACTGGTTTCCGCGGCAGCTGCCCAAGCACCACGACCACCACCGCCACGTAGGCACCCAGGCCGACCCCGATTTTCACCCCGAAGACCACGCTGGCTTTCTGCCCTGGCTAGCCCGCTTCGCCTGGAACTATGTGACCTGGTGGCAGGTGCTGCTGATGGCTGCGACCTACAACGTACTGAAGGTCTGGTTTGCACAGGCTAATGTCATTGCCTTTTGGATGGTGCCGGCCGTGCTGGCCACGCTGCAACTATTTTTCTTCGGTACCTACTTGCCGCACCGGGGCGAGCACGAAGCCGACAATAAACACAAGTCGCGCAGCCAACTGCGGCACCACGTGTGGGCATTTGTGAGCTGCTACTTTTTTGGCTACCACTACGAGCACCACGACCAGCCTTACCTGCCTTGGTGGCGTCTGTGGCGTACCAAGTAGCTTGTTGGTAAAGACTTAAAAAGTAACAAGGGAAGAGTTAAAGCCCATCTAAATGGGCTTTAACTCTTCCCTTGTTACTTTTTAAGTAAGTCGGCTAGCCCCTAGCGAGGCCGCCGCCGGGCCGTTATCTCCTCCTCGGTGAGGAAGGACCAGGCCACGAAGCGACTTTTCTTCTGGCCCTGTGCCATCTCGATGGTTCTTACCTGCAAGGCCTCGGCCTGTTTGAGAAAGTACTGGGCGCTGAGCAGACTGGCCTTTTTGGAGACGAGCGAGGTGTACCAGGTGCTAGCCCGCGGTAGCTTGCTGCTTTCGGCAATGAGCTGCCGCAGAAAGGCTTCCTCGCCACCCGCATACCACAGCTCATTACTCTGCCCGCCAAAATTGAGGTTGGGAGCTGCCCGGTGGTTGCCGCTGAGATTGGCCGTTTTGCGTTGGGTAGCAGCCGCGGCTTCTTCCGCCGAGGCGTGAAAAGGCGGGTTGCAGATAGTTGCGTCGAAGACCTCACCGGACTTCATGACGCCCACCAGCATGTGCTTGGGGTCGGGCTGCTGACGGCAGTCGATGGCGCCGGTCAGGCCCGGGTTGGCGGCCACCAGCTGCTTGGCGGCGTTCAGGGCCAAGGGGTCGGTGTCGGAGCCTACGAAGCGCCAGCCGTATTCGCGGTGGCCCAGAATGGGGTAGATGCAGTTGGCGCCCACACCTACGTCGAGCACGCGCACATTGCGGCCGGTGGGCACTACGCCGCCGTTGTGCACGGCCAGCAAATCGGCTAGGTAATGCAGATAATCGGCCCGGCCGGGGATGGGCGGGCAGAGGTAGCCAGCCGGAATATCCCAGGTGTCGATGCCGTAGAAGTGCCGCAGTAGCGCCTGGTTGAGGGCCTTCACGGCGGCCGGGTCGGCAAAGTCGATAGACTTGTCACCAAATTCATTGGCCCGCACGAAAGGGCTTAGCGCGGGGCTGCTTTGCACGAGTTGCGCAAAATCGTAGCGGCCGCGGTGGCGGTTGCGCGGGTGCAGCTGGTCTTTGTCGGCGGGCGGGCTGGGGGGCGATTTTTTCATAAGGCAAGCAAAAAACGAGCAGGCCGCCTGGGTGGGCGGCCTGCTAAAGGTGACCATTGGCGGCGGGGCCAGCAGCAAAAGTCGGCACGAAAAGGCTAGCCGGGGGCTAGTGGGTACCAGCCGTTTTTTTGCAGCACTCGGGCAGGCGGTCGTAGGCGCGGGCATCGGCGGTGACAGCATCGGCGTCGTAGCCAGTTTTCTGCACGGCGGTGCGCAAAGCTTCGGCGCTGGTTTTGGCCGGGTTATAGGTCACGGTCAAGACTTTGCTGGGCACGTCGAGGTTGGCAGCCTGCACGCCTTTTTCGTAGGCCAGGCTTTTCTCGAGGCGCGACTTGCACATATCGCACACGGCTGATGTCTTGAACTGCACCATTTCGGTGCCTTTTTTAGCAGTGCCAGCGGTGGCTACCGGCGCGGTTTGCGCTTGGGTAGCGGTGCCAGCGAAGCTCAGTAGAGCAAGCAGAGAAAATGCGGAAGCTTTCATAAAAAAGAAACAATTAAAAAGAAATAATAAGTGCCTTTGCTAAGCAAACCACAAGCCAGCCTACTCAAAAGCAGTCAGCTTGCCACCGGCAAGCGTATCCCCGAAATCAGTTAAATCTGCGGTCCTACTCCAGCCGGTAGCGCAAGCCGGCGTAGGTAAGGCGGCCATACACCGGGCCCCAGACCATGGCCGCGTCGAAGCCGGCGCTAAAGGGCGTGGCCGCGTTTTGGATGGGGTCGGGCTGGCGGTAGTTGGTGAGGTTTTCGACGCCCACGTACACTTCGAGGCGCTTGAAGGCGCGGGTGAGCTGGGCGTTGAGGGCCGCATAGCGCGGGGCGTATTCGAGGCCGGCGGTGCCGGTGCCGTGGGCGTGGCCACCGCCCATGCCGTCGGCGGGCAGGTGGGCTAGCGGGCGCTCGCCGTACCACTGCACCGTGAAATCGGCGCGCCACTTGTCGAAGGCCGAGGCGTAGCCCAGGTTGAGGAAGGCGCGGTTTTGGGGCGTGAGGGGCTTGGGCAAGAGCTGGCCGGCGTAGGTGCTTTGCACATCGAGCCACTTATAGGCGGCTTTTACCTGCAAGCCTTTCAGCGGCTCGGCCTGCACCTCAGCCTGGGCGCTGCGGGCAAAGGAGCGGGCGCCCGGCGTGAGGTTATCCAGAATAATGTACTGCGGCGTGGTGTACATATCGGCCACCAGCTGATTCTGGAAGATGGTGCTGTAGTAATCGACCACCAGCGTGGCGGGCCGGCCTAGCACCTGGAAATACTGCGTGAGCGAGCCGCCCAGGTTCCAGGCTTTTTCGGGCTGAACATTCTGCACGATGTAGTACTGCCGGGCGCTGGCCAGCATGGCCGCGTTGTCGGCAATGGGGTTAGGCACCCGGAAGCCGCGGCCGGCCGAGAGGCGCAGCGCGGTGGCGGGCCGCAGGTCATACTTCAGGTTGAAGCGCGGCGTGACCTGCCAGCCGTAGAGGTTGTGGTAGTCGGTGCGCAGGCCGGCCACTACGGTCAGGTTGCGGGTGTTGGCGTAGGTGTACTCGGCGAAGGCGCCGGGCACGCGCTCGGTGCGTTGCAGCTTGAGGGGGCTAGCCAGCAGCGCGGGCGTGTCGCCGTTGGTGAGCTGCTCTTTATAGTCGTCGTATAAAAAGCTCAGGCCCGTGCGGTAGGTATGGCGCGTGTCGCCAATTACGCTCTGGAAGAGCAGCGTGGCCTGGCCGGTGTTCTGGTGGCCGTCGTAGCGACGCGGGCCGCTGTCTTGCCGAAACGAGTAGGTCGAATTGAAGTCGTGGCTCGTGCCATTCACCAGCAGGCCCAGGCTCTGGAAAGGTCGGCCGGGCCAGGTGTAGGAGGTGCGCGCCTGGGCCGTGTAGCGGTCGGTGGTTTGGGTGGTGCCGTAGGCGGCGCGGTAGGCGGCGGCTTCGTCTTCGCGGAAGCCCAGCTGGCCGCCCTGGCGCGTTTCGCGGATGGCGCCCACGCCCAGCTCGGCCACCAGGCCGGTGCCAGACTTGTACTTGATTTTGTCGTAGCCGTTGAACTGGGTGGCCAGCGGCAGGTCGAGGAAGCCGTCGCCGTTGCGGTCTACGCGGTGGCCGAGGTGGTCGGTGTGCAGCAGCAGCACGTTGCTCCACTGCTTGTTGAAGCGCTGCGAAGCCACGGCGTTGAGGTCAAATTTGCCGAGGTCGTTCACGTAGGCGTTCAGCAGCAGCTGGTCGGTGAGGTCGGGCTCCTTGAGCTGCACATTCACCTGGCCCGAAATTCCTTCGTAGCCATTCACCACCGAGCCGGTGCCCTTGATGATGTCGATGCTGCCAATCCAGGGCCCCGCCAGATACCCTAGCCGGTAGGGCGCCGAGAGCCCACGCAGGGCCGGCTGGTTGTCGATGGTGAGCAGCGAATACGCCCCGTCGAGGCCCAGTAGCTGAATCTGCTTGGCGCCGCTCACGGCGTCGGCGGTGCTCACCTCCACGGCGGCGTTGGTTTCGAAGCTCTCGGCCAGGTTGCAGCACGCCGATTTGGTGAGGTCGCGGGCGCTGATGGTTTGCATACTGCCCACCGACTTGGCCGAGTAAGCGAGGGCTTTTGCCGTCACGGTCACCTCGCCCAGGGCCGCGCCGCTACGCAAACTCACCCGTAAATAAGACGTGCCGCTGGGCACGGCCAGCGTGTCGGCCGCGTAGCCGATGGCGCTCACGATGAGGCGCGGCTTGGCCTGGGCCGGAAAGGGGAGGGTGAAAACGCCCGCGCCGTCGGTGGTCGTGGTGGGGCCGCTGGCCCCGCCCGGCAGCAGCCAGCGCACCACGGCGCCGGGCACGGGGCTAGCTGCGCCGCCGGTTTCGTGCACCTCGCCGCGCACGGCGGCGCCACTTTGGGCGCGGGCCAGCAGCGGCAAGCTGCCTAGAAGTAGTAGGATGAAGCGCGGACTAATGCCGCTAAGGAAGCTCATTTGGTCGGTGAGTTAGCATTTTCGGAAAAACATACGGCCGGGCTTCGCCGCCCGGACTTGCGGTTTCTCAGAAAAGCTAGACTACCAGCGTGCAGTGCCGCGTGAGCAGCACTCGCCCCGCCCGTGGCACGCCGGGCGGCGACGAATTGGCAGCCGTGCCCACGGCCACGCCGGCCGCCAGCGGCGCCGACGTTACCAGGCCCGCCCATACCGGCTCGGGCAGCAGCGCCGGCGGCAGTAGCTGGGGCGGCTGGGGCAACCATTTGGCTAGCCCCGCTTCGGCGCTTTGGGCGCTGAGCTTGTGGTGCAGGTGGCTGACATCGCAGCAGCCATCGGCGCGGCGCTTTCCGCAGGGGCGGCCGGGCTTGGCGGGCACCTCGTCGTCGTGGCTAGCCAGCCCCGGCAGGCTCAGGGCCACCGTGCTGCGCCCGCTGATGCGGCAGCGATGCCGCTCGGCCGTGAGGCCCACCGACGTAGCCAGCACCAGCAGGGCCAGCAAGGCACTCAGCAAACGATGATGATAGGGGAGGGGGCGCAGCATGGCCCCGCAAAGATACGGCCCGCCGGCTTGCTACTCGCGTGCAAATTGGCGGGCCGTGGGGTGTAGGATTGCGCAGTAGCGTCGTAGCGTGGACTCTGCGAGTCCGCGAGTGAGAAAGGCTGGCTAGCCCGCGCGGCTTCGCAGAGTCCACGCGGGCTAGCAGCTACTTCTTGGCCGCTTTCACCTGCTCGTAGGCTATTTTTTGGAGCTGCACGGCTACCGCTGGCGCGATGCCAAGGCTAGCCGCCGCTTGCTCTTTGGTACCCAGCTTGCGCGGGTCGTAGCCGGTTACTTCGGCCAGCACCACGCAGGCGTTGAGGTAGGCGCCGTAGGCGCTGGGGTGGTAGTGGTCGCGGCCCCAGAGGTCTACTTTGCCGGGCTCGGCGGCATCGTAGGGGTTGGGGTCGGCCACGCCCTGGTGCACGGCGCGCAGCCAGGCATCGCCGGCGGGGGCCACGCCCACGAAGTTCTTGTCCTGCGTCGCTTCCTGGTAGTAAGCCCGGTGCAGGTCGGTGGTCATCGAGTCGAGGGGCAGGCCGGTGTAGCCTTTGCCGGCGGGGTAGGTCTGGTCGGCGCGGGCCCAGGTCTGGTAGAGGTACACCTGGGCGTGGGGGCTAGCGGTGTGAACAGCTTGTTCCAGCTTGGTGGCGTACTCAAAAAACCGCGCCGGCTGGCCGCCGTGGCGCGTGGGCACCGGCCCGGTGCTGTAGTCGTGCATAATCACCTTATCCCACTTCGGCTGCTGAATGACGGCCAACGCGCTATCGTAGTGAAACTGGAGTGTTTGCCCGCTGATGGCCTCCAGGTGCACCTCGTAGTGGAGGCCCGCCTCATCGGTCAGCTTCTTGAAAATGCCCGGGATGCCGCCCCAAGGCCCCTGTTCGTGCTCGTACTGGCGGCGGCGCTGGCCGGTGCGGTTGGGCTTGAAGTTCTCGTCGGTGATGGCGGCGGCATTATATGTCAGCACCGGCTCAAAAGCGCCGTGGAAGAAGCTGTTGCCCACAAAGAGAATGACAGTCGGCTTCCTGGTCGGGTCGGGTTTGGGCGCGGCGTGGCTGGCAGTGGCGGCCAGCAGCAGGCCCAGCAGAGGCAGGCGAAGGGACATAAGTGGAAGTTATTTAGGGAAAGAGTCGCAGCGCTCTGGCTAGGGGGTGAAGTCCAAGTGCTTATCAAAAAACGGCAGCACCTGCTGGTACAGGCGTCCCGTGGGCCCCATAATGCGGCTGCCGTGAGTGCCTTCGTATTCCTCGGCCGTGTGCCGGATGCCGTACACCGTCAGCAAGTTGCTGAACTGGCGGCAGGTGGGCGGAATGTGCTTCACCTCGTCTTGCGCGCCCCAGTCAAACGCAAACGCCCGCAGCTGGCGCAGAGCGGCCGGGTGAATGGGCAAGGTATAGAGCGGCGAGGCCAGTACCCAGCGCGCCAGCACAGCCTCGCGCCGCACCAGGCTATCGGCCCCCAGCGAGCCGGGAAAGTTGGCCATAAAGGGCGAGTTTTTAGGATTGGGCGAGAACGCCCGCGCCAGCGACACCGCCGCCAGCGTAGTGTGGCTGCGCTGCGCTGCGGCCACGGAGGTGGCGCGCAGGGCTGGGCCCACGCCCGGGCCGGGCAGGTAGCTCGGGTGCGGCCCCAGAAAAGCCGGGCTCAGCGCGTAGGCGGCGGCCCAGGTGCCGGGGTAGGCCAGGGCTAGCCGCACGGTGCCGCCGCCGCCCATGGAGTGGCCGGCCAAGCCCCGGCTGCCGGGCTTGGCCAGCGTGCGAAACTGCTTGTCGATGAAGGCGATGAGCTCGCGGGCGGTGAAGTCGGCCCAGGGCCCGTTGGTGGCCGAGTTAGCGTACCAGCTGCCGCCGAAGCGCGTCTGCTCGTTGGGCACCACCACGATGAGCGGCCGGATTTGCCCGGCCGCAATGGCCTGGTCGAGCAGCGCCCGCATACCGTCCTGATTGAAAATCAGGCTGTCGTTCCAGGTAAAGCCGTGCAGGTAGTACAGCACCGGGTAGCGCTGGCTGGGGCTAGCCGCGTAGCCGGCCGGCAGGTACACGCTCACGCGGCGGCGCGGATTTTCGCCGCCAGGGTTGCCGTGCAAGAGCTTGGAATCGAGGTAGGTGACGACCACGCGGCCGGCGGGCGCCGTGGGCTGAGCAGCTAGCCGCAGGCTAGCCAGAAAGGTCAGTAATAAAAGTGCTAACTGTCTGACGTACATAGTATAAATGCAAAAAAAAGTTGGTCATGCTGACGAAGGAAGCATGACCAACGGTGCAGGCTACTTCTTCAGCTCGGCTTTGAGCGCGTCGATTACATCGGGGTTCTGGAGGCAGTTTTTGAACTTGATATTCTTCAGAATAACCGGTAGGCCGGCGGCGCTCTGCACATCCACCAGGTAAGGGGGCTTGATGCGCAGCAGCGCGGCAATGGGCTGGTCGTTGAAGCGCTTATACGTCCAGTTGCACCAGCCAATGCCCACGCTGTTGAGGTTGCGGGCAGCCTCGCCCATCCACTGGGCCGAATTTTCGCCGGTTTCGCCCACCCACACCGGCACTTGCTGCGCCTGCCGAAACTGCACGAGGTTGGCAATGGCCCCGAGCTGGTTGGCGTCGGGGTTGCTCGCGTCCAGGGCATTACTGAGCGGGTACTTAGGCAAAATGCTGTAGCGGTGCGCGTTATACACCAGGTTCTCCTGGTGCGTGAAGGTCTTTTTCTCGATGCCGTTGTAGTTGTTGCCAAACCCATTGCCTTCGAGCAGCAGCAAATGCTGGTCGCCCTCGGCGCGTACCGTGTTGATGAGCTTCTCAAACATAGCCTGGATGGGCGGGTTGCCACCGGGCACATTATTGGGCTCATTAATAAGGTCGTACATGGCAATGCGGCCGTCGTTTTTGTAGCGCCGGGCTAGGGTTGCCCACAGACCATTGGTTATTGCCTGGAACGCCGGTTCCTGCCAGAAGTCGTTGGGCTTTAGCGCATCGGCAATGTTGGTGTCGGTGCCCTGGGCGCCGGGCGCGGCGTGCAGGTCGAGTACCACGTAGAGCTTATTGGCGGCGCACCAGGCTAGGGTCTTGTCAATCAGGCGAATGGCCTCAAGCTTGGCGGGCTCTTTAAACAGCTCGCCCCTTTGCTGCCATTCCTTGAGCTTGGCTACGTAGTCGGCGTAGGGCACGGTGCCCCGAATGACGCCGTTGCGCACGGCGCGCTGGCCAGGGGTCAGAAACAGGTCGTAGTGCAGCGGCAGCCGGATGCAGTTAAAGCCTTGCTGCGCAATAAAATCAATGTCGGCCTTCGTGATAAAGTTGTCGCGGTACTGCTGGTAGAATTTCTCCACCTGAGCGTCGTTCAAGCCGGCGCTGTACAGCACTTTTTTCACCGAGCCCTGGGTGCCGCCGTAGCCGGGCTTCATCATGTAGCCTTCCTGCAAGAGCCAGCCGCCCAGGTTCATGCCTTGCAGCAGCACCTCGTGGTGCTGGGCATCCACGATTTTGGGGCCTTCGGCGCGGAGCAGGGGGCTAGCGGTGGTTTGGCTAGCGCTGACCTGCGGTTGGGCCAGGCCGGGCAGGCTAGCCAGCAGGACGAAGGAAAGTAGCGGGTGAAAACGCATGTAGCAGGGTGAGGGTGAGAAGAGGTAGTGTTGGTATGAGGTAGAATTGGCAGGAGCACAAACCACAAACGGCTGTCATGCTGAACGAAGTGAAGCATCTTGCTCGCACCGCTGGACTAGTAAGCCAACGATTCGGGCGAGATGCTTCACTTCGTTCAGCATGACAGCCGTTTTAGCTTAAGCGTTGAGTTAGCAGCTAGTTAATTACGTAGGTCGCCATGGAGTGGGGGGCGGCGGTGGTGCTGGCGGCCTGGCCCTTTATCCAGAGCTGGAAGTCCTGGGGCTTGTCGCCGCTGTTCATCACCACCACGGCCACTTTGCCGTCGGGGTTGCGGAAGGCGGTGGCTTGCAGCCAGTCGCGGTTGGTGGTGGTGCCGATGCGCTTGGCACCGGGGCGGATGAACTTCGAGAAGTGCCCGATGTAGTAGTAGGCGTTGGTGTAAATGAGCTTGCCGGCCTTGGTGTCGGCGATGATGGGCGCGAAGCAGAAGTTGCCCACGTGGTTGGGGCCACCGGTTTCGTCGAGCAGGATGTTCCAGTCGGTCCAGCCCACGGTGCCGGCGTTGAAATCGTTTATCATCGAGTTGCCGTAGCGCTCGCCCAGGCGCCACTCGTTCACCTGCTCAAACTTGAAGTTCTCGATGCAGGCCTCCGTCACCATGAGGTTGGTGCTGGGGTAGGTTTCGTGCACGCGGCGCACGTTGTCGAAGAGCATGCCGCTGCCGGTCCAGGTTTCGTACCAGTGGTAGCCGATGCCCCACACGTACTTGGCGGCGCCGGGGTCGTCGAGCACGGTGCTGGCGCGCTGCTGCACTAAGTCGCGGTTGTGGTCCCAGGCAATGAGCTTTTTGCCGCCTAGCCCGCCCTTGGCTAGGGTCGGCCCGAGGTATTCCTTGATGAAGTCGCGCTCCTCCTCACCCGTGAACACGCACGACTCCCACTTCTGGGTGGCCATCGGCTCGTTTTGCACCGAGAGGCCCCAGATGGGCATGCCCATCTTCTCGTAGGTCTGGATAAACTTCACGTAGTAGTTGGCCCAGGCCTGCCGAAATTCTGGCAGCAGCTTGCCACCCTTCAGCAGGTCGTGGTTGGTTTTCATGAAGGCCGGCGGGCTCCAGGGGCTCACAAAGAGCGGCAGCTTGCCGCCCGCCGCCGCCGTAGCCTGCTTGATGAGCGGAATCTTGTACTGCTCATCGTGCTTGACACTGAACGACTTGAGGCTGGCGTCGTTCTCGGTGATGTAGGTATACGTGTCGCTCGAAAAGTCGCAGCTGCCGATGTTGGTGCGCGCCAGCGAGTAGCCAATGCCAGTGGTGGGGCTGTAGTAGGCTTGCAGCAATTCCTGCTGCTGGGCCTTGGTGAGCTTGGCGAAGGTTTCAGCCGAGGCATCGGTGAGCGCCCCGCCAATGCCGAGCAGCGTCTGAAACTGGTGGCTAGGGTCGACAAACACGCAGACCTGCGTTTCGACGGGCTGGGCCGAGGGCGCGAAGCTGAGCGCCGCGCCCGGGGCTAGCCGCTGGCTGGTGCCCTGAGCGGTGGTAAACACCTGCGCCTTTTTGCCGGCGGCCGAGTAGGCGGAGGCGGTAGTTTGGGCGGCGGCCGGGGCCAGCCCGACGGCCGCCGCCAGCAGGGCGGCCGGGAGAAGTTTAGTAGTCATCAACAGGAACGGGTGGGAAAGGAGTCGCGGTGGCGCCCAAAAGCGCCTACCAAATATAGGTAGCCACCGCGCCGCCGTAGAGCGAGGTGTTCACGACTTTACCTTTGTATTGAATGTTAAAGCGTTGCAGCGTGGTGCTGGTGTTCAATACCACCAGGCAGCGCTTGCCGTTGGGGGTTTTGTAGGCCACGTTTTGGAGGTTGCTTGTCGTATTGTTTAGTACGTCGCTGGCCACGCGCACCGAGCCGGGGCGCACAAATTTGCTGGCGTGGGCCACGCTGTAATAGGCCACGTTGCGCGTCACCTGGTCGCCGCTGATGGTAACGGCGCCCAGGCACTGGTCGCAGCCGCCGGGCGTGTGGGGGCCAAAGTTCTGGTCGCTGGCTAGGTTCCACTCTAGCACGTTGCGGCTCCAATTGCGCGGGGCTCCAATTTCAAGGTTCTGGACGTGAAAAGCCAGGTCGCCGCCAAAGCTGCTGATGCCGGGCGCCTGGGTCCAGAGCTCGGTGAAGTAGATATTCTTGCTGGGAAACGATTTGTGCACGCCCGTGAGGGCATCGATGGTGCCGCCGTAGAGGTGAAAGGCCGTGCCATCGATGAAGGGGCTAGCCCCGGCATCGCCGAGCACGGTGTTCACAAAGGCCAGGCCATTGCTGTCGGGGTTGTGGTCGTAGGCGATAATCTTGGTGGTGAGGCCGGCGGCCCGGAAGGCGGGCCCCACGTTATTCTTAATGAAGGCCGCTTGCTCGCTGCCATACATGAGCAAGCTGGGGTTGTTGCCACCGTAGAGCGGCTCGTTTTGCAGCGTCACGGCGTCGATGGTGATGCCCTGTGCCTTCATGCCCTGGATGTATTTCACAAAATACTGGGCGTAGGTATCGTAGTACTCGGGCTTGAGCGAACCGCCCACGCTGCTGTTGTTAGTTTTCATCCAGAGCGGCGGCGACCAGGGCGAGCCCAGAATTTTGATGGCCGGGTTCACGGCCAGAATCTCCTTGAGCACCGGAATGAGGGCCGTTTGGTCGGGAGCCAGGCTGAAATTGGCCAGCGTGGGGTCGGCCGGGCCATCGTCGTAGCTAAATACCGAGGCGTCGAGGTCCGAAGCGCCAATGCTCACGCGCAGGTAGCTGACGCCCAGCGACGTGCTGTCAGTAGCAAACAGCTCCTTGATAAGCGCGGCGCGGGCCGGGGCCGACATCTTACTCATCACCTGGGCGCTGCCCCCGGTGAGGGCGTAGCCGAAGCCGTCCATCGACTGATACGTCTGGGTGGTATCGACCGCGATGATGGGGTCCGAATTGGTATTGGCTACGAATTGCAGGTTCACCTTCTGGCGGTAGAACAGGGCCGACTTGTCGGGCATGGTCAGCCACACGGCCATTTGCGAGGCGCCGGTGGGCGTGGTGGGGGGCGTCACGGGCGGCGTTACCGGCGCAGAGCCGTCGGCCGAATCCTTCTTGCAGCCACTGGCGAGCAGCCCAAGCGAGAGAAACAGAGGCGCCAGCAACGGCCAGCGAAAACGGGGGGCAGTAGTCATAACTAAAAAAATGGGTGGGATAGTAAAGAAGTAAGCTGACCGACTAGCCCCGGCGGCCGGTGCCACAGTTGGCGGCGACCGAGGCTAGCCAAGGCACGCGCCCTGGCTAGCCCCGGTCGCCGTCAACTGGTTATTGCACCACCACGCGCTGGGTGCTAAGCTGGTTCCCGGTGCGTACCTGCAGCAGGTACACGCCGGCGGCCAGGTTTTGCAATGGCGCCAGGGCCAGGGTGTGCGCGCCGACCGGCTGGCTAGCCCCGTCGAGCAGCGTGAGGGCCGGCTGGCCCAGGCTGTTGAAGGCGGTGATGGTTACGGGCTGGGCCGCGTCGGCCACGGTGTAGGCTAGGCGGCTGGTGGCAGCCACGGGGTTGGGGTAGGCGCTGGTGGGTAGGCTGGCGCTGGCGGTGCGGCTAGCCAGCACACCCGTGCCCACCACGTAGGTATAGAATTGGTTGCCCGGAATGGCCGTAAAATCGGGGTCGATGCCCAGGGCCGTGGTGCGGCCCGCAATCTGGGGCAGCACGTCGGCATTAAAGCTCTTGAAGTCGTCGATGTAAGCCACCATCATGCGCAGGTTGGTGCCCGCTGCTGCGCCGCCGATGGCCGACAACGGAATTTCAAACTCCCAGCCCGTGGTGGTGTTGGCCGCCACGCTGCCCGTGGTGCTGGTCTGGTAGGCGGTGCGCACGCCGGCGGGGTCGCGGGTATCGCTGGCCACGCTGCCATCCTTGCGCACCGAGCCTTCCCCAATCTCATCGTAGGGCGTAGCGGTGTAGTCTACCCGGCTCAGGTAAATGGCGTTGTTGGTGTCCTGGAAGGGCGAGGTGGTGCAGCGAAAGGCATAATCGACGGGCATATCCAGGGTGGGGCGCTGCCGCAGCGACTCCCGGCCGTCGTTGCCCGTGTTGGTGCTGCCCGGCAGGCGGGTGGCCGCCGCAATTCCCGTCTTGTTGGGCGCATCCAGGTAAAACAGCATCGAATTGTAGCCCCCCACCAGCTCGACGGAAGCCACGACCATCACGTTCAGGGTAGTAGCCGTGGTGCCCACATACAGGGCCTTCAGGCCGCGGTCGGGTTGGTTGTGCGTGGTGGTGCCGGTGTAGGTGCCCACCAGCTGGTACTTGCCGGCGCCCGTGCCGACCTCGGCGCTGTTCAGTGTGCCATCAACTGTGAACTGCGCCTGGGCGCTGAGCGAAGCGACCGTGAGGGCAGCCAGGGTCGAAAGGGTAAAAAACTTCTTCATGATTGGGTGGGAAAAAATGAGGTGAAAGTGAGGGGTAACAGAGGCGTAAGAATATCGGGGTGGCTAGCCCGGCTACCACACGTAGGTAGCCACCGCGCCGGCCGGCAGCGTGGCGGCAGCCGTCTGGCCCTGGTAGCGCAAGCCAAAGGTTTGGGGGCTAGCCTGGTCGTTGACGACCAATAGCACGTGGCCGCCGGTGGGGGTGCGGTAGGCCACGTTGGGCAGCACGCCCTGGCTCGTGGAGCCGATGCGCACGGCGCCGGGCCGGACAAATTTGCTGGCGTGGGCCACGGTGTAGTAGGCCACGTTGCGGGTCACGGCATCGCCGGGGGCCAGCGTGAGAGCGCCCAGGCACTCGGTGCAGCCGCCGGGCGTATGCGGGTTCTGGCTAGGGTCGGCGGCCAGGTTCCACTCCAGCACTACCTTGGCCCAGTTGCGCGGGGCGCCGATTTCCAGGTTTTGCACGTGCCAGCCCAGGTTGCTGGCGAAGGTGGTTTTCGAGCCCGTCCACTGCTCGGTGAAGTACACGTTCTTCTGCGGAAAAGCGTCGTGCACCTTGCTCAGCGCCTCGATGGGGCCGGCGTAGAGGTGGAAGGCCGAGCCATCCACGAAGGGGCTAGCCACCGCATTGCCCAGCACCGTGAGCGGGTACTCGGGCTTGTCGGCGTTGTGGTCGTAGCAAATAATCTTGGTTTTCAGCCCCGCCTGCTGGAAAGCTGGCCCCAGGTGCCGGCCGATAAACTCGGCCTGCGGCTCGGCCGTCATCAGCAGGCTCGGGTTGTTGCCGGGGTGCAGCGGCTCGTTTTGCACCGTAATGGCATCGATGGGGATACCGGCCGCCTTCATGCCCTTAATGTACTTCACAAAGTACTGGGCATAAGCCCCGTAGTACTCGGGCTTGAGTGAGCCGCCCTTGCTCTCGCCGTTGGTTTTCATCCAGGTCGGCGGGCTCCAGGGCGAGCCCAGTAGCTTGATAGTGGGGTTGATGGCCAAAATCTCCTTCAGCACCGGAATGAGAAACTTCTCGTCGGGCGCCAGGCTGAAGTGGGCCAGCGTGGGGTCGGTCTGCCCGGCGGGCATATCATCGTAGCTGAACACCGTGGCGTCGAGGTCCGAGGCCCCCAGGCTGATGCGCAGGTAGCTCACGCCAATGTCCTGGGGGCCAGTGCCGAACAGCTCGCGCAGCAGCTTGGCCCTAGCCGGGGCGCTCATGGCGCGCAGCAGTTCGGCGCTGCCCCCGGTGAGGCAGTAGCCAAAGCCATCCATAGCCTGAAAGCGCTGGCTATCATTCACTTCAATAATAGCGCCCGCCGGGGCCGCCTTGCCAAAGGCCAGGCTTGGCTGCGGGCGCAACTGCTGGCTTTGGTCGGGGGTGGTGACCCAGGCGCTGATGCCGCCCCGGGCGCTGGCCGGGCGGCGCTGGGCGTGGGCGGGCAGCAGCATAAAGGCCGAGCAGGTGGCTAGCCCCAGGCTAAGGAGCGGTGTAGCAAGGCGGGTGGGTTTCAAGGGAAAAGAATTAGAAGCGGAGGGAAAAGGTACCACTGAAGCCACGAAAGGCCCGCCGCGCCGAGCACAACGGGCCTTGCATTATGGGCACCAGGCAAAGAGCCGTTCCGAGGCGGAAAGCTGAATTATTTCACTTTTCCCACCCCCGCCCCGAAACGACTACGGCCTTAGTACCCGGGGTTTTGGGTTACCAGCGGGTTGGTGTTCAGTTCGGCTTGTGGCAGCGGGAAAAGCAGGTAGTTGGCATCGGCCGCGCCGCGCTGCTGGGCAATGATGGTGAGGGCCGTGGTAACGTGGGCGTTGGGCTCGGCCTGGTTGTGGCGCGCGTAGCGCAGCAGGTCAAACCAACGCTCGCCTTCAAACGCCATTTCGAGGCGGCGCTGGAGGTCGATTTCATTACGCAGCGCCTGCTTGCTCAGGGCCTGGGGCGAGGCTAGCGTGAGGGCGGCGAGGCCGGCGCGCTGGCGCACCAGGTTCAGCTTGGCCAGCACGTCGGCGCTGGGGCCGGTTTGCTCGTTGGCCGCCTCGGCATAGTTGAGCAGCACCTCGGCGTAGCGCAGCACGTAGGTATTGTCGGTCGAGTTGAAGCCGTTGCCCAGGCTGCGCCACTTGAACACGAACGGGCCGATGTCGTTGTTGTTGCCGCCCGCGCCGGGCTTGCCGTCGATGTAGCTCGCGTGGCTGCGGCCCACTACTTTGCCGCTAGCCGCCGTTACGATGCCGGTGTAAGCCCAGCGCAGGTCGCGCACGGTGTCGGCGCTGGCGATGAGGTTAGCGGTCGGAATATTGAATTTCGGAAACGAGTAGGTGGCTAGCGGCGAGGGCAGCATCAGGTCGGGCAAGATGTTGCCGCCGTCGTTGTTGCCCGCGTACTGAATCTCGAAGAGCGACTCGGCGCCCTTGTTTTCGGCGGGGTACAGCGCGTCGAACGACGAGTTGAGCGACCCACCGCCCGCAAGTACTTTTTGGGCGGCGGCCTGCGCCAGGGCCCAGTTGCGCTGGGTGAGCTGCACGCGGGCCAGCAGGGCGTTGGCCGAGTTTTGGGTGGCGCGGTTGGGGTTGCTGGTGGGCATCTGGGTGGCGGCGGCCGTGAGGTCGGCTACTACCTGAGCGTACACCTGGTCGCTGGTCGAGCGGGCCAGGTTCACGTCGGCGCTGGCGCCGCTTTCGGTGGGCGTCAGGCGCAGCGGCACGCCGCCATACACCCGCACCAGGTTGAAGTAATTGAGGGCCCGCATGAAGCGCGCCTCGCCCACAATTTGACGGCGGCGCACGGTGTCCATCGTCACGGTGGGCACGTATTTGATGACCGCGTTGGCCCGGTTGATGCCCAGGTAGGCGTCGCGGTACACGTTGTTCACCTGGCTGGTCGTGGACACCCAGATGATTTTATCCATCGCGTTCACGTCGCCATTGGTGCTCGTGCAGTTGTCAGAGGGCATTTCGCCCATCACGTTCAGGTCCTGGCCGTAGGCACCGGTGCCCTGCAGGGCATCGTAGGCGGCCGTGATGCTGGCCTCGGCGTCGCTCGAGCTGCCAAAGAAGTTGGCGGGCGCCACGGTGGTCAGCGGGGTTTTATCCAGAAAGTTGCAGCTGGCCAGCAGGCTCAGCGCGCACACGGGCAGCAGAATAATAGACTTTTTCATGGGAATTCTAGACGGCTAGGCTTAAAAATTGGCGTTCAGGCCCACGGTGTAGGTGCGCGCCTGCGGGTACACGCCGTAGTCGCGGCCAAAGCCGGTGGTCGAGAACGGGTCGGCACTCACTTCCGGGTCGTAGCCCGTGTAGGGCGTCCAGGTCACCAGGTTCTGGGCCGTGAGGTACACGCGCACGTTTTTGAGGGCGGCGTGCTGCGAGAAGGCGGCCGGCACGTTGTAGGCCAGCGTCAGGTTTTTGAGGCGCACGTAGGAGCCATCCTCAATCCAGCGGTTCGAGAAGCGGTTGTTGCCGTTGGGGTCGTTGCGCACCGGGCGCGGCACGTCGGTGTTGGGGTTAGTCGGCGACCAGTGGTTGAGCACCCGCACGGTCTGGTTCAGCGGGTCCGACTGCGACTCCAGAATCTGGCGGGTCTGGTTGTAAATCTCGTTGCCGAAGCTGCCCTGGAAGAACACGCTCAGCTCCAGACCTTTGTAGGAGAAGTTGTTGGTAACGCCGGCAAACGCCTTGGGGTTGGGGTTGCCAATGATGGTCCGGTCCTTGGGGTCAATTACCTTATCGCCATTCACGTCCACAAAGCGGACGTCGCCGGCCTTGGGGGCGTTGCCATTCTGAGTGGGCGCCGCCGTGCCTTCGGCATCCGACTGAAAGATGCCGGCCGTGCGGTAGCCGTAAAAGGCCCCTAGCGGGCTGCCCACCTGCGAAATGGTGTAGTCGGTGCTCAGGATGGTGCGGTTGGTGCTCACGCCGTTGTCGCCCACCTGCTGGCCCAGGTCCAGGATGCGGTTGCGGTTGCCGCTCACGTTGAAGTTGGTCGTCCAGCCAAAGCCGTTGTTTTCGGCCTGCACGTTGGTTGTCGAGAGGCCGATTTCGATGCCCCGGTTTTCTACGCTGCCGATGTTTTGCAGCACACTGGCATTGGGTTGGTTGTTGGTCGGGGCGCCCGTGCTCAGCGGAATTGGCACTTGCAGCAGCAAGTCCTTGGTGCGCTTGTTGTAGATGTCGAAGGTGAAGGTGAGGCGGTTGTTGAACGCCCCGATGTCCAGGCCCCCGTTATACTGGTAGGTGGTTTCCCACTTCAGGGCGTCGTTGCCGATGTTATTAGGCGAGATGCCGCTCAGGATGGCCGAGCCGCTGCCCTGGTAGTTCGAGCCCGTGCCGTAGGTCGGGAAGCGCTGGTAGGTGTAAATCTCCTGGTTGCCGTTGGCGCCGAAGCTAGCCCGCACCTTAAAGGTTGACAAGGCCGTGTTCTGCGGGAAAAACGATTCCTTGGCCACGTTCCAGCCCAGGCTCACGGCCGGGAAGTAGCCAAAGCGGTTTTTGGTCGCGAAGCGGCTGGTGCCATCGGCCCGCAGGCTCACCTGGGCCAGGTAGCGCCCGTCGTAGTCGTAGGTGGCCCGGCCGAAGAAGCTCAGCAGGCTCCACTGGTCGGCGTAGCTATAAGGCAGGTCCAGAATGGAGGAGCCGCCGTTCAGGTAAGGCACCGCATTCGAGCCAAAGCCCTTGGTGGAGGCGCCCGCCGTGTAGCGGTCCGAGGCCTGCATCGACTGGCCGGCCAGCAGCGTCAGGTGCTGCGTTTCGCCCAGGTTGGGGTTGTAGGTCAGCGTGTTCTCGAGCAGCCAGATGGTTTGCTGGTTATTGGCCGAGCGGGCCGAGCCGCGCGTCGAGGCGTCGGCGTTGGAGGTGCCGGGGTAGTTGGTGCTCGTAAACTGCGTTTCGTCCTGGGTGCGGAAGTCGATGCCAATCGAGCTGCGCAACTTCAGGTTTTTGAGCACGTCAAACTCGCCGTAGAGGTTGCCCACCGCCTGGTACACCACGGCCTGCGTGGTGCTTTCGAGCAGATTGCCCACCGGGTTGTCCGACTGGTTGAAGGGGTTGACGCCGTAGGTGCCATTCGGGTTGTAAATCGGAATGGTCGGAATCTGCGACAGCGCCCCGAGTACCGTGCCCGAGTTGCCGAGGGCCGCCTCCGAGCGCACGCTGCCGTTGGTGTGGGTGCGACTCAGGTTGAGGTTGGTGCCCACCCGGAAGCGGGTGCTCAGCTCCTCGGTCAGGTTAATCTTGAAGTTGTAGCGGTCAAAGCCCGAGTTCAGGCTGATGCCCTGCTGGTTGAAGTAGCCCCCGCTCACGTAGTAGCGGGTTTTCTCGGTGCCGCCGCTCACGTTCAACTGGTAGTTTTGCTGGTAGCCGGGACGGTACACGGCATCCTGCCAGTCGGTGTTGTAGGCCGAAGGGTTGTTGACGTCCGTGAAGCCCGGGGCTAGGCCCGCCCCCGCCTGAATGTCGTTGTATTCCTGGGCAAACTGCTGGGCATTGAGCACCGCTAGCTTCTTGCGCAGGTACTGGCGGCCGTAGTACACATTCAGGCCCACCTGGGCCTGGCCTACTTTGCCGTGCTTGGTAGTGATAACCACGACGCCGTTGGCGGCGCGCACGCCGTAGATGGCCGCCGCGGCCCCGTCCTTGAGCACGTCGATGCTCTCGATGTCGTTAGGGTTGAGCGTGTTGAGCGGATTTAGGCGCTGGCCGCCCACCGCAATCTCCTGCTGGTACTCCGGGATAATCGGCACGCCATCGACCACGTACAGCGGCGAGGCGTTGAGGTTGAGGGTCGAGTTGCCCCGCACCCGCACGTTGATGCCCGCGCCCGGCGCGCCGCTAGGGGCCGTCACCTGCACGCCCGCCGCCTGGCCCTGCAAGGCCTGGTCGAAGCCCGCCACCGGCTGGCGCGCAATGGCCGCCGCGCTCACCGAGGTCACGGCGGTGGTCACTTCCTGGCGATTTTGGGTGCCGTAGCCCACCACCACTACCTCGTTGAGGCTCTGCTGGTCGTCGCTTAGCCGCACGGCGATGGTGCTGGTGGCGCCCGATACGGCAATTTCCTGGTTCTTATAGCCAATCGAGCTGAAAACCAGCGTGCTGTTCTCCGGCGCGCTCAGCGAGAAGCTGCCGTCGGCCCCGGTCGAGGTGCCAATGGTGGTGCCCTTCACGAGTACCGTCACGCCGGGCAGGCCTTCGCCCTTGGCGTCGGTCACGCGGCCCGATACGGGCACGTTTTGCGGGGCCACGGCGGCTGTGGTGCCCGCCGCGGGGGCGGGGCGGCTGGTCACTACGAAGTAGTTGGCCCGTAGTTCTTTAAACTGGAGGTTGGCGGCCGGTAGCACGGCGGCCAGGCGTTCGGCCAGCGGGGCGCTGGTTTCGGCGGGCACCGGCACGCGCTTGTTGTCTACGACGTTGCTTTCGTAGAAAATGGTGGCGTGGTACTCGCCTTCCCACTGCTTGAGCAGGGTTTTGAGCGAAACGGAGCTGGTCACTGCCGGGGCCGGCGTGCTTTGACTGGGTAGGTTGACTGCCAGCAGCTGGGCCGAGGCCGGCGTGGCTAGGGTATGCAGCAGCAGCACCCCGGCTGCCAGCGAAGCCGGGCGGCGGTAGTGTTTACCCACAGGAGTAAGGCGTGAACGCATGAATGGGTGGGGGAAAAGAGGTAAAAAGCTATTGTTGTTCGGCCAGCGTCAGGCGGTTGCCCTGGCGCGTGGCCTGGAGGTGGAAGGTTTCTTCCAAGGCTTGTAGCAGGGCCGGCAGGTCGCTCACGGGCACGGTGCCCGTCACGCGGCGGCGGTTTAGCTCGGGGGTGGTCACCAGCACGTCGAGGCCGTAGGTGTCGTGCAGGCGGGTGGCTAGCTCAGCAATGCTGGTTTCGTCGAGCACCAGCTGGGCATCTTTCCAGGCGGCGTAGGGCGCGGTGTGCACCTTCTTGTGGGTGAGCAGGGCCGGCTCATTGTCGGTGGTTTCGACAAGCTCGCCGGGGCGCAGCAGCACGTCGGGCTGCTGGTGGTCGTCAAACTCCACCCGCACCTTGCCCGAGAGCAGCACCACCCGCGTCTGGTCGCGCCGCCGGGCCACCACGAACTTGGTGCCCAGCACTTCTACCTGCAGCCCCGCCGTGGTGTGCACCAGAAAGCGCTGATTAGTAGCCGTGTGCTGCACCGAGAAGAAGCCTTCGCCATCGAGCCACACCTCGCGGGGCTGGTCGGGCTGCCAGGCGGCGGCGTAGCGCAGGGTCGAGTGGCCATTCAGGGTCACCTGCGAGCCATCGGGCAGGGCCAGGGTGCGCGTTTGGCCGTAGGCCGTAGCCACGGCCAACGGCGCCGGCGCGCGGTGCGCGGCAAAATACACCCAGCTGCCCCCGGCTACCGTGGCCGCCAGGGTAGCGGCGGCGGCCCAGCGGCGCCACAGCGGCGCGGCTAGCTGGCGCGGTGCGGCCGGCGCGAGGTGCAGCCGGGTGCGCCGCAGCAGGTCCTCGTAATCGGGCTCGTCGGGTAGGGCCAGGGCCGGTGCTGCGGCCAAAGCTTCCCAGTGCAGCTGCATCCAGTGCTGGGCCAGCAGCTGGTTGGCCGGCTGGGCTAGCCAGGCGCGCACGGCCGCGGCCTCGGCGGCGGTGGCCGTGCCGGCGGCGTAGGCAGCCACGAGGGCTTGGGTAATAGGTAGGGACATAGGCAAACGCCGTGAATACTGCGCACCAGGCGGGCGCCTGGCGGGCGATGGAGAAGCCGGGCTTCCCAATCGTTGGCAGTACTACACGGTGGCCGGCGCATCCCCCTTAGTCGGGCACCGAAAAAAGTTAGCGCGGGGCCTTTGGGCCGGGCTTTTTGCTGCGTTGCAGGGGCGTCGCAAACTGGGGGCTAGCCAGGCGCAGCAGGCCGTTGGTGCTCTGGGCCAGGTTGTTAAGCGAGTCGGGCTGCTGCGTGCGGCGGCCGTCGAGCGGGGCATATAGTTCGAGGCTCGATTTGAGGAGCGAGTCGGCCGCCAGGGCGCGGGCCTCGTCGGCATTCATGCCCGCCCGGTAAAAAAGCCAGTTGCGGTACTGCACCCGCCGCGGCGCCCGGCTGCCCCCAATACTGAGCTGCCTGGTGAGCAGCTTTTCGGGCAGGCGCCCCACTTCGGCCCCGTCGAGATACAGCACCGTTTGGCCCCAGGCGTAGTAGTGGGCTAGCGCCAGCTGGTGCCAGCGGTTGTCATTGGCGCGCTGCGCGCTGGCTAGCCGCCCGCCCTGGGCCGAGGTGTAGGTGAGCACCCCGCTGGGCCCAATGGCCAGGCTGCCGCTGGCCAGGCTGTCTTGCAGCGCCACCAGCTGCCCCGTGCCCGCCGTGCGAAAGCTGATAACCTGCGTGAACGGATGCACCAAAGCCTCGGGCCGCAGCACCAGGCTAGCCGGCCCGCGCCCGTCGGTGCCCAGCCGCACGCCGGCCGTGGGCTGCCGGCGCGGCGTGGCCTTGCCCGCCCGCAGCGCATCGAAAAGCGAGGGCACAATAGCGTGGGCCAGCTCGGCGTGGCCGCGGTCGTTGGGGTGCAGGGCATCGTCCCAGTAGCCGGGCGCCCAGTGGCCGGCGCCGTCGTCCACGGCCCCCAGTGTGTTGATGCTGGGCACGGCCCAGGCGTGCAGCAGCAGGTTCAGTTGCTTGATAAAGGCATAGTCTTCGGGCGTGTAGTCGTTGCGGGTGTAGCAATTGGCCACCACCGGCACCCGGCCGGCGGCCCGCGCCCGCGCCACCAGCTGCGCCAGGTTGGTCTTGAACTGCTCAAAAATGGGTTGGCCGCCGCCGTGAATGCCCTCATTGCCCAGCGAAAGTGCCAGCACCACGTAGCGCCCGCGCTGGGGCGTCAGGTCGCGCGGCCAGCGGGCAGCCACTTTGGTCGTGTTGTCGCCGGGCACCGAGATGTTGGCCACCGTCCAGGCCGCGCCCTGGCCGGCGGTGGCGCGCTGGCCCAGCAGTGCGGCGTAGCGCGCCACGTAACCATATTTATTGGTCGCACCTTGCCCAAAGGGCACGGACGAGCCGAAGAACACAATTTTTGACGGGTTCAGCGTATCGGTGGGCTGCTGCGCCAGGGGCTGGCGGGTGAGGGCGAGCGGTGCGGCGCCCGCGCCCGGCTGCGGGGTAGTTGCCAAGCCAGCCGCGGCGAGCAGCCCGGCCAGGGTTAAATGGAGAAAAAGGGAAGTCGACATAAGTGTCAAGAAGTAACGGCGACTAGTAACGAAGTGAGGCTAGGAAAGCCAGAATCCAACGGCGCTGGCCACCACCAACACCCGCCCGCTAGCCCGCCAAAAAACCAGTAAGCTCCCCCGTATACGTCAGCGTGAGCCGATGCATGGCCCGGGTGCAGGCCACGTAGAGCATGCCCTTGTCGACCGCCGTGTGGTAGGTGCGGGTCGTGGCGAAGGGCACAAGGACTTCATCAAATTCGAGCCCCTTGGCCAGGTGCGCCGTGGTGATGATGACGCCTTCCTTAAAAGTCGCCGAATCGACGGTAAGCAGCTGCCCGCCGTCGGCTTGCAGCGCCTGGTAAACCTGTTGGGCCTGCCCCAGCGTTTTGCAGACGATGCCCAGCGACTGATTGCCGGTGCGCTGAAAGGCTGCCGCCAGCTCCCGAATAGCCTGCAATTCTTGCGGCTGGCTGTCGAAGCGCCGCACCGCGGGCGCCTGCCCGTGGCGTTGCAAGGGCACCAGCCGCGGGTTGGGCACGATGCGCTGGGCGAAGTTGGTGATTTCGACGGTCGAGCGGTAGCTGCGGTGCAGCTCCACGACCTCAGCCTGCGGAAAAACCCGCTCGATGGTTTCGGCCGACGACGCGCTGTAGGGGTTAACCGTCTGGCTTATATCGCCTAGAATAGTCTTGCGGCACCCAAATACGCGGGCCAGCACCGCGTACTGCACGGGGGTGTAGTCCTGCATCTCGTCTATTACCAGGTGCTTCACGTGCTCGTAGGCCGTGCCGCCCTCCAGCCGCAGGCGTAGGTAAATGAGGGCAAAGACATCGGCGTACTCCAGGTGCTGGCCCGGTTCGTAGCGCAACAGCTCGGGCCGGCCTAGCCAGCGAAAAAAATCGCGGTACAGGTCCGGCACCTGCGTGAACTTGAACATGCGCGCCACGGCCTCCCCGATGGTGCCCTTCTCCTGCCCCGTGAGCTTGCGGCCGGCGGCATCGCGCACATAGTTGCGCACATCCTGGGCCACCAGCGGAAAGCGCTTCAAAATCGGTACCCGGTGGTAGGCCTTGAACTTCGCCAGAATGAAGGGCAGCGGCACCACGGTTTTGCCCACCCGCAGCTCCTTGCCGGTGAAGTAGTTATTCTCGATATACAGCAGGTACTGGTTCAGCTGCCCCAAAAATTCCACCGACGACTTGACCCGGATGCGCTCGATAAACGCCGGGTCGGGGTTTTCGAGCAGCGCCGACACCTGCTCGAAAAAGGTCTGGAATGCGTAGCCGCCGCCCAGCAAATCAGTGGCTAGCTCCTCCATATCCAGCTCCGGAATATGGTCCTCGCCCAGCTCGGGCAGCACGTTCGAGATGTAGTCGGCAAACACCTTGTTGGGCGAGATGATGAGCACATCCCGGGCCGTAATCGTGTCGCGGAAGCGGTACAGCAAAAACGCAATGCGGTGCAGCGCAATCGAGGTTTTGCCCGAGCCCGCCACGCCCTGAATGACCATGACCGAGGCCGTTTCGTTGCGAATCACCGCGTTCTGGTCGCGCTGAATGGTGGCTACGATGGTCTTCAGCTTATCGTCCGAAGACTTGGCTAGCTCGCGCTGCAGCACGTCGTCGTGAATGTTCACGTCGTTTTCGAGCATAAACTCCATGCGCCCGTCGCGGATTTTGTACTGCCGCTTGCGCTCGATAACCCCCGGCACGGTGCCCGAAGGCGTGGGGTAGGCGGCCTCGCCCAACTCGTAGTCGTAGAACAGCGACGAGATGGGCGCCCGCCAATCGTAGATGAGGCTCTGCCGCTGCTGCTCGTCCAGGAAGGAATACATGCCGATGTACACCGGCACAACGGGCTTGCCCAACGGGGCAAAATCGACCCGCCCAAAATAAGGCGACTGGCTCAGCTTGAGGAGCTTACGCTTGCGGGCCACGGCGGCCTCGCCCGTAAAGGCCATGCGGTTGATGGACTGGTCGGCGGCCACCATATCGGCGTCGTCCATACCCGACTGGTTTTCGTGGATATACTGCTTTTTCTCCCGCAGCTCCTCCGAAAACTGCCGCACGGCCTCGTCGCCGCGCCGGATGGCCAGCGCCAGCTTCTCCTTTATTTCCTCCAGATAGTCTCGTTCGGCTTGCTCGGTGGCGTTCATCCTGACTAAGGTAATTTGCTAATAAACCGCAAAGGTGCCGGTAAATTCAGGGCTAGCGCCGCCCTAGGCTGGGTTTGGCTAGCCCCGCGCCGGCCGGCCGCTGGCCCCGCAGCACATTCCCGCCGGGCGGCCCGGGCCGGAAACCCCCTAGCGCTTGCCCAACGCCAGGGCCAGCAGTAGCCCGAGCACGCCGCCCCCATGCAGGTTGAAGTACTTGCGCAAGGTCTTCAGCGCCTGCATAATGTGCGCTTCCACCGTCTTCACCGACACGCCCTGGCGCTCGGCAATCTCGGGGTAGGAGAGGCCCTGCTGCCGGCTCAGCACAAATACCTCGCGCTGCTTGGGCGGCAGCCGCTCCAGCGCGGCTAGGTACAGCGCTTCCATTTCCTGGTACTCGGCCTCGTTGGCCACGCTGGCGGGGCTAGTGGCCGCCACTTGGCCGTGCAGGCGCAGGTGGTGCTGGTCGCGCCGCAGCTCGTTCAGCACCGCGTGGTGGGCCGTGGTGAAGAGGTAGCCTTTCAGCGGAATATCGTCGCGCAGCTGCTCGCGCTTCTCCCAGATTTTGATAAAGCACTCTTGCACAATCTCTTCGGCCGCCGACCGCGACTTGAGGTAGCTATACGCAAAGCGGTATACCAGCGCGCTGTAGTGCCGAAACAGGGCATCAAACGCCCGCTCGTCGTCCTGTTTCAGGCGGCGCAGGCAGTCCGGTTCCGAAAAGGCGGGTGGGGCGGGCAAGGGGCTAAAAAGCTGAGATGGTGCCGAAAATTAACAGGAAAATGATAGACCTCGCTGCTGGTGGCCTCGCTGGCCGGTGCCGGGGCTGGCGAAATGCCTTTTCTAGCATTGAATGGGGGTGACCAGTACCAAATCTGGAAGTTGCTGCGGGTTGCCAGGCAAGCGCAAAATTCAGTATTTGCAACATTGTTTCGCTAAAAATAAAGTTTTCAGCCGCTGCATTTCAGTTTCAATTTTGACTCGAAACCTCTGCTGAATAGGCTTTTCTGGCTATGCAACAAAGATGCATTAATAAGTAAAGCTGCCTTCTTAGCCTGCAGAGGCACTTTCGGGGCTGTGGTAGAAAGTGGTAGAAAGTGGCGGGTTTTTTGAAAGCACGCGTACTTTTGTTATCCTAGCCTAGGCCGCTGCCGGGCAGGCCTTTTCTCCCATGCACCAGCTCCTGTCCGGCGAATACGACTGCAAGCTCGACCCCAAAGGTCGGCTGGTGCTGCCTGCCAAGGTGAAGGCCAGCTTGCCCGAGGCCTACACCAGCCAGTTGGTGCTGGTGCGTGGCTTCGAGCCTTGCCTGGTGCTGTACCCGCGCTCGGCCTGGGAGCTGATTCATGCCAAGGTGATGGCCCTGGACGAGTTTAACGAAGAATACCGGCAGTTTCAGCGCAATTTTTTCCGGGGCATGACGGAGGTTGAACTCGACAGCATCGGTCGCTTTGGCCTGCCGGGCTCCATGCGCCGCTACGCCGGCCTCGAAAAAGAAGCGGTGATAGTGGGCCTCGGCAACCGCTGCGAAGTGTGGGACCCCGCCCGCTACGACGAATACCTAATCAAAGACCAGCAAGCCTTCTCCAAACTCGCGCAGAAGTTCTTGTCGGCCACCCCCGAAACGCCGGCCCTGCCCGGCCTGGCCGCATGAGCACGAGCACCCGCCCCAACGATACCGCCTACCACCGCCCCGTGATGCTGGCCGAATGCCTGACTGGCCTCGACCTTGTGCCCGGTGGCCGCTATGTCGATGTCACCTTCGGCGGCGGTGGCCACTCGGCGCGCATTCTGGATAAACTGGCTGATGGTCAGCTCTATAGCTTCGACCAGGACGAGGCCGCCGAGCGCCAGGCCGCCGAGCTGGCCCGGCCGCAGTTCACCTTTATCAGGGCCAATTTTCGGCACCTCGCCGCCGAGCTAGCCCAGCGCGACGCGCTGCCCGTGGACGGCCTGCTGGCCGATTTGGGCGTGTCGTCGCACCAGTTCGACACCGCCGAGCGGGGTTTCAGCACGCGCTTCGACGGGCCGCTCGATATGCGTATGGA
Organism: Janthinobacterium lividum; assembly: GCA_050954765.1. Lineage (GTDB taxonomy): Bacteria > Bacteroidota > Bacteroidia > Cytophagales > Hymenobacteraceae > Hymenobacter. The sequence continues at coordinate 66,356 of JBPBQJ010000088.1, read as the reverse complement.
CCCGCACGACCACACCGTGGCCACCGCCGCCGACGTGCTGAATGACTACGACGAAGCCGCGCTGCACCGCATTTTTGGCATGTACGGCGAGGTGACCAACGCGCGTACCCTAGCCACCACCGTGGTGCAGGCCCGCCGCCAGCGCCCGCTGCGCACCATTCAGGAACTCAAGCAGGCCATCCAGCCTGTAGTAGCCCGCGGCAAAGAGAATAAATATCTGGCCCAAGTATTTCAGGCGCTGCGCATTGAGGTCAACGATGAGTTGACGGCCTTGCAGGAAATGCTGACCCAAACTGCCCAGGTGCTGCGCCCCGGCGGCCGGCTCGTCGTGATGAGCTACCACTCGCTCGAAGACCGGCTGGTGAAGAATTTTCTGAGCCAGGGCAAGTTTTTTGGGCAGGCCGAAAAGGATTTGTACGGCCGCACGAGCTTGCCTTTTGAGTCGCTCACGCGCAAGCCCACCGAGGCCTCGGCCGACGAAGTAGCCGAAAATAGCCGTGCCCGCAGCGCTAAGCTGCGCATTGGCGTGCGAACCTCTATTCCCGCGTAAGAGCATGGCCGGTAATACAATACGTCCCGCCGCGGCTGGTCCGCCCCGCGCCAACACCGTGCGCCCCCCCCGGGTGCCGGAGCCCGTAAACGAGGTTCCGGCCGAAACGGCGCTGCCGCCCGTGGCCGCGCCAGCGCCGCCGGCCATGGCCGCCGCTACGCCTGCGCCCGCCGCACCCAAGGCTGCCGCGCCGCCGGCCGAGCCTAAAAAAGCCCGCAAGCCCGCGCCGGCCCCCGCCGAGTTCACGGCCCCGGCCTGGGACCGAAATGAAGGCGTGACGGCCACTGGCTGGAGCCTGTTTTCGCTGCTCGACCGCTTTACCGGCCTCGACGGGCTGTTTCGCGAAGGTTTGCCGGTGCGCTTTCTGCCCAAGCTGCTGTTCGTGATGCTGCTCATTTTGCTCTACATCGGCAACACGCACTATGGCAACCGGATGAACCGTAACATTCAGCGGCTCAAGCAGGAAACGGAAGACTTGCGCGCCGACTACACTACCCTGAAGTCGGACTACATGGAGGCCAGCAAGCAGAGCGAGGTGGCCCGCAAGGTGGCGGCCATCGGGCTGGTCGAGAGCTCGTCGCCGCCCTTCCGTATTGCCGTGCCCGCCGGTCGCCTCGACGAGGCCCAGCTCGAAACCATGCCCGTGCTCACCGCCGATACCCTAGCCGCCCGCGCCGCCCGCGACTCGGTAGCGTCTGTGCGCGCCGATTCTATTCAGGGTCGTGCCCGCCGCCAGCAGCTCGGCCTGCCCGACGATGACACCCCCGAACTAGGCGCCCCACCGCCCGGCTTGTCACCCGAAGATTCGGCCGGCGTGCCATCGGCTGGTGATAAGCGGCTGACAAACAGCGCGGAGCGTGTGGGAAAGCAGTCCGAAAGTACAAAAAAGCACAAGACAGTCCAAGTCGCTTCTAAAAAGTCGTCTCATGAAAGGCAGCGTTAAGAAATCCATTGTCACGCGGGTGCGACTCGCGTTTCTGGGGGTGACGCTGTTTTCCGGCGCCGTGGCCTGGAAAATCTCGCACATCCAGTACCAGGAGGGCGCCAAGTGGCGTGCCCTAGAGCAGGAGCGCCGTATCAGCTACCAGCCGGTGCCCGCTACCAGGGGCAATATTTACTCTGATAATGAGAGTATTATGGCTACTTCGCTGCCTTTTTACCGGGTGGCCTGGGACCCGGCGGTGGTCAACGACCAAGTATTTAAGGACAACGTAGATTCGTTGGCCTGGCACCTGGCGCACTTCTTTCAGGACCGCAGCGTGGGCGAATACAGCCGCAAGCTGCAGGATGCCCGCAAAGACGGCGCCCGCTACATCCGGCTGAACTCGCGGCAGATTAACTTTCAGGAAAAGAAGGAGTTGGCTAGCTGGCCCATCTTCCGGGCCAAGCGCAAGGGCGGGGTCATTTTTGAGAAGGTTGACAAGCGTTTTCGGCCGTTTGGGGGGCTAGCCCAGCGTACGGTGGGCTTCGTGAACGAAGATAAAAACGGCGCGGGCCTGGAGTTTACCTTTCAGCAGAAGCTAGCCGGCCGGCCGGGCGAAGCCTTGTTTGAGCGCGTGCCGGGCGGCTTCAAGCCCGTGTACGACGGCACCGAAATCAAGCCCCAGCCGGGCTACGACGTGAAGACTACCCTCGATATCAACCTGCAGGATGGGGCCGAGGATGCGCTCTACAAAGCCTTGGTAGCCAACGATGCCAAGTACGGCTGCGTGATTTTGATGGAAGTAAAAACCGGCGAAATCAAGGCCGTGGCCAACCTGGGCAAGGCCGAAGACGGTACCTACAAGGAGGACTATAACTACGCTTTTGCCGACCAGGGCCGCACCGAGCCGGGCTCGACCTTCAAGCTGGCGTCGATGGCGGCGGTGTTTGAGGCCGACCCTACCTTGCAACTCGACGATAAGGTGGATACCGGCCCCGGCCGCATGCTCATTGGCGGCGCCGTGAAGACGGACTCGCACGCCAACGGTCGCATTACGGTGCAGCAGGTGTTTGAGAAATCGAGTAATATCGGGGTGGCTCGGCTGGTGCAGGAGCACTTTTCCGACAACCCTAGCCGCTATACCGACTACCTCAAGAAGTTTGGCCTCGACAAGCCGCTGGGCTTTCAGATGAACGGCGAGGCCCTGCCCTACGTGAAGGACCCGCGCGACCCTAGCTGGAGCCGCACCTCGCTCTCGACCATGGCCATCGGCTACGAGCTGAAGCTGGCACCGCTCCAAACGCTGGCCTTTTATAATGCCGTGGCCAACGGCGGCGTGAAGGTGGCGCCCATGATAGTGCGCGAAATAAAGCAGGCCGACCAGGTAGTGGAGCACTTCGAAACGCAGGTGCTGAACCCCAAAATCTGCTCTGACGCCACCTTGCGCAAGCTGCACGCCATGCTCGAAGGCGTGGTGCTGGAGGGCACGGCCAAATCCATCCGGCCCAAAGACTACAGCATTGCCGGCAAAACGGGCACCGCCTGGAAGTTTAAGGGTGGCCGCTACACCAGGACGTATTCGACCAGCTTCTGCGGATTTTTTCCGGCCGATAAGCCCAAGTACAGCTGCATTGTGGTGATTGACTCGCCTAGCAAAGGCCGCATCTACGGCGGCGACGTGGCCGCGCCGGTCTTCCGCGATGTGGCCGACCGCTGCATGGCCCGCGACCAAGCCAGCCAGCGGCCCATGCTGGCTAGAGTGCCCGCCCGCCGCACGCCCGTGCCGCTGGTGCGCGCCGGCTTGCAGCAGGAAATTGCCCTGGTCTGCGACCGCATCGGCCTGCCCGGCCAAACGCACGCCACCGGCGGCGAGGAGTGGGTACGCGCCACAGCCGCAGTAGATACCGCGTTCGTAGCCCGCACCGTGTCGCTGCGCCCCGATGCCAGCGTGGCCCACCCCGGCCGTATGCCCGACGTACGCGGCCTGACTCTGCGCGACGCGCTGTTTCTGCTCGAAAATCGGGGCCTGAAGGTGCAGGCCAGCGGCACCGGCCGGGTACGCGAGCAGTCGGTAGCGCCCGGCGAGTTTGCCAAGCGTGGCCTCGTGGTGGGGCTAGTGCTGACACCGACCGCTACGCCGACCGCCGCCCCGCTAGCCCTGCCCGCGCCCGTGCATACGGAGGTAGCGGAGAATACCTTGCTCATTCCGGCCGAGTCGGGCACCCGTTCCAAGGCGCTCAAGCCGGCTGCCCTCGCCGCTAGGCCCGCTGCTAAACCGACGATTGCCAAAGCCAAAACCTCGGCTATAAAAGCCCCGGGCGCGTCGTCCGAGACGAAGAAGCCGACGGTTAAAGTGACCAAGAATCCGGCTAGCCCCGCGAATAAAGAAAAAGCTGCTAAAGAGAAGGCTGCCGCTAAGCCCAAGGCTAAGGAAAAGCCGGCCAAGACCAAAAAGCCGGCTACGAATAAGGCTGATATCCGCACGACGCAGCGCAGTGCTGCGCCGGCTTCCGCGCCCTCGGCAGGGACGACCGCCGCTAAAAACCGCAAATCTGCATGAGTACGCTGCCCCTTTTTGCCCTGCTCACTGAGGTCGACGTGCTAGCCCAGCCCGGTAGCCCCGACGTGCCCGTGGCCGGCCTCACCCTCGACTCGCGCCAGGCGGGGCCGGGCATGCTGTTTTGCGCCCTGCGCGGCACGGCCACCGATGGCCATAAGTTTATTGACCAAGCCGTAGCGCAGGGCGCGGCCGTGGTGCTCTGTGAGGAGCTGCCCGCCAGTCTAAGCTCCGCCACTACCTACGTGCAGGTGGCCGACAGCGCCGCCGCACTCGGGGCCGTGGCCAGCGCGTTCTACGGCCACCCCTCGCGCCAACTCACCCTGGTGGGCGTGACTGGTACGAACGGCAAAACCACCTGCGCGACACTCTTGCACAAGCTGTTGCGCGAGCTAGGCTACCACGCCGGCCTGCTGAGCACGGTGCAGAATCAGATTGACGAAACCGTTATCCCCAGTACCCACACCACGCCCGATGCCATTCGGCTCAACGAACTGCTGGCTGGCATGGTGGCTGCTGGTTGTACCCACGCTTGCATGGAGGTAAGCAGCCACGCTGTGGCCCAGCACCGGGTGGACGGGCTGCGCTTCGCGGGTGGCGTTTTTACCAACCTCACGCACGACCACCTCGACTACCACGGCACCTTCGATAACTACCTGAAAGCCAAAAAGGGCTTTTTCGACGCGCTGCCCAAAACCGCTTTCGCCCTTACCAATGCCGACGACAAGCGCGGCCCGGTGATGCTGCAAAACACGCTAGCCCGCCGCGCCAGCTACTCGCTGCGCTCTGCTGCCGATTTTCGTGCCCGGCTGGTGGCCAATGAGATGCACGGCCTGCTACTAGATATAGACGGCCAGGAGGTGCATTTCCGCCTCATTGGGGTCTTCAACGCCTACAATCTGCTGGCCGTGTACGGCGCCGCCGTGCTGTTGGGCGAAGACCCGACCGAAGTGCTCACCATCCTTTCGGGCTTGACTACCGCGCCCGGCCGCTTCGAGCCCGTGACGGTACCCGGCCAGCCCATTGCCGGGCTAGTGGACTACGCCCACACGCCCGACGCGCTCGAAAACGTGCTCCAGACCCTGCACCAGACGCGCCGGCCCGAGCAGCGCATCATCACGGTGGTGGGCTGCGGCGGCAACCGCGATGCGGCCAAGCGTCCGGTCATGGCTCGGCTAGCCGCTCAGCTTTCGGATGAAGTGATTCTGACCGCTGATAACCCGCGCGACGAAGACCCCCTAGCCATCCTCGACCAGATGCAGGCCGGTATTTTGCCGCCCGCTAATGCCCATGTCCAAACCATTGCCGACCGCCGCGCCGCCATTCGCGCCGCCGTGGCCCTGGCTAGCCCCGGCGACCTCGTGCTGGTAGCCGGCAAAGGCCACGAAACCTACCAGGAAATCAAGGGTGTGAAAACCCACTTCGACGACCGCGAGGAGCTGCGCGCCGCGCTGCTCGAAAGTAAGAAATAAAGATTATGAAGCGAAAAATTATGGCTTGTGCGCCGCCGCGCTCAACTCATAATTCACAACTCATGATTCATAATTAAAAACGATGCTCTACTACCTCTTTCGCTACCTGCACGAACACTATCACCTAGCTGGCACCGGCGTGTTTCAGTACACGACCTTCCGGGCGGGGCTTTCCGTGATTGTTTCGCTGCTCATTGCCCAGCTCTTTGGCGCGCGCCTCATTCGAGTGCTGCAGCGCAAGCAGGTGGGCGAAACCATCCGCGACCTCGGTCTGCAGGGCCAGAGCGAGAAAAAAGGTACGCCTACCATGGGCGGCCTCATCATCCTGCTGGCCATTCTGGTGCCAGTACTGCTCTTCGCTCGGCTGCGCAATATCTACATTATCCTCATGCTGCTGAGCACCGTGTGGCTGGGGCTAATTGGCTTTCTCGACGACTACATCAAGGTTTTTCGCAAGAACAAAGAGGGCCTGAGCGGTCGCTTTAAAGTGCTGGGGCAGATTGGGTTGGGTCTCACCGTAGGCTGGGTGCTTTACTACAGCAACGAGGTAACCGTGCGCGAATACCTGCTGCCTAACGGCCAGTACTCGGCCATCGACGCCACCAAGGTTTGGAAAGACGTACACCTGACGCTAACCACCGTGCCGTTCATGAAAAATAACGAGTTGAATTACGGTGACTTTTTCTCGAATGCGCAACTGGTTTTCAAGGATTTCTACGGTCTACTCTACATTCCGCTGGTCATCATCATCATCACGGCCGTGAGCAACGGCGCTAATATCACCGACGGCCTCGATGGGCTAGCGGCCGGTACCTCGGCCATTATCGGCCTCACGCTGGCCATTTTTGCCTTTGTCAGTGGTAATGCTCTGCTCGCTGATTATCTGGATGTTATGTTTATTCCGGATTCGGGCGAGCTGGTTATTTTCTGCACCGCCTTTGTGGGAGCGTGTATCGGGTTTTTGTGGTATAACTCCTACCCGGCGCAGGTATTTATGGGCGATACTGGTTCGCTGGCGCTGGGCGGCATTATTGCGGTGCTAGCTCTCATTGTGCGCAAAGAGCTGCTGATACCGGTATTGTGCGGCGTGTTTCTGATTGAGAATCTATCGGTTATCGTGCAGGTAAGCTGGTTCAAATACACGCGGCGCAAATACGGCGAGGGTCGCCGGTTGCTGCGCATGTCGCCGCTGCACCACCATTACCAGAAGCTCGGCTACCACGAATCCAAAATCGTTTCGCGCTTCTGGATTGTGGGTATTATGTTGGCCGTCATTACGTTGGTTACTTTGAAGCTGCGCTAAAACATGGCTGAGAACGCAAAAAATATCGTTATCCTGGGTGCTGCCGAAAGTGGGGTAGGGGCCGCGCTACTCGCGCAGGCCAAAGGTTTCCGCGTGTTCGTGTCGGACCGCGGCCCTATTCAGCCCAAATACAAGGAAAAGTTGACGTTAGCCGGCATTGAGTTCGAGGAAAATCAGCATACTCACGAACGCATTTTGCAGGCTAGCGAGGTAATTAAAAGCCCTGGTATTCCGGAAAAGGCGGTGGTAGTAAAAGCCCTGCGCGAGCAGAAAATCCCAATTTATTCTGAGATTGAGTTTGCCAGCCGCTACACCGAGGCGCGTTTTGTGGCCATTACCGGCACCAACGGCAAAACCACTACTACGCTGCTCACCTACCACCTGCTTAAGGAAGCTGGCCTGAAGGTGGGGCTAGCCGGCAACATCGGCTACTCGCTGGCCGAGCAAGTATTGGAAGATAAATTTGAGTACTACGTGTTGGAATTGAGCAGTTTTCAGCTCGATGATATCAAGGATTTTCATCCTTGGATTGCGCTGTTGCTCAACATCACGCCCGACCACCTCGACCGCTACGAGTATTCTATGGAAAAGTATGCCGCGGCCAAGCTGCGTATTGCCGCCAACCAGGGTCTGGACGATTATTTCATCTACAACGCCGACGATGAAAATATCGAGCGCTTCGCCACCACGGCATTTATGACGGCGTTTACGCTACCCTTCAGCCTGCACCACCGGCCCGATTACCACTTGGCCGGTTACTACGAAGACGAGTCTACGCTGCGCGTGCATTTGCCCATCGAGGACCGCCATCCTGATAAGGTGAGCATCAAAAACTCGCCGCTCATCGGCCAGCACAATCAGCAGAACATGGCTGCCGCCATCCTGGCTGCTCGCGTGGCCGGTGTCTCACCTGCCCAGATTGAGGCCGCGCTGCTAACCTTCCAGAACGCTGACCACCGCCTGCAATTGGTGCGCGAACTCAATGGCGTGCAGTTTATCGACGACAGCAAGGCTACCAACGTGGAAGCCGCCTGGTACGCCCTCGACGGCATCAAGCGCCCCATTGTCTGGATTGCCGGCGGTACCGACAAGGGCAACAACTACGCTACCATCGAGCCCCTGGCCGAGCAAAAAGTAAAAGCACTCGTGTGCCTCGGCGTGGATAATGCCAAGCTGCGCGCCGCGTTTGACAGCAAGGTGCCGCAGGTGGAAGAAACCCAAAGCATGGCCGATGCCGTGCAGCGCGCCGCCGCCCTGGCTAACCCCGGCGACGTGGTGCTGCTCTCGCCCTGCTGCGCCAGCTTCGATTTATTTAAAAACTACGAAGACCGGGGCCGGCAATTTGCCGCCGCCGTGCAGGCTTTAAAATAGCTCCAAATCCCAACCCGCAGTCAGCTTGCCACCGGCAAGCATATCCACGCAATCCGTTAAATCAGTTAAATCTGCGGTCTATGGAAACCACCCGGCACACCTGGTTGCAGCGCAACCTCAAAGGCGACCCCATTTTGTGGGCCATCGTCATCCTGTTTTCGCTCATCAGCATCGCGGTTGTGTACTCGGCCACCGGCACGCTGGCTTACCGCAATGAGCTGCACGGCCGCACTGGCTCGGTCGAGCTCATTGTGCTTAAGCACAGCAGCCTGATATTTATCGGGCTAGGGTTGATGTGGCTAGCGCACCGCATCGACTACCGCCACTACTCGCGGCTGTCGCTGTACGCGCTGCTTATTTCGGTGCCACTACTGCTTTTCACCTATTTCATGGGCGGTGAAATGAACGGTGCTTCGCGCTGGCTCACCATTCCGGTAATTAATCAAACTTTCCAGCCCTCCGACCTGGCCAAACTGGCGCTGATTTCACACTTGGCTAGTATGCTCAGCCGCCGCCAGCAGCATTTACACGATTTCTGGAGCACGCTTTTTCCGGTAATGCTCTGGGTAGGGGTTATTTGCGGGCTGATTGTGCTGTCCAATGCCTCTACCGCGCTCCTACTATTTCTGACGTGCTTGCTGCTCATGTTTATCGGCCGCGTGCCCATGAAGCAGATGCTGGTGATGGTGGTTATCGGCGTGGTGCTGGGCGGGGCGGGGCTGGCGGCTGGCCAGCGCCTGGGCACGGTAATGTCGCGCGTCACCAATTTCACCGATAAAACCAAAAAGCCTCAGTTTCAGCTTGAGCACTCGTTTATCGCCATTGCCACGGGTGGCCTCACGGGCAAAGGTCCCGGCAAAAGCACCGAGCGCAACATCATGCCGCACCCGTATTCCGACTTTATCTATGCCATTATCATTGAGGAATACGGCATGCTTGGCGGCCTGTTCGTGCTGTTTCTCTACCTGGCTTTTCTATATCGCGGGCTCAAAACCGTGATGAATAGCCAGGGCGCCTTTGGCGGTCTGCTCTCGGCGGGGCTAAGTTTTAGTCTGGTCTTACAAGCCATGGTAAATATGGGCGTGGCCGTGGGGCTGGGCCCCGTTACGGGCCTGCCGCTGCCCATGCTCAGTATGGGAGGTACTTCGCTCATTTTCACAGGTTTGAGCGTTGGAGTTATCCTGGCCGTGAGCCGTGGCGAGCGCGAAACGCGCCCTATGAAGGGCGAGCCCACTGACACGGTCCGCATCCCGAGCCAGCGTGCGCAATATGCTTAGTGAGGGTTGAGTGTTAATTAGTGATTGTCAAGTCAACGTTCAATCAGCTGTCAATAATTAACACTCACTAACCAGTAATCACCAATCAAAACATGAAATTTATCATTTCCGGCGGCGGCACGGGCGGCCATATTTTCCCGGCGGTAGCTATTGCCAATGAAATTCGGCGGCGCCAGCCCGACGCCGATATTTTATTTGTAGGTGCCAACGGCCGCATGGAAATGACGCGCGTGCCCGAAGCCGGTTACCCCATTGTAGGCCTCGATATTACGGGCTTGCAGCGCCGCTTTACACCGCAGAATATTTTGTTCCCGGTGCGGGTATTTCGCTCGGTGCGCAAGGCCGGAAAATTAATTCAGGAGTTTCGGCCTGATGCCGTGGTGGGCGTGGGTGGCTACGCCTCGGCGCCGGTGTTGTTGGCCGCTACGTCGCGCGGAATACCGAGCTTAATTCAGGAGCAAAACTCCTACGCCGGCCTGGTTAATAAATTGTTGGGCCGCCGCGTGAGTAAAATATGCGTGGCTTACGAAGGAATGGATAAATTCTTTCCGGCCGATAAAATTGTGCTCACCGGCAACCCCGTGCGCACCGAAATTGCCCACGGTAGCCGCGCCGAAGCGCAACAATTTTTCAACCTCGACCCTGGCAAGAAAACCCTGCTCGTAATTGGCGGCAGCCTCGGCGCCCGTACGCTCAACCTGGCTACGGCCGCCGCCCTGCCGCAGCTGCGCGCGGCCGGCGTGCAGCTGCTCTGGCAAACGGGCAAGGTGTATTTTCCCGAAGCTCAGCAGCAAGCCGCGCCCTACGCGCCCGACCACCTGCAAGCGCTGGAATTTATCGGGCGCATGGACTTGGCTTATGCGGCTGCCGATGTAGTCATAAGTCGGGCTGGTGCGCTCTCAGTATCAGAGCTTTGCCTCACGGCCAAAGCGAGCGTGCTGGTGCCCTCGCCCAACGTGGCCGAAGACCACCAAACCAAAAATGCGCTGGCCCTAGTGGGTAAAGGCGCAGCCGTGCTCATCACCGATGAGCACGCGCCCACCCGCCTCTACGACGAGGCCCTGCGCCTGCTCGCCGACCCTAGCCGCCAGCAGCAGCTCAGCCAGCGCGTGCACGAGTTGGCGCGGCCCCAGGCCACCACGGCCATTGTGGATGAGCTATTTAAATTATTAAAAAATTAAAAGATAGTCCTGCCGAACGCAATAAAGCATGACTTTCCGAATTAATTATGCAGCAATTTCCGTACATATTTTTCCTCGGTATTGGTGGCATTGGCATGTCGGCGCTGGCGCGCTGGTTTCGAGCTAACGGTCACCAGGTGAGCGGTTATGATAAAACTGAAACGCCTTTGACGCTTGCTTTGCAAGCCGAAGGCATTGCCGTGCATTACGCCGATGCGGTTGAAAATATTCCGCTGAAAATTCGGGAGAATAAACCCCAAACATTGGTGGTACTTACGCCCGCCATTCCGGCCGCTAGCCTCGAATGGGCGTGGCTGCGCGAGCAGGGCTACGATATTCGCAAGCGCAGCCAGGTGCTAGGGGTGCTTACGCAGGGCCGGCCTACCGTTGCGGTGGCCGGCACCCACGGCAAAACCACCACTAGCAGCATGGTGGCGCATTTGCTGCACCACGCCGGCCTCGACGCCGGGGCATTTCTGGGGGGCATTGCGGTCAATCTGGGCTCCAATTTATTGTTGCCTGAAAGCTCTGTCGCGCCCGTGGTGGTGGAGGCCGACGAATATGACCGCAGCTTTCTGACGCTGTACCCCGACGTGGCCATCGTGACGAGCACCGACGCCGACCACCTCGATATTTACGGTGAGCAGCGTGCGCTTATTGACTCCTTCTGCCAGTTTGTGAGCCAGATAAAACCCGGCGGCACGCTGCTGTTAAACCACACGGCCGATGCGCGCGTGGCCGCCGCCGTGCCGCCCGGCACGCGGGTGCTGCGCTACGGCCTCAACGCCGCGCAGGGGCCCGATTTATTTGCGGAGAATATTACGGTCGAAAGCCACGAATTTCATTTCGATTTGCACGGTCCGCTAGGGGTGATTCCTGCGCTGAAGCTGGCCGTGCCGGGTTTTCACAACGTGGAAAACATGCTAGCGGCGGCGGCGGCGGCACAATTATTCGGTGTAACTGAAACCCAACTGCCTGAGGCCGTGGCGGCCTATCGGGGCGTAAAAAGACGCTTCGAATTTATCGTAACCGGCCCGGCTAAAGTCTACGTAGACGACTACGCCCATCACCCGCGCGAGATTGAGGCCTTCCTGCACTCGTTACGGGCGCTGTATCCAGGCAAGAAATTGCGCGTCATTTTTCAGCCCCATTTATTTACCCGCACCCGCGATTTTGCCGAGGGCTTTTCGCAGAGCTTGAGCCTAGCCGATGAAGTAGTGCTGCTGGATATTTATCCGGCCCGTGAACTGCCCCTGCCGGGCGTGACGGCTGCGATGCTACTCGGTGCTATAACCGCACCAGTTAAATCGCTGCAAACCAAAGCACAAGTATTGGAAAATACTGAAAATAATTCTACATTTGACATCTTAGCCACCGTAGGGGCTGGCGATATCGATACCTTGGTGCCGCAGTTGAAAAGAATAGTGGAGAAGCTGGGCTAGTAGGTCCAAGTGATTGTAGTTGAGACTGTTAAGATTTTCGCAGTGCGAAGTCAGTTTGTTAGTTAAAAAGAATGGATAAGTCAGTTCGCAATTTGCTTGTCGCGCTTGCCTGCCTGCTAGGGCTAGGGGGGATGGCCGCGTTTGCGGCTTTGCGGCAGGCTCACCGCCCGGTGCAAAATATTGTGGTGAACGTGGCCAACGAGTTTGATAATTATTTTATCAGCGAGCGCGGCGTTACGGCACTCCTTACCAAGGGTGGCAAAGAGCCTGTGCTTGGCACCACTCCTAAAGGCCCGCGCCTGCGCGAATTGGAAGGCCGCCTCAAAGCGCACCCTTTCGTGCGCAGTGCGCAGGTGTACCGTGACCTGGCCGGCAACCTGCACGCCGACGTGCACCAGAACCGGCCCATTGCCCGCCTGGTGCACCCTGACGACCGCCTCGATAGCTACGTCGACGCCGAAGGCCAGCGCCTGCCGCTCTCGCCGCTCTACACGGCTAGGGTAGCTACGGTGAGCCGGGCAGGCGGCGGGGCGCTGCCCACCACCTTTTTTCAGGACAGCACTAGCCACGGCTACCTCGAATTTTTGCGCTATGTAGACGAGCATCCTTTCTGGAAGGCACAAGTGGCCGAGGTTTTCGTAGAGCCCGGTGGCAAGCTCAGCTTCACGCAGCAGGTCGGCGACCAGCGCATCGAGTTTGGGGCACCAGAGAATATTTCAGAAAAATTCGCCAAATTGATGGTATTTTACCGGCAGATTCCTTCGGTTTTGGGCTGGGATACGTACCATCGCGTCAACGTAGAATACCAAAACCAAATAATTTGCGAGTAGTAACTACTTGGCAATCAAAAATCTGATTTTTATACACTTTGCTAACTAGTTTAGCTACTGCTCTTTCACTGCCCATTCCGTCCTTATGCAACAAGATAAAATAGTCGTCGGTCTCGACATTGGCACCACGAAAATTTGCGCTTTGGTGGGCCGTAAAAACGAGTACGGCAAGCTCGAAATCCTGGGCATGGGCAAGGCCGTTTCGGATGGCGTGCAGCGCGGGGTGGTACTCAACATCGACAAAACCGTAGACGCTATAAAGCGGGCCATCCGGCAAGCCGAAGAGCAGTCGGGCATTGATATCGGCGTGGTGAACGTGGGTATTGCCGGCCAGCACATCAAGTCGCTGCAGCACAATGGCTCCATCACGCGCCCTAGCGGCGACAACGAGATAACCCAGGACGACGTGAATCGCCTCACGGCCGACATGTACCGGCTGGTGACGCCGCCTGGCTCGCAGATTATCCACGTGATGCCGCAGGATTATAAAGTTGACTTTGAAGGCGGCGTGACGGACCCCATTGGCATGGCTGGCGTGCGCCTGGAAGGCAACTTCCACATTATCACGGCGCAGAGCGCGGCTATCAACAACATCAACAAGTGCGTAACCAAGGCGGGGCTAGCCATTGCGGACCTTATTCTGGAGCCGCTGGCGTCGAGCGTATCGGTGCTGAGCGACGAAGAGAAGGAAGCCGGCGTGGCCCTAATTGACATAGGCGGTGGCACCACCGACCTAGCCGTATTCAAGGATGGAATTATTCGCCACGCGGCGGTGCTGCCGTTTGGGGGTAATATCATTACCCAGGACATCAAGCAAGGCTGCAACGTGACGCCCAACCAGGCTGAGCAGCTGAAAGTGAAGTTTGGCAAAGCCATTGCCGAGGAGGCTAGCGACTACGAAATTGTGAGTATTCCGGGCCTGCCCAACCGTCCGCCCAAGGAGGTGTCGCTCAAGAATCTGGCATATATCATCGAGGCCCGCATGTCGGAGATTATCGAGTTGGTGTATGCCGAAATCTACCGCATGGGCTTGCAGGACCACCTTTCGGCCGGCATCGTACTAACGGGTGGCGGCTCGCAGCTCCAGAACCTTGAGCAGCTGACCGAATACCTCACCGGCCTCGATACGCGCATTGGCTACCCCAACCAGCACCTGGGCAAGGGCAAAATTGAAGCCGTGAAGTCGCCCATGCACGCCACCGGCGTAGGTCTCGTGCTAGCTGGCTACCAAGCCCAGGACGAGCGCATTGCCCGCCCCGGCTACGGCGACGAGGAGTTGCCCGCGGCCTACAGCTACCAGCCGGCCGCGCCGACCCCCGCGCCGGTGGTGCCCAGCTTCACGCCGGCCCCGGTTGCGCCAGTGGCTCCTGTTGCCCCGGCTGCCACTACCCCCGAGCCCCCCAAGCCGCCGAAAGAGCAGCGGGGCCTCAAGTTTTTGGGTGACATCACCCGCAAGCTCAAGGGGATTCTCATTGACGATTTTGACGATAAGCAATATTAACTTTTAATTATGAATTATGAGTTGTGAATTAGGAATTGGCTGAACGGTTGCCGGGTATCCATCTCATGACTCATAACTTATAATTCATAATTCATAATTAAAAGAACTATGAATTTTACCTTCGATATTCCTGCTCAGAGCCGCTCCATCATCAAGGTGATTGGGGTAGGGGGCGGGGGCTCCAACGCCGTGAAGCACATGCATAAGCAGGGCATCAAGGATGTGGAGTTTATTATTTGCAACACCGACCGGCAGGCCCTCGAAAGCTCGACCGTGCCCAATAAGCTCCAAATTGGGGTGGACCTGACCGAAGGGCTAGGGGCCGGCGCTAAGCCCGAGCGTGGCCGCCAGGCCGCGCTCGAAAGCCGCGAGCAAATTCGCGAGCTGCTGAGCAACGGCACTAAAATGCTGTTCATCACGGCCGGGATGGGTGGTGGTACCGGCACGGGCGCGGCACCAGTTATCGCGCAGGTAGCGCAGGAGCTGAATATTCTGACGGTGGGCATCGTGACGGCGCCCTTCCTGTTTGAGGGTAAGAAGAAGCGTGACCAGGCCGAGCAGGGCATCAAGGAGCTGAGCGAGCACTGCGATACAGTGCTCGTTATTCTCAACGACAAGCTGCGTCAGCTCTACGGCAACCTCACGATGGGCCAGGCGTTTGCCAAGGCCGATACGGTGTTGACGACGGCCGCCAAGTCGATTGCCGAGATTATCACGGTAACCAGCGACGTGAACGTGGACTTTGAAGACGTGAAAACGGTGATGAAGGACTCGGGAGCGGCTGTAATGGGTAGCTCCATTACGGAGGGTGAAAATCGCGCTCGTCGTGCCGCTGAGGAGGCCCTGAACTCGCCGTTGCTCAACAACACGGACATTAAGGGTGCCCAGCGCATCCTGCTCAGCATTATGTCGGGCGACCAAGCCGAGCTGGAAATGGATGAGCTGTCGGAAATCACCGAGTACATCCAGGACAAAGCCGGTGAGGATGCCGAGATGATTTTTGGCCACGGCACCGACGATACGCTGGGCCAGAGCATTCGGGTGACGGTTATTGCCACGGGTTTTGCCCGCGAGGCGCATACCATTTCTACGAATAGCCGCCCCGAAACTTCGCCCACACCCGAACCCGCCACTGCCCCAGTGGCCGAGGTGCAGGCGCCGAGCTTCACGCAGGACCGTCCTAACCAGCCCGCGCCCGCCGCGCCTCTGGTGCCGACGTTTACCACCCCCGCCGCGCCCGAGCCCGCCCGCGTGACCTACGAGTTGAACGGCCCCACCGTACCCGTGGCCCAGACGGGGCTAGCCGGAGTGCCCATCACCGCGCCCGGCGACCCCGTGCTGATGCCCGGCCAAGGCCAGCCGCAGGGGGCTAGCCAGCCGGCGCCCGCACCCCGCCCACGCCCGGCTATGCTAG
The DNA here is from genome assembly GCA_050954765.1 of Janthinobacterium lividum. Lineage (GTDB taxonomy): Bacteria > Bacteroidota > Bacteroidia > Cytophagales > Hymenobacteraceae > Hymenobacter. Next base: position 50,536 of record JBPBQJ010000088.1, on the reverse strand, counting down.
AAGCGCAGGCGGAGGAGCGCCGCCGCCGCTTGCAGCAGCTGAGCCAGAATCAGGGCCTGTCGCCCGAGGCTACCACGCACCTCGACACGCCCGCCTACCTGCGCCGTGGCCAGAAGCTAGAGCCCGTGACGCCGAGCAGCGCCCAGAATATCTCGCGCTTCAACCTGAGTGATGACAATGAGCTGCTGGGCGATAACCGGTTTTTGCACGACAACGTGGACTAAGTAAATAGCTTAGTGCCTATGCTAAAAGCGCCCCACTGGCTAGCCCAGTGAGGCGCTTTTTTGTGGTAGATTGGGCTATTTGGTTACTACAACAAGGGGTTCTTCTACAGGGCGGCTGTAGGCAAACTGGCGGCGAAGGCGGTCGAGCGGAGCTTCCAGCCAGCGCCACGATAGTGCGCTCAGGCCAACTAACACCGGCCCCAGGAGTAGCACAGTGGGCAGAGGGCTCAGCCAGAAATGCCGCAGGTTAATTGCATTGGGTAGGCTAGCCGGCAGCAAGTGGTACACTAGCCGCTGGTAGAACACGGGTAGCATCAGGTGATAGAGGTACATTCCGTAACTGCGCTCGCCCAGCCACTGCGCCACCGGCCGCCGTAGCCAGCGGGCAGCGGGTGGGGCCGTAAGCAGCCAACGCAACGTGCAGTAAGAGGCTAGCGCGCCTAGGGTATGCCCGATTATCGTCCAACACAAGTCACCCGCTGGGCCTAGCTGCGACAAGCGCCAGCCGACCGCCCAGGCTAGCCAGGCCGCCGCTACCCGCCAGCCCGAAAAGTCGTCGGCCGCGGCGCGCAAGCGCGGCGCTTGCAAGCGCAGCAAAGCGCCGGCCGCAAACAAATCGAGACACGCGGGCAAAAGCACCGTCACGAAGCCCGGCCCTACTGCCCACACCCAGCCGGCACGAAACCCTAACGCAACCCCCATAGCTACCCACAAACCCGCCTCAGTTACCTTCAGCCGCCGAAACAGTGTGAGCAGCAACGGCCATAGCAGGTAAAACTGCTCCTCTAGCGCCATAGTCCAGAAGTGGCCTAGGCCCTCGGGCCAGCGCTGCAGCTGGTAGCATAGTAAGTTGGCGCCGGGTAGGACAAACCAAAGTGGATACTGATGCAGCGTAACCAGCGGCAGCGCCGCCGACAGCACCAGTACCAGATAATAAGGCGGTGTGAGGCGCAATACCCGCCGTAGGTAAAACACGCCCAAGCGGCGCCCCCAGGCCCCGGCGGCACCCCAGTAAATGTCGTTTTTCCAAATCAGACCCGAGATAAGGTAGCCGCTGAGTGTGGTGAACAACATGCGGCCCGGCGAGCCAAAGGGCCAGTCAGACAATGTCCAGTGCACTAACACCACCAGGCTTACGGCCACCGCCCGAATGCCCATAAGCTCGGGCTGATAAGTAGGCGGGGCGGGGCTAGCGGGGGGCATGGGCAGGCATTGAGAACGCAAATTACGAGCGCGCTGCCCGCTGCCCTAGTTAGGGTCGGCAAACCGTGGGTCGGTAATAAACGCCGAGTCGGTGAGGGTGTTCAGGAACGCGATAACCTGCTTTTTTTCGGCGGCTGTGAGGTCCATGTGGGTACCGAACGGCGGATTGTTGAGGCCCAGAATGAGGTTATTGTCGAGGCCGGGGCTAGCCATTTGCACGTGGTCGGAGTAGTGGTCGAGCACTTCCTCCAGGGTTTTGAAGCGGCCGTCGTGCATGTAGGGCGCGGTGAGGGCAATATTGCGCAGCGTAGGCGCGATAAACTTGCCCTGGTCCACAGCCAGCTTGGTGACGCCAGCCCGGCCGGGGTCGGCGAAGGTGAGGTCGAGGCCGTTGTTGAAGAACGTGCCCTCAAAGTTCGACGACATCAGCGGCTGCGCGTGGCAGTGAAAGCACTCGGCCCCACGCACCGTACCCGGCGCGATGTGGGTGGTGTAAAGCTGCAGCCCCCGCACCTCATCGGCCGTGAAGCCGGTGCGGGTGGCCATGTAGGTATCGTAGCGCGAGGTACCCGAAATAAGCGTGCGCTCAAACTGCGCCAGCGCTTTCAGAGCCAACTCGGCAGTAATGGTTTGAGTGCCAAAGGCCGCCTGAAACAGCGGCGGGTACAGCGTAGTGACCTGCAGCTTGGCCACGCTGGTGGCCAGCAGCTGGTGCAGCTCGATGGAGTTTTCGAGCGGCTTCAGGGCCTGGGTTTCCAGGGTGGTAAAGGCGCCGTCCCAGGTCAATTCTTTGCTCCAGAGTACGTTGGCCAGCGACATGGTGCCGCGGGGGTTGGCCACGCCGTCCACGCCCACGGCTAGGGGCCGGCCGTCGGTGAAGGCCTTGCTTTGCTGGTGGCACGAGCCGCAGCTCATGGTGCCGGTGCTCGATAAGGCCTTTTCGTAGAACAGCCGGCGGCCTAGCGCGACGCCCTCGTTGGTGAGCGGATTATCGGCCGGAATAATGGGCGTGGGGAAGCCCGCCGGCACCGTGAGGGTGTAGGCCGTAGGTTTGGCCGGCGTGGGGGTGGGGGCTTCGCCACCCGCCGTGTCTTTGCCGCAACTAGCGGCCGCCAGTAGCACTGCCGCGCTCAGCAGCATTCCCAACCAAGAAACCGACGCCGTGCGGAAAGCCATAGCAACAAAAAATAGACGCCGTAAAAGCGGCGCATTGCGCCCACAACGACGAAGATAAGACGGTTAGTTCGGGCCGCGGGGCTAGCCCTGCGGCCGCGGCTGCAGCTGGCTACTGCGGGGGCACCAGCCGGCGGTCAGTCAGGAAGTCATTGTCCGTCAGCGTAGTCAGAAAGGTCAGCAAATCGGCTTGCTCGGTGGCCGAAAGGGCGATGCCAAGCCGGCCGCCGGCTGGGCGCAACAGAGAGTCGAGGGTGGCCGAGGGCTGCACGCCGTGGTCGTAGTGGGCCAAAACCTGGGCTAGGGTAGCCAGGCGGCCGTCGTGCATATAGGGTGCGGTGCGGGCCACGTTGCGCAGGCTCGGTACCTTAAACAGGCCGCGGTCGGTGGCCCGGCTGGTGATGTGCGCCCGCCCCGAATCGGCTGGAAAGCTGCGGTCGAGGCCGTTGTTGTGAAAGCGCTCGTCGGTGAATAAATCGGTGGCGTGGCAGCTGCTGCACTTGGCCCGGAAGGTCAGTAAGCCACTCACTTGCTGCGCGCTAAGCTCGCCGCCGGCCTCGTGCCGCACGTGCTTGTCGTAGCGCGAGTTGGCCGAAGTGAGGCTAGCTACGAACTGCGCCAGGGCCCGCAAAAACTGCGGCGTATCAATCTTGCCCGGCCCATAAATGGCCGCAAATTGCTGCCGGTACGTGGCGTCGGCGTTGAGTCGGGCCAGGGCGTCGGCCAGAGGCATGTTCATTTCGGCCGGGCTGGTAAGCGGGGCCAGCGCCTGGAGCTCTAGGCCCAGCACGCCGCCATCGGCCATGAAGCCCCGGCGCCAACGTAGGTTTTGGAGGGACGGAGCGTTGCGGGGGGCTAGCCGGCCCGCCACGCCGGGGCTAAGGCGCTGGCCGGCGTGCGCAAACGCCTCGGCCGGCCGGTGGCACGAGCCGCACGACACCGTGCCATCGCTCGACAGCCGGGGGTCGTAAAACAGGCGGCGGCCCAGCGCGAAGGTGGCCGCGTCGGGCGGGTTTTGGGCCAGCCCGTACACCATCGCCGGAAAGTTGGTAGGTTGCGCGGTACCCGGCCCGGCTGGCGCTACCTCGGCCAGCCGGTTGCAGCCGGCGCTAGCCACCACCGCACCGGCCAGGGCCAGTAGGGCCGCTGGCCGCCAGTGGGCCCGCAGCCGGCGCAGGCTTTGCCGAAGCTGAATGCGGGCTCGCATAGCCGCTAGCTAGTTGTTTTGCAAGGACTTGACCGCGAACATGCCGGCCGCATAGTTCTGGGCAATCTGCACCGCGCGGGTGCCCGGCATCATTATTTCCTGAAAGGAGCCCAGCGCCACGTGGCTGCCGGGGGTGGCGCCGTCGAACATCTTCAACACGTCGGCGGAGTAGAGAATTTTGGGCGACTGGCCGGCCCGCACCTGCAGCGCAGTGCCAGTGAGCGAGGGGCTAGCCGTGACGATGGCGCTGTAGGGCGCCCGGTAGCCGCCCACGTGGCAGGTAATGGGGTTAGCAGTGCCGCCCGTGGTGGCGGTGCCTTCCAGCTTCAGGAAAATGTGGCCCGAGGCCCAGGCCCAGTACATGGCGTTGGCGGGGTTGAGGTCGCCGGTGAGGGCTAGCGGGTCGCCCTTGGTAGTGGTCGAGTCTACGCCCACCACGAAGCTCACGCCAGTGTAGTCGCCGGTCGGTACATTGCTGACCGTGAAGCTGGTAGAGCTAGGCCGGGCGGCATCTACCAAGTGGTATTCGCCCGGTGCGGCGTAGGTGCTGCCGTCGGTCTTGGTGAATTTGAGGTTGGAGAGGTAGTACTTGAACGTGCGCACCGTAAAGGTTTCGCCGCTGGCCGTGGTGTACACGGTGCCATCGAGAGCGAGGGCCTTGGTACCCACCATATTATCCACCGCAAACGAGACGGTGCCCGTGGTGGGCTGGCTATCCGCGTCTTTTTTGCAGCCAATAAGCCACGAGGCAGTGGTGGCAAACACCAGCAAAACGGGTAACAGGAGGCGACGATTCATCAGAAAATGCTTGACAAAGGAAATTGCATGAGAACCACGTGCCGGCCCGCAATAGCCTGCTAATCACTACTCAGGTGGGCTAGCTTCACACGCAGCCAGCCCGAAAAGTTCAGCCTGGCCGTAGCCACGGGTAGCGTAGCAGCCAAACTAAAATGGCTCTCTTTCAAAGATAACGCCGCCTAGGTTAGCACTCGATAAGCAAAACGCCCGGCGGGTGGGTGCGCTCGGCCGCCGCCCGCGCCCACCCGGCCAGTGGCCGCTAAGAAGCCAGCAGCGCTACAGCCTGCTCGCGCAGCAGCTGTGCAAAGAGCGGGCTAGCCAGCTCGCCCGTCGCCGAGAGGTGCTGGCTGATGCCGGGCAGGCGCACGCGCTGCGGCAGCACCGTGGTGCCGAGGTAAAACAAGATGTCGGTGAGGTGGCTCAGGGCCAGGGCGCCGCCCATGCCACCGCTGCTCAGACTAATGAGGGCGGCTTTTTTGCCCCGGATGCCGCCGGGGTAGGGCAGGGCGTCGATAAACGCCTTGAGCGCGCCGGGGATGGAGCAGTTGTACTCGGGCGCAATCACGACGAGCTTATCCGACTGGTCGAGCGGGGCGATGAAGGCGTTGAAATCGTCGTGCCGGCCCGCGTTGTGGTAAAGGGCCACGTTGAGAAAGTCGGCCGGTAGCTCTGTCAGGTCCAGAAACTGATGGGCGGCGCCCAGCTCGGTGAGCAGCGTAGCGTAGAAATCGGCCACGATGCGGGCGCGCGACTGGGGCCGGTTAGTGCCGATGATAATGGTAATCAAGGTATTGGTTGCTGCTTGTTGCTTGTTGGTAGTTGCTTGTTATTGCTGAGCGATGAGCATTGCCTTTCAGCAACAATCAGCTACCAACAAGCAACCGCTAAAAAAGTCCTTTTATCCAGCCGCCATCCACGGCCGTGGAGGTGCCGGTGATGTAGCTAGCCCGCTCGGAGCACAGAAAGGCGGCCAGCGCGGCAAACTCGCGGGGCTCGCCGAGGCGGCGCATGGGTATCTCGTTGGTCCAGCGCTCGCTGGCCTGCTCGGGCGTGATGCCTTCGCGGGTGGCGGCGGCCTGGGCCAGGCTCTCCACGCGGGCGGTGCGGGTATAGCCGGGCAAGATATTATTGACCGTGATGCCGTGGGCAGCGACCTCGTCGGCTAGGGTGCGGGCTAGCCCGGTCACAGCTGCCCGCAGGCTGTTCGAGAGCAGCAGGCCGGCCACGGGCTGCTTCACGGTGATGGACGTGACATTGAGAATCCGGCCCCAGCCGCGGGCCTTCATGCCGGGCAGCACGGCGCGCGTCAGCTCTACTACACTCGTGAGCAGCAGGCGAGTAGCGGTGTCCCAGGCGGCGGCATCGTGCTGCTCGAAGGTACCGGCCGGCGGCCCGCCCGCGTTGGTGACCAGGATATCAATCTGGCCAAACTCGGCGAGGCCCGCTTGCACCAGCCTAGCCACATCGGCGGGGTTGCCTACGTCGGCGGCCACGCCCAGCACCCGCGCCCCGGTGCGGGCCCGGATTTCGGCGCAGGTTTGCTGCAAGGTTGCGTCGGTGCGGGCGCACAGGATAAGGCTAGCGCCCTCGGCGGCCAGCTCTTCAGCGGTGGCGCGGCCCAGGCCCTTGCTGGCGGCGGCCACCAGGGCTACTTTTCCGGTTAGTCCGAGGTCCATGTGTTGGGGGAGAAAGTGATAGGGGGAGGAGGGGAGGGATTGCTAGTAAAGCTGTGTGGAAAAGCATGCTTTTCGTCATGCTGAGCGCAGCGCAGCATCTTGGCCGCCCCGTCGAATGGCTCCTACGTGCCCTGCCAAGATGCTTCGACTACGCGCTGCTTCGCTCAGCATGACGGAGAATAACTAAACAGCTTATTTACCAACAACTTCTTCACCCCTCAAGTAGCTATCGCTACCATCGAGCCAGTCTTGGCGCGGGGGGCTGAATACGTCCACATCGAGGGTGTCTTCGAGGGCCTCGGCCTTGTGGGGCAGCCACGACGGGATGGTGAGTACTTCGCCGGCCCGCACGATGACTTCCTGGCTTTCGTCCTCGCCCAGGTGAAAGCGCAGCGCACCTTCTAAAATGTAGGTAATCTGCTCGTTGTGGTGCGAATGCTTGGGCACGAGCGCGCCCTTCTTGAGGTACACGTGGGCGAGCATCATCTGGTCGCCGGTGATGAGGCGGCGGCCGATGGTGTCGGACAGCTCTTCCTTGGGCATATCGGCCCAGCGGTAGAGCGTGGCGGGAGGGATGGTGGACATGAGTGGAAAGTGGGGGTGAGAAGTACAGGAAGTGCAAAGAAACAGCCGCCCGCCGCGCGTGGCTAGCCTACGGCTCCACCACCAGCCCGTATTTAGCCAGCAGGCCCGGCAGGCCGGCCAGCGCAAAGCGGGCGCCCGTGAGGTCGTTGGCCTCGGGGTCGAGGGTGAAGCCGGTGGCGGTGGTGAAGTCGGCCCCGGCCAGGCGGGTGTCGTGAAATACGGTGCGGGTGAGGTCGCAGCCGGCAAAAACGGCGTGGCTGAGGTCGGCATTGGTGAAGTCGGTTTCGTCGAGGGTGCAGCGCTCGAAGCGCGTGCCCGCTAGCTTCTTGCCGCCGAAGGAAGCGTAGCGCAGCTGGCAATCGTCGAAATACACGCTAAACAGCATGTCCTGGCACGCCGAAAAAGCTACGCCCAGCAGCTTGCAATCGGCAAAGGCCACGTTTTGCAGCGCCGTGCCACTGAGCTTAGCCGTGGTGAGGTTGCAGCGCTCGAAGCGGCAGTCCTCAAAGCGCAGGCCGGCTAGGCTAGCCCCGCTCAGCTCGCAATTGATGAAGCGAAACTGCTCAAAATCAGGGCCCAGGGCTAGCAGGCGCGGGGCGTCGAGGCCAGTCAGCACGTTTTCGGCCGGGAAAGAATCGGGCTTGCGCGAGATGGCGGGTTTGCGGCGAGGCTTCATAGGAGACGAAATAACGACACGCCGTACTAACCTCCGGGGCGGCTTGGCAGTTTAAGGCGCGTTATGCCTACTGTCTCCCGCACTATCTATTTCAAAAACAACGTCGGCTGCCTGTGGGAAGAACCCGAGGCCTACCTGCGCCTCGAGTATTTTTCCGGCCCGCGGGAAGAAGTACAGTTTCGGGCGCTGCTCACGCACGCACGCCAGGCCATGCAGCGCCGGAGCTGGAGCCGCCTGCTCGTCAACCAGCAGCAAATGAGCCCATTTACCCCCGGCGAAGAAACCTGGATGGTGAACGAGTGGCTGCCGCAGGCCGTGCTCGAAAATGGCTACCGCTACGGCGCCGTGCTGGTGGCCCACGACGTATTTGCGCGGCTAGCCATGACGGGCCTCGTGATGACCAGCCGCAAGCTAGGCCACACGTACCGCAACTTCGAAGACGAAAAAGGAGCCGTTACCTGGCTGTTGAGCGTGGCGTAGGCTAGCGAGCGAGCCCACAAAGGGTCCCGCTCGCTAGCCACTACCTACGCTATTCCTGCCCGGCCAGCAGGTCCTCAAAGGTCTGGCGGCGGCGAATGAGGCGCGGGGCGGCATCGCCATCGAGTAGTACCTCGGCGGGGCGCAGGCGCGAATTGAACGAGCTGCTCATCTCAAAACCGTAGGCGCCGGCGTTGTGAAAGGCCAGCACGTCGCCCTCGCGTACCTCGGGCAGCAGGCGGTCCCAGGCAAAGGTGTCGGTTTCGCAAATGTTGCCCACCACCGTGTACAGCCGCTCGGGGCCGTTGGGGTGCGAGAGGTTGCTGATGTAGTGATACGCGTCGTACATCATGGGTCGGATGAGGTGGTTGAAGCCCGAGTTGACGCCCGCAAACACGGTGGCCGTGGTGTGCTTCACCGTGCTCACCTCCACTAGCAGGTAGCCCGCCTCGCTCACCAGGTACTTGCCGGGCTCAAACCAGGCTTCGAGCGGCCGGCCGTATTCCTGCTCAAATGCCTGGAAAGCCGCCGCCACCTGCTGGCCGAGGCTGGCCACATCGGTTTCGGGGTCGCCAGGCTTGTAGGGCACTTTGAAGCCCGAGCCGAGGTCCAGAAACTCGAGCGTTGGGAAGCGTCCGGCGGCGTCGAACAAGATATCCAGCGCTCGCAAAAACACGGCGATGTCCTTGATTTCGGAACCCGTGTGCATGTGCAGGCCGCGCACGTGCAGGCCGGTGCCCTTCACCACGCGCTCGAGGTGGCGCATCTGGTGGATGCTGATGCCGAACTTGCTGTCGATGTGACCGGTCGAAATTTTGTAGTTGCCGCCCGCCTCGATGTGTGGGTTCAGGCGCACGCACACCGGGTAGCTGCCGCCATAGGTGGCGCCAAACTGCTCGAGCAGCGAGAGGTTGTCGATGTTAAGGTTCACGCCCAGCTCCTTGGCCTCCACTAGCTCGGCAAAGGCCACGCTATTAGGCGTAAAGAGAATATTTTCGGGCTGAAAGCCCACGTGCAGGCCTAGCCGCACCTCGTTGAGGCTCACGCAGTCGAGGCCCGCGCCCTCGGCCAGTATTATCTTCAGAATGGCGACGTTGGTGAGCGCTTTGCAGGCGTAGAAAAACCGCGTGGGGTGGCCGCTAAACGCAGACGTAAGCTTGTGGTACTGAGCCCGAATGGTATCGGCCTGGTACACGTAGAGCGGGGTGCCAAACTGCGCGGCGGCAGCCAGCAGGGCCGAAGTAGGAAGTGCGGACATAAGTACCACAAAAATACGCCCGCTAGCCCCGCCTGCGCACCCTAGCCCCGCCGCCCAATTGCGCGTAAAGCGGTTATTTATTCCGAAACCGCGTTTTATGTCTCATTCCCTGCCCGAAGTATGGCTGCGCGGCCCGCTGCCCACCGTGCCGCCGCTGCTCCAGCCCGTGGCCCACGCCCTGCTGCAAGCCCGCGAAGAAGTAACCGAACTCATGGCCGGTTTTCCGGCCGCTAAGCTGGCCGAGCGGCCGCTCGGGCTGGCCTCGGTGGGCTTTCATCTGCGTCACCTCACGGGCGTGCTCGACCGCACCTTTACCTACGCCCGGGGTGAGGCCTTGCGTGATATTCAGCTAGCCTACCTAGCCGCCGAGGGTCAGCCGCCTACGCACGAAGGCGCGGTGGCCGAGCTGATGCAAGCCTTTAGTCAGCAAGTTGATAGCGCACTAACGCAGCTCGCGGCTACGCCCGCAGGCAGCCTGCCCGAGTGGCGCGGCGTGGGCCGGGCGCAGCTGCCGAGCACAGTTATCGGCCTGCTGGTGCACGCCGCCGAGCACACCACCCGGCACGTGGGCCAGCTGCTGGTCACGGCTAGGGTGGTGCGGCAAGGATAAGGCTAAGGTTTTATGCGGGCGCCGGCCCTAGCTTTGGCCCGACCTTGCAAGGGCCCGCCGAGTTGCTGGTGGGTAATGGCTTTCGACTTTCTTATGGCGAATCGTAGAAAATTTCTGACTTCCTCGGCGGCCGGGCTAGCCCTGCTGGCCGCCCCCACGAGCCGCGCCACGGCGGCCCCGCGCCCCAATGTGCGCGGCAAGGCGCTCGTCATTTCGACCTGGGACGACGGAATTGCCGCCAACCAGCGCGCCTGGGAGGTGCTGAAAAAAGGCGGCGCCGCCCTGGATGCCGCCGAAGCCGGCGTGATGGTAACCGAGGCGTCGCAAAATTGCTGCGTGGGCCTGGGCGGCAACCCCGACCGCGACGGCATCGTGACGCTCGACGCCTGCATCATGGACCATCGCTTCAACTGCGGCAGCGTGGCGGCGCTCGAGCGCATCAAGCACCCCATCAGCGTGGCGCGGCGCGTGATGGAAAAAACGCCCCACGTGCTGCTCGTGGGCGAGGGCGCCCAGCAGTTTGCCGTGGCCCAGGGCTTCCCGCTCGAGCCCAATCAGCTCAGCCCCGACGCCGAAAAAAACTACCGCGAATGGCTGAAAACCAGCGAGTACAAGCCGGTCGTCAACATCGAAAACAGCGGCAACCGCAAAACCGGCCCCGTGGGCGGCCCCCAAAATCACGACACCATTGCCCTGCTAGCCCTCGACGCCACCGGCAACCTCAGCGGCAGTTGCACCACCAGCGGCATGGGCTTTAAGATGCGCGGCCGGGTGGGCGATTCGCCGCTCATCGGCTCGGGCCTGTACGTAGATAATGAGGTGGGTGCCGCTGCCGCTACCGGCCAGGGCGAAGACGTTATTCGCATGGCCGGCGCCCACACCGTAGTCGAGCTGATGCGCCAGGGTTTGTCGCCGCAGGCGGCTTGCCGCGCTGCCGTCGAGCGGGTGGCGCGTATCAAAGGTGCCCAGGCCAAGGATATTCAGGTGTGCTTTATCGCCGTGAATAATCAGGGCGTAACGGGCGCCTTTGCCCTGCAAAAAGGCTTCAGCTACGCGCTCTGCAACGCCGCCGACCAGCGCCAACTGCTCAAAAGCGAGTATTTATTGAAGTAGAAAGCTTGCACAGCCATCAGGAAATCAAGTAAAATATAAAACACGTTCGTCATGCTCATCCAGCGTCCGCTTGCCGAAGCATCTTGCTCAAGTCGTTAGGGTAGTAGCCCTAGCGATAACGACTAAATACGTTCGGCAAGCGGACGCTGGATGAGCATGACGAACGTGTTTAGTCGTTATCGCTTACGCTAGCTTGAAGCCCGGGCGGTACTCGCGCTTCACAAACTGGTTGACCTCATCGAGGTTGGTGATGCGCATTTGGGTGTTGTCCCACAGCAGCTTGCGGCCGCGGCCGGGGTAGTCGAAGCCTTGGCCCGAGGCCTTAGGCTTTTGCAAGTCGTAGCCCCGGATGGCTAAGTTGGCCATCAGCAGCGCCTCGGTGAGGGGGCCGGCCAGCTCGAAGGGCGAGCTGACTTTCATTTTGCCGGCGCCGGCCAGGCAGGCTTCTACCCACTGGCCGTAGTGGCCGTTGGCCTGGCCGGGCACCCTAGCCAGGGTTTGGGGCACGTGCACTTCCTGGTTGCGCGAGAGGGGCAACAGGCGCGGGTCGGCGCCGTAGGTGCTGGCCATCATCTTGCCTTTGGTGCCAACGAAAAGCGTGCCGTTGCCGCCGTCGCCGAACAACTCGTTGGGCCCCAGCTCGTCGGGGCGCTCGGGCTGAATGCCACCGTCCATCCAGTGCACGGTGATGTCGCCGGTGGTTTTGTTGGTCTTCGGGAAGGTGAGCGTGACATGGCTACTAGGCGGGCAACTCTCGGGAAAATAGCCGCGCTTAAACTCATCGACGTACACGCTGCCCACGCTGGCCTGCACGGCGCTGGCATACTGCAAATCGAGCACCCGAAAGGGCGATTCGAGCAGATGGCAGCCCATGTCGCCGAGGGCGCCGGTGCCGTAGTCCCACCAGCCGCGCCAATTGAAGGGGATGAGGTGGTCGACGTACGCGCGCTGGGGCGCGGTGCCTAGCCACAGGTTCCAGTCGAGCTCGGCAGGCGGCGTTTGCTTGGTGGTAGGCCAGGCAATGCCCTGGGGCCACACGGGGCGGTCGGTCCAGCAATAAATAGTATGCACGTCGCCGATGGTGCCGGCGTCGTACCACTCCATTAGTTGCCGCACGCCGTCGTTGGAGGCGCCTTGGTTGCCCATTTGGGTCACTACTTTGGGGTAGCGCCGGGCCGCGTCGGTGAGGGCGCGGGCCTCGTAGATGTCGTGGGTTAAAGGTTTTTGCACGTACACGTGCTTGCCGAGCTGCATGGCGGCTAGGGTCGTCACGGCGTGGTTGTGGTCGGGCGTCGATACCGAAACGGCGTCAAAATGCTTGTGCTCCTTGTCAAAAAGCTGGCGCCAGTCCTTGACGTATTTGGCCTGCGGAAAGGCCTTGCGCGAGTTGGCGGCGCGGCGGTCGTCCACGTCGCAGAGGTAGGCAATGCGGGCCTTGCCGGTTTTGGCAAAGGCGGCGATATCGCTTTCGCCCTTGCCGCCCACGCCTACGCTGGCAATAACCAGTTGGTCGCTAGGGGCCGTGTAGCCCCTGCCGCCGAGCACGAAGCGCGGCACAATCAGGATGCCGGCCGTGGCCACGGCCCCTTGTTTCATAAAGTCGCGCCGCGAGGGCACTTCGGGAAGCTGGCTCATAGAGAACGCTTTGGATGGGAAAAGGTGGGCAAAAGGTACGCTAGCCAGCGCACTTTTGCCCACCTTTCCATTCAAGCAGTAGCGCAAGGCTCCCGCTTCGGGCGCGAGCGCAGCAAGCGTGGTCGCTAGGAGTTGTCGGTGGTTTCGCCTGCTCGCTGCGCTCGCGCCCGAAGCAGTAGCTTCACGCTACTTGCGTGGCTTGGCGCGCTCGTACTGCACGGGCCACTTCACGTCGGCGCCCAGCGCGTGGGCCGCGTGCAGCGGAAAATACGGGTCGCGCAGCTCTTCGCGGGCCAGCAGCACAAGGTCGGCCTGGCCACTGGCGATAACTTTTTCGGCTTCCTCAGGTGTGGTGATGAGGCCCACGGCGCCAGTGGCTAGCCCGGTTTCGCGCTTGATGCGCTCGGCAAATTCGATTTGGTAGCCGGGGCCGACGGGAATCTGCGCTTTCTCGACGTTGCCGCCGGTGGAGGCGTCCACGAGGTCCACGCCGCGGTCGCGCAGCCAGGTAGCGAGCTGCACCGAGTCGTCGGCCGTCCAGCCGCCCTCCGCCCAATCGGTGGCCGAGATGCGCACGAACAACGGAAAATCTTCAGGCAATACCTGGCGCACGGCGGCCACTACTTCGAGCAGCAGCCGAATGCGGTTTTCGAACGAGCCGCCGTACGTATCGGTGCGCTGGTTGCTCAGCGGCGACAGAAACTCGTGCAGCAGGTAGCCGTGCGCCGCGTGCAGCTCAATTACCTTAAAGCCAGCGGCCAACGAGCGCTCGGTGGCGCTGCGGAAGTCGGCGATTACTTTCTTGATGCCGGCCGCGTCGAGCGCTACCGGCTGAGGGTAATCGTCGGAAAACTTGATAGCGCTGGGTGCCACTACCTGCCAGCCGCCTTCGGCCTCGGGTACGGCGCCGTGGCCGGGGGCCAGCCAGCTGGTGTAGGTGCTGGCCTTGCGGCCGGCGTGAGCCAGCTGCACGCCCGGCACACAGCCTTGGCTCTCAATAAATTGATTGATGCGCTTTTGAAACTCGATGTGCTCGTCTTTCCAGATGCCCAGGTCTTCGGGCGTGATACGGCCTTCGGGCGACATGGCGGTGGCTTCCTGAATAAGCAGGCTAGCCCCGCCCACGGCGCGGCTGCCCAGGTGCACGAGGTGCCAGTCGTTGGCAAAGCCGTCCTGGGCGCTGTACTGGCACATGGGCGACACCACAATGCGATTTTTGAGGGTGAGGCCGCGCAGGGTCAGCGGCTCGAATAGGGTAGACATAAGCAAAAAATAAGTCAGCACCCGCTAGGGCCGGGCGCCGCGGCAAGTATTTGTTGTAAGCTGCTTAAACCGGCCCGACGGGCAGAGGTTGCCCGCGTCGGGCTTATTGCCGGCGGCGACAACTGTTTGCCGCCTCCAACACGTACAGGCAAGCCAGCTACCTCTTTTCCACAAGCTTTATTTTTTATGTTTCAGGAAACATCCACCGCCGAGACGCTCGACCGCGTTGCGCTCGAAACCACAACTAGCCCGGGCAGCGCCTCGCGCCGCCAATTCATCAACCACGCCGGGCGCGGCTTGCTCGTCGCCGGGCTAGCCAGCGCGCTGCCCCTAGCCGCCGAGGCCGCCAACCTCAGCGGCTTCGACACGCCCGCGCCGCCCACCGGCCCGCTCGACATCAAGCTGCCGCCGCTGGAGGCCCCCACCGACCCCAAGGCCGGCCCTTTCCCCAACCCCGACGCGCCCGACCAACGCGTGGGCTACGCCATCGTCGGTCTGGGCCACCTCACGCTGGCCGAGATTCTGCCCGCTTTTGGGCAGGCCAAGCACTGCAAGCCGGTAGCCCTAGTAAGCGGCGATGCCGATAAAATGGCCAAAGCCGCCAAGCAATACGGCATCAAGCCCAGCAGCTGCTACTCGTATGCCAACTATGATAAGCTCAAGGATAACCCGGAGGTAGAGGTGATTTACATTGTGTTGCCTAATTCGCAGCACCATGAATTCACTATCCGGGGCGCTAAAGCCGGTAAACACATTCTTTGCGAGAAGCCGATGGCTAACTCGGTGAAGGAGTGCGAGGAAATGATTGCCGCCTGCAACAAGGCCGGCAAAAAGCTGATGATTGCCTACCGCATTCAGTACGAGCCGCTTAACCGCGCCGCCCAGAAGCTGGTGCGCGACAAAACCTACGGCAAGACTAAGCTCATCCAGATGATGAATTGCCAGAACCAGGCCCACGACCAGCAGTGGCGCCACAAAAAAGCCCTGGCCGGCGGCGGCTCGCTACCCGATGTGGGCCTGTACTGCCTCAACACCACGCGCTTCCTGCTAGGGGAGGAGCCCACCGAAGTTTCGGCCCAGATTTACAGCACGCCCGGCGACGACCGCTTCAAGGAAATCGAAGAGAACGTGAGCTTTACGCTGCGCTTCCCGAGCGGCGTAATCGTGCAGTGCATGACCGGCTACGGCTCGTTCAACAACAAAAGCTACGCCGTGCACGCCGAAACCGGCACCATCAAAATGGACCCGGCTTTCCCCTACCAGGGTCTCAAGCAGGAGCTCGTGCACGCCCCCAACGGCAAGCAGATGATTGAGCAGCCCAGCAACCCCAATAAGCAGCAGTTTGCCCTTGAAATGGACCACATGGCCGAGTGCGTGCGCCAGAACAAAACGCCCTATACGCCCGGCGAGGAAGGCCTGCAAGACCAGCGCATTATGGAGGCTATCTATCAGTCGGCCAAGGAGAACAAGCCCGTGAAGCTGGCGGCGGGCGTGGGTAAAACGGACGCCTTCCGCGGCACGCCGCCTACGGAGGAGGAGGCGTAACGCTTTGCACCTGGCAGGTAAGCTTGACTGAGCAAAAACGTCCGTCATGCTGAGCTTGTTGAAGCATCTTGCTCGCACCGCTAGGGTAGTAACCCAACGAAGCGGCCAAGATGCTTCGACAAGCTCAGCATGACGGACGTTTTGCTATCATAATTACTGCCCATCCTTCTTCTACTTTTGCTCGTTCTACCTCGTCCCACCCCATGCAAAACCGATTCATGCGCTGCTGCCTGCCGCTAGCCCTGGCGGCGCTCATCAGCTCGCCAGCCCTGGCTAGCCCACCCGCCGGCCCCACTAAAGTGACTGTGCACCAAGTTGATGGCCGCTACGAGCTGCTGCGCGGCGGCCAGCCTTACTTTGTAAAAGGCGCGGGCGGCAGCCAGTATCCTGGGCGCCTGGCGGCCTACGGCGGCAACTCCATCCGCACCTGGGGCACCGGCGACGCACCCAAGGTACTGGCCGCCGCCAACCAAAATAACCTTACCGTGATGCTGGGCCTCGACGTGGCCCGCGAGCGCCACGGCTTCGATTACAACGACGCGGCGGCCGTGGCCGCGCAGCTGCAAAAGATTAAGGGCGAAGTGCTCAAGTACAAGGACGACCCAGCTGTGCTCGTCTGGGGCATCGGCAATGAGCTGAACCTCGACTACACCAACCCCAAGGTGTGGGACGCCGTGAACGACATCGCCCGGATGATTCACGAAGTGGACCCCAACCACCCGACCAGCACGGTGCTGGCGGGGGCGAATAAAAAGGAAGTCGAGTACGTGAAAACGCGCTGCCCGGCCGTGGACATCTTGAGTATCAACACTTACGCCGGGCTAGCCACGCTGCCCAAGCAAATAGCCGACGCCGGCTGGATGGGCCCCTACCTGGTGGCCGAGTGGGGCCCCACCGGCCACTGGGAAGGCCCCCAAACCCCCTGGAAAGCCTCGGTAGAGGAGACCAGCAGCCAGAAAGCCACCGTGTACCAAAGCCGCTACGAGGCCTCGGTGCTCAAAGACCGGGCGCACTGCCTGGGCTCCTACGTTTTCCTCTGGGGCCAGAAGCAGGAGCGCACGCCCACCTGGTACGGCCTCTTCACCGAAGATGGCCAGGAAACCGAGGTGATGGACGTGCTGCAATACGAATGGAGCGGCCACTGGCCCAAAAACCGGGCGCCGCACATCGCTAGCTTTCAGCTAGCTGGCAAAGCCGCTACCGAGGGTATCTACCTGAGGCCCGGTCAGGCGGTGCCCGCGAGCGCCGCCGTCACTGACCCCGAGCGCAACGCGCTCACCTACCAATGGGAACTGCTGCCCGAAAGTACTGACCTTAAACAGGGCGGCGACCGCGAAAGCCGCCCCAAGCCCGTGGCCGGCGCCCTGCCAGCCAGTGCGAAGGGCCAAACTACGCTGGCTGTGCCTAGCCAGCCCGGCGCCTACCGCCTGTTTGTGTACGCCCACGATGGGCACGGCAACGTGGCTACGGGTAATATTCCGTTTTTTGTGCAGCCATAACTGTTTAGCACCTGGTGGGTTAGGATGCCTATGCGCACCGTCATTCAAAAGCACCGGGCCGTGAGCGCGCCCATCGCCGACCTCGTCACGTACCGGGCAATCCCTACCCAATCAGTCGAGTACATCGACCCGTTTTTGTTTCTCAACCACCACGGGCCGCAGGTGTACCGGGCCAATAACCGGGGCCTGCCCTTCGGGCCGCACCCGCACCGGGGCTTCGAAACGGTCACGTTTATCCTCGAAGGTGACATTCTGCACAAGGACAACAGCGGCCACGAAAGCGTGATAAAAGCCGGCGGTATTCAGTGGATGACGGCCGGCGCAGGCCTCATTCACGCCGAGGTGTCGTCGAATGAATTCAAGAAAACGGGCGGCCCGCTCGAAATCCTGCAACTCTGGGTCAACCTGCCGGCCCGGTTCAAGATGGCGGAGCCGCGCTACATCGGTCTGCAAGCCAATGAAATACCCGTCGCTAGCCTCGCCCCGGGCGCGATGGCGCACGCCGTATCGGGCGAGTGGGGACGCACCGCCGGCGCCGTGCAGCCACTCGCCGATGTGGCACTAGCTTGGCTCGACGTAGCCGAAGGCGCAGCCGCCACGCTGCCCATCGCGGCTAGTCGCAGCATTTTTTTCTACGTGGTGCGCGGCAGCGTGCGCGTGAACGGCACCGAGGTCTTCGCTCGCGAGCTGGCCGAGTTCAACCACGACGGCGACGAGCTAGGCATTGAAGCCTTGACCGACAGCGTGTTGCTGCTAGGTCACGCTGAGCCGTTCGGTGAGCCAGTGGTGTCGGGTGGGCCGTTTGTGATGAATACGGAAGCCGAAATTAAGCAGGCCTATGCCGACTACCAGCAGGGTAAATTTGGCCGCTGGAACGGCTGAAAAACGGTTAAAAAAGCAGCCCCGAAATTTGGCAATCTAAAATTCGTGCCTACCTTGCCACCCAATTCGACCAGTATCATGTTCAGCAACCGCTACTTTTTTGGCTTCTATTATTTTACGCCCCCCGCGTAGAACGAGTCGCCATGTAGCTAAGCCACTAGCTTTTAGCAGCGCCACTCGTTCCAACGAGTGGCGCTTTTTTTATGTTTTCGCACCGCCAGTTGGTCAGAATTTCCAGCAGCGGCCAAGCCGCAATTCCTAACCCATAATTCATAACTAAAGATGCGCATTGCCATTCAAGGGTTCCAGGGCAGTTTTCACGAAGTAGCGGCCCGCCAGTATTTCGGCGCCGCGCCGGCCCTGAATTTCTGCGCCACCTTTGGCGAGGTGGTGGCCCAGGTGGCCGACGGCCGCGCTGATGCCGCGCTCATGGCCATGGAAAACTCGCTGGCCGGCAGTATTTTACCTAACTACTTGCTGCTGGAGCGCAATGCGCTCACCATCACCGGCGAGATTTACCTGCCCATTCACCAGCACCTGCTGGTGCTGCCCGGCACCTCGCTGGTCGACATCCGGGCTGTGCACTCGCACCCCATGGCCCTGCGCCAGTGTGGCGATTTTCTGAGTCAATACCCTAGCTGGCAGTTGGTTGAAACCGAAGACACCGGCCTTAGTGCCCAGTGGCTGGCCGAGCGCCAAACACCCGGCGTGGCCGTGGTGGCCGGTGCCCAGGCCGCCGAGGCATTTGGCCTGCACATCTTGGCCCCGGCTATCAACGACGACCCGAGCAACTATACCCGTTTCCTGATATTAGAGCGCGCCGCCGAGGCCCAGCCGGTGGCTAGCCCCAACAAGGCATCGCTTTATTTCTACACTTCGCACGCGCCGGGCATGCTAGCCCAGGTGCTCACGCTGGTGGCCAGCCACGGGTTGAATTTGAGCAAGTTGCAGTCGTGCCCCCGGCCCAGCCAGCCCTGGCACTACGGTTTCCATGCCGACGTGGAATTTGCCGCGCCGGCCCAGCTAGCTGCCCTGCTGGCCGAGCTGCCCGCCGTGACGGAGGAGCTGCGCGTGCTAGGTGCCTATCAGCGCGGCAGCATGGAATTTGGGCAGGAAATGGGTGGAAAGAACCACTATGATTGTCATGCTGAGCTGGCCGAAGCATTTTTACCACAGCAGTAAACCAACCGATAGACCGTATTCGGACAGCATGGTAGAGATGCTTTGGCAAGCTCAGCATGACGATATCCTTTGATTAAGCCAGTATGCAAGTTTCCACCGCCAGCCGCCTGGCCCACACCGGCGAATACTACTTTTCGCGCAAGCTGCGTGAGCTGGCCGCCCTCAACGCGGCTGGGGCCAACATCATCAGCCTGGGCATTGGTAGCCCCGATTTGCCGCCGCACCCAAGCGTGGTAGCGGCCCTAGCTACTACCGCCAACCAGCCTAATACGCACGGCTACCAGAGCTACCAGGGCACGCCGGCTTTGCGCCAGGCGATGGCCGGCTTCTACCAAAAAAACTACGGCGTAACGCTCGACCCCGCCACCGAGGTGCTGCCCCTGGCCGGCTCCAAGGAGGGCCTGATGCACGTTGGGATGACCTTTCTGGAGGCGGGCGACGCGGTGCTCCTCCCCAACCCCGGCTACCCCACCTACCGCGCCGTGGCCGAAATCTGCGGTGCCGAAGTGCGCGAGTACGACCTGACCGCCGCCACCGGCTGGCTGCCCGACCTGGAAGCACTGGCGCAGAGTGATTTGAGCGGCGTGAAGCTGATGCTCGTCAACTACCCGCACATGCCCACCGGCACGCCGGCTAGCCCCGAGTTTCTGCAAAAGCTGGTCGATTTTGCCACCGCGCACGGCATTATGCTGGTGCATGATAATCCCTACGGCTTCGTGCTGAACGAAACACCACCCACGAGCCTGCTCAGCATTGCGGGCGCAAAGGAAATGGTGCTGGAGCTTAACTCGCTCAGCAAGAGCCATAACCTGGCTGGCTGGCGCGTGGGCATGCTGGTGGGCCGCGCCGACTGGCTAACCGAGGTACTGCGCTTTAAGAGCAACATGGACTCGGGCATGTTCCTGGGGATTCAGCAGGCGGCCGTGGCCGCGCTGGCGCTCGGCGACGACTGGTTTCAGGAGCTGAACGCTACCTACCGCGCCCGCCGCGCGCTGGTGCGCGAGCTGCTGGCTAGCCTCGGCTGCGAGGCCGCACCGGGCCAAACGGGCCTGTTCATCTGGGCTAAGGTGCCGCCGCAATATGCCGATGGCTATGCCCTGAGCGACGCTGTGCTGGCCGAGGCCCGCGTGTTTCTCACGCCGGGCGGCATCTTCGGCAGCAATGGTAATAGCTACATCCGCGCTAGCCTTTGCCAGCCCGAAAGCGTGCTGCGTGAGGCGCTGGAGAGAGTGCAAAATCACAAAAACCGTCATGCTGAGCTTGCTAAAGCATCTCTACCGCAGCAGTAAATCTAAATCACTGAACGCTATCCGAACAGTGCGGTAGAGGTGCTTCGGCAAGCTCAGCATGACGGACGTTTTTATCTCTTGTCCAAATGACTATCACCATCATCGGCCTCGGACTTATCGGCGGCTCGCTGGCGCTCAGCCTGCGGCAGCACGGGCTGGCTAGCCACCTCATCGGGGTAGAGGCTAGCCCCGCCTACGCCCGCCGGGCACTAGAGCTGGGTCTGGTCGATGAAATCGCCCCCGACCTGGCAGCGGCCGTAGCGCCCGCTAGCCTCGTCATTGTGGCCGTGCCCATGGATGCCATGCTGGCCGTGCTGCCGCAGGTGCTCGGCCTTATCACTGGCCAGCAGCTGGTTATCGATGTGGGTTCGACCAAGGGCAACCTGCTGGCGGCCGTGGCTAGCCACCCGCGCCGGGGCCGCTTTGTGGCCGTGCACCCCATGGCCGGTACCGAATACTCGGGCCCCGACGCGGCCGTGCGCGGCCTCTTTGAGGGCAAAACGCTGGTAGTTTGCGACGCGGAGGCTAGCGACCCCGACGCCGTGGCTACGGTGGAGGCGCTGTTTCGGGCCTTGCCCATGCGGGTGCTGCACCTCGGGGCGGCCGACCACGATTTGCATACGGCCTACGTGTCGCACATTTCGCACCTTACCTCGTTTGCGCTGGCGCTCACGGTATTAGAGAAGGAGCAGCGCGGCGAGCAGCGCATTTTTGACCTGGCGGGCGGCGGTTTTGCCTCCACCGTGCGGCTGGCCAAGAGCGCCCCGGCCACCTGGGTACCCATCTTCCGCCAGAACCGGCTCAATGTGCTCGATGTGCTGGATGAACACCTGGTGCAGTTGAATAAATTGCGCGAATTGCTGATTTCTGAAGATTATGTCGGACTAACTGAGCAGCTCGAGCACGCCAACGAGATACGCAAGATTATCCCTTAGAGCATTCTAAAAATTATAAGTCGTTGTCAGGCTGAGCTTGTCGAAGCATGACAACGATTGCTAAAACGCTACCTCAATAAACCCAATACCCCCATGTTCAACGACCTTTTCAACCGTAAGCCCGAGGATAAGCCTTTCCTCATTTCGGGCCCTTGCTCGGCCGAAACTGAGGAGCAAGTCCTCGAAACCTGCCAGCGCCTGGCCGCCACCGGCAAAGTGCAGGCCCTGCGCGCCGGCATCTGGAAGCCCCGCACCAAGCCCGGCGGCTTCGAAGGCGTGGGCGCCAAGGGCCTGCCGTGGCTCAAGAAGGCTAGCGAGCTCACCGGCCTGCCGGTGGCCGTGGAAGTAGCCACCGCCAAGCACGTAGAAGACTGCTTAGCCTTCGGCGTGGACCTGGTGTGGGTGGGCGCGCGCACCACCGGCAACCCGTTTTCGGTGCAGGAAATCGCTAACGCGCTGCGCGGCGTGGATATTCCGGTTTTGGTCAAAAACCCTATTCACCCCGAGCTAGAGCTGTGGGTGGGCGCCATCGAGCGCTTGCAAAAGGCTGGTTTAAAGCAGGTTGGTATGATACACCGGGGCTTTTCGAGCTACGGCAACACCGACTACCGCAATGCCCCGATGTGGCACCTGCCCATCGAGATGAAGCGCCGGATGCCCGACATGCCCATCCTCAACGACCCGAGCCACATCTGCGGCCGGCGCGATACGTTGTTTGGTGTGGCTCAGCAGGCGCTGGACCTCGACTTTGATGGGACGATGATTGAGAGCCACATCGACCCCGACAATGCCTGGAGCGATGCCAAGCAGCAAATTACGCCCGAGGTGCTTAAGGAGCTCATCACCAAGTTGGTGTGGCGCCACGAAACCACCGACAAAGCCGAGTTTGTGACCGCCCTTGCCGGCCTGCGCGAGCAAATCAACAATCTCGATGCCGAGGTGATGCAGCTGCTGGGCCGCCGCATGGCCGTGGCCGAGAAAATCGGCCAGTACAAGAAAGACAACGACATCACCATCCTGCAAACCGCTCGCCTCAACGAGATTCTGGAGCGTAGCAAGCGTCAGGGCGCCCAAGTGGGCCTCACCGAAGACTTCGTGGAGCGCTACATGGAGGCCGTTCACTTAGAGTCGGTTATGCGCCAGGAGAAGGTGATGAAAGGCTAGCGCAGGCTGCGCCGTGGGGTAGCGCGGACTTTCAGTTCGTGCTATTGCTCTTGGTACTGCATCGAAAAGAGGGGGTAAGGGCTAAGATGCGCGGGGCACTTTAGCCCTTACCCCCTCTTTTCGATAGCTTTCATGCAGCCAAAGTGAATTAACGCGTACTTTCCAGTATGAAAAAAAATACCCAATTTCTCCTACTCGCTGCCGCGCTTCTAGCCACTGCCAGTGCCCAGGCGCAACACTTGCCCAAGACTCAGCACGAACTGCTGGCTAGTCCTACTACCGTGGCCTGGGGTTACTACGCGGCCGATGCGCCGCCGGTACTCCGCATCAAGTCGGGCGAGACGGTGCAGGTGCATACCTTGCTGACGTCGAGCCCCACGCGGCTTGAGGGGGCGGGCGTGGCCCCGGCGCAGGTCGAGCAGTCGTTGCGCGACATTTACGACAAGGTGACGAATAAGGGACCCGGCGGGCACATCCTCACGGGGCCGATTTTTGTGGAAGGCGCCGCGCCGGGCGACGTGCTCGAAGTACGCATCAAGGCCATTGAGCTGGCTATTCCGTACGCTTACAATGGGTTTGGGCCGAAGAGCGGGTTTATTCCCGAGGATTTTGGCTACGCTAAAATGAAGATTATTCCGCTCGATAAGAAGCGAATGGTGGCCGATTTTGCGCCGGGTATCGAGCTGCCGCTGCACCCATTTTTTGGCAGCATGGGCGTGGCACCGCCCGTGGCAATGGGCCGCGTAAACAGCGCGCCGCCCGGCATCTTCGGCGGCAACCTCGATAACAAGGACCTGGTGGTGGGCACCACGCTCTACCTGCCGGTGCACGTGCCGGGCGCCCTCTTTTTCGTGGGCGACGGCCACGCCGGGCAAGGCAATGGCGAGGTCGATATCACGGCGCTCGAAACGTCGCTGGTCGGTAACCTGGAGTTTATCGTGCACAAAGACATGCACCTGACGGTGCCCCGCGCCGAAAGCCCGACCCACTACATCAGCATGGGCCTCGACGAGGATTTGACCCTAGCCGGCAAGCAGGCGGTACGCGAGATGATTGACTTTCTGATGAAAACGAAAGGGATGACGAAGGACGACGCCTATATGCTGTGCAGCGTAGCCGGCGACCTCAACGTGACGCAGGTGGTGGACGGCACGCGCGGCGCCCACATGCTGCTGCCGAAGAGCATTTTTGGGAAAGCGAAATCTAAGTAGCAGTCGAAATAAACACGTTTGTCATGCTGACGAAGGAAGCATCTTGTGCGCATCATCCAACGGTGCGGTAGAGATGCTTCCTTCGTCAGCATGACAAACGTGTTTATTTCAATGCGTTGCCAGCCGCCAGAAACTTCTCAATATTCTCGTTCAGAAACTTGGCATCGGTGGGGTTGCTGGCGGCGCCGGCGGTGTGGCCCCACAGCGACGGAATGGGCAGCAGCCGCACGCCCGGAATAGAGGCCGCCTCGTAGCGCGCATCACTCACCGGGAAGTATAAATCGGTTTCGGAAGGCATGTAGAGAATGGGCACTTTGATGCTACGCAGCGCCTTTTCGACGTCGCCGCCGAAGCCGGGCGTGGTGCCCACGTTGTGGTATTCCCAGGTGCGCATCTGGGCGATGAGGTCGTTGGCGTCGGCACCGGGGATGAAGTGCGTGCGGTAATTATTGAGCACCTGCTCGAACGTGATGCCGGGCTTTTCTTCGCTGCGCCACAGCTCTTTGCGCCACCACTCTTGGGAAAAGAGCCAGCCGGTCCAGACAGTGGCGAAGGCTTCGAGGCCCTTGGTGGGTGGCGCGGTGTAGTCGCCGTTCTGGAAGGCCGCGTCGGCGGTGAGGGCGGCAATCTGGCCTTCGAGGCGCACCACGCCGTGCGGGTAGTTTTTGGCCGTGCCCGAGGTCGCCACGATGCGGTCGGTAAAGGTGGGGTAGCTCACGGCCCACTGAAAGGCCTGCTCGGCGCCCATCGAAAAGCCGATGAGGGCGCGCAGGTGCGTTATTTTCAACTCCTTGGTCAGTAGCTCGTGCACCGCCTGCACGTTGTCGCGGATGGTCATGACCGGGAAGCGCGGGCCGTGAAACGGCTCGGGCGTATTGCTAGGCGACGACGAGTGGCCGTTGCCAAACAGTTCGGTCGTGACCAGAAACAGCTTGGTCGTATCGAGGCACTTGCCGGGGCCGATGAGCCACTCGTAGCCCCGGTGCCCGGCCATGTAGTGCGAGGGCAGCAGCACGGCGTTGTCGCGCTTGGCATTGAGGTGGCCGTAGGTGCCGTAGCCTACGCGCGCCTGCGGCAGCACCGCGCCGCCCTCGGTTTTGAAGTTGGTGAGCGTGAAAAAGTGGTGCGGCACGCGGTCGGGCACCGGCTTGGTTTGGGCGCGGGCGGCGAGGCTAGCGAGCAGGAAAAGGAGGGGTAGGAGCGGGCGCATGAATAAGGAGTCTACAAGGTTGAGCCGAAAAAAGGTCGTCATGCTGAACGCAGTGAAGCACCTCTATCGCTCCATTCAACGAGGCGGTAGGGAGGCTGCCCTGCGTTCAGCATGACAACTTTTCTATTTTTGATGGATACTATTTCAAAGCCAGAATCTGCTTCAACTCCGCTGAGCTCACCGTGAGTAGGCCCACTTTAGGCAGGCGCTCGGTGAGGGTGCGCCAGTTGGGCTCCTGCTGAAAAATGGGTTTTAGCAGGGCTAGCGCGGCGGGCACCTGCTGCTTGTTGGCTAGGGTGATGGCGTGCCAGTACTTCATTTCCAGGTTCTGGGGGAACATCTTTTCGGCGGCCTGATACTCCTGAATGGCGAGCGGCATGTCGTTTTTCTCCACGGCCAGGTCGCCGGCGTTCATGTGGTCGTAGGCGCGGTGCAGCTTCAGCAGGCGGCGCAGCTCCACGAGGGGCTTGTCGGCGTCGTCCACGCGCAGGTCTACGAGGCGGTCGGCCCAGGGGCCTTCGGTGGCGGTGCCGCGCACCACGAGCAGCGCCGCCGACTGCCGGCCCCGAATGTCGCCGCCCGCGGCCTGGGCCGCATCGAGGGCAGCGAGCACGCGCTCGGCCAGGGGCAGGGCGGTGGCGGCTTCGTAGGCCTTGGCCATGGCGCCCCACACGGTGGCATTCAGCATCATATTGGCCTGCACCGAAAACTGGGTGCCCTGCTGGTGGCCGGCCATGTCCACGCATTTTTTGCCGGTGTGGGTGGCCACGCGGCCTTGGTTGTCGAGGATGGCGACCTGGCGCACCTCGCGGGCATCATCGGCGGCCAGCAGCTCATCCAGCGCCTGCTGGGCCGACTTGCCGCTCTTGAGCAGGGCTAGCCCGCGCAGGCCAAACGACTGATTGGTAAACGACTGCGTGGCCACTACGCCCACGCCGGCCTCGGCCCAGCTCACGGAGGTACCCACCGAAAACCAGTGGCTTTGCACGGCCACGGCCATTTCGCCGGTTTTGGGGTCGCGGGCCACGATGCTGAAGGTGTGGGCCAGCGGGTCGGTGGCCGAATAAATGGACTGGGCCCGCGCGGCCGGGCTAGCCAGCAGCAGCAGTGCGGCGAAAAAGGGTAGGAGTTTGCGAAGCATAAATTGGAAGAAAAACGAATGTATGGCAACTATCTCGTTTTGAGGCAATGGCCAGCGCTTTCGGGTGGGCGCTTATGCAAACAGCCCGCTGGCATACAATGCCAGCGGGCTGCGTAGATAAATCCTTGCTAATCTGTTTTCTAACTACCGGGGCTAGCCGGCAGCTAGTTCACCGTGAGGCGCTGGCTGAAGGTGCCGGTGCTGGTTTGGAGGCGCACGGTGTAGATGCCCTGGGCCACGCCGGGCAAGCTCAGGGTGCGCACGCCGTCGGGGTTGGCGGGCAGCGCTTTCTGCAGTACCGTCTGGCCCAGCGTGTTGACCAGCGATACCTCAATGGCCTGCTGGCCGAGGCTAGCCGGCACGCTCAGCGAGACCGCGCCCTGCGCCGGGTTGGGGTACAGGAAAAGGCCCGCGCTGGCCGCGCTGGCGGCTTTGGTGCCCAGCGTCGTGCTCTGGATATAGGTACGCAGCCACTGCATGGCCGGGCGCTCGGTGTTGTCGGCGTTCACGATGTAGGCGCCCTGGGCGGTGCGCCAGTGGCCGGTGCGGAAGCCCCACATCGTCACGCCCTTGATGGCCGGATACTCCCAGAATAAGGGAAATACGCGCTGGTACTCGGCTAGCTGCACGGCATCGCTGAGGCCATCCGAATCATACTCCGTGATGTAGAGCGGCAGGCCGGGTGCGGCCAGCAGGTCCAGGTTGGCGCGCAGCGCGGCCACCGTCGAGTACTGCGTAGAAAAGGCGTGGCCCTGAATGCCCACCCCATCAATCAGGCTGAGCGCTTTCAGCTGGTTAATCATCGTCACGTAGATACGTGCGCTGTTGCCATCGTTCTCGATGCTGTACTCGTTCAAAACCAGCTTGGCCGCCGGAAAGTATTGCCGGGCTAGCTGAAAGGATTTGATAATCCAGGTGTACTGCGTGGTGCCGTCGGCTAGGGTGGTGGTGCCGCCCAGGGCATTGATGTAGCCGCCGCCGGTTGGGTCGTCGGTGCCCGCGGTGCTGCCAAACGTAACCTTGCCCGTGGGCGGGGTATGAATCGGCTCGTTTACGACGTCGATAAAGTCGATTTTCTTGCCCGCAAAGTGGTCAGCCAGGGCCTTATACCAGGTATTGATGGCGGTGAGCTGGTCGGCAGTCGACAAGGTTTTGAGCCAGGTGGGCTGCTGCGCGCCCCAGATGAGGGTGTGCAACCGGAACACGCCCCCGATTTTGGCGCAGCGATTATAAGCGCTGTCGAGGTCGGCCCAGTTGAAGGTGCCGCGGGTGCCTTCCACGCTGCCCCACTTGCCGCCGTTTTCGGGCGTCACCGCGTTCCAGTATTTGGTGAAGTACGGCGACTGCGCCGTGCTGTAGGCCGAGCCCAGGTACTTGGACTTGCCGGTGGCGAGCGCCGGGCCGGTGGGCACAAAGGGCGGACCGGGCGCCGTGGTCGAGCCCTGCTGGCCGGCATCGAGTTTGGCGGGAGTGAAATTCAGCCCCGTAGCGCCAAATACAAACTTGTCAATATCGAGCCCGTCTTCGCGCGCCCCAATCTGGAAGGTCTGCGTGAGGGCCCCGGCGGGCACCGTAAACGTGGTGGCTGCGCTGCCGTTTACCTGAAATTTGGAGAGGTTGACCCACTTCCACACGCCGGTGGTGCCGCTGCCGGCCCCATCTACCGTCAGGTTCAGGTCGGAGGTGTAGCCCACGTTGTTCAGGCCATTTACCGTGACCCAGGTGGCCGCCGCCGCGGTGCGGGCGCCAAAGCTGTTGCCGTAGAAAAAGCTGTCGTCGTTGGCGCCGCCCCCATCGGGACCTACCCGCACGCGGGCATAAAAGTCGTAAGAGCCCGCCCCCGGAAACGTGATGGTGTAGGTGAGCACCCGCGGGTCGGTGCCGGGGCTAGCGCCGCCGGCGGTAGTCAGGCTGGTGACGTAGGTGATGGCCGGCGTGGTGCCCGAGGCCGCCGCCGTGCGGGTAGCCCAGTCGCCGGTAGTGGCCCCGGTGGTGGGTGGCGTGGTCGAAACGCCGCTTTCAGCCTCCACGACTACCGGAGCATTCTGGGCCAAAAGGGTGAAGTGGCTGCCGAGCGCAGCCACCAGCGCAATACCTATGCGTTGAGGTGTCTTCATAGTGAAGCAATTTTGGGTGGGAAAAGGAGAGGCCGGGGCCGCCGCCAGCAAAGCAGCGCACCCTAGCCATTGCCTAAAATTAAGTTCCGGGTAGACGCAATAAATGTCTGTTTATGAAATATTTAGGCTGATAAAAAGCTGCAAACGTTTGTGATAGCCTGACAAACGTTTGTGATAGGTTAAAATGCCTGAATTTTATAATAGGAGCCTTTGCCCACCCGTACCGGCTTAGCCAACCTACCGCACCAAAAAGGGGCACCGGCGCCAGCCAGTGCCCCTTGCGGATACTACCTATATGTGTGGCTAGCCTACCAGATAACCGCCCGGTCGGCCGCGCTGCGCGTCATCTTGTCGCCGTCTTTGCAGCCGAAGGCGGCCTGAAACTGCGGCATGTTCATGATGGGCCCGATGGTGCGGTACTGGCCGGGCGAGTGCGGGTCGGTCTGGATTTGCTGGCGCAGGGCCTCGGGCCGGATGTTGGTGCGGCGCAGCTGGGCCCAGCTCAGGAAGAAGCGCTGCTCGGGCGAAAAGCCGTCGTACTGCGGGCGCGGGCCGTTGCCGTAGCGCTGCTGCAACTGCTTTTCGAGGGCGCCGTGCACGATGGTGAGGCCCGCGAAGTCGGCCAGGTTTTCGCCCATCGTGAGCTTGCCGTTCACGTGCACCGAGTCGAGGGGCGAAAAGGCGTCGTACTGGCGGCCCACCACGGCGGCGCGCTTCGTAAACTCGGCCGCGTCCTGGGGCGTCCACCAGTCGCGCAGGTTGCCCTGGCTGTCGTACTGCCGGCCCTGGTCGTCGAAGCCGTGGGTCATTTCGTGGCCCATCACCCCGCCGATGGCGCCGTAGTTCACGGCGTCATCAGCTTTGGGGTCGAAGAAGGGCGGCTGCAAGTAGCCGGCCGGAAACACAATCTCGTTCAGCGGCGGGTTGTAGTAGGCGTTGATGGTGGGCGGCGTCATGCCCCACTCGGTGTGGTCCACGGGCCCGCCGAAGCGGGCGGCCTCGCGCTTGCTTTCCCAGCGGCGGGCGTTGAGGATGTTGGTGAGGTAGCTGGCCCGCGTGATGGGCAGCGCCGAATAGTCCTTCCACTGGTCGGGGTAGCCGATTTTTACGCGCAGCGCGTTCAGCTTTTTCAGGGCTTCGGCCTTGGTGGGGGCGCTCATCCAGGTGTTGGTTTGAATGTGCTCGGCCATGCTGGCCTTGATGTTGCCGACCATCTCCAGCGCCTTTTGCTTAGCCTCGGGCGAGAACGCCTTATCGACATAAAGCTGCCCAAACGCCTCACCGATGGTGGCGTCGGTAGCGGCCTGCACGCGCTTCCAGCGGGTGGTTTGCTGCTTGGCGCCGGTCAGGGCCTGGTTGTAGCGGAAGCTGGCCTCGACGTAGGCGGCCGGCAACGTGGCCGCCACCGAGCGCACGAGGTGCCAGCGCATGTAGGTCTGTAAATCAGCCAGCGGCTCGGTTTTGAGCACGTTGTTCACCTCGTCAAAAAACGCCGGCTGGCCCACGATTACTTCCTTAGCCTTACCCAGTTGCATGGCGGCCAGCACCTGCGGCAATTGCAGGGCGGGGTAGCGCTGGGCGGCGCTGGCGAGGGGCAGCTGGTTGTAGTTGGCCTGCGGGTCGCGCAGCTCCACGCGGGTTTTGCTGGCCGTGGCTAGCCGCTTCTCGATGCGCTCGACGGTGGCGGCGTTGCGCTGGGCCGTGGCCGGGTTATCGCCCAGCAGGCCAAAAACCTGCTGCATATAGTCCTGGTAGGCGGCCCGGATTTTCTGGGTGCGGGCGTCGTCTTTCAGGTAGTAGTCGCGGTCGCCCATCGTGAGGCCGCCCTGGTCGAGGCCGATAACGTAGCGCGAGGTGTTTTTCTCATCCACTTGCACGCCGCCGCGGAAGAACACGCCCGTACCCAAGTCCTGCTCGTGGGCGATGAGCGCCGGCAATTGGGCGCGGGTTTTGAGGGCCGCGATGCGCGCCAACTCGGGCTTGAGGGGTGCAATTCCCGCTTTTTCAATCGCCACCGTGTCCATGGCGGCGGCGTAGAAGTCACCCACTTTCTGGGCGTTGGAGCCGGGGGCGGCGCTGCGGTTGGCGGCGGCGTCTTCGAGTATTTGCTTGAGCGTGGCCTGGGTGCGCAGGCCCAGCAGGTTGCGCGGGCCCCAGCTGGTGGCGTAGCTCGGCACGGGATTGGCCTTGAGCCAGTTGCCGCCCGAAAACTCGAAGAAGTCCTCGCACGGCGACACCGCGCGGTCGAGGTCGGCTACGTCGAGGCCCACGCCCTTGGGGGTGGGGCTAGCGGAAGCCGCCGCCGTGGCCGGCGGGGTAGTGGCTGTGGCCACCGGTGCGGCCGGGCCGCTGCCGGCGCAACTGGCTAGCCCCAGCAGCCCCGCGCCAAACAGCGCCCGGGTGGTAAGGGAAGAAAAAGTAGGCATCAGATTAAAGAGGAAGGTGCGAGGGGAAAGGGAACGAGCAAACTTAACCCTTACCGCTCATACCCGACCCTAGCCAGCGCCCAGATTTTTTGCTGCAAAATCCTGGAAAACTACCGCCCGCCGGTTCAGGCCAGCAGCTTGTAGCCCACGCCGCGCACGTTCACGATGAGCACCTGCGGGTCGTGGCGCAGGTAGCGGCGCAGGCGCGTGATGAACACGTCGAGCGAGCGGCCGTTGAAAAAGCTGTCGTCGCCCCACAACGCTTGCAGCACGGCGGTGCGCGTCAGTACCTGGTTGCGCTGGTCG
The DNA here is from genome assembly GCA_050954765.1 of Janthinobacterium lividum. GTDB lineage: Bacteria > Bacteroidota > Bacteroidia > Cytophagales > Hymenobacteraceae > Hymenobacter. The sequence continues at coordinate 19,731 of JBPBQJ010000088.1, read as the reverse complement.
AGCAGGCACTTGAGCAGCTCGGCCTCGCGGTGGGTGAGGCTGACGGCGGGCTGGCTGCCGTCGGCCAGGGCCAGGCGCTGCTGCGGGTGGTCGAAGCGGTAGCGGCCGATGGCTAGCGGCCCGGCCGCCGGCGTTGCCGAGGCTAGCGGCGGCCGCGCCAGCAGCGCCCGGATGCGTACCACCAGTTCCTCCAGGCTGAAGGGCTTTTTGAGGTAGTCGTTGCCGCCCAGCTCGAAGCCATGCACCACATCGGCGGGCTGCGAGCGGGCCGTGAGAAACAGGATGGGCACGGCCGCATCGACCTGCCGAATCTGGCTAGCCAGGGCAAAGCCGTCGCGCACGGGCAGCATTACATCAGCCACCACCAGGTCGGGTTTTACCTCCATAAAAAGCTCCCAGCCCCGCCCACCGTCGGCCGCGTGGTGCACGGTGAAGCCGCGCACTTCGAGGCTGTCCTGCACAATGCGGGCTAACGAAAGCTCGTCTTCGACAAGGAGGAGAGTGGGCATTTTTTTAATTATCAATGAGCAATTAACAAAGAGCAATTACTGCTTTGGGGCAATAAGCAAGTTTTTCATTTAATCGTTGTCATGCTGAACGCAGTGAAGCAGCTCTACCGCACCGTTCGGGCATCATGCAGTAGAGCTGCTTCACTGCGTTCAGCATGACAACGATTAATAGTTTGCGCACCGCTCCTTATTTACTGCTCACTGAAACCGGCAGCCACAGCACAAACGCGCTGCCGCCGCCCGGCGCGGGGCGCACGTGCACCCAGCCGCCGTGGGCGGCCATTACCTGCCGCACGTAGTAGAGGCCTAGCCCAAAGCCCTTTACGGAGTGCAGGTTGCCGGTCGGCACCCGAAAAAACTGCTCGAAAACGGCCTCCTGGTAGCCGGCCGCGATGCCGGGGCCATCGTCGGCCACGGTGAGCTGCCAGTCGCCGGCCACCCACTGGCTGTGCAGGCTGATGCGCACGCGCTCGCCCGAATACTTGATGGCGTTGTCGAGGAGGTTATCGAGCGCGCCGGCCAGGTGCAGGCGGTCGGCCAATAAGGTATCGGTGGGAGAGAGTTGCAGGTCAAACCGCACGTTTTTAGTGCTTTGTAATTTGTGGCGCTGCACCAGTTCGGCTACTAGCTCGGCGGGGTGCAGCGGCTCGGGGTACAGGTGCAAGGCGTGGCCCGGGCGCTCGGCCACGGCAATGTGCAGCACCTTGTCAACCAAATCGGCCAGACGGCGCAGCTCTTGCCGGGCCAGCGTGAGGTAGGTGGCAGTGCGTTGCGCATCGGCCAGGGCCCCAAAATCCTGCAGTGCCTCCACGGCCGCCGACACCGTGGCGAGCGGCGTCTTCAGCTCGTGCGTCATGTTATTGATGAAGTCGCTTTTGACTTCGGAGAACCTTTTCTGGCGCAATATCGTGCTCAGCATCAGCCAGAAACAGCCCGTGGTGAGGCCCAGCAGCAGCCCCGAGCCCGCCAGCGCCCCGGCCATGCGCCCCAGCACAAAGGCCCGCGGCGGCCGAAACGACGCCACCACCGCCGTGCCCCGCACGGGGTTGAGCTGCACGGCGGGCGTGTGCAGTGAGAAGCCGGCTAGCCCCGCGGCGGCCGGCGCGCCCAGGGCTGTGAGGGTATCGAGCCGAAACGGCAGCGCCACCTGGCGCCGCCGCAGCTCGGTGCGGTAGGCGCGGGCTAGCTGGGCCACATCCGTGAGCTGCCGGCCCTGCCAGTTGCTGATAACGAAGCTGGAGAGCTGGCGGGCCAGCGAATCGGTGCGGGCGGCGCGGGCCGTTTCCGTAGGGGTGAGCGGCGCCGGGCTAGCCGTGGGCGCGGGCCAGGGGCGCCCGGCCTGCGCGGGCGTGAGGCCGGTGTCGAGGCGCTCTATTTGCCAGTGTTTGGGGCTGCCGGGCGCGTCGCCGGGGCGGGCGTAGTCGTTGAACCGGATGTTGAACACCTTGTTGGCCCGCCTCAGCTGCTGGCGCTGCACCACGGCCTCCAGCGCCTCGTGGGCAGTGCGCGCCACCTGCGCCGTGGCTAGCTGATAGCTGCCGTAGAGCCAGTAGGCCTGGAAGCCGTAGCTGCCCAGCAGGCACGCGGCCAGTAACCCAAAAATAAAGCGAAGGCGGCGTTGCATACCTAGGTAAAAGCGGCCCGAAAGTACGCGTTGCTAGTGGTGCTGGTTGGAGCGTTAACACTCGTTAACAAAGAATAACAATGCTTTACAGAGCGGCGCGCGTCCTTTGTGGCATCCGAAATGCGGCTCCTTTTCGGGCTAGCCAGCTGGCCTGGGCTTGCGCCTGGCTGGCGGGGCTAGCGGGCCTCTCCACTGCCGTTCGGACTCTCTGGCAATTCCACTTTTCCGCCCCATCCACCCATGAAATACTGTTTCCTACTACTTATCGGCCTGCTGGCCGGCACCCGCAGCCTGGCCCAGACTACGGCGTCTTCGTTGCTGAGTGCGTCATTCACGGCGCACATGGCTAATAACTTTCGCCAGGCCGGCGAGTTGGCCGAGCAGGCGTTTGCGCTGCCGGGCGCGCCGGCGGGGGCGGGCTCGTACTACAATGCGGCGTGCAGCTGGGCGCGGGCCGGCGAACCCGAAAATGCTTTCCGCAACCTGAACCGTGCCGCTGAGGCGGGTTGGGAAAACCTCACGCAGCTGACCACGGATACCGACCTGACTAGCCTGCACGCCGACAAGCGCTGGCCCTGGCTGCTGAAAAAAGTGAAAGCCACCCTAGCCCGCGCCGAGGCCACCCAAAACATTCCCCTCAAGCGTGAGCTGGCCGCCATCCACGAGTCGGACCAGGGCCCGCGCCGCGTGATGGGCCCCATGCAGCAGCGCTACAAAAACGGCGGCCCGCAGCTCGACTCGCTCTATCAGCAAATGAAGCTGCACGACACCCAAAACGAGGCGCGCGTGAAGGCCATTATTGCGCAGTATGGCTGGCCCGGGCCTAGCCTGGTGGGCCGCGCCGGCAGCAGCACGGCCTTTTTGGTGCTCCAACATTCCAGCCTGGCCACTATTCAGGCGTACCTGCCGCTCATCCGGCAGGCGGCGGCGAAGGGTGAGCTGGGCAAAAGCGAGCTGGCGCTGATGGAAGACCGGGTGCTAATCTTCCAGAACAAGCCGCAGGTGTATGGCAGCCAGGTGCGCTCGAATGCGGCGGGCAAGATGGAGTTCTACCCCATTGAGGACGAAGCGCACGTGGATGAACGGCGGGCCACCATGGACCTGGAGCCACTGGCCGAGTACGCCAAGCTGTTCAACTTCGACTACGTGCCGGTGAAGTAGTCTGGCGCGTAGTTTGGCCTACTAAAGAACGTCAACGTCATGCTGAACTTGCCGAAGCATCTCTACCGCATCGTTGAACGGCGCGGTAGAGATGCTTCGGCAAGCTTAGCATGACGTTCGTTTTGAACTCCAAACACGCTCTTAGAAGGGATAGCCGATGGCTAGGTTCAGGCGGCCGGCTTTGTCGTCGGGCGTGCCGTAGTTGGCGCGCAGCGGGATGGCATAGTCGAAGCGAATGACGAAGAACTGCACGTCGATGCGCAGCCCTACGCCCGTGCCCACGGCTAGCTGCTGCAAAAAGGTACTGGCCTGAAACTGCCCACCCGGCCGCTGCGGGTCATTGTTGACGAGCCAGATATTGCCCGCGTCCAGAAACACAGCGCCTTTCACGTAGGGAAACAGGTCCTGGCGGTACTCAATGTTGCCCTCCAGGCGCAGGTCACCCACCTGGTCGTAGTAGCTGAAGCTGTTGGCCAGGTCGGTGCTGGTGGGCTTGTACGAGCCCGGTCCAATCTGGCGCGCCGCGTAGGCCCGAATGGAGTTGGGGCCGCCAATGCCGTACTGGCGCAGGTAGGGCAGCGAGCTGCCGCTGGAGTTGCCGTAGGGCAGGCCCACGCCAATCTGCAAGCGGCCCACAATGCGGTTGCCCGACGTGGGGTTGTCGCTGATGCGGTAGTACTCACGCAGCTCTAAGTCAAACTTGGCGTACTGCGCAAAGCGCTGGCCGGCAATGGTATAGTATTCGGTGGGCGACTTGGCGCCCACCACCGCGCTGCTGATGGCGTTGGCGACGTTGCCGCTCACTTCGGCCATTCCTTGGAAGAAAATCTGCTGGCGGCGGTTTTCGAGCACCTGCTGGTTGTAGGTGTAACGATAGGAAGTGCCCAGGATAAACTGCGAGCGGTAGGCCTGCTGCAAAAACGGCCGCGCCTGCAGCAGCGAGTCGAACACCGGCTGGGTCGTCACGGCGTTGTACGACACGTCTATCAGCTTCAGCTCCTGCTCGTTGGTAATCTTGGTTTTCCAGCTGTAGCCGTAGTTGAGGTTGTAGCTGGTGGTAGCGAAGTAGCCGGTGCGCGACACGTAGCGCACGCCCGCCCCAAAATTGGTGCGCGGCTGAAAGTCGGAATTGACCAGGCGCGGGTTCAGAAACGGTAGCTTGGGCGCAATGAGGCGCGGCACAATGAGTTGGGCATTGAGGCCAAACTCGTTGGAGATGAGGCCCGTGTTGCTGCGGCTCTCGGCGCCGGCCGGGGCGCGGGTCGAGGTTTCGGTCGAAGCCACGGCGTTGATAAGCAGCTGCTCGGCCCCGCGCAGCGCCGAGCGGTTGCGAAATTGCACTGTGAGGCCCGGTCCGGTAAAGCCATTGCTTTTGCTCACCAGCTGCAGCTCGGCCCGCAGGCTCTTTTTCTTGAGCTGCGTCATCAGGATGTCTGAATCGAGACGGGCGCGGCCTGCCGAGTCGCCGGCCGCCGAGGGCCGAAACTTGATTTCGACGAAGCGGAAGGTGCCCAGGCTCATGAGGCGGCTCAGGGTCTGGTCGCGGCGACGCTGCCGAAACAGGCTGTCGGGGTACAGAAACACGGTGCGCGTGATGGCCCGTGCCCGAAATACGCTCTCGTCAGGGTAGTACAAATACTTCTCGAAGCGAATGGGGCTGCGCTTCGTCGTGTCGGTGAGGACGTAATTTGTGTTGAGGCTTATCGTATTGAGCCAGTAAGGCTGCTTGGCGCGGGCCGGCGTTTCGCCCTTCAGCTTGTAGTAGATATTGGCCTTACCATTAAGCGTAGTATCGACCTGAAAGAGTAAATAGTTGGGATTAAAGTAATAAAACCCTTCGTTCTTGAGCGCCAGGTCGATGCGCACCCGCTCGTTGGTGAACACGTCGAGGTCATAAGGGTCGCCCGATTTTAATAAAGTAGCCGCCTCAGTGCCACGAATAGCCTTGCTAATGAGCGAGTCGCCCTGCGGGAAGCGGATATCCTGGATGAGGTACTGCTGGCCGGGGTGGGCTGTGTAGTCAACCTGCGCCGTTTTCTCCTGCTCCTCCACCTTGCTGCTTACCGAGGCGTGGAAGTAGCCCCGGTTCTGGAGGCGGTTGGTCATCAGGGTGCGGGTTTGCTTGGCCTGCACCTGGCTCAGCAGCACCGGCGCCTCGCCCAGCTTGCCGGCCAGGAAGTGGCCGATGCCCTTCTCCTTGCCCACGCCCAGGTGCCAGAAGTACAGTTTGGGCCGCTGGCCCAGAATGGCGGCGTTGGGCTTGGGACGCACCACGGTTTCGAGCTCGGTTTGCAGGGCGGCCTGGTTGCGCAGCTTGGTGGGCGCGTCGATGGTGACCTTGCTGCCCGTGTAGAGCTTCTGGCCCTCCGGAATGTATTTCAGGCCCGAGCACGAGGCGAGCAGCAGCAGGCCCAGCCCACCCGCCCAGCGGCCAGCCTGCCGGCCGGCCGCAGCCCGCTGGGAAACGGAAAAAGAACTGTTACTCAAATAAATACGCTTCATGCTGACTTACTGGCTGGTGGCCGGGCGGCGGGTGGTGTCGCGGCGGGCGGTGCTGGGGGCGTTTACGGCGGCGGCCGAATCGGCTAGCTGCTGCTCGCGGCGCTTGCGCTCCTCGGTGTCCTTCTTGTCCTGCTTGCGCGACTCGCGCAGGTCGCGCTTCACCTCGGGCGTCATTTTGGCAAACAGGTCTTGTAGGTTGTTATAATCGCGCTGGAATACCAGCGACGCCCCGGTGCGCACAATGTTGCCGTCGATGTCCTCGTAGGCATTCTGGCGGAAGGCGCGCAGGCGCAGGCGGCCATCGCGCAGCACCGTGTATTCCAGGCTCACATCGCCGGCAAAATTGCTGGCGTTGCCCTGGCTAGCCTGGTTGCCGGCCGTGCCGCCGCTCAGCGGCACATCGGTGCCCAGGCGCACGGTGAGGCGGTTGTTGAGCAGCTGGCGGCGCACGGCCACGTTCAGGTCGGTGCGGCTTTGGGCCGAGCCGGTGCTATAGTCGGCCTGGTTGGTCACGCCCAGGTCGATGCCCAGGCCGGCCAGGTACTTACCGGTCAGGTTTTGAAGCTGGTCGGTGAGCACCTGGCTCACCGAGCCGCGCAGCTGGCTAGCCACGATGCCCTCGCCGGCCGTGGTTTCAAATGGATTCTGCTGCACAAACCGCCCCAGCACGAGCAGCGAAAATACCTGCTTGCTTTGCTCAGAGGTATTGGTGGGCTGGCGCAGCTGGGCTAGCCGGGCCTCGACCTCGCCGCCCAGTGCCCCCCGCTGGTCCTCGGGCAAGGTAATGTCGAAGCCGATAGTCGGCTTGCTGAGTTGGTCGGTAACTTTAATGAGTACGCTGAAAGGCAGGGCGTTGCGTGCCACCGTGTTGGCATACTGGCTGTCGCTGCCCTGGCTAGCCAGCAACTCAGCCGGCGCCGTTTTTATCTTATAAACGGCTGTCAGGTTGAGGTCAGCATTATAGGGGTCGCCGGTCCAGGCGATAGACGAGCCGCGGGCAATAATAAATTCGCGCGTCACCAGGCCGTAGAGCGAGAGCTTGTATTTGCCCCGGCGCACATCGAGGCGGCCGGTCAGCGTGAGGTTGCCGCTCGGGTCGAGGGTGGTGGTGAGAGTGCCGGCGGCGCGCACGCGCAGGTTGTCGCCGCTCACCGGGTCCACGATAAAGGTGAAGGGCGTGTCGTCGGTAATGGTAATCTGCGCCGTAAGGTCGTAGCCCATTGCCGTGCTATTCACCGAGTCGGGGTCAGTGAGAACTATCAAATGTGGCTTGGGCCGCATCTTAAGGTCCACAAATTGCACGATGCCTTCGCGGGCCACCACGCTGGGGTCGGCCGCGGGGTTTTCCACCGTCAGGTCCGAGCCCTTCACCACCGTGGCGCGGGTGTCAATTTTGATGAGCGTGAGCGGCCCGGTGAGGCGCGTATCCGAATCGACTACCAGGCGGCCGTAGTACAGCGTGTTGTCCTGGGTGCGGCGGCTGCGCACGGCCAGGAAATTGTTGGTGGTCACGCGCAGGTCGAGGTTGTAGTCAACCAGGTTTTTGGTCAGTAGGTAGCCGTTGGCCACTGCCTTGTTGCCAGCAGAGTCGAGCACTGTGAAGTTGTTGAAGGCAATGCCCTTTTCATCAAACGTAACGGGCTGGCTCACCAGTCGGAACGGCGACCCGAGCTGCGGCACCACAAAGCTGGCATCGGGCGAGGTGGTGAGCTGGCCGCGCACCTGGGGTGCGCTCGTAGTGCCCGCAATGTCGAGCTTGCCGCTGAGGTAGCCGGTGGCTTGGCTTATCTGCCCGGCCGAGAAAGGCTCAGCGGTTTTCACGTTCAGCCTAGCCACGTCGAGCACAAAGTCGAGCGGGTTGGCACCCACCGTGCGGTAGGCGCCGCGCAACGTCACGTCGTTGCCGCCACCGCCGGTGAGGCGGGCGGTCACGTCGTAGCGGTCAGCCACCGGGTTGTTGGCTTGCAGACTCAAATCACCGAGCACCGTCTTGCTATACAGCAAGTCCTTGATGGTCAGGTTAGCCGTGAAGGCTTGCTTCTTGGTGCCCAGGTTGCGGGCCACGGCCTCGCCGTTGAGCGTGCCGCCCAGCGTAGAATCGGGCTGGCCGATGGCCTTGCTCAGAATGCCGAGCTGAAACTGCTCGAAGCGCACGGCTAGCGGCGAGGTGTTCACGGCCGGGTTCTGGCTCTGCACTACCAGGGCCGAGGTGCCGTTGGTGAGGCGCAGGTTATTGGCCACCACGGTACCGTCGGCGTTGTAGCGCACGTAGTTGTTGGCGCCCGCTGTCCAGGTATCATAGTTGATAATCTGGTCGTTGGCAAAGGCAAACTGGTAGGCATCGCCGCCACGCTGCGTCAGCACCTGCAAGGCGCCGGCCAGGGCTAGCCGCTCGCGGCGGCTGCTATCGCCCAAAATAGCCACGCGGGTATTCACTTTGTTATCAGCCACATTGCCCACAAAACTGGGCCGGCGCAGCGAGAAACTGCTGTCTTGCCGGGCGCGGGCTAGCCGCAACGCGTAGTCGAGCTTGCTGGGGTCCGAGTCAACCCGCAGCGTCAGCGAGTCGAGCCGGTAGTTCTGGTAGCGGATGTAGCGGATGTCGCTTTTGGCCGTGAGGCGGGCGGCGGCGCGACTGTAGTCGCCGGCCAGTACGAAGGGCGAAAGCCGTTTCAAGTCGGGCACAAACTGGCGCAATACGCGGGTGTTTTTCACGCGCAGCGAGTAAGTAAACTGCTGGTTGCCGCGCTCGTTGCGAAACGGCGTCACGCCCGCCAAGTGAAAGTAGCGGTTGATGTGCCGCTGCAATTCCGTGGCTAGGTCGCCGAGGTGCACGTTGCCATCGAGGTTCACTGCCGCCACGTTTGAGTTGAAATCGACTGCCGTGCGGGTAGCCGTTTGCACGATGCGGCCCTGTACCGAGTCCAGCGGAATCCGTTGTTTATCCTTCGTAATCACGATGCGGTCGCCGCTAAACGTGCCGTTAATCGTGTTCAGGCTTGAGCCGCGCAGGTTGGCCTTCAGGTCGCCCTGCACGCGCAGGTCGCCGCCGGTGTAAAAGCCCAGCGCCGTGAGGTTGGCCCCGCGCAGGTTCAGCGACGTCACTTCGTAGCTGGGGTTTTTGGCGTCGCGCAGGTTCACCACGGCCTTCAGGTCGAGGTCGAGGTTGGGGTCGTCGTGGCTGCTGGCCGCAATGTTGTACTTGCCCCGGTCAATGTCAACCGTGGTAGCCACGCCGTGGTAGGTGTAGCCGTTGTAGCGGGCGCTCTGGATATTGGCCGTCAGCTTGCCCACCAGCGTGTTGGGGTCCTGCAAGTTGCCCGTGGCATTGATACGCCCCGTGCCCGTGATGGCCCCGATGGTGGGGTCTTTCAGCAGCTTGCCCGCATCAAAATTCTGCACCGCGAAAGTGCCCACTAGCGGCTGTTGGCCATTAGCCTGCTTAGCGCCCAGCTTACCACTAAAGGCCACGTTGCCATAGGTCGAGCGCAGCTTGAGATTGGTGTTGAAGGCTAGCGTGGTCGGCCGGCCGGTGAAGGTGCCGCTCAGCGAGATAGTAGGCGGAATGCTGATGTTGTCGGGCACCGTGCCCTTGGGCAGCACGCTCAGCAAGTCGGCGCGCGTGCTGCTAAATTTCTGAATGTCAAGGTCCACATACAGGCGGCCATCCACGTTGGGCAAGCCCACGATGTGTGCCCGGCGCGCCTGCATAGCCGTGTTGCGCAAGCCCACGAAGTCGAAGTTGCGCACTAGCAGGTCGCCCAGCCGGCCGCTCACCAGGCCGCTCAGCAGCACGCTTTGGTTGGGGCCGGTGGTGAAGGGCGGGGTGCTAGCCAGGCTCGGCACCAGGTACAGAATGTCGCGGAAGCCTAGCCGGGTGATGCGCAAATCGCCGCTTAAACCTAGGTTGGGTAGGTCGTCGGCAATGCTGGCCAGGCTCTTAAATCGCATGCCCAGGCTGCGCTTGATGTGCGAGTGAGGCGTGATGAGGTCGAGGCTATCGAGCCCAATCTGCACCGAGTCGTATACCACATTGGCCCGCGCCGACGTGATGGCAAAGCCGCTCTGGTCTTTGCCAGCCAGGTTGTCGAGCTTCACCGTAGTGCGGTTTTCGGTGAATACCAGGTCCCGCGTATTCAGCACCAAATCGGTGAAGTGCAGGTGGCTGTAGTCGAGCGCCGGGTAGCGCGTCTTCAGCTTGGGGTCGTTGAAATTATCGAAGTTCACCGCCACCTGGCTGATGTCGGACTGCGCTAGGGTCACGCGCCATTTCAGGGGGGTGGCGCTGGCCTTGTCGGCGGCCTCGTCCACTTTGCGCACAGCCTCGGCGGGGTTGATAACCCGCTTATCGACCGGCACATTCTTATCCTGTGAGTAGGCAAACGTGGTGTTCTTAAGCATCAGCTTGCCCAGGTCGATGCGCTCCCTAGCTAGGTCAATGTTCTTAGCCGTGACATCGGCTAGCCCGATTTTGCTGTTGATGTACTGCGCGGCCGGGTCGTTTTTATACACAAACGCCACGTCCTCCAGCGTTGCCTTGTTCAGGCCAAACGTCAAATCCAGCGGCTTCTCGGGTTTCTTGTCGTCCAGCTCGGGCGCGGTTTTGGTTTGCTCCATACGGATGACCGCGTGCCGAAGCGTTGCGTTATCCACCTTATACACAGAGTTATCCACATCGACCTCGTCCATGTTGACAAGCAGGTCGCCGAGCCTAGCGCGCAGGTCGGAGCCAGCCACCTGGTCGTTCTGGGTAAACAGGATATTGGCCAAGTGCACCCGGCCGATGTCGTATTTCAGGCCCGAGCTGGTCGTATCGACCGGCGCCGTGGGGTCGGTAAAGGCCTTTATGATGAAGTCGTAGTTGTTAACGCTGTCGGGCTCGGTGCGCGTGAGGCGCACGCGGCCGTTTTCCAGCTCCACGTCCTTGATGTTGACCTGCTTCTTGAGCAGCGCGAAAATATCGACGCTCACGCCCAGGTGGCCTACGCTCAGCAACGTATCGCGCTGCTGGTCGGCCAGGTACACGTTGTCGAAGTTGATAGCGTGCCGGAAATCGGTGCGGAAGGTGCCTAGCCGGACTTCCGTTTTGAGCTTATTGCGCAGGTAGCTTTCGGCGCGGCGCGCCACAAAGTCCTGGCCCGCCGGAAATTGCAGGTACACCACCACGCCAATCACTAGCAGCAATACCAGCGCAATCAGCCCAAAGACAACGTACAAAAAGCGCCGTAGATAAACTGACACAGGCAGAAAAAGGAATGTGAAGCCGCGCCCAGCTTCAGTAAAAGAACAGAACTAAGTCTTTCCAAACGGTAAACTATCGGCCGGGGTTGGCTATTTGCCGACGAAGAGGGCCGAAGCTGAACAAGAGCAAGCAGAGTGCTAACGCTCGGAACCACGGCTTTTAGTGCCTTCGCTGGGGCCGCCATGCCTGGGTCTGCCGTTACTTTGCCGCATGCAGCCTACTTCCGCCCCCGACTACCGCCCCCTCATTCGCCAGGCTTTTGCCGAGATGGAAAAAGTGGTGGTGGGCCAGCGTGCCCTCGTCAACCGCCTGCTCATCGGCGTTTTTACCGGCGGCCACATCTTGCTCGAAGGCGTGCCGGGGCTAGCCAAGACGCTCACCGTGAGTACGCTGTCGCAGGTGCTGCACCTGCATTTTCAGCGCGTGCAGTTTACGCCCGACCTGCTGCCGTCGGACCTGGTGGGGACCATGATTTACAACCAAAATCAGTCGGTATTTGAGGTAAAAAAGGGGCCCATCTTCGCCAACCTCGTGCTAGCCGACGAAATAAACCGCTCGCCGGCCAAGGTGCAGAGCGCCTTGCTCGAGGCCATGCAGGAAAACCAGGTGACCATCGGCGACCAGACCTACCAGCTCGACCGGCCCTTTTTGGTGCTAGCCACCCAAAACCCAGTGGAGCAGGAGGGGACCTACCCGCTGCCCGAGGCGCAGGTCGACCGCTTCATGCTGAAAGTCCACGTCGATTATCTCAAAAAGGCCGACGAGCTGGAGGTGATGCGCCGCATGGCCAATATGGGGTTTCAGGGCAATGTGCAGCCGGTGCTAACCAAGGAGGATATTTTCGGTATTCGCGACCAGATAAACCAGGTGCAGATTTCGGATACGCTGGAGAAATACCTGATTGAGTTGGTGTTTGCCACCCGCCGCCCGGTCGACTACGACCTGCCCGAGTTTGCGCAGGCTGTGCAGTTCGGGGCTAGCCCGCGCGCTAGCATCGCGCTGCACCGCGCCGCCCGCGCCGTGGCCTACCTCGACGGCCGCGACTACGTGCTGCCCGAAGACATTAAAGATGTGGCCGCCGACGTGCTCAACCACCGCATCCTGATGACCTATGAGGCCGAGGCCGACGGCATTCGGACCCACGACCTGATTGAGGCGATTCTGCGGAAGGTGCCGATTTCGTAGGCAGGAAGTTATTTGGCCTTGCGGTCGAGCTGCGCGAAGAATTTCAGCGCGATAAGAATGGGGCTTATCAGCATCATGGCTAGGCCAACCAGCCGCAGGATGTCGAAAGCCGAGCTGAGTGTGGAGTTGCCGGGGTGCTCCATACTGACTATCGCGCCCACGAACAGCAGCACGACGCCAGCCACAAAAAGCAGGAAAAGCTTAACAAAAGAGGGTAGCCATTTCATACCTGGTGCCTGGAAAAAGTAAAGGAATAGCAATGATACGGTGAGCGAGAGCCGAGATGCGGGCAAACCTGTCAGTGGGCGCTTTTACGCCCACCAAGTTGAGCTTCTTTGCCTACAACGGTTGCCCGTGCCACCAGGCTCAGGCAAGCTTAACCTTTCAAATGAGTGTTCGTTAAAGGCTGAGCGGTAACCCGCCGCTGGCTGCGCAGCCGGCACTATTTATTCTTCCTCAGAAAACACTTTATTCCAATGAAAAAGCTGCTCATCCTCGCCGCTATGTTGACCACCGGTGCTTACTCGGCCAACGCCCAAACCGGCACGACCACCACCACTACCCGCAAAACCACGACCACGCCGGGCTCGACGACGACCTCGCCCATGACGGGCACGGTAACCGAAACCGCACCGTCTTCGACCAGCGTAGAATCGACTACCACCACTGCTAGCCCCACCACGAATGCTCCCGGCACCATCACGGTACCCGCGAATGCCAAGGTGAAGTCGAACGGCAAGAAAATGAAAATCAAGTAAGCGCTCGCGCTCAACCAAGCTTGTCTACAAAAAGCCGCCCGCAACTAGTTGCGGGCGGCTTTTTAGTGCGATTTATAGCAGCCCGCAGCCTGCTCGAGAATGCTGCGCATTTGCGCGGCCAGTGCCACCCGGTCAAATCGTAACCTAGCCAAAGCCTGGCCGCGTGCGCCGGCAATGGCTAAGCCCTCGCGGTCGGCTAGGGTGGTTTGCAGCCGGTGGGCGAGGGCCGCGGCATCGCCAGCGGGCGCGTACCAGCCGCAGCCGTGCTCTTCGACCAGCTGCTTGGTCCAGCCTTGGTTGGTGACCACCACGGGCGTGGCCACGGCCAGCGCATCGTAGAGTTTGGCGGGCGAGTTGGCATCCAGCACCGGCAGCCCCAGAAAAGAAACGACCGCCACATCGGCCAGCGCAAACCAGGTGAATACCGCGTGGCGGGGCTGCCCCCCCACCAGCCGGATGCGCCCCGGCCAGCGCGCCGCCGCCGCCGCCACCAGCGGCGCAAAGTAGCCGTGGCCCAAAAACAGAAAGACAACGTTTGGGTCGGCCGCCACCAGGGCCTCGGCCGCTGCTACCACCGTGGGGATATCGTTGGCCCGGCCGAAGGTGCCTGCGTAAAGCACTACGCGCTGGCCGGCTAACCCCTGCGCCTGCCGCAGAGCCGCTACTGCGGCGGGCGTGGCGCGAGCCGCGAGGTCCAAGTCGGTGCCATTGAGCAGGGTCGTGATTTTGGCCGGAGCGATGCCTAGGTCGGCCACGTACGCACTCATATCGGGCGAAAGAGGCACGATGTGCGCCGCGCTTTCATACAGCCTTTTCTCCAGCGCAAACAGCTGCTGGCGGGCCAGCGCCGTGGGTACGGCACCCATCGCCACCGGAAACGAGGGCCACAAGTCCTGCACCTCAAACACCCACGGCACGCCCCTGTGGTGCGCTACCCGCGCCGCCGCCCAGGCCGCCGTCAGCGGTGTGCTGATGCCCCACACCACATCGGGCCGGGCCAGGCGGCGGCCTGCGCGCACCGCCCAGGTCGCATACTGGGCAAAAGCCAGTGCTCGGCGCGCCGGCCCCATCTTATTGTTGTAGGGGATATTGGCCTCCAGCAACTCCACGCCGGGCGGCACCCAGGGCCACTGCTGCGTAAGCTGCTGGCTGCGCCAGGCTGGCGTGGTCAGTAGCGTTACGTGGTGATGCTTCGCAATTTCAGCCAGCAGCGTGTAGTGCCGGCTCGTGGCCGGGCAGTCGGGGCTGGTGTGGTACTGGCTGAAAACCGCAATGCGCATTTCGTTGAATTATGAGTTATAAATTGACTCTGTTACAGTGCATAACTCATAATTTACAACTCCTAATTATTTTTTGGGTCGGTAGTGCGAGTCGTTGAGCAGGCGCTGGGTATCCTTTTGAGCCATCAGCTGGGCTAGCGTCACGCTGGTGTGCTCGGCCATATACTTGCGCACGATTTGCAAGCCCACCCACTGACCCACCCGGCCGGGGCAAGTGCGGTCAATTTCGGGCACGTTGGGCCGCTCGCCCACGTATTTCTGAATCACGAAAGGCGTGGTGCTGAAGAGTAGATTATTCTCCAGAAAATGCCCCCAGATGCGCGCTTCGTTGAATCTGACGTTCGCTAGCTCCTTGGCCGAGTAGCCCAGCAGCAGCGAGTCGGTGGTGCAGGGCAGCACTGCCCCAGCGAAATAAAGCCGCTTGCCCTGGTCCACCATCTGGTCGAGCATGGAGGTGGCCGTGAGCTGGTGGCGGTTGTACTTGCTCGATACGGCTAGGGCCAGCGTGGGTAGCAGATTGGCCGGGCGGTAGCGCCGCAGCATGTACTGCGGCAGGTCGGGCCGATATTTCGCCTTAGGCCCGGCAAACCAATCGAGGCTCACAACCAGCAGGCTGTCATTGATATAAATATCTTTACCCAGCAGCCCACTCACGTAGGTCGCGGCCACGGGCGGCGTCTTGAAGTCGGGAAAATAATATTTCACCCGGCCAAACATCGTGGCCATATTCTTCCGCAGATTGGCCGAGTCGGCGAAGGCTGCCGCTGTTTGTTGGCTCAATTGCTGCAAGTCGGGGCTAGCGGCTAGCTGTGCCAAAGCTTTGGCTAGGGTGTCGGGCGGGGCCTGCCCTGCTTGCAGGTAGTAGCGCCCAAAAACCGGATTGGCCCGCATAAACTGCAACCCTTGCGCCGGACTTTTAATCTGGAAAAAAGAGCGTTCGAGATGCACGAGGTGCAGCGGCGCGGCGGGTGCATCAGCGGCCGGGTCGGGGCGGCAGCCATCGGCCGCGCCCTGGCGGCAACCAGCCACTAGCCCAACCGTAGCTAGCAGCAGCCCCGAAATAATGGAAGAGAGTTTCAAGCGCAGAGTATTTTTGTGCAAAATTACACGCATCCAACGCCCTATCCCGTTCCCAAGTACCAAGTAGCACTTATTACCACCTTATGAAAAAAATAATTCTTACCCTCGCCGCCCTCGCCGTGGCCCCCACCGCCTTTGCCCAAGTCGAAATTGGCCTCAAAATATCGCCGTCCATCAGCTATCTGCGCACTAGCTCGCCTTCCGGTACCTCGTTTCAGAGCGAGAGCAGCAAGCTTAGCTTCGGCGGCGGCATTTTTATGGACTACTTCTTTGGTCAGAATTACGCCTTCAATACGGGCCTTTTTCTAACTGGAAAGGGCGGCACTATCTCCTACCTCGACCGCAATCCCAATCCGGTTTCGTCGGCGGGGAGTGTTCGCAAAGAGCAGAAAATAGCCATGCAGTACCTGGAGCTGCCGCTTACTATTAAGCTATTTACCAACGAAATAGCGCCCGATACGCGGGTTTACTTCCAGGTAGGTGGCTCGCTGGCTGTGCCGGTGCAAACGCGCATCAACGGGGAGAAAAACTATATCGACACCTCCAACTCCAACAACGAAACCTCCGCCGGTAGCCATGTGCTCCCCATCGATGCCAACCTCATCGGGGCAGTGGGTGCGGAGTATCAGCTTGGTCAAAGCACAAAATTTCTGGCCGGTATCAGCTACCACCACGGCCTAGTCAACTTCGACCGCTACTTCGAGAAAGACCGTGGCTTCAGCGACGTAACCATCAAAAACAGCGTATTCGCACTCGACCTCGGCCTCAAATTCTAACCGCAGATTTAACGGATTAAACGGATTGCGGGGATACGCCCGCTGCGCAGGCTGACTAAGATGGGCCTAGCCAGCAAGCGGGTATAATAAAAACAGAAAAGGCTACTCGATGAAGAGTAGCCTTTTCTGTTTCCTTCTTATCAGT
Organism: Janthinobacterium lividum; assembly: GCA_050954765.1. Lineage (GTDB taxonomy): Bacteria > Bacteroidota > Bacteroidia > Cytophagales > Hymenobacteraceae > Hymenobacter. Next base: position 3,469 of record JBPBQJ010000088.1, on the reverse strand, counting down.
AAGGCAGTCAGCCCGCGAAGCGGGCGTATCCCCGCAATCCGTTTAATCCGTGGTCTATTCTATTAAATCTGCGATTACCTCGCGGTCTTGGGCGCGGGCCATAGCGGCGGCGGCCGAGTGCAGCTCAATTTGTTCGCCGTGCTCGTCTTCGATGCGGAAATCGGTGAGGCCTAGCGAAGTATCCTTCATCACCTTCACCCACTTGTAATACTTGAGGTACCACTTCATCTGGCGGCTAACCAGCCCTTTGGTATAAAAAGCGTGCAAGAACGGGTGCACAAAAAGCGTGATACCCGCCTGATTCTGATTGATGAGCAAGTCGTCGATGCTGTTGTCAATCTCGTCGGTAACCTGGATAGAGGCAGAAATCTTGCCCGTGCCGCCGCAGGTGGGGCACACTTCGCCGGTGATGATGGTTTCGGCCGGGCGCACCCGCTGCCGGGTTATTTGCATCAGCCCAAACTTGGTGATGGGTAGGATGGTAAACTTAGCCTTATCCTGCTTCATGATGTGGTACACCGCATCCTCCACCTTCTTGCGGCTCTCGGCGGCGCGCATGTCGATAAAGTCAACCACGATGATACCGCCCATGTCGCGCAGGCGCAACTGGCGCGCTACTTCCTTGGCGGCTAGCAGGTTAATCATGAGGGCCGTGGCCTCCTGGTCGTTTTCCTGGTTGCTCTTCGAGCCCGAGTTCACGTCTACCACGTGCAGCGCCTCGGTGTGCTCTATTACGAGGTAGCCGCCGCCCGGCACGCTTACCGTCTTACCAAACAGGGTTTTGAGCTGCTTCTCAATGCCCAGGTGCTCAAATACCTTGGCCTTGTTGTTGTGCAGCTTCACCAGGCCAAGCTTGTCGGGGGCGATTTTCTGCACGTACTCCTTCATCTCCTCGAAGCGGCCGGGCGTGTCCACCACAATCGAGTCGAACGACTCGTTGAGCATGTCGCGCAGCATCGAAGAAGTGCGGCCTAGCTCGCCCAGCATCTTGTCGCGGGGCTGCCCCTTGCGCAGGTTCTGGTAGAGCGTATTCCAGTTATCGACCATGCTCTGCATATCGCGGTCGAGCTCGGCTACCTCGTGGCCTTCGGCCACCGTGCGGATAATTACGCCAAATCCTTCGGGCTTAATGCTGGCAATGAGTCGTTTGAGGCGGTCGCGCTCCGTTTTGCTAACAATTTTCTTCGATACCGAAATGGTATTCGTGAAGGGCATGAGTACCAAGTAGCGGCCGGCCATCGAAATGTCGGTGCTCACGCGCGGGCCTTTGGTCGAAATGGGCTCCTTCACTACCTGCACGAGCAGGTTCTGGCCTTTTTTGAATACGCTGTCGGCCTTGCCCACCTTGTCGAGCGCTTCTTCCAATTTAAAATTCTCGAGGCCAGCGCCTTGCGCCTGGTGCTTCAGCACGCTGCCCACCCATTTGTTGAGGGAAGGAAACTGCTCGCCCAGGTCGCCATAGTGCAGAAAGGCATCCTTTTCGGAGCCAATATCCACAAAGGCCGCGTTGAGGCCGGGCATCACCTTGCGCACGGTTCCCAGGAAGATGTCACCCACCGCATAGTTGGTGTCGTTGCGGTCGAAGTGATACTCAATCAGCCGCTTATCCTGGAGCAAGGCAATTCTTTCCCCCTCGGGGGTGGAATTGATAATTAATTCATTGCTCAACGTAGTAAGTTGGTTAAAGTAGCCTGCCTGGCCCGGAGGCGGCAGTGGCTTGCCCCGAAACCGGCAAAAGGGAAGCCAGGACCAAGAGTGTCCCAGCTTCCCCTCGCGAGCCACGGCCACTGCCCCACTAGGGCAGTCCGGCGCACCACGATAGTCGTCCGCGTGGCGGAGGCTACGTGAGAGATGGGCTGGCCACGAAACGCTAAGCAGTTCGTGGCTAGCCTCTTACTCCGCACTAAGTCAGAAGATTACTTCTTCTTGTGGCGGTTCTTGCGCAGGCGCTTCTTACGCTTGTGGGTGGCAATCTTATGGCGTTTACGTTTCTTACCGCAGGGCATTGTCGTGGGGAGTTAAAGGGTAGATATGAGAGAGTTCCGGTTTTGGCTTGCTAAAGCTGGGGTGCAAAAGTAGCACCTTTCCGGCTAGCTGCCCGAAGCCGCTGTTAGTTTCGAATTTTCGCCAACTCCTCATCTACCGACGCGGCCAGGGCCGGGTCAGCGCTGAGGCTCTTGGCTTTTTGGAAGGCGGCTCGGGCGGCCGGCCCCCGGTTGGTGCGGGCCAGCGATACGCCGAGGTAAAACTGGCCTTCCACATTCTTGGGATTTACCTCAACTAATTGAGCAAAGCGTTCGACGGCTTTGTCATACTGGTTGCTCTGGATGGCCAGGATACCCAGATTGTAGAGAACTTTTTCGTTCTTAGGGTCCTGCTCCAGCACTTCACGCAGCAGGCCAATCCCTTTCACAGGGTTGTCACTGCTCATGTAGGCCATGCCCAGGTTGGTTTTGGCGTCGAGGTTGTTAGGGTTAGCTTGCAGCACGTTGTCGTACAGCTCGCGCGCCCGGTCGCCCAGCATCTTTTTGCGGTCGGCCGAAGCCGCAAAGCTGTACGCCTGAAAGTAAGCATCGGCAGCCTGTTGCCAGGCCTTTTCGCTGGGCTTCTCGGCTGCTAGGGCCGCCAGGTAGTACCCGGCACTGTCGAAGCGTTGCACCGTGGCGTAGCGGGCGGCCAGCGTGGTAGCCACTTGGCGGCGGCTGGCCGCTGGGGCCGTGCGGTACTGGGCTAACAACGTGTTAAGCTCCTGGCGCTGCTCAGGCCGAGCCTGCGTGTGCGGTGCACTGGGGGCTGCGGTGGGGCTAGCCTCGCCGCCTACGGTGCCGGTGGCCGCCGGGCGTGGGCCCGACGAAGCTTCGGTTTTCGAGCCGTTGGTGGCAATGCCTCCGCCGTCGCGCGTGGCCGTGCGAGCCGCATCCTGGTTAAGAGCGGCTTTGCCCTCCTTGGGCTTCACAATGCCTTTGGGCAGCGCATAGAGCCCACCCGCCAGTGCTAGGGCACCGGCTAACAACAGGAGTTGGTGCGTACTGGTGGGGGAGGAGGGAGAAGCCATATGAAAAACACACACTAGGCTGGTAAGCGATGGGGTGATAAGGAAGGAACCCGCGACCTGCCTTGCGGCTAGCCGGTCCGCCCTTATCACCCCAGCACTTCGTTACCTAAGCTACTTATAATTAAGCTTTTGCTTTTTTGGTGCTCTTGGCAGCCTTCGGCGCTTTGTCCGAAGCATCACCAGTAATTTTCTTGCTGGCTTTAATTTTAGCTACAAACGTTTTGCTCGGCTTGAAGCTCGGGATGTAGTGCTCGTCGATGATGAGCGACGTGTTCTTCGAAATGTTACGGGCAACTTTGCGTGCACGCTTCTTATTTACGAACGAGCCGAAGCCACGCACGTAGATATTCTGGCCCTCGGTCATCGAATCCTTCACTACTTTGAAGAAGGCTTCGACGGTCGTCAGCACATCGG
>JBPBQJ010000087.1:0-1715 GCA_050954765.1 Janthinobacterium lividum | reverse complement strand
TAAACTCGCCCAGAATATCTGACAACAGCCCCAGGCCCAGGACATTCACTACCAAGTATACCAAGTATAAGCTCAGCCCGCCCAGTGCCACATTGAGCGCCACCGAGCCGCGCAGCAGCTTGTAGAGCTGGTAGAGCAGCACCGTCACCAGCAGCACATCGGCCACATCGACCAGGCCCACGCGCAGAAAGTAGAAGGGGTAGGGTAGGTTCATGCGGGGAAGTGGGCAATCGAGGCAGCAAAGAAACCCACAACCTTGCTTACGCAGTGGCAAAAGGGATAAGCCAGCGGAGAAGCCGAAGTAACTCGTTGCCAGTAAGAATAAGGGTGCGAGTAGCGCGGCCCTCGGAGCAACCGTGCTTGGTACCTTGCGATATGTCTAGCATTCGCGCTTTGACCGTGCTACTGTGCGGCTATTTGGTTAGCTGCCAAAGCCCTCGGCCACTGCTTGTTGAAAACTATGGGCAAGCCGAAAAGCTAGTGCCCCGGTACGAGCGCCAGTACAGCAAAAATAAAAAACCTGCCCCTTGGCTAGGGCCGCCGCCCGCGCCGGCCAGTCGCCTGCGCCGGACCCACCCGGCTAGCCCGGCGCTGCTCCTGGGTCACGTAGACCTGGTGCTCGAAAATGGCCAAGCAGTAAGCCAGCCGGCAGCCACAGTAGTTATTGACAAGCAGCTACTTACTACGGATGCTGCGGGCAATTACGCCGTTGCGCTGCCCGCAGGCCGGCACACGTTGCGCAGTGGTGGGGTAGGCTTTTTGTGGTCGCAGGCACTCCGGTTGCAAGTGGCAGTGGGAGATTCTGTTCGGCTGGATTTTCGCTTGCTGCCAGACATGAGACCCCTTATTGACTAGGCAGCGCGGGGTAGGCGAGTGCCCTACCCCACCATTTCGCTCAGGCGCACCACTTGCCGGGCCTCGGCCACGTCGTGCACGCGCAGCAGGCGGGCGCCGCCCTGCAAGGCCCGCATGTGCAGCGCGGTGGTGCCGTTGAGGGCCGCGTCGGGGCTGAGGGCCAGAAACTTGTGCACCATGGCCTTGCGCGAGAGGCCCACCAGCAGTGCGTGGCCCAGCACGTGCAGCTCGGGCAGGCGGCGCAGCAGCTCGAAGTTTTGGGGCGCGTTTTTGGCGAAGCCGAAGCCGGGGTCGAGCAGCACGTCGGCGGGGGGGTAGCCGCCGTTGGCGTGGCGCAGCTTTTCGAGCTGGTCGCGGAAAAAGCGCAGGATAGTCAGTACTAAGTCCTCGTCGTAGTGCGCTAAGTCGCGCATAGTCTGGGGGTTGCCGCGTAGGTGCATGAGGCAGTAGGGCACGCGCAGGCGCGCCACGGTAGCCAGCATGTCGGCATCGAGGGTGCCGCCGCCGATGTCGTTCACCAGGTCGGCCCCGGCGGCTACGGCCTCGGCGGCCACGGCGGCCCGGAAGGTATCGACCGAGATAAATGCTTGCGGAAACTCCCAGCGCAGCGCCGCAAGGGCGGGCAGCACGCGGCGCAGCTCCTCGGCGGGCGCAACGTTGTCGGCGCCCGGCCGCGAGCTGTAGCCGCCCACGTCGAGGGCGGCTGCGCCGGCCGTGAGCATGGTTTCGGCGCGACGCAGCAGCTCGGCATCAGCGCGGTGGCCCAGCCGCGAGCCGGGGTAGAAGGAGTCGGGCGTGAGGTTGAGAATGCCCATCACCTGCGGCTGGCGCAGGTCGAGCAGGCGGCCGTGGGGGCTTTT
>JBPBQJ010000086.1:0-2111 GCA_050954765.1 Janthinobacterium lividum | reverse complement strand
GCTCCTCGAGCAACTCCTCCCCTAGCAGGTCCTCGATGTCGAAATCCTCGACCCGGCGCAGGGTGGGCAGCAGGGCCAGGAAAAACCGGCGGCTGCCGGCCGTGGCCACGTACTGGCCCAGCTCCTCGGCCGAGGCGATGAGCAGGCGCTTGCGCGAGCGGTACTCGGTCGAGTCCAGCTCTGCCTCGTAGTCGGCCGCGTGCTGGTCGAGCCAGGCCAGGGCCACGTCGAACAGCTTATCGGCCGTGGCCGCGGCGGCCTCCACGAAGTTGTTGTACACCCACTGGCGGGTAGCCGGGTTGTTGGGCGCCGTGCCTTCGGTGGCGCCCACGTCGTTAAGCGTCACCGGCAGAAACGGGGCCGCCTCCAGCACCACGTAGTAGGCCAGTGCCTTGCGGAGCCGCTCGCGCAGGGCCAACAGGTGCGCCGGCGGGTCGAGTGCCGGCAGGCTACCCAGCTGCTCGACCAGGCCTTCGCCCAGCACCGGTATCAGGTGCAGCGTCTCGGCCGTGGCCACGTAGCTGAGCAGCGACTTAGAGTTGTTTTGGTGCACGCTGCTCAGGTGGGCGCGCAATTCTTCTACTGTATTGAATAGCATTGCCTTACGCCGCTTGGTTGGTGGTTTTTTCCTGGCCCTTCGGGTTCTCAGCAATCGTGGTAATGTCCACGTCCACGAAACCGAATTGGTGCTTGGGGTTGAAGCCCATGATTTTGTGGGCCGTCCGGAAGGTTTTGAGCAGGATTTTGCGCTTCTGCGGGGTGCGCATCGCGATGTGCAGCTGGTAGCTGATGCGCTTCTCGCTGCCCGAGCCGCCGAGTTTGCTGCCCGTGTCGATGCCGGCTAGCGAGGGGTCCACGCCGTGGCCCGAGGTGTGGGCAATGTTGGCCTGCTGGTTGACGGCCGTGTAGGCATCGTCGCTCATTTTGTTCTCGATGGGCACGATTTCCCAGCCGGGAAGCTGCTTGCCGCTGGCATCCACGGCGAACTTGCTCACGAAGACCTTATCCGTGTTTTCGACGCCAGCCAGCATCTCGTTCATGTTGGCCATAAGGTCGAGTTCGGCCTTTTTGCGGGCGTCAGCGTCGCCAAACTGGTCAAAGTAGCCCATCGGTATCTTGATGTGGTACTTGACGTTATAGCCGTTATCCAGCCCCGATTCGTGGAAAATCGCAATCTTGTTACTCACCGACGTCCACCGGCGCGTGCCCCAGTAGGGCGGAATGTCGTAGTACTTCTGGCCCGGCGTCCAGTCGCGGCCGTGCAGCACGAACTCGCCGTACTTGCCGGGGTTCAGCGGGTCGAAAGCGGGCAGAATCTTGGCCTCGTCGGCCTTGAAATTGCTGAAATCGTGGTGAAAGGCGTAGCGGTCGGGCTTGGGCCTAGTCGTGACCAGGGCGCGGCTGATGGTGCAGTCGAAGCTTTGGATGGCCTCCACGTAGGTTTTGCTCGCCAGCGAGAACACGCTGAAGTAGTTGGCGAACGTTTCGAGGTTGTAGGCCAGGCTTTGCAGGGTCGTATCGCCGTCAATCGACTCAAACCAGTCCTCCATCTCGGTATCAATCACCGGCACTACCCGCTCCTTACCCTCCACAATGCTGCGCTCGAATACGCCCAGGCGGGAGCCCAGCACCAAATCGCGGCCGGTGGTGATGAGCTGCGGCTTGAGGTGGTTGTTGTGCACCAGCTCCAGCATCTTCTGTGGCTGGTCGTTGTTCGGCCCCCAGGGTGCGAGCTTATACCCGCCCTGGCTGAGCACCGAGCCCCAAAATTGACGTCCTGCGCTTTGTCACTGCCGGTTAGCTCGACTATCGCTTTGGCGCCGGGCAAAATGTACAGCCCACCTTCTAACTCTTTGATATCGCGTGCTTTCATCGTTAAGCCGTGTTTAATATCCCGGCCGTTGTAGTGGCAGAGCAAAATGATTTTGAGGGCGAAGGGCTGGCCCGTGGCGCAGTCCACGAGTTGCAGGGTGCCTTTCTCCTTCACTTTGTAGCGGAAGGCGCTGCGCCCCTCGGGGCCGCCCGGCGTGCTGCCCCCCGACTGCCCGCCCTTGCGCACGGCGGGCTTGCTGCCCTTGGTGCCGTTGGTTTTGTAGTAGCCGATGGAAAAG
>JBPBQJ010000085.1:0-2132 GCA_050954765.1 Janthinobacterium lividum | reverse complement strand
TTTTCTTTTTCGCGCAACTTTTTCTTTTGAGGCTGCGCCTGGGGCCGGGTGCTCACCGTTAGGGCTAGCGGTGTCGTCGAGCACCTGCACTTCTGAAAGCCCTTCTCCTGCGAACCTCTCCCCTATCTTTTTTTGAGGGTCGTCGCCGACGTTTGGTACTACTGTTTGAAAAGAGGTTTGTACTAATAAGGAGTCTTGGGCCACTTCTGGCCCTACAAAACCCGTTTGTGAGGCCACTTCTGCCCTAAGAGGGAGTAGGGAAAATCAATCGCTATGTTTAGGAGGAGGCCCTTTGGCCAGTCGACGTAACATCAAATGACAAAAACAGGCCTTTATAACGGCTTCACTGACACGGGGATTGGTTTCGTGGTCGCGGCCGGCTACCCGGCGGTACTTGCTGAGCCAGCCGAAGGAGCGCTCCACGACCCAGCGCCGGGGCAGCAGCACGAAGCCCTTGGTGCCGGGTGGGGCCCGGACCACCTCCACGCGCAGGCCCAGCGCCGCGGCGGCCGTGGCCACCAGCGGCCCCTGGTAGCGGGCATCGGCCCAGAGCAGCTGCAACTGCGGGGCATTGGCCTTGGCTTGGGCCAGCACCGGGGCGGCCCCTACCGGGTCCTGCACGCTGGCCGCCTGCACCAGCACGGCGAGCGGCAGGCCCTGAGTGTCGACTACTATATGGCGCTTACGACCAGGCACTTGCTTGCCCGCATCGTAGCCGTGACAGCCCCCCTTTTACCGCCCGTGCGCACCGACTGTGAGTCGATGGCGCCGGCCGTCGGTTCGGCTTCGCGCGTGAGCTGGCGCAGTTGCTGGCGCAGGCCCGTGAGCAAGCGGTCCCAGGTGCCGTCCTCGCGCCAGGCCTCGAACTGCTTGTACACCGTGCGCCAGGGTGGCAAATCGTGGGGCAGCAGGGGCCAGGCCCCGCCGGCGCGCAACTGGTAAAAAATGGCGTTGAGCAACTCGCGCTTACTGTGCAGCGGCGGCCGACCAAGGCCGCTGCTGCGCACATAAGGCTCAAGTAGTTGCCATTCGGTATCGGTTAAATCGGTAGGATAAGCGGCGCGAAACATAGAGCAAACTTACATAGGAGTTTCATTATCCTACACCCTCTAAGAGGGAGTAGGATAATTCAAGCGCTATGTTCAGGAGGTGGTGCTTTAGCCAATCGCCGGAGCATGAGATGGCAGAAACAGGCTTTGATAACCGACTCACTCACAAGTGGATTGGCTTCGTAGTCGCGGCCGGCTACCCGGCGGTACTTACTGAGCCAGCCGAAGGAGCGCTCCACGACCCAGCGTCGGGGCAGCAGCACGAAGCCTTTGGTGCCGGGCGGAGCCCGGACCACCTCCACGCGCAGGCCCAGCGCCGCGGCGGCCGTGGCCACCAGCGGTCCCTGGTAGCGGGCGTCGGCCCAAAGCAGTTGTAACTGCGGGGCATTGGCCTTGGCTTGGGCCAGCACCGGGGCCGCCCCCACCGGGTCCTGCACGCTAGCCGCCTGCACCAGCACGGCGAGCGGCAGGCCCTGAGTGTCGACTACTATATGGCGCTTACGCCCAGCTACTTGCTTGCCCGCATCGTAGCCGTGGCAGCCCCCCTTTTACTGCCCGTGCGCACGGACTGCGAGTCGATGGCTCCCGCCGTAGGTTCCGCTTCACGCGTCAACTGGCGTACTTGTCGCCGCAGCCCGTCGAGCAAGCGGTCCCAGGTACCGTCCTCGCGCCAGGCCTCAAATTGCTTGTAGACCGTGCGCCAGGGCGGCAAATCGTGGGGCAGCAGGTGCCAGGCGCTACCCGCCCGCAACTGGTAAAAAATAGCGTTGAGCAACTCCCGTTTGCTGTGCAACGGCGGCCGACCCAAGCCGCTGCTGCGCACATAGGGCTCGATAAGCAGCCACTCATCGGCTGTTAAATCAGTAGCATACCTTGCGCGTGACATAATGTAAAATTACATAGCATTTTTATTCCCCTACACCCTCTTAGAGCTTGTCCTCGTTTTCATAGACATCGCCGAGGCGCACGACCAGCCGGCCGTCGGCCTGGGGCTCGGTGCGAGCCAGGCTGAGCACGTCGGTGAGTTGGGCAGCGCCGAGGGGGTGCAGCATTACAGTCAGGTTTTGGGCGGCCACGGACTTG
>JBPBQJ010000084.1:0-2494 GCA_050954765.1 Janthinobacterium lividum | reverse complement strand
CATCACCACGTTCACGGCCGCGTCGCGGTCGGCGGCGTTGCCGAGGTTATCGGCCTTGCTGGTCAGGTTGTCGATAACGTCGTCGAAGTTGTCGCCGGCCGCCTGGGGGTTGGCGGCGGCCTGGCCGGCCTCGTCTTTGGCTTGATTGCCCGCGGCCTTAGCCTGGCTAGCGATGCTTTCGGGCGTCAGGTCAGCTTTGCCGGTTTGGCGCAGTAGCAGGCGGGCCTGGTGCTTCACGTCGCTCAGGTCGATGCCCTGCGCTTTGAGCTCGCCCTTAATCGCATCGCCCGCGCCGGGGGCCACGGCGGCCAGGCCCGAGCCAGCGCTCGACAAGGCGCGGCCGGCCACGCCCGTCACGCCGCCGATGATGCGGCCCACGGCCGTCGTTAGCAGGTAAAAAGTCAGCAGCGTGACGACCGACCACGTGAGCAGGCCGTGCAGCAGGCCGTCGGTGCGGCGCGGAATGCCCGCCAAGCGGCTCGCCACCGTCGCACCCAGGTACAGCGAGCCCAGCATAGTAACCAGCCACCAGACGGCGGCCCCAATGCCGATGCCCGCCATCGGGTTTTGCTCGGTCAAGGGGTCAATCGTGCCCAGGCCAATGCCCAGGCCCAACAAGCTGAGCGCCAGTTGCAGCACAATGGCGATGAGCGCGCCCGCCAACACGGCTCCCCAGGAGATGCGCTTCATGGCCGTCAGCCTGGCTGGAGCCAGCTGGTGAGGTAGCTCGTGGGCAGGCGGGGCCAAAAAGGCCGCTACCACGTGCTCGTGGCCCACGCCGGAGACGTTATTAGTAGTAGGTGTCATGCGAATATGTGGTTTAGTGTGGCCAAAAAGGCCGCGCCAGCAAGCTGACGCGGCCCGGTTACTAGGTTATTTGCTGGTTGGCTTGGGCTGGTTTTTCGACGGCGGGGGGGTAGGGCGGGCCGGGGCAGCGCCCGGAATCTGCTCCACGTCCACTTCAGTATTGCGCACCGTGTCGTGGATAACTTCTTCGCGCTCCGTCACTTGCTTGCCCAGCGATACTTCCTCAACCACGTGGGCCTCCTTGCCCACCACGGCGCGCTCAGCGCTTTCGGTCAGGGTTACGTCGCCTGTTTTAAAGGCCGTGAAATCGGCCTCCGTGGCGGGGCGGTTCACGGGGGTGCGCTGCACGGTCACGTGCTCTTCGCGCAGGCGCACGCTGGCCTCCACGGGCTTTTCCACGATGCGCGAGCGTAGGCGCACGCCGCCGGTTTGCTCGGTGCGCTTGCCCACTTGCAGGGTTTCTTTGATAACCTCGGCTTTCATGCCATCGGCTTGGTCCTGCTGCTTTTCCTGGCGGCTGGCGGTGTAGCGGTTGTTTACGCCGTACTCGGCGGCCTTGCTGTCCACGTCGAGCGCGCCGGCGTGGTCCAGCATATCGGCTGCTTTGTGGGCCTGCTCCAGCGTATCGACGTGCACCGTCACCAGCGAATGGCCGCTACGGGTTACGGCGGCGTAGGTGTCGGCTTCGTCGTCGTCGCTCCCGAAGAGCGAGCTAAAAAAGCCGCCTACTTTGTCCTTGGTTTGGCCGGCCGCCTCGCCTATGGCTTTGGGGGCGGTGTCGGTGGTATTGGTAGGGGTATCGCTGGTGTTGTCGGCGCCGAACGAGGCCTGCGATATATCGATGTAGTCTTGCTCGAAGCCCGCGCTAATCAGTTGCTGAACGGCTTGCTTCGCTTCGGCGGCGCTTTCAAAAATACCGATTACGGTGTTGTTTTTCATGAGAGAAGAAGTAGAAAATGGGATAGGGGAAGCGAAGAGCTGCCGCGCTGGCTACCCGCAGTAGCGCGGGTAAAAACCAGCGCAGCAGCCCGGGGAGCCTAGCGGCGGGCCGGGGCGGCGCGCTTGGTGGCTGGCCGCTTGGCCGGTGCTTTCGAGGCGGGCGAGGTTTTGCCCTGCTTCAGCAGTTCGGCTACCGTGGGGGCGGGGCCATACCTGGTTTCGGCCGCGTTGGCCTCGCCGGTGAGGTAGGGGTCGAAGTCGACGCGGCGGTTCAGGGCCTGGCCGGCGGCCGTTTTGTTGTCGGCGATGGGCCGGGTTTCGCCGTAGCCCCGGGCCTCGATGCGGCTGGCCGGGGTGCCTTTGCTCAGCATGTAGGTGCGGGCCGCAGCGGCGCGCTCGTAGCTCAGCTTTAGGTTGTAGTTGTCGTCGCCCTTACTGTCGGTGTGGCCGGCAATGCTGAGCGAATAGTCGGGGTACTCGTTGAGTATCTGCACCAGCTGTTGCAGGCGCGGGTACGACGAGGCTTTCAACGTCGCCTTGTTGAAGTCGAATTGAATGTATTTGGTGGCCTCCTCCAGAATTTTGCGTTGCGGAGCCGCAATCTCGGGGCAGCCTTTGTTGCTGGCGGGGCCGGCGCGGTCGGGGCAGCGGTCTTGGTAGTCGGGCACGCCGTCGCCGTCGCCATCAAGGGGGCAGCCGGTGGCGTCTACTTTCACGCCGGCCGGGGTGCCGGGACACTTGTCGAGGT
>JBPBQJ010000083.1:0-2510 GCA_050954765.1 Janthinobacterium lividum | reverse complement strand
TCAAAGATTTCGTGCAGGCGGCCGGTTACGTCGTATGCCATCGGAAAGGGGAAATTTAAAATGTTGAAAACGTAGGGCCAAACCTACGAAAAAAAACTGAGGAAGGCCAGAATGAAGCCCCGTTTTGGCGGCGTGGCGCGGGCGTTTTTCAGGGAGTTACCGAAGGTTTGGCTAAAAAAAATAGCGTCCTTATTCGGTTGCAACTCGCTGTGCCAGAATCAACTGCTTGCACGGGGCTCTTTATAAACCGCTACTCAACCCGGAAAGTGCCGTTCTTGTGGCAGAAACCCACTTGATTAGCAACCTCCACTATGTTTTCTCTTGCCTTGCACGGTGGGGCCGGCACCATTGCCCGCGCCACCCTCACGCCCGCCCTCGAAGCCGACTACCGGGCAGCCCTCGCGGCGGCCTTAGCCACTGGCACGGCGCTGCTGGCCCAGGGTGCGCCCGCCCTCGACGCCGTGGAGGCTACCGTGCGTAGCCTTGAAGACTGCCCACTCTTTAATGCCGGGCGCGGGGCCGTGTTCACCCACGACGGCCACCACGAAATGGATGCCGCCCTCATGGACGGGGCTAGTCGCCGGGCGGGCGCCGTGGCCGGTGTGCGCCAGGTGCAAAACCCCATTCGGGCCGCGCGCCTGGTGATGGAGCAGACCGAGCACGTGCTGCTAGCCTACCCCGGCGCCGATGAACTGGCCCGCGAGCATGGCTTGCCGATGCAGCCGGCCGAGTATTTTTTCACCCAGCAGCGCTTCGACCAGTTGCAGGAGGCCATTGCGGCCGGCCGCATGCAGCTCGACCACGCCGCTAGCCCCGCCCCGGACCCCAACTGGAAAAAGGGTACCGTGGGCGCCGTGGCCCGCGACCAGCGCGGCCACCTGGCCGCCGCCACCAGCACCGGCGGCATGACCAACAAGCGCTACTCGCGCATCGGCGACACGCCGCTCATCGGCGCCGGTACCTGGGCCGATGCGCGCTGCGCCATCAGCTGCACCGGGCACGGTGAGTATTTTATCCGGGCGGTAGTCGGCTACGACGTGGCCTGCCTCATGGAGTACAAAGGCCTGAGCCTGGCCGAGGCCTGTCGCGTGGTGGTGCACGACAAGCTGGCTCCCGTGGGCGGCGAGGGCGGTCTCATTGCTGTGGATGCGGCCGGTACTATTGCGCTGCCCTTCAACTCGGAGGGAATGTACCGCGCCAGCCGCAACGCGGCAGGGGAGGAAGTGGTGGCGATTTACTAGGGCTTATTCAGCTGCTAAATTCTGGGTGAACTTATAGTTGCTTGAAAATGCGTTTGTCTTGCTGAGCTTGTCGAAGCATCTTGCCAAAACCGCCAAGGATACTATTCCAACGATGCGAGTAAGATGCTTCGACAAGCTCAGCATGACAAACGCATTATTCTGAGACTATCTGAAAAGATTTGGCAATTGACCCTAGCCAACGAAAAAGGTCAGCCTGTCCAAGCTGACCTTTTTGTACCTGCCAATTTTGTACCTGCCAATAAGGAGTGGTTAGCAGTTGGCGTTTGCAACGGCCTCCTTACTCACATAAAACTTGCGCTCGGTCATGCAGTACACATTGCCTTTGGCCAGCACGTGCATCTTAAAATTCTCGATGGAGAGCGTGGTACCTTTCTTGGCGGCGGCGGCATTGTTGTGCTGAATGTCGTGACCGTCGAGAATGATGACGAGGTTCGAGCCGATGGTTTCGACCAAGTGGCCCTCGGTGATGAGCACGCCGGTGTCCTCGCCCAGCCCGATGCCGATGAGCTTGGGGTAAAGCGCCACCGCCTCGATGAGGCGGCCGAAACGCCCGCGCTTCACAAAGTGCGAGTCGATAACGGCTAGTGGCGAGAAACTCAGGCCGACGCCCATCTTCACGGCGCCTTTCAGCAGCGCATCGGGCACCGAGCCGCCGCGTATCATGTGCTGCGACATAGCCATGGCGCCGGCGCTGGTGCCGGCAATCACGAAGTTGTCCTCGGCAAAGTAGCGGCGGGTGAGGATATCGAGGAAATCGCTTTCGCCGAACATCTCGCGCAGCCGCGACTGGTTACCGCCCGAAAACAGGACCACGTCGGCGGCCAGCAGGCGGGCCAGGTACTCGGGCTGCCGGGCATCCTGGGTCGTGCGAATGTCCATGATGCCCACATTGTGGCAATTGAGCATCGCAAACGAGGCGATGTAAATCGGCCCCACTTCCTGCGGAATCATGGAGGCGGTGGTGACTACCTCGATGCGCGGGTCGGCCTTGCCCGATTCGGACACGACGCGCTTGAGGATGCCCAACTCAAAAAAATTCAGGTAATACTGGCGCTTGCTACGGACGGTGGGGTAGGTGCCCTTGTCCTCATTGCCCCCAATGGCGATGAGCTTGCCGCGCGGAATCAAATTTTTCAACGGTACTGGCTAGTCTGATTGGAAGAAGGCAAAGGTACGGCGGCCGGCGCCGGGCTAGCCCAGTCGAGCGGGCAAAAGCCGTGCCGCTAGCCCCTGCCCGCTGCGGCAAGG
>JBPBQJ010000082.1:0-2882 GCA_050954765.1 Janthinobacterium lividum | reverse complement strand
GACCAGGCGCACTTGTTCGAGCGGTTTTTCCGGGCGCGCAACGTCACCAACGTGCCCGGCACCGGGCTGGGCCTCTACATCATTGCCCGCTACCTCGACCTGCTGGGTGGCACCATCGGCCTGGCCAGTGCGCTGGGCCAGGGTACTACCGTCACCGTGACTATTCCGTATGAAAACGCTGCTATTGATTGAGGACCACGACTTTATTCGTGAAAACACCACCGAGCTGCTGGAGCTGGCCGGCTACGTGGTGCTGACGGCGGAGAACGGCAAAATCGGCATCGAGCAAGCCCTGGCTACCCGGCCCGACCTCGTTATCTGCGACATTATGATGCCGGTGCTCGACGGCTACGGCGTGCTCCAGATTTTCAACCAGCACCCGCAGCTGGCGGGCGTGCCCTTCATCTTCCTCACCGCCAAAACCGAGCGCGCCGACCTGCGCCGCGGCATGGAGCTGGGGGCCGACGACTACCTCACCAAACCCTTCGACAGCAGCGAGTTACTGAGCGCCGTGGCCGGGCGGCTGAGTCGCTTTCAGCACCTGCGGCCCGACTACGACCTGGCCCACGGCGGCCTGCCCGAGTTCCTGGCCGATGCCCAGCGCGTGGGCAACCTCACTACCCTCACCGCCGACCGCCGGCCGCACCTGGTGCCCCGCCGCCAGTTCATCTACATGGAAGGCGACGAGCCTACCCGCCTCTACTTCGTGCAGGCCGGCCGCGTGAAAACGAGCAAAACCACGGGAACCGGCAAGGAATTGATTACGGGCTTTTACCAAGCCGGCGAGTTTTTTGGCTACCAGGCCCTGTTCGAGCACACGCCGTACCACGACTCGGCCGTGGCCGTGGAGGAAACCACGCTCCGCTACATTCCGGCCGAGGAATTTGCGGACCTGCTGCTGCGCAATGCCGAAGTCAGTCAGCAATTTATCCGGCTGCTGGCGGGCCGCGAGCGCGAGCGCGAGCAACTGCTGGTTGAAATGGCCTACCACTCGCTGCGCCGCCGCGTGGCCGATGCCCTGCTGCGCCTGCACCAGCCGGGCGACGCGCCCATTCAGCTCGCGCGCGAAGACCTGGCGGCCGTAGTCGGCACGGCCGCCGAGTCGCTCAGCCGCACGCTCAGCGAGTTTCGCCAGGATGGCCTGATTGAGCTTACTAGCGGCACCATCCGCGTGCTCCAGCCCGAGGGCCTCCGCCGGGCCAATTGGTAGCGGCCATTGCCTGCCTAAATTCGCCTATTACAGAGACAGCGGGCGCCAGAAAAGCAAGGCCCTGCTGCCAGTTGCCTAGCCGTCCAGTAGACTACTTATTACTGCCGCTCTCTTTATGGCAGGTGCTAAGAGGGAATAGGATATAAATTACAATGTTTTGCTATGCCTCCCTTTAGCTCATTCCGCTGGTCTATGACAGGCCTACACCTAATGATAGGGCTTGGATGGATAACCATTTAAGCAGCTTATTCCTATATAAGCCTGCTAAACAAGTATATTGAATAATCTAGTTTTCCTTATCCTTAGAACTTGCGCTAAGCGCAGGGTAGGCTTTTCAGCGGGCAGTAAAAGAATTTACCCGCCTGCGTGGGCTACTTAAACAGGGCCGTGGTGGCGTACCAGTTGTCTAGCAGCACGGTGCGATACGGTACCTGGCGGTTGTCGAACTGGCCCAGCATGTCGGTCAAATACTGCACCTTATCGTGCTGCAAGCCAGCCAAATATTTGGCCAGGTAAGTGTTCATATAATTCACTTGGCTGCTCAGCAGAAACTGCCTGTAAAGCTGCGCCGTGACTTTCAGGCCTTTTTTACTCACTGATGTTACGCACGGAGTTGGCCGAGCTGCTGATACATGGCTTTTAGGCCCACTGTGTAGAGTTGGGCCTTGAGGCGAAAATGCCCCATCTCATGCTTGAGCTTGAGGATTTCAAGCTTGCTATAGGCCAGCAGCGCGGCGAAGAAGTGCGTGGTTTGGGTAGCGGGCGTTTTGGTGGGCGACTTACCCATTGACGCATTCTGTTTGAGTGACTTATGATACTCTTCCACTTTCCACCGTCTCTGGTAAATCGTGGTGAGTTGGGCCTGCGTCAGGTCGGTGTCGCTGCTGACCAGATATAACGTGCCCTGGCTGCCATCTTTGTTGGTAAAGACTTGTCTGGCAACGAGTACTGCCTCTTTGACAGGCCGTAGATAGACGCGCAGGGGCTGCTCATCGGGAAAAGTCAACGGCTGGATGGCCTGAAACTGGCCGGTGGCCCGCGCCTCGGCGCTCAGGGCCACGGTGCGGCTGCTTTCGAGCGCAAACACAAAGTCGTGGCCCAGCGCCCGCACCAGGGTCATATTCTCGGCCGAGGCATACCAGCTGTCAGCGAGCAGGTAGCGGTAGGCCACCTGCTGCTGGGCTACGCGCAGCATTTGCTGCACGTACTCGTTCTTGGTGAAGGCGCTTTGATAGCTGGTTTGCTGCGTTTTAGCGTTATATACGGGCACCGTTTTGGCCACCAGCTCGGCGGCAATTGGCAGGGCCAGTTCGCCGGCCTGATAGAGCAGGGTTACGAAGTTGAGGCCCTTGACAAAACGCTGCTGGCTGTGGTCATAGTGCGTGCAAATCAGCTCATTAACATCCGTGTGCGCCTTTTCCAAAATCGAGTCATCGACAATGAGCACGGCAAATTCGACGGGTTTACGCTGCGTTTCGGCGGCGCGAATCAGGAGTTTAGCCTGCCGCCATAAAGCCGGCGAACCCAACGAAGTGCTACTTAGCCAACGCGTGATGTGGTCGTGGCTAAGCGCCCCATCTAGTAGCCGCGACAAGCCCGTGGCCGTTGTGGGGCCAGTGGAACTCACCAAATAATCGGTGTAGAGGTCGAGCGTGCAAGTCATCATCAAAAC
>JBPBQJ010000081.1:0-3955 GCA_050954765.1 Janthinobacterium lividum | reverse complement strand
GCGTATGCACTGACCCAAGATTAACTTTTCTGTTACTCTACCAAAAACGTCTGTCATGCTGAGCTTGCCGAAGCATCTCTACCGCATCGTTAGATTACTAACCCAACGGCGCGAGCAAGATGCTTCGGCAAGCTCAGCATGACAGACGTTTTTTAGCGAATAATAAGGCCTTAACAGGCTAGCCCTAGCGCACGCCCTGCGCCGGGAAACGGCCTTTTTTGGTGCGGTAGAAGGCTTTGATTTCTTCCAAATCCTTCTCGTAGTCGCCAGTGGGCCAGAAAACCGGGCCCACGCCAGCCTCGCGCTTTTCGTAGTCGAGGAAGCCGAGCAAGATGGGCACGCCCGCTTCGAGAGCGGCGTAGTAAAAGCCTTTGCGCCACTTGGGCTGGTAGGCGCGGGTGCCCTCGGGCGTGATGAGGATGACGAGCTCTTCGTGCTGCTTGAAGAGCTGCACCATGCCATCGACGAGGCTGTTGTTGCGGCTGCGGTTGACGGGCAGCGCGCCGATGGCCTTCACGAGCCAGCCCAGCACGGGGTTTTCGGTCCACTCGCTTTTCACGGTGAAGCGCACGTCTACGTCCATGATGTAAAAGGCGGCGCGGGCCATGATGAGGTCCCAGTTGCTGGTGTGCGGGGCCGCAATCATCATGCACTTCTTGATGCTGGGCGGCACCTGGCCGGTTTGTTTCCAGCCGGCCACGCCGAAAATTGCCTTAGCGATGTAGTACCAGAACGTCGAGGTTTTGCGGGCCATTTAAGCAAAGCAGATTTTGGAACCCCAAAGCTAGGCAAAAGCAAGCAGTAGCGCGGGCTTTCAGGCCGCAAGTAGGCTAGCGCGGCCGCGCGCAGCCTGACAGTCTGCGCTACTCCCTCTCCGCTAGCAGCGCTCGCAGGGCCGCTTCCTGGCCCAGCGTGAAGCGGTAGCCCACCTCAAACAGCTCGTCGGCCTTGCGGAAATCGAGCGGGCGATACTGCCGCAGCGCGGGCGGCTCGAGCAGCAGGGCGCACTGGGTTTTGCGGGTAGCCACGTTGGCGCTGAGCGCGATTTGCAGCGTGCGCTCGACCACCCGGCGCAGGTTGGGCAGCCGGCCCTCGCGGTTGATGGGGTTGCAGTGCACGCCCACAATGGGCGCCCCCAGCGGCAGCAGCGGCTCCACGGGCAGGTTGTTGAGCAGGCCGCCATCCACGAGTTGCCGGCCCTGGTACTCGATGGGCCGGTACACGATGGGCACCGCCGCCGAGCCCAGCAGCGGCAGCAGCAGCGGCCCCTGGCTGAAGTATACCGACTCGGCGGCTTCGAGGTCGGTGGCCACCAGCGTGAGCGGCAGGCGCAGGTCTTCGAAGCGCAGCCCTACCCCGAGGTGGCGCTCCAGTAGCTGCCCCACCGCCTCCAGCCCCAGTAGCCCCTGCCGCCCAAACACGGGCCGCGTGAGGCGCGGAATACTCGTAGTTTGCAGCAGCCGCAGCACCTCGCGCGGGGCAAAGCCCGCCGCGTAAAACGTGCTGGCGATGGCGCCCGAGCTGGCCCCCGCCAGCGCCCCCACCGGCAGCCCCAGCTCGTCGAGCGCCGCCAGCACGCCCAGGTGCGCAATGCCCCGCGCCCCCCCGCCCGACAACGCCAGGCTAAGGCTAGCCGCGGGCGACTGCTTATTCGTTGCTAACGCTTCGTTTTGCTGCATTTTTGCTTATCGAAAGCCAGCTTACAAGTCGCTGATGCGCAGCGTATCGCCTAGCCGCACGCCCTTGTCGGTGAGCTGCACGGTGCAAGCCTCGTGCGCGGCGTCGTGTTCGAGCAGCAGCACCCAGTTTTCTGCGGCGGCGCGGCGCAGCACGGCTTCTTTCTCACCGAGCGTGACGAGCGGGCGCACGTCGTAGCTCATCACGTAGGGCAGCGGAATATGGGCCGTACTCGGCAGCAAATCAGCCATGTAGGCCAGCGTGCGGCCCTTATACTGCATCACCGGCACCATCATTTTCTCGGTGTGGCCGTCGGCAAATAACAGTTCGCTGAACTGCGGCAACGCATCGGGCACGCCCTGGCTAGGGTCGATAAACCGCAATTGGCCGCTTTCCTGAATGGGCCGGATGTTCTCGGCCAGAAAGCTGGCCTTTTCGCGGGCGTTGGGCTGGGTGGCCCAGTTCCAGTGCGCCTCGTTGCTCCAGTAGGTGGCGTGGGCGAAGGCCGTTTGCAGCGCGCCATCGGGCCGGCGCACCACCGAGCCGCCGCAGTGGTCGAAGTGCAGGTGCGTCAGGAAAACATCCGTAATATCGGCGCTCGTGAAGCCCAGCTTTTGCAGCGACTTCTCCAGCGTATCGTCGCCGTGCAGGTAAAAGTGGCCGCGGAATTTCTCGTCCTGCTTCTCGCCAATGCCGTTGTCGATGAGCACCAGTCGGTTACCATCCTCGATGAGCAGGCAGCGCATGGCCCAGGTACACATATTGTTGGCATCGGGCGGCACCAGCTTTTGCCACATTGCCTTGGGCACCACGCCAAACATAGCGCCGCCGTCGAGCTTAAACAAGCCGGTATCGAGCGAATGGATTTTCATAATAGTCTGTCATGCTGACGAAGGAAGCATCTTATCACGCTCGCCCCGCCAAGAAAGTAAGCCAACGAAAGCAGCCGTGATAAGATGCTTCCTTCGTCAGCATGACCCTACCCTAAAACTACTCCACCACCACGCCCATGGCCGAAAATTTGTCGATGCGCTGGGTAATGCGCTCCTCGGGCGAGAGTGCGCCGAGCTCCTTCAGCGTGGCGAGCAGCGTTTCCTTCAGGGTGGCAATCATCTGCTCGGGGTTGGTGTGGGCCCCGCCCAGCGGCTCCTGAATAATACCGTCGATGAGGCCCGCGCCCTGCATGTCGGTGGCCGTGAGCTTGAGAGCCTCAGCGGCCTGCTCCTTGTAGTCCCACGAGCGCCACAGGATGCTGCTGCACGACTCGGGCGCAATCACCGAGTACCAGGTGTTTTCGAGCATCAGCACGCGGTCGCCGATGGCAATGCCCAGCGCCCCGCCGCTAGCCCCCTCGCCGATGATGATGCACACCACCGGCACTTTCAGCATGAACATCTCCTTGAGGTTGTGGGCGATGGCCTCGCCCTGCCCCCGCTCCTCGGCCTCGAGGCCCGGAAACGCGCCCGGCGTGTCGATGAGCGCCACCACGGGCACGTTGAATTTTTCGGCCATCTTCATCAGGCGCAGGGCCTTGCGGTAGCCCTCGGGATTAGGCATGCCGAAGTTGCGAAACTGCCGCTGCTTGGTATTGCGCCCCTTTTGCTGGCCGATGAAAAGCACCGGCTGGCCATCGATTTCGCCGAGGCCACCCACCATCGCCTTATCGTCGCCCACGGTGCGGTCGCCGTGCAGCTCCACAAACTTCTCGGCCATGCCCTCGATGTAGTCGAGGGTGTAAGGCCGCTCGGGGTGACGCGAAAGCTGCACCCGCTGCCAGCGCGTGAGGTTGGCGTAGGTTTCCTTTTTGAGGGTATTGATTTTGGCTTCCAGCGACGCCACCGCCTCGGTTACCTCAACGTCGCTGTCCTGGGCGAGCTGTTGCATCTGGCGCAGCTTGTCTTCGAGGGCCGCAATGGGTTGTTCAAAATCGAGCAGCATAAAATCAGGGGGAGGAATTCCCGTTTTTCTAAGAATAAATAGGCTGGCGCCGCCGCAAACCCGCTGGTTTGCCACCGCTAGCCCCGTGCCGGGTCAAAAGCCGAACGGCAAAGGTAAACCAAACCAGGCAGGCGAGCTTTTCAAAAATTAATCAGCCTGAGAAACAACCGACAACGTGCGCCGACACTTCATTTAACCGCATTTTTGGCCTCTACGCTTGTTGCGCGGCCTTTTCGGGTTCTACCTTTGCAGCACCAAAGCGGAAAACGGCAACGATTTCTGGGATGGTAAACGGTTTGGTAGTTCAGTTGGTTAGAATGCCGCCCTGTCACGGCGGAGG
>JBPBQJ010000080.1:0-4240 GCA_050954765.1 Janthinobacterium lividum | reverse complement strand
GGCTAGCCGCGCCCCGCTCAGGCCCTTGCCCACGTAGTCGTTGGCTTCGCCTTCGAGCTTGAAAGTCAGGCCAGCCGACGAGAACGCGCCGAAGCTCTGCCCGGCCGAGCCGGTGAACTTGTAGCGAATGGTATCGGCGGGCAGGCCGGCGGCGTGGTAGCGCTTGGCAATCTCGTTGGAGAGCAGCGTGCCGATGGTGCGGTCGGTGTTCTTCACGTCGAACTCGGCTGTCACGACCTCCTGACGTTCCAGCGCCGCTTGCGCGTGTTCGAGTAGCTGCCAGTCAAGTACTTCGGCGATGCCGTGGTCCTGGCTTTCGCTGTTGTATAAAGTGCCGCCCGAGATGTTGGGCGCGGGGTGCAGCACCGCGTCGAGGTCGATGAGCTTGGCTTTCCAGTGGCCGGCGTCGGGGTTCACTTTCAGGAATTCGCTGCGGCCCACCATCTCATTCAGCGTGCGGAAGCCCAGCTCGGCCATGATTTCGCGCAGCTCTTCGGCCAGGAAGCGGAAGAGGTTGACGATGTGCTCGGGCTTGCCGCTGAACAACTTACGCAGCTCGGGGTCCTGGGTAGCCACGCCCACCGGGCAGGTGTTGAGGTGGCACTTGCGCATCATGATGCAGCCGCCCGCGATGAGCGCCGCCGTGGCTACGCCAAATTCTTCGGCCCCCAAAAGGGCAGCCACCGCCAGGTCGCGGCCGGTTTTTAGCTGGCCGTCGGCTTGCAGCACCACGCGGCTGCGGAGCTGGTTGCGCAGCAGCGTCTGGTGCGCCTCGGCTAGCCCCAGCTCCCAGGGCAGGCCGGCGTGGCGGATGCTGCTGAGCGGCGACGCGCCCGTGCCGCCGTCGTAGCCCGAGATGAGAATCACGTCGGCGTGCGCCTTGGCCACGCCCGCCGCGATGGTGCCTACCCCCGCCTTACTCACCAGCTTCACGTTGATGCGGGCGGCGCGGTTGGCGTTTTTGAGGTCGAAAATTAGCTGTGCCAAATCCTCGATACTGTAAATGTCGTGGTGCGGCGGCGGCGAAATCAGGCCTACCCCCGGTGTGGCGTGGCGCACCTTCGCAATCCAGTCATCTACCTTGTGACCAGGTAGTTGGCCGCCCTCACCGGGCTTGGCACCCTGCGCCATCTTTATTTGCAGCTCGTCGGCATTGGTGAGGTAATGGGCCGTGACGCCGAAGCGGGCCGAGGCGATTTGTTTGATGGCCGAGCGCATCGAATCGCCGTTTTCCATATGCTCGTAGCGCAGCGGGTCTTCGCCGCCCTCGCCGGTGTTGCTCTTGCCGCCGATGCGGTTCATGGCGATGGCTAGGGTGCTGTGCGCCTCGTGCGAGATGGAGCCAAACGACATCGCGCCCGTCGCAAACCGCTTCATCAGCGCCTCGGCCGGCTCCACTTCTTCGAGCGCGATGCTGGGCCGGTGCTTGGCAAAACCCAGCAGCCCCCGAATGGTAAACAGCTGGTTCGGGTGCTCGTTCAGCAGCTTGGCGTAGCGCTTGTACGTGTCGTAGTTGCCGGTGCGGGTGGCGTGTTGCAGCAAGTGAACCGTCTCAGGGTCAAACATGTGCGCCTCGCCCTTGCGCCGCCACTGGTACACGCCGCCCGTGGCCAGCAGCTCGGGGCCAACGGTGGTTTCCTGTTTGAAGCCGTGAAAGTGCTTGAACAGCGTTTCCTTAGCAATCTCGTCCAGCCCCAAGCCCTGAATACGCGTCACGGCACCGGTAAAATACTGGTCTACCACGCTTTGGTTAATGCCCAGAATCTCAAATACCTGCGCGCCGTGGTAGCTCTGCAAGGTCGAGATTCCCATCTTCGAGAAAATCTTCAGCAGCCCGTCGCACACGGCCTTTATGTAGTTGTAGGCCAGCTTGCTATACGGCAGCTCGGAGCCCAGATGCCCCGCCGCCTGGCGCGTCTGAAGGGTGGCGAGCGCCAGATACGGGTTAATTGCCGTGGCCCCAAACGCCAGCAAACAGGCGAAATGGTGCACTTCCCACACGTCGCCGGCCTCCACCACCAGGCCCACCGAGCCGCGCATCCCACGCTTGATGAGGTGGTGATGCACGGCCGAAACCGCCAGCAGCGACGGTATCGGGGCGTGCTCCGAGTCCATCGCCCGGTCGGAGAGAATCAATACCTCAAAGCCATCATGCACCGCGTCTTCCGCGTAGCGACACAGCCGCTCCAGCCCGCGCTGCAACGCGCCCGGCTTGCCATCGGCCTTGAAGTAGGTCTGCAAGGTCTTGGCCTGGAACGAGCCCGTGTCGATACTGCGCAGCTTTTCCAGCTCCAGGTTATTGAGAATCGGCTGCTTGGCGGCTACGCAGTGGCAGTGCATCTGGTTCTCATCCAGGATGTTGCCATTGTTGCCGATGAAGGTAGCCAGGCTCATCACCAGCCGCTCCCGAATGGGGTCGATGGGCGGGTTGGTCACCTGCGCGAAGAACTGCTTGAAGTAGCTGCTCAGGTGCTGCGGCTGGTCGGAAAGTACCGCCAGCGGCACGTCCACGCCCATCGAGCCGATGGGTTCTTTGGCATCGAGGGCCATCGGGGCCAGCACGGTTTCGAGGTCTTCGCGGCTGTAGCCGAATACCTGCTGGTACTTCATCACCGCCTCCGCGCCGAGGTCGGTGAACACCTGGCGCGGCTCGGGCAGGTCCTCCATCCGAATCTGGTAGTTTTCGAGCCACTCGCCATAGGGCTGCTGGCCAGCGGCTTGCGCCTTAATCTCGCGGTCGCTGAGGATGCGGCCGGCCGCCATGTCCACCACAAACATCTTGCCCGGCTGCAAGCGGCCCTTCTTAATAATGCTCTCCGGCGCGAGCGGCAGCGTGCCCGCCTCGGAGGCCACCAGCACGCGCCCGTCGTTGGTGATGGCGTAGCGCAGCGGGCGCAGGCCATTGCGGTCGAGCATCGCGCCCACCAGCGTGCCATCGGTAAAATTGAGCGCCGCCGGGCCATCCCAGGGAGCCATAAAGGTGGCGTGGAACTCGTAAAACGCCTTTTTGAGCGGGTCCATCTGCTCGTTGCCGTCCCAGGCCTCGGGCACGAGCATCATCAGCACGTGGGGCAGCGAGCGCCCGCAGTGCAGCAGCAGTTCCACGATGTTGTCGAGGCACGCCGAGTCCGACTGCCCCGCGTCCACTACCGGCAACAGCATCTCCATTTCCTCAGCCGAAAAATAGGGCGAGGTGTAGGTGGGCAGGCCGGCGTAAAACCAGTTCAGGTTGCCGCGCAGCGTGTTAATCTCCCCATTATGAGCCAGGTAGCGAAACGGCTGTGCCAGCTTCCACGAGGGCATGGTATTGGTCGAAAAGCGCGAATGCACCAGCCCAAACGCCGACGTCACGCGCTCGTCGCTGAGGTCGGGGTAGTACATGCCCACCTGAAAAGTGGTCAATTGCCCCTTATACACGATGGTGCGGCACGAGAGCGAAGCGAAGTAAAACGCATCGAGCGCGGCCGGCGCTTGCTCTTTCAAGAGCTTGATAGTCAGCCGGCGCAGCACGTAGAGCTTGCGCTCAAAATCGGCCTCCGTGGCTAGCCCCGTCGGCCGCCCCACAAACAGCTGCTCAATGGCCGGCTCGGCCGACAAGGCCGTAACCCCGATGCCTTCCGTGCGCACCGGCACCGGCCGGTAGCCCAGCACCTGGATGCCCAGCCGCTGCGCCGCCTCCGCGATAATGGCCCGGCTAGCCTCGCGCAGCTTTTCCTTTTTCGGAAAAAACACCATGCCCACGCCGTAGCCGCCCGGCTCGGGCAGCCGAATGCCGTGCTTCACGCACTCTTCCAGCAAAAACCAGTGCGGCAGCTGGATGAGCACGCCCGCGCCGTCGCCCGAGTCACCATCGCAGCCGCAGGCCCCGCGGTGCTCCATGTTGGCCAGCATCGTGAGGGCGTCGGCCACAATCTGGTGGCTCTTGCGCCCGTCGATGTACGTGATGAAGCCCGTGCCGCACGCATCGTGCTCAAACTCGGGCCGGTAAAGAGTGGACGTAGTCATTATAGTGGGGATTAGCAAGTAGGCAGTGTAGCGCGGACTTTCAGTCCGCGAGTACCAGGCGTAGCAACTCGCGGACTAAAAGTCCGCGCTACTTCCTGGCCGGGCACGGCTTCGCGGCGCTGGCCCCAAACTGTTGGAAAACAGCGAGGCTAGTGCCGAAAATCGGCATCCGTGGTGGTGTGGGGGGAGGGGGAGAAGGGCAGTAGCTAAACCACAGGCGACACTAAAAGAGTCA
>JBPBQJ010000079.1:0-4274 GCA_050954765.1 Janthinobacterium lividum | reverse complement strand
GTGGTACCTCACCGGCCACCTGCGCGACCAGGCTAGCGGCGAAGAGTTTGGCATTGAGTACGTCTTTTTTCACTTCAACCTGAAGGATGGCAGAGACGACTACCAGATGGTGAACGTGGCCATTACCGACCCCAAGGGGCAGCAATTTAAGTACGACTACCAGCTCGATAAGCTGCCGCGCCTGCTCACCGACTCGCTGCCGCTGCGCCTGCGCGAGCACAAGGCCGGCCAGGTCTGGACGTTCGACGGGCAGGAGGGCAAGTACCAGTTTCAGGCCGCGCTCACCGGCAAGGCCAATGCGGGCTACGCCCTCAACCTGCGCACTACCCCCACCAAACCTATCTTGCTGCACGGCGGCACGGGCTACGAAAACTACGGCGGTGGCGTGCTAGCCGGCTACTACTCCTACCCCCGCCTGGCCACCACGGGCACGCTCCTGGTGGGCGGCAAAACCCACCAGGTGAGCGGCGAGCTGTGGTACGACCGCCAGTGGAACTGCACCAGCATCGTGAGCAAGGGCGTGGGCTGGGACTGGCTCAGTATTCAGCTCGACCAGCCCCAAGAAGAGCTGATGCTCAATACGCTGCGCAACAGTGAAACCGGCCAGACTCTCAACAACGGCTCGTTTTTCAGCGCCGATAACCAGAACGTACATCTCTCGGGCACCGACTTCCAGTTGACGCCCCTCACCTACTGGACCAGCCCGAAGTCGAAGAAAAAGTACCCTGCCAAGTGGCGCGTGCAAGTGCCCGCCCAGGGCTACGACCTGACGGTGGAGCCGCTCATGCCCAACCAAGAGCTAGGGCTGCGCTTTTTCCACGCCTTCACCCTGTATTACTGGGAAGGCATGTGCCGCGTGACCGGCACCCACCACGGCCAGCCCGTAACGGGCAAGGCGTACGTAGAAATCACCAACCGCTAGTTACCTGGCCCCTACCCTACCAGCCACCCCGCTAGCAGTGCCACTAGGATAATGGCCACGCTCGGCACGCGTTCCCAGAGCAGCAGCAGGAAGGTGAGGCCCACCAGCAGCGGGTTGAGGGGCAGCGACGGCCAGCCGGGGGGTAGGCCGGGCAGGTCGAGCAGGCGGTCGGGCAGGGGGTGGTAGAGTAGCAGCGCCGCCGCGCAAACCAGGCCGGCGCTCACGGCGTTCACGCCTTCGAGCGAAGCTTTCACGACGCGGTACTGGCGCAGGCCATCCCAAAAGCGTATCGTGAAGAAAATCAAGAAGATACCGGGCAAAAAAATACCCACCG
Organism: Janthinobacterium lividum; assembly: GCA_050954765.1. Classification (GTDB taxonomy): domain Bacteria; phylum Bacteroidota; class Bacteroidia; order Cytophagales; family Hymenobacteraceae; genus Hymenobacter. The sequence continues at coordinate 3,018 of JBPBQJ010000079.1, read as the reverse complement.
CCCCCACCACCGCGCCCAGCAGCTGCCCCGACAGGCCCAGGCCCGTGGGCCGCATGGCCAGCACTCCGATGTAGGAGGCAAACGAAAAATTGGGCCCCGGCAAGGCCTGCACTACCCCCAACCCTGACAAAAACTCGGGCCCGGTGAGGTAGTGTTTAAATTCCACAAACTCGGCAAAGAGCAGCGGCGCCAGCACCTGCCCGCCACCAAAAACGAGCGAGCCATTGCGGTAAAAATTTTCGAACAGCCGCACGGGCAGCCACTCGGTATAGTGCCCCAGCAGGGCCGCCCCCAGAAAGATGCCCAGCCACAGCCCAAAATTGGCCCATTCCACGCGCAAAGGCTTCTTATCCTGCACGATGGCGTGCTTGCGGTAGCGCAGTGTAGTGAGGCTGCCGCCCGCCAGCAGCAGCACTGGCAGCACCCACGGCAGCTGGAAAAAGTAGGCCACCATGGCGGCGGCCACCATCAGGGCCACCGAGGTTTTGGTATGAATGACTTTTTCGGCAATGCGGTAGGCCGAAAACGCCACGAAGCCCACCGCCACCGGCTGCACAAACTGCACTACCTGCGCCGTGCGCCCACCATCGATGTGGCTGAGCAGCAGGCCCGCCACGGTCATGATGAGCACGGCCGGAAGGCACCAGACTATCAGGGTGAGGTAGGCTAAGTTGGGCCCGCCCAGGCGCAGGCCGATGGCCGTAATCGTTTGGGTGGAGGTGGGGCCGGGCAGCAGTGCGCACAGGGCTTGCAGCTCCAGCAGCTCGGCTGCGGTGAGGTAGCGGCGCTTGGCCACGAGCAAGCGCAGCATCATGGCCAGGTGCGCCTGCGGGCCGCCAAAGGCCGTGCAGGCCAGGCCGGCCACGTCTTTCAGAAAAATAAAATTGCGCACCCGGCGCATGCGCCTACCCCCTCGCCGCAGCGGAGCCAGCGGAACAGGGCGAGCAGAGAAGCCAGAAAACACAGACCAGTGGAGATTACCTATACCGAAGATAGGGCGAGCACGCAGAATCTCGGCTAGAACTTCACTGAATGAACACCGGCTGAGTCAAGTTTTCATCCAGTGAAAACGTCGTCCTATTTGGTCAGCGGGCACCTCACCTCTAAAAAAGCGGCTCGCCCTTCCAGGCAAGCCGCTTTTCAACGCATCAAACTAGCAAACTACTTCTTCTTCAGGCCTAGCTCAATCAGGCGCTCGTTCAAGAACTCGCCGGCCGTGATGTCGGCTTCCTTCTTGGGGTTGTCGGCCGTCACGAGGTGGGGTAGGGCCGCCAGGCTCATTTCGGAGCGCGGGTGCATGAAGAACGGGATGCTGTAGCGCGAGGTGTTCATTTTCTCGCGGGCGGGGTTCACTACGCGGTGGATGGTGCTGCGCAGCACGCCGTTGGTGAGGCGCTGGAGCATGTCGCCCACGTTCACCACAATCTGGTCGGGGAGGGCCGTGATGGCAATCCACTGGCCGTCGCGGCGCTTCACTTGCAGGCCGTCGGCGCTGGCGCCCATCAGCAGAGTAATGAGGTTGATGTCGCCGTGCTCGGCGGCGCGCACGGCATCGGCGGGCACCGCGTCGGGGTCTTCGATGGGGAAGTAATGGATGGGCCGCAGGATGCTATTGCCGTTCAACACTTTGTCATCGAAATAACTCTCCGGCAGCTCGAGGTACAGCGCGATGGCGCGCAGTACGTCCTTGCCCGCCGCTTCGAGGGTGCGGTAGGCCTGCATAGTGCTCTGCTCGAAGCGGGGCACCTCGGCCGGCCAGATGTTGGCGGGGTAGTCGTTCTTAACGGGGTCGGTTTCGTCGAGCACTTCCTGGCCCACGTGGTAAAACTCCTTCAGGTCGCCGGTGTTGCGGCCCTTGGCGTGCTCCTTGCCCTTGCTGATGTAGCCGCGCTGGCCGGCCAGTTCGGGCACTTCGTAGGCTTGCTTGGCTGGGTCGGGCAGTTGGAAAAACTCCTGCACGTCGGCGTACAGGGCCTTGGTTTGCGCTTCGTTGAGGCCGTGGTTCTTGAGGGCAATGAAGCCAATGCTCTGGTAGGCTTCGCCTAGCTCTTTGACGAACTTGGCTTTGCGCGCGGGGTCGCCGGAGCGAAAATCGGCAAGGTCAAGCGACGGGATGTGGTCGGGCAGGTTATCAGTCATAAAGGAGATGGTAGTTATTAATTGCTGATTAATGACTGCCAACTACTGGTAGCGGGTGGCCTCAGTGGTCTTGGCTGCGTGCGCAATCGGCCCCTAGTGCTCCCGCTAGCAGCAACCAGTAATTGCTTAGCCCAAAGTTACGGCAAAACCCTAAGGTGGGTTAGCGTCGTACTGTACCGGTTAGACTCATCTTTTTCTTTCTTTCACCCCATGAAGTCATTCCTTGCACCGCTTAGCGGCTCCTTGGCCTTAGCTGCTTTGCTAGGATTAGGTAGTTGCAGTACCTCGCAGCAGGCCGAAACGGCTACTACGAATCCGAACGACCGCCCCACGGCCCTCGGTGCCCAAACCAATGCGGCCAATACCGCCGGCCCCGCGCAGGCCAAAAACGGCATCACCCTGACGCCCTTTAACGATTCGCCCAAGTTTCCGACTGCCCAGCTGCGCCTCAACACGCCGGCGGCCGGTGCCACGGTGCCTAGCGGCGAGGTAGCGTTTTCGTACGACCTCACCAACTACCAGCTCACCAAAATGACTGGCGGCATGCACTCTGGTGAAATGGCCAACTCGATGAAGGGCCAGCACATCCACAACATCGTGGACAACCAGCCCTACACCGCCCACTACGACACCAAGTTCAGCAAGCCCATCCCCGATGGGCAGCACGTGGTGCTTTCTTTCTTATCGCGCTCGTATCACGAAAGCCTTAAGCATTTGGGTGCGTATGACTTGCGCGTGATTACGGTGGGCACGCCGGCCGCCGATGCCCAGCCGCTCAACTTCGACGTGAAGGCGCCTTCGCTCTTCTACAGCCGCCCCAAAGACACCTACGCGGGCGCCGACGCCAAGAAAATCATGCTTGATTTTTACCTCGTCAAC
>JBPBQJ010000078.1:0-4281 GCA_050954765.1 Janthinobacterium lividum | reverse complement strand
CAACGGGCCGCGCCGCTTATATTTGCCCTGGCAGCAGGTGCACCGCGTTCGGTGCCGAGGGTTTGCTCACGCGTAATTGCCTCTTGTTTCGAGGCTAGCGTCGCCCCTGCCGCCGCCACATACCCCGTCGCCAATCGCGTGAACCGCCCCAATCTCTGGTCGGAGCAGAAGGAAATTCTGTTCGAAGACAACCATTTGCTCGTCATCAACAAGCCCGCTGGCATTCTGGTGCAGGGCGACGAAACCGGCGACGAGCCGCTCTCCAAAAAAGCCGAAGAGTACCTGAAATTCAAGTATAAGAAGCCCGGCGCGGCCTTCGTGGGTGTGGCCCACCGCATTGATAGGCCGGTGTCGGGCATCGTGGTGCTGGCCAAAACGAGCAAGGCGCTGAGCCGGCTCAATGAGATGTTTCGCGACAGCCTCATGAAGAAAACCTACTGGGCGCTCACGGGCAAGCCACCGGTGCCCGAGCAGGGTAAGCTGGTGCATTGGCTGGTGAAGGACCCCATGCGCAACGTCACCAAAGCCTACACCGACAAGCACGGCCAGGGCCAGCGCTCGGAGCTGAGCTACGAGCTGCTGGGCCCCGCCGCCAACCGCTACCTGCTCCAAGTGAACCCCGTGACGGGCCGGCCGCACCAGATTCGGGTGCAGCTCTCGACCGGTCTGAACACGCCCATCGTGGGCGACGTGAAGTACGGCTTCCTCAACCCCCTACCCGACGTGAGCATTGCCCTGCACGCCCGCCAGCTCGAGTTGCAGCACCCTGTTACCAAAGAGGCCATGAAATTTGTGGCGCCCCTGCCCGACGCCCCGCACTGGGATGCGGCTAGGGCCTTTTACCCGGGGTAAGGCCAGTAGCAAACCCGTAACCAACGTCCCCCGCCGTAGCCCTGCGCTGCGGCGGGGGACGTTGTACGTTAGGCTAGCGGACTCGCTAGGGCAGAGTGTAACATTATGGCATTGTGCAACTCTGGGGCTAACGGAGCTAAACAACGGCCGTAATTTTGTCTTACGGTTGAACCAAGCCCAGCGCGAATAGCTTAGTGCGGGCGGCGCCTTCCTCACGTTTATTTCATTACCGAATGGCAATTCTGGTTTTCTTCGTTGCTCATTATTATCTTTCGCTGTTTACGCAGACGTTTTATTTGCACCGCTACGCGGCGCATAAAATGTTCACGATGAACAAGTTCTGGGAGCGCTTTTTCTTCGCATTCACCTATGTGTGCCAGGGCAGCTCGTTTTTGTCGCCCCGCGCCTACGCCCTGCTACACCGCATGCACCACGCCTACTCCGACACGGAGCTGGACCCGCACTCGCCGCATTTTTCCAACAATGCGTTTGACATGATGTGGAAGACCAAGAATATCTATAATGACGTAGTAAATGACAAGAACGAGCTAGCCACGCGCTTTGAGGGCGATATTCCGGAGTGGAAATCGCTCGAGGCTTTTGGCGGCACCGTGTATTCGCGCCTGGGCTGGGGCACGCTCTACGTGCTGTTCTACATCCAGTTTGCTACGGTGTGGTGGCAGTACCTGCTGTTGCCGATTCACTTCCTGATGGGTCCGATTCACGGCGCCATCGTGAACTGGGGCGGCCACAAATACGGCTACCAGAACTTCGACAACCACGACAAAAGCAAGAATACGCTGGCGCTGGACTTCCTGGCTTTTGGTGAGCTATTTCAGAATAATCACCACAAGCTGCCTATGCGCGTCAACTTCGGCGTGAAGTGGTGGGAGTTTGACCCTACCTACGTGGCTATCTGGACATTAGATAAGGCCCGTATCATCAAGATTAAGCGTAAGAATGTGCAGCCCAAGCAGCGCACCAAGAAGCTAGCTCAGGCAGCTTAGCTGTTCAAAATATAAGAAAGTAAAAGGCCGAAGTTTAACTTCGGCCTTTTTTATTGCCCTGACATTCCGTACCTTTGCGGCCCCAAACAGGGAAAAGAATTTCACTCAGACGCACGAGTTGCGTCGCACAACCCCCAAGGTTTATGGCAGTTAAAATCCGCCTCGCCCGCCGTGGCCGCAAAAAGGCCGCGACTTACGACATCGTAGTAGCTGACGCCCGCGCTCCCCGCGATGGCCGCTTCATCGAGAAGCTCGGCACCTACAACCCCAACACCAACCCCGCTACCATCAACTACGACGGCGACCGCGCTTTCTACTGGGTGATGAACGGCGCTCAGCCCACCGAAACGGTGCGCGCGATGCTCGCTTACCGCGGCGTATTGCTGCGTCGTCACTTGCAGCTTGGCGTTACTAAAGGTGCACTGACCCAAGACGTAGCCGACCAGCGCTACCAGGCTTGGCTGAGCGACAAAGACGCTAAAATCGAAGCTAAGAAGACCGGCCTCGTTGACACCAAGGCTGAGAACCGCGCTGCTGCCCTAGCCGCCGAAACCAAGGTGAAAGAAGCCCGCTCGGCTGCCCTAGCCAAGAAGCAGGCTGATGCCCTGGCTGCCGCTACCCCCGCCCCGGCCGCTGCCGAAGGTGAGGCTACCGAAGGCTCGACGGAAACCGCCGAAACTTCGGCCGAGGCTGCCGCTTAGTTTTTTCGGGGCAACCCGCTACGTACGAACGTCATGCCAAGAGCTACTTGGCATGACGTTCGTGTTTAGGCGCCGGCCCGTTCTTTTCCTTCGCTTTTACTGCCCTAGCCATGACCACCGACGAATGCTTCGAGCTCGGTTTTATTGTGAAGCCGCACGGCCTTAAAGGCCAGATGGTGACCCAGTTGGACGTAGACGACGCCGCCACCTACGACAAGCTCAAAACCGTGTACGTGGCCCTAGCCACGGCCCCCGCCAAGCTCACCGCCTACAAAGTGGAGCGCGTGAACCCGCAGGCGGGCCAGCGCGTGCTGCTGAAGCTGCGCGGCATCGAGCGCATCGAGGAGGCTGAGCCACTGCGTGGCTCCAAGCTGTGGCTGCCGTTGAGCGAGCTGCCTGAGCTGGGTGAGGCGCAGTTTTACTTCCACGACGTCATTGGTTTTCAAGTAGTTGATGAGAAGGAAGGCGAGCTGGGCGTGGTAGAAAACTTCTATGAGTTTCCGCAGCAAGACGTGCTGGCCATGCGCTACAAAGGCCAGGAGGTACTGCTGCCGGTAGTGGATGAGCTGGTGAGCCACGCCGACATGGAGGCTAAGAAGCTGTTTGTCAACATGCCCGAGGGCTTGCTAGACATCTACATGAACCCCGGCGCCCACAAAAACCCCAACGCGGACTAGCTAGCCCCATTAGCTTAGTCAGCCTGCGCAGCAGGCGTATCTGCGAAATCCGTTAAATCAGTTAAATCTGCGGTCTATGCGGATAGATATTCTTACCTGCCAGCCCGAACTGCTCGAAAGCCCCTTTGCCCATTCCATCGTGAAGCGGGCGCAGAAGAAGGGCCTGGCCGAAATACACCTGCACCAACTGCGCGACCGGGCCATCAACAAGCACGGGCAGATTGATGACTACGTGTTTGGCGGCGGGGCGGGCATGGTGCTGCGCGTCGAGCCCATCGCGAGTTGGATTGACGAGCTGCAAGCTCAGCGGACTTACGATGCCATCATCTACGTCACGCCCGATGGCGAAACGCTGCGCCAGCCGCTGGCCAATAAGCTGTCGCTGCTGGGCAACATGATTATCCTCTGCGGCCACTACAAGGGCGTAGACCAACGCATTCGCGACCACTACGTTACGCACGAAATAAGCGTGGGTGATTTTGTGCTGAGCGGTGGCGAACTGGCCGCGGCTATCATCGTCGATGCCGTGGTACGGCTGCTGCCCGGCGTGCTGGGCAACGAAGAATCGGCCCTATCCGACTCTTTCCAGGACGACCTGCTGGCGCCGCCCGTGTACACCCGCCCGGCCGAGTGGCGGGGGCTAGCCGTGCCCGAAATCCTGCTTTCGGGCAACACGCCCAAGATTGAGGAATGGCGGCACGAGCGGGCGCTAGCCCATACCCAGGCCAAGAGACCCGATTTATTAGGCTAGCTGGGAGGTAACTAACGAAGAAAGCCCTAACCAGCCCGGCCAGCGCCGCCGGCCGGCTGATTATTTGCGCGCTTTTGCTCTAATCACCTCATTACCTTCTCGCCTAATTTGCATTTGCGCACTTAATTTTCTATCTTTGCGCTCCGTTTCGCAAAATACCAACCACGTGGGCAGCGGCGCTGCTCGCTTCGTAATTCTTTTTTTTCGCCATGAGCGTACTACTCGATTTCATTAATGCCGAAGGCCAGGAGCGCCGCGCCAGCTTTCCCAAGTTTGCTGCCGGTGACACCATC
>JBPBQJ010000077.1:0-4348 GCA_050954765.1 Janthinobacterium lividum | reverse complement strand
AAAAGAGGAGGTAGCTGCTGGTCCTGGAGTTGGAAACGAAAACTAGTCCCTCTCTTTTTTAGAAAAGGACTAGCCCCACAGGAGTCTCGTGGGGTCCTCGCCTGGGCTAGCGAAGCTGGACAGCAGATGCGTTGTATCTTTTGCTGCCCAATCCCACCCCCATGCCCGCCGAAATCCACTACCGCGCCTGCAACCTCTGCGAGGCGATTTGCGGCCTCGCCATCACCCACGACAACGGCCGCGTGCTGCGCATCGAGGGTGATAAAGCCGACCCCTTCAGCCGGGGCCACATCTGCCCCAAAGCCGTGGGCTTGCAGGATGTGTACGAGGACCCCGACCGCCTGCGCCATCCCCTGCGCCGCACCGCCACCGGCTGGGAGGAGGTCAGCTGGGCCGTGGCCCTGGACGAGGTAGCCGCCGGCCTGCGTCGGGTGCGCGCCGCCCACGGCCCCCATGCCACGGCCTGGTACGCCGGCAACCCCACGGTGCACAACTCGGGCACCCAGCTCTCCATGCCGGGTTTCCTGAAAGCGCTCGGGTCGCGCAGCTTGTTCTCGGCCTCGTCGGTGGACCAGCTGCCGCACCATTTTGCGTCATGGCAGCTGTTTGGGCACCCGTTGCTGCTGCCGGTGCCCGACCTCGACCGCACCGACTACTGGCTTATCTTGGGAGCTAACCCCTTAGTAAGCAATGGTAGCCTGATGACCGCGCCCGACGTGGCTATCCGCCTGCGGGCCATTCAGGAGCGCGGCGGCCGGGTGGTCGTCATCGACCCGCGCCGCACCGAAACCGCTGCCCGCGCCGATGAGCACCACTTTATCCGGCCCGGCACCGACGCGTTTTTGCTGCTGGCGATGGTGCAAGTGCTCTTCGCCGAAAACCTCGTGCGCCCCGGCCGCCTGGCCGATTGCCTCGATGGGCTAGCCGAGCTGCAAGCCGCCGTGGCCGCCTTCACGCCCGAGCAAGTGGCTAGCCTCACCGGCATAGCGGCCGACACCACGCGGCGGCTGGCGCGCGAGTTGGCCGCCGCCGAGCGTGGCGCGTGCTATGGCCGGGTGGGCGTGTCGGTGCAGGAGTTTGGCGGGCTGTGCTTGTGGCTGGTGAGCGTGCTCAATATCCTCACAGGGCACCTCGACGAGCCGGGCGGCGCCATGTTTGCCACCCCCGCCCTCGACATCCTGGGCAAGCCTCAGGCCTACGACCGCTACGGCCGCTACCGCAGCCGGGTGCGCGACGTGCCCGAGTTTATGGGCGAGCTGCCGGTGGCTAGCCTGGCCGAAGAGATGCTGACGCCCGGCCCTGGCCAGCTGCGCGCCCTCGTCACGAGCTGCGGCAACCCCGTGCTGAGCACGCCCAACGGCCGCCAGCTCGACGAGGCCTTGGCTAGCCTCGACTTTATGGTGAGCATCGACATCTACCTCAACGAAACCACGCGCCACGCGCACTACATTTTGCCGCCCGCCACCGGCCTCGAAACGGCGCACTACGACGTGTCATTCCACGCCCTGGCCATTCGCAACACGGCCCGCTACTCCGAGCCGTTGGTGGAAAAAAGCGCCGGCCAGCGCTACGACTGGGAGATATTTGAGGGCCTGCGCCAGCGCCTCGAAGCCGAGGGCGCCTACGACCCCACTACGGCCGCGTCCCTCGAAAACCCCGAGGTGAAAATCGACCTGGGCCTCCGCTACGGCGCCTACGGCAAGGCGGGCCTTTCGCTGGCTGCCCTGCGCGAGCAGCCCCACGGCGTAGACCTCGGCCCCTTGCAGCCGCGCCTGCCCCAGACGCTGCGCACGGCCGGCCAGCGCATCGACCTGGCCGCGCCGCTACTGCTCGCCGACCTGGCCCGCGCCCAGCAGGCCCTAGCCGCGCCGCTAGCTCTGGCGCCCGGCCAGTTGCTGCTCATCGGCCGGCGCGAGTTGCGCTCGAATAATTCGTGGATGCATAATGCGCCGCGCCTCGTGAAGGGCCGCGCCCGCTGCACGCTGCACCTGCACCCCACCGATGCCGCCGCCCGCCACCTCACCGAGGGCCAGGTGGTGCGCGTGCGCTCGCGGGTGGGCACCATCGAGCTGCCCATCGAGCTGACGGATAGCCAAATGCCGGGCGTGGCTAGCATGCCCCACGGCTACGGCCACCAGCGCGCCGGCCTGCGCCTGGCCGTGGCCGCCCAGCACGCCGGCGCCAGCCTCAACGACCTCACCGACGACCATCGCCTCGACGCCCTCACCGGCAACGCCGCGCTCACCGCCGAGCCGGTGTGGGTAGAAGGGCTAGCCAGCTAGCGTCGCACGCCGGCTTTCTCCAGCAGCTTGCGCGGGGGCACCGCAAACACCTCCAGGCTCACGTAGGGCGCGCCGCCCAGCTGGGTGCGGATAATGCGCTCGCGGTCGGCATTGGTGCGGTCGAAGGCGTCGAAGGCGTAGTTGTAGCGGTAGCCGGCCTCGGCCCCTAGCCACAGAAACGACAGCAGCTCGCGCTCCCAGCGCAGCCGAAACTTAACCTCGATTTCGCGCAGCTCCAGGGTGTTGAGCGACTGGCGGTCGGGGCGGGTGAGGGGCTGGCGCAGGTTCACGATGTAGTTGAAGCCATCGACCGAGTAGCCGGCGTAGAAAAGGGAGCGCTCGGAGGCGTTGTAGCGCGCCGTCACGCGCGCCGGAAACAGCGCCTCCACGCCCCAGCGGTCGTTGAAGGTGCGGTTGTAAATGATGGCCGGGTAAAAGCTGAGCCGCCCAAACGTGTAGCCGTACTGAAAGCCCACGCCCCACGAAAACCGCGGGCTGCGCTTCCACCCGTAAAACGCCTCGGCCGAGTAGCGCAGGTAGTTGGTGGTGCGCAGGTCGCTTTCCGAATTAAAGTCGCCGGCTAGCTCGCCCTTAACCCGAGCCAGGTACCAGTGCACGGCATCGACCGGCCGGATAATGGCGAACTGCGCGCCGGTGCTTTTGAGGCCCTTGTTCTCAATGTTATCAAATAGCTCGTAGTTGCTCGGCACCGTCCGGAATTGAAATTCCTCACGGTCGTAGTTCAGGCCCACGATGACTTTGAGGTGCGGCCGGTTCCAGGCCGGGATGTAGCCTTTGATGGTGAGGCGGGCGTTTTTGGTGGCGTCCGTTTCGTAGTTGGCTACGCCCGGCACCTCGCCCGTGGCGCTCACCCGGAAGGTGGGCATGCGCTCGTAGCGGATAATAATGCCCTTGCTCGGCCCCATGCCCAGCACCGAGGGGTTGGCAAACTGCTGTTTATCACGCAAGTTGGTGGCGCCGCGCGCGGTGTCAATCGCCGTGGGCGCCGGGGCGGGGTAGATGCGCGGCACGTCCTGGGCGCGGGCCTGCCCGGCCAGGGCCAGCAGGGCGGGTAGTAGGTGTCTTTTGGTGCAGCGATAGGAAGTATAGAGCGACATAAGCAGGCCGAAGCTCCGCTACACGCGGGAGCCGGCCTGCTTACGTGAATATCTGGTGAATGGCTAAGGTTAGCCGCTGGCTAGGCTGCCTGCGGCATTTCCTCGGGCTTGGTGAGCAAGCCGGCCAGCAGGTTGATGGTGCCAATTACCAAAAAGGCATTGCGCGCTTTGCGGTTTTTGGCAAAGCCAAAGAGCCAGGGTGCTGCCAGGGTCGTAACGGCCCCTAGCGCGTCAAACGCCAAGTGAGCTTTAAAGGGAATGACCCGAACTAGGCCCCACTCGGCACGCGTGAAGAGGCTGGAAGCCAGTACCGAACTGCTGAGCACGTAGCACAGCGTGGCTGCAGTTTTCTCGTGGGTAAAGCCTGCCAGGGCAGGCGCGGCCGCCACGAGTGGCACGTAGGAATAATCGGCAAAGCCGTGCTGCACACGGGTGATGGGCTTGTTCATAGTAAGGAGGAAAAGGAGGTAAAAAAATAAGGTGAATACGCTCCTTTCTCAACGGCTAGCTACCCAAAAGGGTATTGCCGAGGCTAGTATAGCCGGGCCTGCCTACGTACCCAAAAGGCTGTTTAGCTAGCTTCCTAAGCGCATGAAAAAAGGGTTCGGACCATTGGCCCGAACCCCTTTTAGACTAATCCAAAGCAAACTTAAAACAGGAAGTCGAACCCGATATACACCAGCTTTTCCTCGCCTACCGAGTACGTGACGTTGATAACCGTAGCGTCGAGGATGTTGACGAAGGCGCCACCGCCGAAACCGGTGTGGAAGGCGTCGATGCCGCTGCGCGTATCCACGCCAGAGTACACGCGGCCCGCATCGGCTAGGCCCATCACGCCGAAGGTGCCGGGGAAGAGGTAAGCGTTGAACTTGAACAAGTGCAGGCGAGCCTCAAAGTTGGCGTAGAGCGCGTCGCGGCCTGCAAAGCGGGTGCGGCGGTAGCCCCGCA
>JBPBQJ010000076.1:0-4382 GCA_050954765.1 Janthinobacterium lividum | reverse complement strand
GCGCTCGTGGCTGGGCCGCGATACGCTGCTAACGCCCCTGAACGCCTACTTCTCCGGCCAACGAGAGGAAGCCGAACCGGCGCAGCGCCGCACCTTCCTCTTCACCGACCGCGCTATTTACCGGCCGGGGCAGACGCTTTATTTCAAAGGGATTCTGACCGAGAGCCAGGGCGCCAAAAACCGCCTGCTCACCGGCCAGCCCGTGAGCCTGCGCCTCGTGGACGTGAACGGCCAAACCGTGCAAACGCTGACCTTTACCACCTCCGACTTCGGCAGCTTCAACGGCTCGCTAAGCTTGCCCACCGGCCTGCTCAATGGCGAGATGCAGCTGCAAACCGACAACGGCAGCCTGGCCTTCGCGGTAGAGGACTACAAGCGGCCCACCTTCCTGGTCACGCTCGACTCGGTGCCCGGCCGGCCGCAGTTCGGCCAGCCGCTGACTATCAATGGCCGCGCCCGCGCCTATGCTGGCCAGGCCACCGACGGGGCCAGCGTGAAGTACCGCATCACGCGCCGCGAGCTGTGGCCGCTGTTTGGCTACGGCTTCGGCGGTGGGCGCGGCATCATGCGGCCTGGCCCGCGCGGCGGCGCCCAGGAAATCGCCCACGGCACTACCACTACCGATGCCGAGGGCCGCTTTGCCATCACCTTCACGCCGCCGCTGGTGCCCAGGCAGCCGGGCCGGGGCGGCTGGAAGCCGGGCTACGCCTTTGAGCTAACCGCCGACGTGACCGACGCGGCCGGCGAAACCCGCACCGGCACCCGTAGCCTCGTGCTGGGCCGCAACCCGCTCAGCCTGCGCCTCGCCGGCCCCGACCAGGCCGATAAAGCCCACCTGCCCGCCTTCACGCTGCTCGGCACCAATGCCACCGGTGAGCCCCTGCCCGCCACCGGCACCCTGCGCCTGCTGGCCCGCCGCTACCGCCCCAATCCGCCCGGCGTGCCCGGCCCCAGCCCCGAAGCGACGGATAACGAGCTGCCCGCCGAGCTGGTCCAAACCCTGCCCTTCGACACCCACGCCAGCCCCGTGCTCGACCTGCGCGCCGCCCTGGCTAGCCTGCCCACCGGCCGCTACCGCCTCGAGGCCCAGGCCGCCGGCACCGACTCGGCCCGCGCCCGCCTCGACTTCACGCTCTACGACTCGGGGGCTGCCACCGTGCCCTTCGCCACGCCCGACTGGTTTGTGGCCCTCGCCGGTACCGTGGCGCCTGGCCAGCCCGCCGCCGTGCTGCTGGGCAGCAGCGAGGCCGATGCCCGCATCCTGCTCGAAGTAGAGCGCGGCGGCCAGCTGCTGCGCCGCGAGTGGCTCACGCTACGCGCTGGCGAGCAGCGCCGGCTAGCCCTCGAAAGCGGCCCGGCCGATGCCCGCGGCCCGCTCTACGTCCACACCACGCAGGTGCGCGATGGCCGCCTCTACCTCCACAATGCCGCCGTGCAGGTAGCCGAGGTACCCCAGCCGTTACGCTTGGCCCTCGCCACCTTCCGCGACCGGCTAGCCCCCGGCCAGCGCGAAACCTGGCGCCTCACCATCCAGCAGGCCAACGGCCGCCCCGCTGATGCCGAGCTGCTCGCCACCCTCTATGACCAAAGCCTGGACGTGTTCCGCCCGCACAGCTTCCAGCGGCTGGAATTTGGGGGTAATTATTTCCCGGCACGGTTTGGCTGGCTGGGGAATTTTGGGGAAAGAAGTTCCAATAGCTATGCTACTAGCAATGACGGGACGGAGCCGAAACCGTTGGAATATCCAGAGTTGAATGACTGGCAACAGCACTTAATTCAACAGGTAATTTTACAAGACAAGTTTACGGGCGTTCAAATTAGACGCGGCGCCCCAGGTAGCGAACCGAGGGTAATGATTAGAGGAGTAAGTGCTATGGCAGCACCTGCCCCTATGGCTGCGAGGATGGCGCAGGATGCCGCTAGCGGGAAGTTAAACGAAGTCGTAACCGTCGGCTACGGCACTCCCAATAAGCCCGCCCCCGACCTCTCCACCATCGCCGCCCGTAGCGACTTCCGCGAAACGGCCTTCTGGCAGCCCGCCCTGCGCACCGATAAAAACGGCGACGTGGTGCTCGAATTTCAGATGCCCGAGGCCGTGACGCGCTGGCAGCTGCTGGCCCTGGCCCACGACCGCAGCCTGCACACCGGTCAGCTGGCCCGCCAGCTCGTGACCCAGAAGGAAATCCAGCTCACGCCCAACGCCCCGCGATTCCTGCGGCCCGGCGACGCGTTCACCTTCCCGGCCAAGTTCTCCAACCTCACCGACCACGCCACCAGCGGCACGGCCCAGCTCTTTTTGCTCGACGCCGCCACCGGCCAGGACATCACCAGCCAGTTGCTAAAAGGCCCGGCCCAGCTGCCAGTGAGCGCCGCCGCCCACCAGAGCGCCGCGCTAGGGTGGGAGCTGGCCATCCCGGCCGACTTCGCGCCCGTGGCCGTGACGTATCGCGTGGTAGCCCAAACCGGCGCGCCCACCGAGAAAGCCAGCAAGAAGCGCAAGTCGGCCCCGGCTAGCCCCATCTTCTCCGATGGCGAGGAGAACACGCTGCCCGTGCTCCCCAATAAGCTGCTCATTACCGAAAGCCTGCCGCTAACCCTCGCCGGCCCCGGCACCCGTGCCTTCGAGCTGACCAAGCTCACGAGCACTGCCAGCCCCACGCGGCGCAACTACTCGCTGACCCTGGAAATGACGGCCAACCCCGCCTGGTACGCCGTGCAGAGCCTGCCCTACCTGCTCGAATACCCCTACGAGTGCTCGGAGCAAACCTTCAGCCGCCTCTACGCCAACCTGCTGGCCGCCCAGATTCTCAAGAGCAATCCGCGCTTCAAAACCGTGCTGGCCGAGTGGCGGCGCCAGGCCCAGAGCGGCACCGCCGCCCAGCAAAATGCCCTCGCCAGCAAGCTCGCCCAAAACCAGGAGCTGAAGAGCATTCTCCTGCAAGAAACCCCCTGGGTGCGCGACGCCCAGGGCGAAACCGAGCGGCTAGCCCGCCTCAGCACCCTCTTCGACGAGGCCCGCCTCAAAACCGAAACTGCCCGCACCCTGGCCAAGCTGCAAGCCATGCAGCTGCCCGACGGCTCGTTCCCGTGGTTTGAGAAGATGCCTGCCGACCGCTACATCACCCAGCTCATCGTGGCCGGCTTCGGCAAATTGCAGAAGCTCGGCGCCTTCGATGCCACCCAGGACGACGCGGCGCGGACCATCCTCCAGCACGCCCTGCACTACCTCGACGGCGCCCTAGCGAAAGACTACGCTGCGCTGCGCCGCCAGAAGAATGTGAAGCTGGCCGACAGCCACCTCGATGACCTCGCCGTGCAGGCGCTCTATGCCCGCAGCTTCTGGCTAGCCCAGCCGGTAGTCGCCGAGGCGAAGGCAGCCTACGTCTACTACCGCAGCCAGGCCGCCGCGCACTGGACCGGCCAAGCCCGCTACCTGCAAGCGCAGGCTGCGCTAGCCCTCTTCCGCGCCGATAAGGCCGCGCCCGCCGCCCAAACCATCCTGCGCGCCCTCGCCGAAAATGCCCTGCACAGCCCCGAGCTGGGCATGTACTGGCAAGACGTGACCGGCGGCTACTACTGGCGCGAGGCCCCCACCGAAACCCAGGCCACCCTCATCGAAGCCTTCGACGAAATCAAGAACGACCAGAAATCCGTGGACGAGATGAAGCTCTGGCTGCTGGCCCACAAGCGCACCCACAGCTGGGAAAGCACCCGCGCCACCGCCGATGCCTGCTACGCCCTGCTGCTGCGCGGCCCCAGCTGGCTAGCCCCCGCCCAGCCGTTGCAGGTGGCGGTGGGTGGCCAGGCCATCAAGCCCGAGGCTAGCCAGGCCGGCACCGGCTACTACAAAACCACTTGGCCCGCCGCCGAAATTCAGCCCGCTCAAGGCAAAGTCACCGTCACTAAAACCGATGCCGGCCCGGCCTGGGGCGCGCTCTACTGGCAGTACTTCGAGGACCTCGACAAGGTGACGCCCGCCGCCACGCCGCTCAGCCTCGAGCGCCAGCTTTACCGCGAAACCCGCACCGCCGCCGGCCCGCAGCTCGAGAAAATATCGGCTGCCACGCCCCTGCGCGTGGGCGACGCCCTCGTGGTGCGCCTCGTGCTGCGCACCGACCGCGCCCTCGAGTACGTGCACCTCAAGGACCAGCGCGCCGCTGGGCTTGAGCCCATCAATCAGCTCAGTGGCTACCGCTACCAGGGCGGGCTAGGGTACTATGAGAGCCCGCGCGATGCGGCCACCAACTTCTTTCTGGGTGAGGTGCCGCGCGGTACCCACGTCTTCGAGTACCGCCTGCGGGCTAGCCAGGCCGGAAATTTTTCGGGCGGCCTCAGCCAGGTGCAGTGCCTGTACGCGCCCGAGGTTGGGGCCCATTCGGCGG
>JBPBQJ010000075.1:0-4729 GCA_050954765.1 Janthinobacterium lividum | reverse complement strand
TTATAAGCGGGGGAATGAGTAGGCTACGGTACCTGTTTGCGCGGCGGTTTGCCCCGGTCTCCCGTTGTTGTTTAGTGCTACACTAGTTGCCGCAGTGCCAACTCAAGGGAGCGCTGGGCTAGGCCGGCTTGAGTCTCGCTTTGGTAACTGCATGTCCAAATATCCGTAAAAGTTTTGTTTTTACAGAAGTGCTTTAAAAAAGCTGGGTTGATGATGTACTATTTCCTCAGTGAAAAATTTCAGACGGCTGGTATTTTATAAGAAAATGTGGTCAATATAAAGTAACAAAGGACTTTGTGTTACAATTTTTTGACTTTTTTGCCTAAAGTCCGCTACCCGTCCACTTGTATAGGTTACTGAAGGTAACACCATTACGAAGTGCGTAACTCGTGCTTTATCTGATTATGCAGACTAAGGGTAGGCATAGTGATGCTAGAGGACAAGTTCATTGGGCACAGCTATATGCAACAGGAATACGGCTAGTATACTAGTGGCAATTCTACTGGTAGTGGTGTTTTTCGTGCTACGCTGCACCTAGCGTTTGGCTTGGACAACCCCAACTCGGCGCTTAGCACCAGATGTACCAGATTACCACCAACTACTACTAAAGGCAGTACTAAATTTACTTGTAACCTAAGTTCTGCGCATTTGCGCCGAGCTAGGTATGTGGTTAGTGCGAGGCTAATAAACAGCTTCGTAATGCACGAGCCGCTTGGCGATGAGAATAGCTACGGACAGATTTTCTTTCTAAATGCCCTCAAAACCCTGCTAAAAGAGGGGTGGAATACTCTGGACTTTAAATTAAGCTGCTGAGAAGAAGTGTGTTTGCACGTAGTGCCAGATGGCAGAAAAGTCGACCTTGCGAAGCGCCCAAAGGCTCCACACTACCACCATTGTGCCCACACCAATAAACATCCAGCGCGTGGGCAAGCGGCCGGCTAGCCGAGCGGCGAGGGGCGCTGCCGTGACGCCGCCCACAATTAGCCCTAGCACAATTTGCCAATGGGAGAAGCCCATAATGGAGAAAAACGTGAGCGCGCTGGCGAACGTGACAAAGAACTCAACCAAGCTTACAGTGCCGATAACGTAGTTAGGCGTGCGGCCATTGGCGATGAGCGTGCTCGTGACCAACGGGCCCCAGCCGCCGCCGCCAAACGAGTCGAGGAAGCCGCCGGCGCCTGCTAGCCAGCCGGCATTTTTCACCTTTCGGCGTTGCTGCGTCTGCTTGCGCACGGCTTTGCTGATAATGCGCAGTCCTAGAAACAGCAAGTATACCGCAAGCACTGGCTTAATAATATCGGCGTACTGCTCGCCAAAATGGGCGAGTAGCAATGCGCCGCTTATCGACCCCAAGATGCCGGGTATCAGCAGCACCTTGAAGAGACGTTTGTTGACGTTGCCGAAGCGATAGTGATTGTATCCTGACGCGCCGCTGGCAAACATCTCGGCCGTGTGAATGCTGGCGCTCACCGAAGCCGGACTCAGTCCCAGCGACATCAGACTGATGGCCGAAACTACACCGTAGCCCATGCCCAGCATCCCATCAATAAGTTGAGCCACAAAGCCTACGCCCACAAAGGTGTAGAACGTGCCCGAGTTGCTAGCCACCTGCCACGCCTGCTGCCAGGTGAAGTAATACGACAGGATATTAACCACCAGAAACAGCGCAAACACCCCTAGTGTGGCCGTAGCCACGCGGCGCCAATAATCGACCGCCGCTGCCTCATCGGTAGGGCCTAGTGCGGCTACTGCGTGCAGCCGCCGGGCCGATGAAGCGGCGCGTACGCGGCCGTGCAGGTCGGCGTCGGCGGTGGCGACCAGTACCAAGTCGTGGCCGGCCAGGTCGTCGGGGTCGAAGGCACGCCGGTGCAGATTTACTTGGGGATGCTGGCCCGCTAATGTCGAGAGCGCGGGCAGTAGATGCGACGCTACCACTGTGACGACGGCGTGCGGGTGCGCGTGCAGTACGGCGGTAAGCTGGGCCAGGGCCTCGGCACCGCCGCCAACGAGCAGCACCCGACGCTGCTCTAAATCCAGAAACACGGGCAGCGCGGGGCCGGCTAGCGGCCCTGGTCGGCCGGCAGCCGCTACGGCGGGCGGCGCGGTCGAAAGAAGGTCAGTAGCCATAATCGGTTGTAAAATAAGACTTACTCGTGAAAATCCAGCCCGCGCACCGTGGCTTTTATTACGCCGGTGCGCACCACGAAATCGCCGAAGCCTTCGCTAGGCTGGCGATTGGCGGCGTAGGCGGCGAGCAGAGGCGACAGCTCGCGTAGGATACCGTCTTCGTCGAGCATCTCACGGTAGAGCTTGTTGAGGCGCTCGCCGGCGTGGTCGGCGCCGAGGTAGAGGTTATAACGGCCGGGCGCCTTGCCCACGAGACCAATTTCGCCGAGGTAAGGGCGGGCGCAGCCGTTGGGGCAGCCGGTCATGCGGATGAGGATGCCGGTTTCGGCCAGGCCGTGGGCCCGGATAACGGCGTCGAGCTTATCGAGCAGTTGGGGCAGGTAGCGTTCGGCCTCGGCGAAGGCCTGCGAGCAGGTGTTGAGGGCTACGCAGGCTAGCGCGCCGCGGCGCAGGGCCGTGAGCTGGTCGGCTTTAGGCGCGGCGCCGGCTTCTTCCAGAATGGCCTGCACGCGGGCTACGTGCTGGGGCTCAATATTGGCCAGAATCAGGTTCTGGTTGGCGGTGAGGCGAAACTCGCCGGTGTGAAAGGCGCTGATTTCGCGTAGCGCCGACTTGAGGTGGTAGCCGGGGAGGTCGAGCACGCGGCCGCCTTCCACAAACAGTACGAGCTGCGCGAGGCCGCTCGGGCTCTCGGTCCAGCCGAAGGCATCGCTGGAGCTTTGGAACCGGTAGGCGCGGCTAGGGGCCAGCTCGTAGCCCAGGCGCTGGTGCAGCTCGGCCACGAAGGCGGGCAGGCCAACGCGGTCGATGGTGTACTTGAGGCGCGAGAGCTTGCGGTTTTCGCGGTTGCCCCAGTCGCGCTGAATAGTCACGACTTTCTCGCACACGTCGATGACCTTATCGGCGGGCACGAAGCCAATGAGGTCGGCCAGGCGCGGGTAGGTTTCGTTCATGCCGAAGGTCATGCCCAAGCCGCCGCCGATAGCCACGTTGAAGCCCAGTAACTCGCCGTTTTCCTCGATGGCGATGAGGCCGATGTCGTTGGAAAAAATATCGGCGTCGTTGTAAGGCGGCAGGGCCAGCGCAATTTTAAACTTGCGCGGCAGGTAGGTGTGGCCATAAATGGGCTCATCGTCCACGGCTTCAGTGGTTTCGAGCAGGCTGCCGTCGAGCCAGATTTCGCGGTAGGCGCTGGTGCGCGGCGTGAGGTGCGCGCTGATTTCCTGCGCAATGCGCACCACCTCGCCGTGCACCGCCGACTCATGCGGGTTGGTGTTGCACATCACGTTGCGGTTCACGTCGCCGCAGCCCGCGATGCTGTCCATCTGCACCTCGTTGAAGCCCTGAATGGCGGCCGGCAGGTTGCGCTTGAGCACGCCGTGGAGCTGGAAGGTCTGGCGCGTAGTGAGCTTCATGGTGCCGTTGCCGTAAGCATCGGACAGGGCATCCATGCGCTGCCACTGCGGGGCCGAGGCCACGCCGCCGGGTACGCGCACCCGAATCATGAACGAGAACAGCGGCTCCAGCTTTTGGCGCTTGCGCTCGCTGTCGAGGTCGCGGTCGGTTTGCTGGTACGAGCCGTGAAACTTGATGAGGTGTGTGTCGTCGGGGTTGAGCGCGCCGGTGAGGCGGTTGGCCAGGCTATCGACGAGCGTGCCGCGCAGGTAGCGGCTGGCAATTTTAACGTGCTCAACTTCGGAAAGCTTAGGCGCGGCGGCTAGGGTATCGGACATGGAATGTATTGAATTATAAGCTAGTGCAGTACAGTGGCGTCGAAGGTGACGCTCACGTAGTACAGCGCCCCAATGGTGGGGCCGGCCGCGTACTGGAAATAGCGGCGGTCGAAAAGGTTGGTGCCGCCGAGCTTGACGGTCGATTTCAGGGTGGGCACGCGCAGGTTTACTTGAGCGTCGATGGTTTGGTAGGCCGGTACCTGGCCGGTGGCCAGGGGGCTTTCCCATAGAAAGGAATCCTGCCAGCGCCAGTTCACATTGAAGCCGAAATTGCGCACAATCTCACGGTTGCCGAACGAGAGGTTAGTGGCCCACTTGGGCGTATTGAAGCCAGTGACGAAGACGTCGGTCTGGCTATTGGCCGAAAGGGCGTTGTAGTTGACGTTGCCAGCTAGGGTGAATTTCTGGTAGAAATTGTAGGTCAGGCCCAGCGTGGAGCCGTAGCTGCGGTAGTCCTGGCGCGAGTTTGTGTACACGCGGTAGCGGTCTTGGCGGGTGTCGCGGTTGGCGCGCAGGGCGGCCAGGGCGGCGGCATCGGTGCCCACGGTTACCTGGTTGCCGCTGGCGTCTTTGGGTACGCTCACTTCTACCTGGCCCAGGAAGCCAGAGTAGACGTTGAAATACGCATCGGCGTCGATGGCTAGCTTGTTGTCGAACAGCACGCTGCGGTAGCCGACCTCGAAGGCGTTGATTTGCTCGGGCTGCTCGGTGGGCAGATTGGCGACTTGCAGCAACTGGCTGTTTTGGGGCAGCACGGCGGCCTGGGCGGCGGTGCTGCCGGTATTGGCGGCCACGTAGGCGTTCACGGCCGCGTTAAACTGGTCGATACTGGCGCGGGTGTAGGAGTTTTGCAGGTAGTTCAGGCCCTC
>JBPBQJ010000074.1:0-4825 GCA_050954765.1 Janthinobacterium lividum | reverse complement strand
ACGCCACCATGTACTACCCCCCCCAAAAGGTGTACGTGGAAACGGTGCGCCGCCTCAAAGCCATTGCCGAGAAAATCGCCAAGCGCTACGAAATCAGCGGGCCGTTCAACATCCAGTTTCTGGGCAAAAACAACGACCTCAAGGTTATCGAGTGCAACATCCGCGCCTCGCGCAGCTTCCCCTTCGTGTCGAAAGTATCGGGCAATAACCTGATTACCAAAGCCACGAAAGTACTGCTGGGCGTGCCCGTAGACCGCGACGCCAGCGAGCTGGTGTACGATGCCAACTTCGTGGGTGTCAAGGCCTCACAGTTCTCCTTCACCCGCCTGGCCGGCGCCGACCCGGTACTGACCGTGGACATGTCCTCGACCGGCGAAGTCGGTTGCCTGGGCGACACCGCCGCCGAGGCGCTGCTCAAGTCGATGCTGTCGGTAGGCTACCGTATCCCCCAAAAATCGGTGCTGATTTCGGGTGGCCCCATCGCCTCGAAAGTGACGCTGCTGCCGGTGGCGAAGCTGCTGGCCGAGCGCGGCTTCACGCTCTACGCCACGGCGGGCACGCACAAGTTCCTGGCTGATATGGGGCTAGCCTCTACCCTGCTCCACTGGCCCGACAGCCAGGAGCAGCCCAACGTGCTCGACTACCTGCGGAATAAAGAAATCGAAATGGTCATCAACATCCCCAAAAACCTGACGAAAGGCGAGTTAGATAATGACTACAAGATTCGCCGCACGGCCGTTGATTTTAGCATCCCGCTACTGACGAATGCGCGGTTGGCGAGCGCGTTTATTACCGCGTTCTGCGAATTGGAGATGAGCGATTTGAAGATAAAGAGCTGGAACGAGTATAAGGCGGGGTAATATCCCAACGGCATGAGTTATAAGTAGACCGTCATGCTGAACGGAGGGAAGCATCTTGGCAGGGTTCGTTAGATTATTACCCCTAGCGTCAACCAGCCAAGGTACTTCCCTCTTTTCGGCATGACGGTTTCTTAATTTTGAGCTACTTTATTAAGAAATGAAGAACTTCCTCTCCTTCGCCGATGCGGGCGACTACAAAGCATTATTGCAGCAAGCGCTGCAAATCAAGCAAAACCCCTACGGCTACCAGCACGTGGGCAAGAATAAAACCGTAGGCCTAATTTTCTTCAACCCCAGTCTGCGCACGCGCCTCAGCAGCCTGAAGGCCGCTTATAACTTAGGCGCGCAAGCCTGGGTGCTGAACGCTGGGGCCGACTCGTGGACGCTGGAAATGGCCGACGGCGCCGTGATGAACGGTACAACGCAGGAGCACATTAAGGATGCTATCGCGGTGATGAGCCAGTATTGCGATGTGCTGGGTGTGCGCACCTTCCCCACGCTCAAGGACAAGGAAGCCGACTATAGTGAGGAGGTGCTGAGCAAAATTTTGCAATACGCCACGGTGCCGGTCATTAGCCTGGAAAGTGCTACGCTGCACCCGTTGCAGTCGTTTGCCGACCTTATTACGGTGGCCGAAACAAAGAAAAAGGAGCGTGTCAAAGTGGTACTGACCTGGGCGCCGCACGTGCGCGCCCTGCCGCAGTGCGTGCCCAACTCGTTTGCCGATTGGTTTTCGGAAGTTGACTGGGTTGATTTTGTCATTACCCACCCGCACGGCTACGAGCTGGACCCCAAATTCACGAAGGGCACTACCATCGAATACGACCAGCGCAAGGCCCTAGAAGGCGCCGACTACGTGCAGGCCAAAAACTGGAGCAGCTACCGCGACTACGGCCAGGTGCTCAGCAACGACCCGAGCTGGATGCTGACGCCCGAGCACATGCACCTGACCGACGACGCCAAATTCATCCACTGCCTACCCGTGCGCCGCAATGTGGAGGTATCCGATGCTGTGCTCGATGCGCCAGGTTCGCTTATCATTCAGGAGGCCGGCAACCGCACGTTCTCGATGCAGACCGTGCTGCACGAATTGCTGAAATAGCATATACATCACCAACGCTGGCGCGAGTTTAGCGCAGCGTAACTCGTGCCTAACCATGACGTGGAGTTTTCAACTCCACTGCCGTGCTAGCGGCAAGCTCGCGTTAGAATTGGTCCCGGTTTGCCGCTGGCGCGGCAGTAGAGGCACAGCCTCCACTCATGGCCGGCACGAGTTACGCTGCGCTAAACTCGCGCCAGTACTGCCAGTATTATTACCTATGAATCCGGAAATCACTATCCGTCCCATTGCTCCCGGCGATAATGCGGCCCTAGCCCGCGCCATCCGCGAAACGCTCACCGAATACGGGGCCGCCAAGCCCGGCACAGCCTACTACGACGAAGCCACCGACCACCTCTACGAACTGTTCAGCCAAACGGCACGTTGCGCCTATTTCGTGGCTGAGCTCAAGGGCGAGGTGCTGGGCGGCGGCGGCATTTTTCCCACCGAAAACCTGCCCGCCGACACCGTGGAGCTAGTGAAGCTTTACCTACGGCCCGCCGCCAGGGGCCAGGGTGCGGGCAAGGCGCTCATCGGCCACTGCCTGCAAGCGGCCCGCGCCAATGGCTACGCGCGCCTCTACCTCGAAACCACCGAGGAATTGACCCAGGCCATTCCGCTGTATGAGAAGCTGGGCTTTACCTACCTGCCAGCAGCGCTGGGCAACAGCGGCCATTTTGGCTGCCAGATTTGGATGATTAAGACAGTTTAATTTTACTCATCGCTTGGACCAAAGCGCCTGTCATGCTTAGCTAGCATCCGCTTGCTCGGCCTGACAGGCGCTTTTTTGTAGGAATGCAGCCCATTGTTCCCATCTTATTCGCGGCCGTGGTCGGCATGGGCCACGCCTTCGAGCCCGACCACCTGCTGGCCGTGAGCACCCTCGTCACGCGCCACGACCGGCTGGGGCCGGCCCTGCGCGACGGGCTATTTTGGGGCTTAGGGCACACCACCATGCTGGTGCTGTTCGGGTCGATTATCATCTTTAGCCGCGCCACCTGGCTGCACTCGGGCTACTTCGAGGCGGCGGTGGGCGTCATGCTCATCGGGCTAGGCATTAGTCGCTTACTTGATAAAAACTCGTACCAGTCGTTTCAGCTGCCGAAGCAGCGGGCGGGCTTTGCCTACACGGTGGGGCTGGTGCATGGGCTGGCGGGTAGCGGGGCGCTGGTGCTGGCCGTGCTCAGCGCCATCCCGCAGCCGGCTTGGGCCGTGGCTTATATTATTTTGTTTGGCCTCGGCTCGGTGCTGGGGATGCTGGTGGCGGTGAGCCTGATGCGCGTGCCCTTCACGCTACGCATGCAACTGGGGCGGCGGCTGCGGGCGGGGGCGGTGGTACTATCGTCGGCGCTGAGCGTGGGATATGGAGGGTGGATGGTGTGGGCGAATATGTAAGCTCGTTTAGCGCCTAACCTCACCCCCCGGCCCCCTCTCCTTGGGGAGAGGAGGAGCCTAACGACTTTTTATCGACTGCTAACGTCCATCGACGCTTGGCTCCCCCTCTCCCCAAGGAGAGGGGCCGGGGGGGTGAGGTCAGGCGTTGTTCGCGGCAGCCCCTACATTAGCGCCTAAACCACCTAGCCTATGCACCTCGCCCCCAAAGACCTCGACAAGCTGGTACTGCACCAGGCCGGCGTAGTGGCCCAGAAGCGCTACGCCCGCGGCCTGCGCCTCAACTACCCCGAGGCCGCCGCCCTGCTCGCCACCCAGCTTCTGGAGTTTATCCGCGACGGCGAATCGGTGGCCACGCTCATGGACAAGGGCAAGCAGCTCCTGGGCTTCAATGACGTGCTGGAGGGCGTGGCCGACCTGCTGCACGAGGTGCAGGTAGAAGGCACCTTCCCCGACGGTACCAAGCTCGTGACCGTGCACCAGCCCATTTGCCGCGAGCACGGCTCGCCCGAATTGGCCCTCTACGGCAGTGGCCTCAGCCGCACGGCCCCGGCCGCCGCGCCGGTGCCCGCCACCGTGCCGGGCGAGTACCTGCTGGCCGACGGCGACATTATCCTGAACGAAAACCGCCCCGTTATCGAGCTGGAGGTGCTGAACCGGGGCGACCGGCCGGTGCAGGTGGGCTCGCACTACCCCTTCTTCGAAACTAACGCGGGGCTGGACTTCGACCGGGCGGCGGCGTTTGGCTACCGGCTCCATATTCCGGCCGGCACAGCGGTGCGCTTCGAGCCGGGCGAGCGCAAGCGCGTGCAGTTGGTAGCACTGGCCGGCGAGCGCCGCGTGTACGGCGGCAACGGCTGGATTGATGGCCCGCTCGATGAGACCGGCAAGCAGCAGGCGCTGGGGAAGCTGGGGTAACAATCAAAACTCTAGAGAGTCATACTACCCTTATGAAATTACTCATTTACGCAATAGGAATTGCGCTCTTCTCTTTTACCAATCCTAGCCAGCGTGTACTCACCACAAAGCCGCTTCGCGTAGAAAATCCAATTGCCATTAATACTTTCACCGCATCTATAAAGAGGCTCAACCTTGCGGATGGCACTTATAAATTCAAGAAAACAATAACACAATTTGATGAATCATATGGCGGAAAATTAATTACGTTTTCGTTTTCTGGCGATACAATTCAGTATTACAAAGCAGATGGTAACCAATTTTTGTATTACTGTAATCTCTCAAATCCTGCTGCCCTCTCAAACAGCATTTCTTTCTTACTAAAAGAAAAAAATACTTTTATACCAAATAAATACTTGAGCAATAACAAAGTTAGGTTAGAGGACATTGCTGGTTTTGAAGACCTAGACCTAACATTTTCCGCTAATAAAATTAAGCAAGTAATTTATATCTCACATCCAGATTAGTAACGCTATGTCCCTACCCCTTTCTCGGCAGGCGTATGCCGCTATGTATG
>JBPBQJ010000073.1:0-5036 GCA_050954765.1 Janthinobacterium lividum | reverse complement strand
CCGCCTCGCTGAATAATGCGGAAGAGTTGCTGCGGCAAGCGGCTGCCGGAGCAGCACGACGTTTGTTTTTAGCCTTTACGTCATGACAGCTATTCAACACCCCCACCCTAGCCAGCCGCCCACCTACTCACTCGAAATCTGCGCTGGCTCCATCCAGTCGGCCGTGGCGGCCCAGGCGGGGGGCGCGCAGCGCATCGAGCTGTGCCAAAACCTGGAGCAAGGCGGCACCACGCCTTCGTATGGCATGATACAGCAAGTACTCAGCCGGCTAGCCATCCCGGTCTTTGTGCTCATTCGCCCCCGGCCGGGCGACTTCTGCTACGACGCCGACGAGCTAGCCAGCATGGTGGCCGACGTGACGCAGTGCCGGGCGCTAGGCTGCGCCGGTGTCGTAATTGGCGCCCTCGACGAAGCCGGCCGCGTAGACGTGGCTAGCTGCCGCGCGCTCATCGAAGCCGCCGGGCCGCTCCAACTCACCTTTCACCGGGCTTTCGACGTGTGCCAAAACCAAGCGCAGGCCCTGGAGGAAATCATCGCCCTGGGTTGCCACCGGGTGCTCACTTCGGGCGGCGAGGCCAGCGCGCCGGCCGGCCAGGCCCAGCTAGCAGCGCTGGTGCGCCAGGCGGCGGGGCGCATCAGTATCATGCCGGGTGCCGGGGTAACGCCCGCTACCCTGCCGGCGCTGGTGCAGGCCACGGGTGCAGCCGAGTTTCATGCCAGCGCTAAGCGGCTAGTGGCACCCCTAGCCGCAGCTCGGGCCACCGAGTTTGATGCGCCCCGCTGGCAAACGGATGCGACCATTGTGGCCGAGCTGGTAGCCCAGCTGCGCGAGGCTAGCCAGGCTTAGTATTGGGGCTTGGCTGTCGTGGCAGGCGGCGCCAGTGGCTTATTTTCTGAGCACGGCCTGGCTTTTGCCAACCTTGGCCTTGCCGCTCGGCACCAGCACTTTCGCCACGACATAGCGGCCTATTTTCCGGCCCTGCTCGTTGCCGCTCTCGATGCTATCCATGTAGTGAATGCCACCGTAGAAGCGCGACACCGAGGCCTCCTGCGCGGCTTGGCGGAAGGACGTGAACGAGCGCTGGCCGCTGCCAAACGGAATTTCGGTATCATCGACGTAGGGGATTTTATCGCCTAGCAGGTAGGTGAGCACCTCGGCCGAGGCATTGGACACCACGGCGTGGCCGCTGGTGTACTCCGGGAAGGGCGGCGTTTGCAAAAAGGGCTGCCACTTCACGTCCATGTACTTGTTGATGTAGGTTTCGGGGCGAATACGGTTGGTGGCGTACTTCATATCCCAGGTACTGATGAAAGCATCCATAAGGGTAATGCCCTCTACGCAGAGCACGTAGGTCGTTTTGTCGAACCCTACTTTCTGCTGCTTAGCCACCAGGGCCGCAATGTTCATCCAGTGCCCGCCGGGGCTGATTTTTTTGAAACCTATAGACATGTGGCCCGCCGTATTCACGGCAAACGGGTTGCAGTCCCAGAACTGCGCTATCTGCACCTGCTCGTCGGTTAGCTTTTTCCCAACCCGGTACACCTGGCGCGCCTGCTTGTAAAAGGCCGAGGTGGTGTCCTTGCTAAACGCGCACGGCAGCGCCGGCCGAAACTCACTGGCCGAATCGATTACCAGCGGGCGAATGGTTTTCCAGTTAGGCTCCACGGCTTCGAGGTAGGCCGGCGGCGTGGGGTACCAGTTGCCTTCGGCCCGTACCGGCGTGTAGCGCTTAAGGGCACTCAGCTTGCCGTAATTATCCGACTTGGAGAATTTCACTACCGCCGCAGCAGCCAGCTTGCCTACCCTAGCCGACTGGCTGAGTATGTCCGGCGCCGTGCCTTGCTTGGCTAGCCCCTGCAAAAAATCGGCTTCCTCGCCGGCTAGCGTTTCGCCCGAGGGCAGCAGCAGGCGGGCCGTTTCGAGCATGCTGTAGTAGGCCGCTATTTGGTGGTTGTAGGGCGCCTTCACCGTGTCTAGGCGCAGGTCGGTGGTGAAGCCTTTTACCAGGTGCTGCGGCGTTGGCAAACTCGCGTTGTGCGCCGCCACAATGCTGTAGGCGCCCAGCATGCTGTAGGCGTAGTAGCGCGCCGCTGCCGGCGGACTGATAACGTCGTGCACCATCGTCATATTAATGATGTCGAGTGCCTTACCCGGATTAAGCTGTTCGGCCACGCGCGCAGATTGGGCGCTTGCGCTAGCGCAAGCCAGCGCGCTCAGCGCTACCGTAGCCAGAATGGTTTGGGGTTTCATCAGTACTGCTGCTAAGCTCGTTATTCTTGGTAAAATTGCACGGGGCCGTTGCTGACCCCTACCACCAAGTAGGGCTGGCGGTTAACCATAATCTCGCTCACCGACTTCACGTCGCCGACCACGCAAATGCCCGCCGCTGGCTGCTTCACATAGCTGAAGTGGCCGCGGCCGTCGCCTTGCAGTAGGCAGCCGTAGCCAGCATCGATGCTGCCCATTTTCAGGCGGTTGTCGGTGTGGTTACCCAGCAACAGCAGGTCGGGGTGGCCGTCGTGGTTGTAATCGCCGCTCGTTATCTGGCTCACGACGGAAAACTGCGCCTCCATTGGCAGCTCGGCCGCCGTGAACTTGCCCTTGTTATTGATGTAGAGCATAGTGCGCAGCTCGGTGGCTTCTAGCTTGCTGGCCTTGGCGAGGTCCTCAGCGGGAAAAATCTCCGTCATGGTCGCATCGGCGTAGGCCTTGTAAGACGTGAAGCGGCGGCGCATGGGGTAGATGAGGTCATTCAACTCGTCGCGACTCACGAAGGGGTAGCTTTTGCCATCCACGTAGAAATTGAAGAACGGGTCAATGGAGCCATTGCCGTCAAAATCAGCGTAGTACAGCGCGGCCGGCTCTTGGGCGGTGGCCCGCAGGGGGCTATTCAGCCCGATGTTGCCGGCCACAATATCGGGCTGGCCGTCGGCGTTCACATCGGCCACGTGCAGGCTAAACCACAGGCCCGGCTGGGGGCTAGCGAAGTAGTCGGTGGTCTGGTCTTTAAAGCCCTGCGGCGTATTGACCCACACGCTCAGCGGCATCATTTCGCCGCATAGTACCAGGTCCTCGCGGCCGTCCTTGTTCAGGTCTACCCACTGGGCATCCGTGACCATGCCGGCGTGGGCAAAGGGCACTTCGGCGGCCGTGAAGGTGCCCTTGCCATTATTAAGCAGCAGGTAGCTAGGCGGGGCTAGCGGGTAGCGGCCCGGCACCACGCGGCCGCCCACGAAAAGGTCCTGGTCGCCGTCGTTGTCGGCATCGGCCACGCGCACGCAGCTTTTGCTGCCGGCCGTGAGCACGGGTAGCCCGGCGGCAGCTAGGGTCAGGTGGCCCTTGCCGTCGTTGATATACAGCTCGTCTTGTAGCTCGTCTTGCCCCGCCTCGTAGAGCGCGTAGCCGCCCTTGGCCACGTAGAGGTCGGGATAGCCATCGCCGGTGGCGTCAAAGAAGGTGGCGGCGGCTACCGTGCCCACCGGCCGGCTGGCGCTGCGCCCCAGCGGCGCCTCCACAAATTTGCCGCTCGGCTGCTGCAGGTACAGCTTGCCGACTTCGTCTTTGGCGCCGCTCACAAACAGGTCGTCGCGGCCATCCTTGTTCACATCGGCCTTCACCAGCACGGGAGCCGTTTTGGAGTACATGAACAGCATCAGCACCTGGCGCTTAAAGTCGTTCAGGGCTACTTCTTCGGGCTTGAAATCGAATAGCGCCGTAGCGGGCTTAAACACCATTTTGGGCGTAGCAGCCGCTTGGGCCACCGGCTTATCCTTGGGCTGGCCGCTTAGCTGGAGCAGCTGGCTAGCCTTCACATTAGTAAGCAGTTGGGTAGTCTGGTTGGGCCAGATGATGCGCACCGAGTCGGCGCGCTGGTTGGTACCCAGGCCGAAGTTGAGGGTCGTGGACACGCACGAGAGGTAGCCACGGTTGGGGTTCACCTCCTGGTACTGCGCCTGGCCGGGCGTGTACACGTACACTTTGGCGCCCACGGCCTGGGTGTTTTGGCCCGGGCCTTTCAGCTTCATAGCTAGGTAGGTGGTGTGGTTCGCGTCGGTGGCGTGGTTGCGGTAGAGGCTAGCCGGCTGGTTGATGGTGTTCACCGCCAGGTCCAGGTCGCCGTCGTTGTCGAGGTCGGCGTAGATGGCGCCGTTCGACATATTGGCTTGGTTCAAGCCCCACTCCTGCTGCTTGTTGGAAAAGGTGAGGTTGTGCTCGTTGCGGAAAATGTAGTCGGGCACGGCCGTGGCGGGCATTGCCGTCACCAGGTCCATCAGCAAGAATGGCTCCCTAGCCATCGCCTTCTTGATTTTGTAATCGCCCCAGTAGCGTAGAAAATCCTTGTTGGTGTAGTCGCGCAGGTAGCCGTTGCTGATGTAGATGTCCTTGTAGCCGTCGTTGTCGAAGTCGGCAATCAGCGGGCACCAGCTCCAGTCGGTTTTCGACACGCCGGCTAGCTGCCCAATCTCGCTAAAAGTGCCGTCGCCGTTGTTGAGGTGCAGCATGTTGCGCATGTACTGCGGGTACAGGCCCTGCTGCTGTTGCAACTCAAACAGCTCGTAGTTTTCCTGCAACTGCAGCGACTTCTGGCGGTGGTTATCCGCCGGTAGCATGTCGAGGGTAATGATATCGGGCCGCGTATCGTTGTTGAAATCAGCGATATCCACGCCCATCGAAAACTGCGAGTGGTGCCGCAGCATCTGCTGCGAGCGGTTGGTAAACGTGCCGTTCCTATTATTGATATATAGGTAGTCGGGCTCGTTGTAGTCGTTCGTGACGTAGATATCCTGCCAGCCATCCTTGTCGATGTCGGCCACCGCAATACCTAGCCCGAACGTGAGTGGGCTTTGCACAATGCCCGCGGCCTTCGATACGTCTACAAAATGGCCGTTCTCATTCTTGAAGAGCTTGTTGCCGGCCAGCGCATCTACCTCGTCCTTGTGGCGGGCAAACTCCATGTTGTCAATCTTCTTGATGTTGTGATTGAGCAAAAACATGTCGAGGTCGCCGTCATTGTCGTAGTCGAAGAAGGCGGCCT